>NZ_LBGU01000019.1:0-77527 GCF_000988325.1 Sphingobacterium sp. Ag1 | reverse complement strand
ATCTTTTGTTCGTTTCTACGAACTGAACCGGATTAAAAAAATCGACCTGTAACAGGATGCTTCCTGGATTCGTGACAGGTCAATTTTTTTAATCTGCTGTTTTATGAAAAACAGGGCTAGATTTTTTTGTTCAGTTCATCTTGCAGCTGTCGCTTGAGCAGTTGTTCTTTTTCCATTGCCTTTTTGCGGAAAGTGGCGAACTCTTCTTGTGATTGCTCCGCGGTCTTTTGAAATTCCACCGTGTCCACTTTCGCTTTCCGATAAGAAAATAAAAAGATAAATGCTGCTGCTGCCAATACCGCAATGATCGTCCAAACAACAGTGCTATAAAAAGTTTTTGATGTATTGATTCCCAAGAAAGAAAAGCTTTCTGTTTTTTCTTTCTCCTGCGCCAATTGATCCTTTAAAACTTGAATAGAATCTTGCAACGTTTTGGTATTCGAGGTATAGTTGCTTGAAGATGATTTCAACGAGCTGATTTCTTTTTGAAGCTTTGCTACAGTATCAATTACATTTCGTTTCACAATATCGAGATTGGTTTTTCGCACCATCTTAAAATCATAGTTATTTTTCGAAATATAATTCAGGTGGTCAAATTGATTCGCCAAGCTTCCCTTTCTTAATCCATCCGGACTATATTTAAAGGCATTAGCCTGTTGCGCTGCTGCGGTAGCCGGCGCAGCAACAGGGGTTTGTGCCTGTAATCCTGTATATGATGAAATAAATAAAATCGTAAAGAATATAAATGCTAATCTCAATTTGCTCATGTTGTTTATTTTATAAAATGCGTTTATTCAACATATCCTAACTGCAAAAAGGATATGCTCGTGATAAATATAAGGAATTATTGAAAAAACGAAAATTGAAAGTGAAATATATTCCTATTCCTATGCCTGATTTGCATGCTATTTAATTATGATTCTATTGACCAGCTGGGTAAATAACGTAAGAAGGACATGATTTTTTCCTTATAGATAGCGGTATTTAGTTTGAAATAGTAAGCTCCTTTTTTTGAATTTTCCTTATCCTTTTCTTCCAGTTTGATGATGAGATCTGAGGAAAGCAGTTTTCGGCTGAAATTTCGCTTGTCCAACTCAATATTGTAAACACCCTCATAAAGTGCTGCAATTTGGGGAATCGTGAATTTCTCGGGAAGCAGTTCAAATAATATCGGATATAAGGCTGCCTTCATGCGTAGGCGATGCTGCGCCGAAGCGATCATTTGGTCATGGTCGAAGATCAATTTGGGATGTTCCCGCAATGGGAACCACTGCGCTTCGTAATCGTCACTTAGGATATGTCTGTATTGCTGCGTATCAATCAGCGCAAAATAACAGATACTGACAACGCGATCGCTAGGCTCGCGCTTCGGTTCTCCGAATACACTACATTGCTCCATGTATACATTTTCAAGTCCGGTTAACTGTTTAAGCACCCTGCTCGCGGCCTCTTCGGGACTTTCGTCGGATTGAACGAATCCACCCATTAGACTCCATTTATTTCTTTCTGGTTCGAAATCGCGTTTAATTAAAAGTACTTCCAGGGATTCTCCGTTAAATCCAAATATGATACAGTCTACTGCCAAAAGGATCCCTGAATCTTTTTTATAATATTCCATCGTCTATCGTTTTATCTTTTTATCTGACTTCATCCCATTTATTTCATGAGCAAAACTATGTAAAAAAGTAAATAGCTAAAAATAAGTATAATAATTGTCTGACACATCCCTTTAAAGGCTTTTGTAAGCCAATATTGCGGGCTCGGGTTAATCATAATTTGCCGCCATGAAGTTAGCTCAATTTTTTAAATATGAAAATTTTCTTTCATATTTAAAAAAATAAATGTTTATTTGACACTAATTATTTTTTCAAGGCATACTTCGGAAAGGGGAGGATTGGAAAGTAAGGCGTTAGAGACAATTATAAGTTATAAACCAAATTCAGCAAAAATGAATAAATCGTATGTCATTGGGGTGGACTATGGAAGTGATTCAGTCCGGTCGGTGTTGGTTGACGCTAGCAATGGCGAGGAAATAGCTGCTTCCGTATTTTACTACCCGCGTTGGAAAAGAGGGGTGTATTGTGATGCTGCTTTAAGTCAATTTAGACAACACCCTTTGGATTATATCGAAGGCCTGGAAGCGACAATAAAAGACTGCTTGCTCAAATCGGGGCTCGACAATATCGGCTCGGCTGTAAAGGCTATTTCCGTAGATACAACAGGATCTACCCCTGTTGCCGTTAACGCAGCGGGGGTTCCATTGGCGTTGTTGGACGAGTTTAAAGACAACCCCAATGCCATGTTTGTTTTATGGAAAGATCATACAGCCGTTAGAGAGGCTAAAGAAATCAACCTGCACAATCAAAATAGTTCGGTGGATTATCTGAAGTATGTAGGCGGAATATACTCCTCGGAATGGTTCTGGGCCAAATTACTTCATGTTTTTAGGACTGATGAAAAGGTGCGTGCCGCCACCTATAGCTGGGTGGAGCATTGTGATTATATTCCTTTTCTATTGACTGGCGGAACACAGGTGTCCGCTATGAAACGAGGGGTTTGCTCAGCGGGGCATAAGTCGCTTTGGGCTGAAGAATTTGGTGGATTACCTCCGAATTCCTTTTTTTCATCACTAGATCCGTTGTTGGACGGTTTGGTCGATCGTTTATTTTCTGAAACCTATACAGCTGACAAACCTGTTGGCCAACTTTCCGAAGAATGGGCGCAACGACTAGGTCTCACAACAGCAGTTGTTGTTGGTGTAGGTGCATTTGACTGCCACATGGGGGCAGTTGGAGGACAAATTGAGCCCTATTATCTGAGTAAGGTGATGGGGACATCAACCTGTGATATGTTAGTTGCTCCAAGAGAAGAGGTTCAGGATACCCTGGTGAAAGGGATCTGTGGTCAGGTAGACGGTTCCATTATACCGGGAATGATTGGTATGGAAGCTGGACAGTCGGCATTTGGTGATGCTTACGCCTGGTTGAAACAGGTGTTGCTATGGCCAACGAAAAATTTGATACAAGATGTTGAAGAGATCGATGAACGGACGCGGGAACAGTTGATCGCAACGTTGGAAGAGAAACTATTGGTCAGTCTAAGTGAGCAGGCTGCGTTACTTCCCGTAACAGAAACATCTGAATTAGCTTTGGATTGGCTCAATGGCCGCCGAACTCCGGATGCAGATCAATCCTTGAAAGGAGCGATCACAGGCTTGCACCTCGGAACAGATGCGCCGCGGATCTTCAGAGCGATTGTCGAAGCGACTTGTTTTGGCGCCAAGGCTATTGTTGACCGTTTCGTGGAGCAGGGTATTCCTGTGAAAGGCTTGATCGGTTTAGGCGGAGTCGCCAAAAAATCACCTTTCATTATGCAAATGATGGCCAATGTGATGAATATGCCTATCCGTATTCATAAAAGTGAACAGACTTGTGCCATTGGCGCAGCTATGTTTGCCGCAACAGCTGCTGGTTTATATGAGCGGGTCGAGGATGCCATGAAGGCAATGGGACAAGGTTTTGAACGGACTTATATCCCTGAGGAAAAATGGGTGTCCATTTATGCCGAGCGCTATGCACATTACCGGGCGCTGGGTGCTTTTGTCGAAGGAAAGGAATCGCTCGCCATTACTGTTTAACCATTCAAATTTTAATCATGTATAATTCAATTAAAGAAGAAGCCTACCATTGCAATATGCAATTGCCCCAGCTGGGATTGGTGCTTTTTACATTTGGAAATGTGAGTGTTGTCGACCGTCACCATGAAGTTTTTGCCATTAAACCCAGTGGGGTCCCTTATGAGGAGCTTACACCGGAACATATGGTGATTGTAGATTTTGATGGTCATGTGGTTGAGGGTAATCTTCGGCCATCATCAGATACGAAAACCCATGCCCTATTGTATAAACAGTGGAAAGAGATTGGCGGTATAACACATACACACTCCACCTATGCGACAGCATGGGCACAGGCACAGCGGGATATTCCCATTTTTGGAACGACACATGCCGATCATTTGACCGTCGATATTCCTTGTGCCCCACCAATGCACGATGAGATGATCGCCGGAAACTACGAACATGAAACGGGGTTTCAAATTATTAATCACTTTGTCGAAAATAAGCTGGACTATCAAGAAGTGGAAATGATTCTGGTTGGCAACCACGCGCCGTTTGCTTGGGGTAAAACCGGAATAAAGTCTGTCTATAACAGTGCGGTGTTGGAACAGGTGGCGAAAATGGCTTGGTTGACAGAACAGATCAACCCGAATGCACCTCGATTAAAGCCTGCATTGATCAAAAAGCATTACGAACGGAAGCATGGAAACAATGCCTATTATGGTCAATAATGCTGAATAATAAAAAATAGAGCAAAAACTACAATTAACATGAATATCAATTTAAAAGAACTTGAGGTCTGGTTTATCGTTGGAAGCCAAGATCTATATGGAGAAGAAACCTTAAAACAAGTGGCCCTACATGCTGAGGAAATAGCCCATTATTTAGATACCCAAGCGGTGATTCCGGTAACGGTAAAATATAAACCGATCGTAAAAAATACAGACGAGATTTATGCAACATTGGCAGCCGCCAATAGTGAAAAAAATTGTATTGGGGTCATTACCTGGATGCATACCTTTTCACCGGCAAAGATGTGGATTAGGGGATTAAAAGCACTGCAAAAGCCATTGTTGCATCTGCATACGCAGTACAACCAGGATATCCCGTGGCATAGTATCGATATGGATTTTATGAACCTTAACCAAAGTGCACATGGGGATCGTGAATTTGGACATATCGTTAGCCGCTTAAAAATAGCGCGTAAAGTCGTCACTGGCCATTGGCAAGATGCGGAAGTATTGGAACGGATTAATGTTTGGGCGCGTGCAGCCGCAGGCTGGCATGACTGGCAAGGAGCCAAATTTGCACGCTTTGGTGACAATATGCGTTATGTGGCTGTCACAGATGGCGATAAAGTAGAGGCAGAGTCGCAATTTGGTTTCGCTGTAAACACCTATGCCATTGGGGATCTCGTGGAGGTGATTAACGCGAGTACTGAAGCGGAAATCGCGGCATTATTAGTAGAGTACGAAGCAACTTATGAGCTAGCCGAAAATGTGAAAGCTGGCGGTGAATATCGTGCTAACCTCATCGAAGCTGCTAAGATAGAAATTGGCCTACGGAAGTTTTTGGAACAAGGAGACTTTAAAGGTTTTACGGATACTTTTGAGGATCTGCATGGCATGGTACAACTTCCGGGCCTGGCGGTACAGCGTTTAATGGCTGAGGGTTATGGTTTTGCCGGTGAAGGGGATTGGAAGACGCCAGCTTTGGTGCGTGCTTGCAAAGTAATGGGAGCAGGATTACCGGGTACGACGGCATTTATGGAAGACTACACCTATCATTTTGATCCGCAGAATCCCATGGTACTTGGCTCACACATGTTGGAAGTGGACCCCGCATTGGCAATTGGAAAACCACGAATAGAAGTGCATCCA
Source organism: Sphingobacterium sp. Ag1 (assembly GCF_000988325.1). Classification (NCBI taxonomy): domain Bacteria; kingdom Pseudomonadati; phylum Bacteroidota; class Sphingobacteriia; order Sphingobacteriales; family Sphingobacteriaceae; genus Sphingobacterium; species Sphingobacterium sp. Ag1. Next base: position 72,031 of record NZ_LBGU01000019.1, on the reverse strand, counting down.
CTAGGCATTGGCGGCAAGGCAGATCCTGCTCGCTTGGTTTTTAATGGCCAAAGTGGTGATGCATTGAATGCTTCTTTGGTCGATATGGGAACGCGTTTCCGTTTGATCGTAAACAAAGTACAAGGTGTTGCTGTAGAAGAAGAACTCCCTAAGCTTCCTGTCGCACGGGTGTTATGGAAACCGCTGCCCGATATGAAAACAGGTTGCAGTGCCTGGATTGTGGCTGGGGGTGCGCACCATACTGCCTACAGCTTGAGCTTAACACCCGAATACCTGGAAGATTTTGCACGTATTGCCGGACTGGAATATGTATTGATCGACGAGGACACTACGGTAGCAAGACTCGAAGATCAATTGAAATGGAATGAACTGTATTATTTACTGAGTAAATAATAAACTAAGCCATTTATACCTGTTCTTCGCGGTATAAATGGCTTATTGATAATAACCAATTTGGGAAATATGGAAAAATTTGCAACGGTAGATTACATCATCTTCGTAATTTACTTCTTTATTGTAGCCGGCTATGGCTATTGGATTTATCGTAAAAAGACGAATAGTTTAAGCAGCAGCAAGGACTACTTTCTGGCGGAAGGATCACTGACCTGGTGGGCCATAGGCTCTTCGTTGATCGCATCGAATATTTCTGCCGAACAGTTTATTGGCATGAGCGGCAATGGATTTGAGGTCGGTATTGCTGTAGCTGCTTACGAGCTCATTGCTGCGGTAGCGTTAATTATTGTTGCGGTTTGGTTTATTCCGGTCTATCTGAAAAACAAGATTTTCACGATGCCTCAGTTTTTGAACAACCGATACAATGAAACGACGAGTCTCATCATGGCCATCTTCTGGTTGTTTTTGTATGTTTTTGTCAATCTGACATCTATCCTGTATCTCGGGGCAATTGCCATTTCGAGTATGGCCGGAGGTGGCGACAGCTTCCACACCATTACAGTTGCTTTAGCCGTATTTGCCGTCATCATTACGCTGGGGGGAATGCGTGTTATTGGTTTCACAGATGTTATTCAGGTTGTTGTATTAATTATTGGCGGTATAGCGACAACCTATGTGGCATTGACCTTGGTCAGTGAACATTTTGGTTTAGGACAGGATGCCTTAGCGGGATTTAATAAACTGATGGAAGATTCGCCGGAGCATTTTAACCTATTTGTCGATAAACCAGGGCCAGGGGCCAGTCAGGAAGATATCAATAAGTATCTGATGCTGCCTGGAATAGGAATGTACCTTGCGGGGATCTGGATTGTCAACCTAAATTACTGGGGTTGTAATCAATACATCACACAACGCGCTTTGGGAGCCGATCTAAAGACTGCACGCACGGGGATTCTTTTTGCGGGATTTCTAAAATTGTTTATGCCAATTATCGTTATGCTTCCGGGGATAGCCGCTTATGTGCTATACAAAAATGGTGCGTTACAACACGAAATGGCTCCTGGAGGAGTGTTTCACGCCGATAATGCATATTCAGCGATATTGGGCTATCTGCCCAATGGAATGAAAGGGCTTGCGCTGGCGGCGCTTACAGCGGCTATTGTGGCCGGATTGGCCGGAAAGGCCAATAGTATCGCAACGATCTTTACATTGGATATCTTTAAAAAATACATCAATAAAGATGCGAGCGAAGCAAAAATGGTGTGGGTTGGAAAGATAACCATCGTGATCTCTATTCTACTTTCTGTTTTGTTTACCTGGAATGATGCGCTGGGCATCGGTGGTGCCGGCGGATTTACTTTTATCCAAAAATATACAGGCTTCATCAGCCCCGGTGTTTTTGCGATGTTTTTGCTAGGGATGTTTTGGAAAAGGACAACGGGTGCAGCCGCTATTACAGGCCTTGTTACGGGATTTGCGTTGTCTATATTTTTCAATGAGTTTGCAACAAAGGTTTTCGGACCAGAGACATGGATCTACACGGCATATCTCAACAAAGCGGGCATTTATGAAATACCATTCCAGATATGTATGGGACTCGCATTTGTATTTACAATGATCGCTATGATTGCTGTGAGCTTATTTGGACCAAAGGTTAATCCAAAAGCTTTTGTATTGGATCGGTCGATGTTTAAAGTAGAACCATCCGTATTGGCATTAATTGTTGTGACTTTATTGTTGGTGACCGCTATCTACGTGCGTTTTTGGTAGAAATGTTGCCATTTGAATAATTAAAAAATTATGAACCATTCCTAATGAAAATTAGGAAGCCTCCGTCAGACCGATGGGGTAAAACTTAATTACAGATGAATAAGAAAATTATTATTGGTTTGTTGACTTGTGCTTCATTGGCTTATGGCTGCCAATCTTCATCAACTCAAAGTAAGCAAGCAGCAACGATGGCTGATTCTACTTCCAGCCCGGCTTTCGACAGCCAGATTGATGGTAAAGAAGTTAAACTGTTCCAGCTCAAGAATGATAAACTCGCCATTACGTTGACAAATTATGGTGCACGTCTTGTGAGTTTAAAAGTCCCGGATAAGAACGGTAAAGCGATTGATGTGATTTTGGGCTATGATTCGGCCAAAGAATACAAGGATAACTATAATAATTTTTATGGCGCCATTGTAGGGCGTTATGGTAACCGGATCGGGAAAGCATCATTTAAACTGAATGGTGAGGTGTATACATTGGAAAAGAATGATGGCGAGAACTCACTTCATGGCGGTAACAATGGCGTTTACAATAAGGTGTGGGATGTCGTTAGTAGCACTAATACATCAATCACATTAGCCTACACCTCACCTGATAAAGAAGCGGGGTATCCAGGAACGGTCAAGATGGAGGTTACCTACACCCTGGAGGACAACGGTGCTTTGGCCATAGCCTATCAGGCGACAACAGATAAAGAGACGGTCTTAAATCTGACCAACCATGCGTATTTTAACCTCAATGGGGCCGGAGATTCTTCTATTTTGGATCATGAACTTCAAATTGATGCAAAGGCAATTACCGAAGTTGATAATACCTTGATCCCAACAGGAAAGAGCTTGCCTGTCGCGGGCACCGCATTCGATTTTACCAAGCCGACACGCATTGGCGCTCGTATAGAAGATCAAAATGCACAACTGAAGATTGGAAAGGGCTATGACCATAATTTTGAACTCAACAAGAAGGATGGTTTCCAGAAGGTCGCACAGGTGTATGCTACAAAGACAGGTATTGAAATGGACATCTACACAACCGAACCAGGCTTGCAGTTTTACAGTGGTAATTTTATGAAGGATTCGGATCCTAAAGGGAAAGAGGGAAAAGTGTATCCATTTCGTTCTGCCTTCTGCTTGGAGACACAACATTTTCCAGATGCACCAAATCACCCCAGTTTTGCATCCACGGTGTTAAAACCTGGTGAAAAATATAGTTCAAAGACAACCTATCAATTTAGTGTGAAATAATAAAATCGATATGATGAAGCTAAGATTAAAATTAGGCGTTGTTTTTACGCTGGCCACTGGATTACTGTATGGACAGAGTAGTGTAAGATTGGAAACACCACAGCAGGAGCAGATTATAAGTCGACATATCTATGGACATTTTGCCGAACATTTGGGGCGCTGTATTTATGATGGATTTTATGTCGGTGAGAAAAATGACTCGATTCCCCATGCCGACGGCGTCCGGAAAGATATCATCGAAGCTCTTAAGAAGTTGAATATTCCCAATTTACGTTGGCCGGGGGGCTGTTTTGCCGATACGTATCATTGGAAGGACGGAGTCGGGCCCAAAGCACAGCGTCCCGCTATGGTAAATAATTGGTGGGGTGGTGTGACAGAGGATAATTCTTTTGGTACACATGACTTTTTGAATATGTGCGAATTGCTTGGTGCAGAACCTTATCTAGCGGGTAATGTGGGGAGCGGTGAGGTGCAGGAGCTTGCCGACTGGGTGCAATATGTGAATTTTAAAGGTGAGAGCCCTATGTCGGATTGGCGACGAAAAAATGGCCGGCAGGAACCTTGGAAGGTAAAATTTTGGGGCGTAGGAAATGAAGCCTGGGGCTGTGGCGGAAATATGACTGCCGATTACTATACCGATATCTATCGCAAATACGCGACTTTTATGTCGGACTGGACCAATGGAAGCGGTTTGTATCGAATCGCCTCGGGGGCGAATAGCGCTGATTATAATTGGACAGAAACACTCATGAAGAAAATTCCAAGTGGTTTGATGAAAGGCATGGGACTTCATCACTATGCGGTGATTAACTGGGATAAAAAAGGCTCTGCGACCCAATATTCGGAGGAAGAGTATTTTAAAACCATGAAATCAGCTTGGTTTATGAATGAACTCGTAGAAAAGAATATTGCCATTATGGACAAATACGATCCGAAAGGACTTGTGGATCTGATCGTAGACGAATGGGGCGGCTGGTATGAGGTTGAACCCGGTACGAACCCTGGTTTTCTCTATCAGCAAAATACCATGCGTGATGCCATGATTGCCGGCATGACATTGAATATTTTTAATAACCATGCCCGTCGGGTGAAGATGGCCAATTTAGCGCAGGCAGTGAATGTATTGCAAGCTGTTATTCTAACCGAGGGGAAGAATATGATTTTGACACCGACTTATCATGTGATGGAGATGTATAAAGTTCATCAGGATGCCAAGTTAATTCCTATTACGCTTCAATCAGCGGATTTTGAATTTAATCAGGAGAAAATTCCGGCCGTATCGGTTTCGGCATCACAGGACAAACAGGGCCGCACACATATATCCTTGGTAAATATTGATCCGAAAAAGAATAATAAGGTAAAGGTTGATTTAGGTTCGGTGAAAGCTGGAAAAGTAACGGGTCGAATACTTACCGCGGACAACCTACGCGATTATAATTCCTTTAAGAAACCCGCAACAATTGCACCTGTTGTGTACAATACGGCCAAGGTTGTAAACGGTACTATTGAAGTGGATATTCCGGCATTTTCAGTTATTGTATTGGAATTAATATAAGATGTTGTGAATATCTATTGATTCGATGGTGGTAAACCAATAAATGAGCTAATGAGTGCGTTAATCCCATTGAAAGTAACTGGAAACGTACCGCTAAAGACCGTGAAATACCGCATTGATCCCTTGGAAAATAAAGGGAAATAGACCACAAATACCGTGAGATTACCTGATTGATTAAGGGTAGTAAACCAATAAATGAGCGTAATAAGCTCATTTAATGAACAAATAAATACATAGATGAAAAAAATTGTATCGTTGATGCTAGTGCTGGCAAGTTTAGGTTTTTCGGCAGCTGCACAGTCACCAATCACGTTAGATATTGCACTGGATAAACCTGCAGGTGAAATATCGCCACATATGTGGGGCGTCTTTTTTGAGGATATCAATCTTGGGGCAGACGGTGGGATCTATGCCGAATTGGTCAAAAATAGATCATTTGAGTTTGATCAACCTTGGATGGGCTGGAAGAAGCTTGAAAATGGTGCCGAGGGTACTTATTTACTGCTGAATGATAGTAAACGTAAGGGAAATAAACGCTATCTAAGATTAAACAATACGGCAAATCTAAGATTAGGGCTGCAAAATGAAGGTTTTAGAGGAATGGGGGTAAAAGCGGGAGCAAGCTATGAGTTTTCGTTGCAGTACCAGCGTGCTGCTAAAGGAATGAAAGTGCATGTTGAACTTATCGATCAGCAGAACAAGGTGATTGGGAAAGCTGAACTTCCGCTTGAACCCGTCGCATCCTGGACGGAAGCTGCGGTCAAATTACCTGTCAACCAAACGACAGATAAAGCGAAATTAAATATTTGGTTTACAGGGACGGGGACTTTAGAGGTCGATATGTTGTCCTTATTTCCAGTGGACACCTGGAAAGGTAGACCAAAGGGGCTTCGTAAAGATATGGTTCAGATGCTTGCCGATATGAAACCTGGCTTTATCCGTTTTCCTGGCGGCTGTATTGTTGAAGGGAGAGATTTGGCCAATCGGTTTCAATGGAAAAAAACGGTTGGACCAATAACGGAAAGGGAATTGATTATCAACCGCTGGAATACCGAGTTTAGCCATCGTCTGACACCTGATTATTTTCAGACCTTCGGTTTAGGATTTTATGAATACTTTTTGCTGGCGGAAGATATTGGCGCATCTCCGGTGCCAATTCTCAATTGCGGTATGGCCTGCCAATTTAATACCGGTGAAGTGGTACCCTTAGATGAGCTGGATACATATGTTCAAGACGCTTTGGATCTGATTGAATTTGCTAACGGCACAACAGCTACAAAATGGGGGAAATTACGGGCGGATATGGGACACCCTGAGCCTTTCCATCTCAACATGCTGGGGGTTGGAAATGAAAATTGGGGCCCGCAATATATCGAGCGGTTAACCGTCTTCAAGAAAACGTTAAACGAAAAACATCCGGAGATCAAAATTATCGCCAGTTCGGGTACCGATCCCGAAGGAGATCGTTTTGACTTCTTAGATGATAAACTGCGGGCGATGAATATCGATATCATTGATGAACATTATTACCGCCCACCATCCTGGTTTCTGTCGAGCGCCAATCGTTATGATAATTACCCTAGAAATGGAGTGAAAATCTTCGCAGGGGAATACGCTTCGCATACCACGCGACCAAATGGTCCTGGAAAAAGTACCTGGGAGGCAGCTCTTTCGGAGGCAGCTTTCATGACTGGTCTGGAACGAAATGGCGACGTAGTGGAAATGGCGTCTTACGCGCCATTATTCGGTCATGTCGATGGCTGGCAGTGGTCACCTGATTTAATTTGGGTGGATAACTTGCAGGTATATGGAACACCGAGCTACCAAGTTCAAAAATTATATGCGACCAATAAAGGGACAAGCATTGTTCCGATCAAACGGGATGGTGAATTCGTAGCGGGCAAAGATAGCCTATATGCTTCGGCAGTATATGACACAGCTGCGCGACAGCTTATCGTGAAAGTCGTCAATTACAATAGTAAGCCGATGAAAGTGAACCTTGCCATAGATTCGAAGAAAAAGCCTGCTGCGACAGCAGAGAAAATCACCTTGGCCAATGCCAACTTAAACCTGAGTAACAGTATCGAGGAACCATTGAATATCCGTCCAAAGCAAAATACAATAACTTATAAGGGGAAGACGATTGTTGAAACATTTGAACCTTACTCCTTGACCTTGATAAAATTGACCGTAAAATAAGATGAATATTCGCATACTCTTTTTTACAACCCTGATGCTATTTGTGCATAACTTATTTGCACAGGCGAAGGAATCGGATCTGGCCGCTTACCTCATGGTTTATTTTAAGGATGATAGCCATGGCCTGTATGTTGCAGTCAGCCAGGATGGCTATTCTTTCACCGATATCAATAAAGGAAAACCAATCATTGCTGGCGATAGCATTGCACAGCAGAAAGGTATTCGGGATCCCTATATCATGCGCGGAAAAGATGGCTATTTTTATATGGTCATGACGGATTTACATATCTACGGACAAAAGCAAGGATATAGAAGTACAGAATGGGAGCGCGATGGCATAGCATTTGGATGGGGCAACAACCGCGGTATTGTCTTAATGAAATCGGCTGATTTAATTCAGTGGACCCATACGGAGCTCTACTTGGAGAAAGCCTTTAAAGGCTGGGAAAATGTTGGCGCCTTTTGGGCTCCCGCACTCATCTATGATGATCGTACTGGTAAGATGATGATCTATTTTACCATGCGGTTTGGCAATGGACTGAATCAGCTCTACTATGCCTACTTAAATAAGGAGTTTACAGCATTCGAGTCAGAACCACAGCTCTTGTTTCAATACCCCAAATCAAATAAAAATTACATCGATGGCGACATGACGAAAGTGGGTAATAAATACCATCTTTTTTATGTTGCCCATGATGGTGTTCCAGGCATTAAGCAAGCTGTTTCAGACCACCCGAATGGACCCTATCAGTATGATGATCGTTTCTATGATCCTGAGTCGGAAGCCTGCGAAGCTCCGAATGTGTGGAAAAGGATAGGGGAAGAAAAATGGGTGTTGATGTATGATATGTATGGGATATCGCCACATAATTTTGGCTTCAGTGAAACCACAGATTTTAAAAATTTTGTTGATCTGGGACACTTTAATGAAGGTAAAATGAAATCGACTAATTTCACTTCGCCTAAACATGGTGCTGTCATCCCAATAACAAAGCAAGAGTTGCAGCGATTAGCAAAGCATTGGCAGTTTGATTTGTCTTTGCCAAAAAAATAGAAGCGCGTTAGCGCTGATCTTCGTACCTTATTGCCTTTGTATGACAATAAGGTACTTAACCAAATAAATTGCTGGTGAATTTCAGCTTAATACCGAGTTGAAAATTATGGATTGTTTTGAAGATCTCTTTAATTGTCGCCTTTTCGATATTGGTCAAGCTATCGATAGGTACATAATTGTTGGGCGCCAATTTAGCAATACGGATCTGGTTGGCTTGATTTTTCAAACGGATCGACATCAGGTAATAATAGGATTGATTTAACTCCTCGTACTGTTCTTGTGTGAAGATGCCCAATTCAAGAAGCTGTTTTAACCTACCACCGGTATTTTCTTCATAAATTCTGTTTTGCAGTGCGTAAACCCGGACTAAGTCAACAATGGGTGTCATCGCTTTCTTGATATTGAAGACTTCAGAAGAACCTATTGTTTGCGTTTTTATTGCCTTGAAAAATGTGAGCGGCGGTTCATATTGCAGCGCATTCTTTGCAATGAATGTAAAAAAACGCTCGTTGGGTTTTTGTAGCTCAATATTCAGGAATTCCTTGAGTTGATCAATTATATCCTGGTCGCCATATAGTCGCCTACAGTCGAAGAACGTTGAAAATTTAATTGCATTCTCGGGAATACTTTCTTCAATCCATTTTTTGTAATTTTTCTTCCAATGCGACAGGGAATGTGTCCATTCGGGATTACTGGCCATATATCCTCCGGTACAGTAGCTAAAACCGATGGTATTGAGATGATCCGATACGCGACTGGCAAAATGGAGAAAATACGCGCGTACGAGCTCCCGTTGTTCGTTTGCTTTATCTTCATAAATAATGGCGTTATCCTGATCAGTCATTAACGTTTGTTCTTTCCTTCCTTCGCTACCCGTTACCATAAATACAAATTTTGCGGGTGGCTCGCCCATTTCCCCGATCACTTTTTCAATTACTTTAAGGGCAATACTGTCGGCAACGGTCGTAATAACCTGGTTCGCAATCTCGGCATTTACACCCCTACCGAGCAATTGGTGAATAATCTCGGGAACATTGTTCCATTTTTCACGCAACTCATCCAGCGTTTCGGCGAGTTTAACCGATTGAATGAATACGAGCGGAGACTGCCCCTGTTCACTCAATAGCCGATTCCGACTAAGGAAACCGATATAATTGCCTGCCTTCTCGACAAGGAGATACCTCGATTTCGTGCGGAACATCATCAGTACCGCCTCGTAAAGATAGGCCTGATCGGAAATACTGACAATGGGGTTATCCATAACCTGAGCGATAGATTGTGTTGCCGGAATCTGCTGGGCCACGACATTGTCTCTTAAGGTAATATCGGTTGCATAGCCGAGAATCTGCTCCTCCTTTTTAATAAATATGCAGCTTACCTTGTGTTTCGCCATGGTCTGTGCAGCCTCAAAGATGGGGGTATCGGGTGTACAGGATACGATATCTTTATAGGTAATATGCTCAATTTTGCGCGAATAGAGTTGGTCTGCCGCAAAGTAGCTTTCCTCAAAGGAAGCTGGCGACTTCACAAAATGAGAAAACTCCTCATCTAACATTCTTTTTCCAAAGGAATTGGTGAAAAAATGGAAAAACTCTTCATTCGCATTACACAACTCAATAAAGTCTTTTCGGGGTAAACGATAAATAATTGTACCTTTTTTCGCAATAACAGACTTGAGTGCTTTTGTTCGGTTTAATAAGACCGATATTCCACCAAAACAATACGGCTTATGGTGTATCTCGACCAATCGTTTATTATCGGAAACATCCAGAAAGAACGTTTCATATTCACCTTCGAGGATTAAATCAACACCATCCATATCGGTAATGTTCTGCCGATAAACTAAGGTATCTTTGGAAAAACGATGTTCATTGAATCTGTCGACGATACTCAATTGTAGGGTTTCGGGCAGAATTTGAAATGGCTGAGTCGATTTCAGTAGGCGTAGTATAGCGTCGGGGTTTTTCATGGAAGTTACATTAACAGATGTTTTCGAATTCAGCTTGCTGATGTTGTATGTCCTGATCGGATAATTCATCTTTTCGAATCATTTCAAAATAACATTTAGCGGTAATCTCGGCATCTTTTTCTGCATTATGCATTTCGGTCGCTGGACTCGAAAATAGCGTTTCATGTAGCGATGAAAGTGGAAGATGTACCATATTCGGATTTCGAACGTATTTTTTGCTATGCAACAAGGTGCAAAAGTATGCTAAGTTATGAAATGGAATAGCCAAGTTGGATCGATAGAATTCGGCTGCTAATACCTGCAGGTCGAATGATAGAAAATGGCCGATTAACTGCGGCTTATATTTTTTGATGTCATGACTGAATTTCCGTAATACGTCTTTTTTCTTCCCACCATATTTCATTAGAAAAGGTGGTGTCAATCCATGAATCTGTTCGGATGCAGGACTAATTGGTATTAACGGCTCGTAAATATATTTATTGGTTCGTTTAACTTCCTGTTGGTCTTCGTCGTAGATGATCCAGGCCAATTGTAAAATATGGGGCCAATTGTCACTGTCCATATAACTCTTGTTCCATTTTTTCGGTAAACCAGATGTTTCCGTATCTAAGAATAGCAAATATTTTTTCAATGAATTGTCGGTAATTAATAATTAAAAATAGTCAAAATTTGCCAAGGAAAGATGGTAAATCAGCTTATATTTTTGCTGTGGGAGCGCAGGGGGGCAATGATGCTATCTAATAATTTTAGTTACACTAAAAAGGCTGATTTATTTTGTAAACCAGCCTTTTTTAAAATGAGAATATCTCTTATTTCTTTATAGTTTTTACAGGAAATAGGTCAATAACACCTTTTGCAACCTTGCTGATGTTATTAATTGCCTTTTCAGGATTATCAACATCGCCAGAACCACGTGCCTGCCAGATTACTGCGTTTGTTTTGCGATCGATGGCTTCGATAATCAAATGGCCATATCGATAGCGTTCTTTTGCAACGGGGTAATAGCCGCCGCCATAGTAGTAAGGTGAAAACCATGGACGGTACCAGCCCCAGGGACCACCCCAGCCGTAATAACCGCCGCCACCATAAATTAAACGGCTTTTATTGTTGACAATGGTAATATACCGAAATAGTAGATCAGGATTATCTTTAGAATATTGTAGACCCTTTGCCTCCAACGCAGTATTCGCGGCATCCAGGATATTGGCTTTGGCGATATCGTTGTCAAAATAAGACTTCGAAAGCGAGTCTACCGGAGGTAACCAAGCATAGGTCTTGAAAGGAGTAAAATCCATCTTTTCTACCCGAGTGGTATTGTATTGATAAGACGAACATGATGCGAGTGCAACGCAAAGCACCAAAAACAATAGAATCTTTTTCATCGTAGTAATTTATTTATCAACTGTGATGAATCTACCATGAGTATTTTGTCGTCGCATTGGACAACCACACTCACGATGGTTCATGGCCTATATGGAACTTATATTTATTTAACTAATTTGTTTTATTCTTATCCGCATACCTTTCAATTGTAAAATAATACAGTTGACGGTCTTTATGGCAATCGTTTTCACTTTCCGGGATGCTACCATCCTTTCCGATTTTGCAATCTATTACTTTAGACAAAAAACTAGAAATATGGTTTAATCCGAATTGTAAAATTAATAAGGATATTTTGCCACCAACGGAATCTGTCTTCCTGGACCAAAAGCTTTTGGACTAACACGCAGTATAGGAGGAGCTTGAAAACGTTTGAATTCCGCATTATTAACCAATTTACATACCCTTTCTACTAACGATTTTTCAAAGCCCATTGCTACAACTTCAGATCCTGCTTTCTCATTTTCGATAAGCTCAAAAAGAATTTGATCCAATAAGTCGTATTCCGGTAAGGAGTCCGAATCTTTTTGATCTGGTCGAAGTTCCGCAGAAGGTGCCTTTTCAATGGTATTGATTGGAATGATCTCCCGTTCTCGATTGATATAGCGTGCTAAATCATAGGCTTTGGATTTGTAAACATCACCGATCACGGAGATGGAACCTGCCATATCACCATAGAGTGTGCCATATCCGACAGCAGCTTCACTTTTGTTGGATGTATTGAGTAAAATATTGCCGAATTTATTGGAAACGGCCATCAAAATGACCGCACGTGCGCGCGCTTGAATATTCTCTTCAGTCGTATCTGGCTGTAGCCCTTCAAAAAGAGGGGCTAGACTATGTTCGTAGGCATTCGCGATATCTTTGATCGGAACGATATAATGTTTACAGCCGGTATTGTTGACGAGATCCAGTGCGTCTTTTATCGAATGGTCAGAAGAGTAAACGGATGGCATCAGTATGGCTAACACATTATCGGCGCCCAAAGCCTCACAGGCCAAGGCGGCGACTAAGGCCGAATCAAGCCCACCGGACAAACCTAAAACCGCCTTTTTGAAACCAGATTTTTGAAAATAATCACGAAGGCCAAGGATCAATGCATCGTGTATAAGAGCTATTTCGGAAATCGGTTCTTTTGAAGAAGCCGTGGTGGACGTTATATTTTGTTGACGATAGGTGACAAATTGAAGATCTTCTTCAAAGCTTTTTAGTTCAGCAATTTTTGTTCCTTCATTATTCAGGGCGATTGAACGGCCGTCAAAGATAATATCCATGTGAGCGCCAATCTGATTGACATAAATGAGCGGTCTGCCAGCCTTTGTTACCTGCTGGCTGAGGACCTTGATCCGTTCATCAAAATGGGTATAGGAAAAAGGGGATGCCGCAATGTTGATGAGGAGGTCTGGATTTTCTTTTCTCAATTCCGCCATGGGATCACCAACGTAAGAATTGCCCCCTTCGTCATCATCCCACAAATCTTCGCAAATGGTTAAGGCAATTTTTACGCCATTCAACTCGATACAATCAAAACGTCTGCTGGGTTCAAAATAACGATATTCATCAAATACATCATAATCGGGCAAAAGGCCTTTTTTAACAATGTTTCGGACAGATCCATGTTCAATAAATACGGCGGTATTATAAAGCTCTTTGCCCTCCGGGTCGCTGTTTTTGACCGGGGCTCCAATGATACAGGCGATATCCTGACAATGGGCTGCGATTTGATGAATAGCTTCATCGCATTGACGTTTAAAGGCCTTACTCCGTAAAAGATCCTTGGCAGGGTAACCACCAATTGCGAGCTCGGCAAAAATAATAAGATCGGCCGTTGCTTCTTTGGCCTGTTGGATCGCGCTAATTATTTTTTTAGTATTTGCTTCAAAGTTACCGATATGGTAATTTAACTGTGCTAAAGCTATTTTCATATGCTATCAATCGTCTAACTAAATAAGATACCAATTGATGTTGGATCTTCTCACAAATTTATTTCTTTTTTTTGATACTCTGCCCGCACTTATGCGAATAAAAGCGCTAAGATTTTATAGGAGGAGGCTGGGGGATTAATAGCCATGGTTTAAGCATGCACGGTGGCTCGGGTGTTGAACCGACTTTGTCCGTCACGCAAGGAATTGGCCGCTGACCACGTTACGGAGATCTCATTGCCAAGTTCGGTCTGTAGGCGAAGTGCGTGTACAGTAAATCCACGTGGAGTCCACCTTTTGAGCTGCTGTCAGTGTAGGTGCATATTTTTTATAGTCAGAGCAAGTGGAGGTTGGGGACAACTTGCTTATACGTTATTTACAAGAAACTATATGGAAAATTGCAAATAAGCACCGGTTGGCTATGCAGCTCACTGATTGAAAATGTTTGACAGTAGAAGGCGAGGGGATAGGGAAATACGTTTAAATGCACAAGAACATGCTAAATTGTTTTAACATAATTTTAACAACGTTAAATGCTGTTAAATTTCTTGACATGAACACAGATCTGTAGTACCTTTGATATATCAAAAGAAACGAAAGATATTAAAAATAATATATAAAGAACTTTTCATAATTTAGGTTAATAATTGGTTAGGTAAAGCTCGGAGTTCCCCACTTCGAGCTTTTATTTTTTCTAAAAACACTTTTTCGGGTTATATTTCAATTTCCTCCTTTTAAATTAATTTAAAGTGTTGTTTATCATGCTATTACCGCACAATAGGGATCCTTTTGTTCCATAAGGCCCCTTCCTTTTTTCTCTTTCATTTTGTTGCAGAAAATTAGGGTTATATAGTGATCAAGTTAACACTTTAGACAGTGCTTGTTCAGTGATCGTTCAGTGCTTGTTCAGTGATTGCTCAGTGGGCACTGAATTACCAGTGACTGATCACTGTCTAAAAATTGATTGAAAATTGTTATTAGATATAAATAAGTATTGAGATATATCAGTATTAATATCAATCTTACTTTTAAGTTTTTGGATAATTTTGCTAGCATTAAAACTATCGCCGATAAACAGATTAATCGTTATTTCTTAGTTTGAAGAGATTGCGGGAGTATACTTCCCTATAGAGGGGGGGCGATATGATGCTGTGAAGGTGTATATTAGAAACCTGATTGAACTAAAAAGCTCCTAAAATGATCTCATTTTAGGAGCTTTTATGCTTTATTGCTTCAGAAGGGGCGATAATTATTTGATATCTGTTACTTCAATGACAAAATCCAATGGTGAGTTTGCCGGAATAGTTCCGACAGCCTGATTTTGGTATCCATAAAGGGAAGGTGCCATGATGTGAATTTTACTACCCTTTTGTAGGCCTTTTTCCGTTAAGCCGCCCAATTTCATGTCACCGATTTTTTGTGGTGCAAATGCGAAGGTCCAAGCAGGAATAATGGTGCTATAAAATGGATATTGATACCCTGTGTTTGTGATGATTTCAAATTCCTTGGCAGTATCAGTTTGATCAAATACACTTCCATTCAATAATTTTCCAACATATTTTACAGTCGGTTTAAATTTTAAGTATTTGCCATTTAATGTGTCAACCACTTTATACTCATAATTTCCGCTTCCTTCGGTAAGAATTTCATACCAAATTCCTGTTTCGCTGTTGTATTGGGCTTCAGGGTAATTTTTGCTAACGTAATTTTTAAGTGTTACAGAATCCGTCTTAAATTGAGCATTCGCATCATAAACCGGAGCATCGTCACTTTTGTTACAGCTGATGATAAGGAAAGCGATTGCTGCAATTCCCATGAATAGTGGTGATAACAGTTTTTTCATTGTATTTTCTTATTGGTTTTTCAAGGAAAAGCTATTTTCTTTATGAAAGTAGCTTTGCAAATGTATATTAATTTTTCTTCGTTAAAAGTTTTCACTGTAAGAATTAACATTTTGATACAGTAATTTACACTTCTAAGCGTCGACTACGGCGGTGGTTGCTTACAAAAAAGCCATTCTCACGATGAAAATGGCTTCGATGAATGCATTGTTAATGTTTCTTAGTTGGAAGTAGCAGCTCCAATAGTCAACAATTCAATTGTATATACGACAGGTGTATTTTTAGGTACTGTCACCTTCTCACTGCCTTTGGTATATTCAGTTTGATCAAACGTATAATATGAAGGGGCAATAAAAGTTATTTTATCTCCCTTTTGTAATCCTTTTGGAAGTAAACCGTGTGGATAGTAATCTCTTCCATCTTGTTTAATAGTAGGAGGCGTAAATGCTCTCATCCATGCAACATTATAGATACTGAATGCATTGTAGATATTGGTGTAATTTGCCGGCGTTCCTGTAGCGCTTTTGTCGAAAACAGTTCCGTCCATGAGCTCTCCTTTAAAGTTAAATGTTGCAGCAAATGGTGTAATCGCAGCACCACTATTTGTTAACGTGATACCATAAGTATACGGTGTAGCGGTTTCTTTGGCATATTCAATTTTGTACCACATTCCTTTTGAAAGCGAAGAGTCTGAACGCATAGCATCGTTACCCCATTTTTGCCTTGCGTAAGCTTCCAAAATTGGAGCTTGAATTTTGTATAGCGAGTCTTGTCTTGCTTTTTCTTTTTTTACCGCTTCTTCTTGCTGTTTGTAATAGGCATCCCAATCAAAATTATCTTTGTTACAAGCCGTAAAAAGAACCCCCAGACACAAAAACGCCATTAATAATTTCGTGATATTTTTCATAATTTCTTAAAGTGAGTATTAATTATAAAATCCAAAACGCAGGAATAGTGGAGTTCGCTACAATTACATGTTAAATTATTCTAAAAATACGGCTAACTCCTTTGAATTCAGATATTTTTGTCGTATACTTTTTAAGCGAAATTCGCTGTCAAAACGTAGGAGGGTTGGGAAAATCATTTTTCTCCCTTGTAGCAATTGTAAAGCTAATGGATGATATTGTCCTGTTTTTTTCCTTTTGCTTAAGGGCTCCCATATACTTTGATCAAAAGCAATCTCAGCGATAGATTCTGCGTCGAGCTTCACCGCGTAGTAGCGCTTGTTGATTAATTGGACAATCTCCTTTTTTGTAAAGATTTCCTGTTCCATTTTTCGACAATAGCTGCACCAATCTGTATGAATAAAGAGCAGTGTTTCGCGTGGTGAAACAGCCAGGAGTGAATCCAATTGTGCAAAATCGATCCAATTTATCCGCTCCTGTCCATAGTGACAGAGCGGATAAAAGAATAGGATCACTAGCACATATATTTTATGGAAATGCTTCATATCCCAAATTTATGTTAATGAAAATGACCAACACGAAGTCCAAACGTGTAGGTACGGGGGCGTGTTGGACCATAGATATAGTCTGAATCACGTAGCGCCCCCTTGTCGAAGTCCTTCTGAAATGCATTGAACATGTTTTGTACACCACCAAAAATTTCAATGCTGAAATCCTTATGTATTGGAAAGGTGTAGCCCAGACGGAGATTTAATTCCACAAAGTCCCGGGCATTTTTGAGGGTCATCACATCATTTTGAATGTGTGGAACAATCATTTTTCCCGTGTACACTCCGGTCAGATCGATCGCAAATTGTTTGGTCGCTTTCAGGTTGGTATTCATATAGCCATAAATGTTGGGCGTACGGACATATTTCTTGGTGAGGATATCCTGCCCATCTTCTTTTCCTGTATAGATCAGTTGGTCTTTCTTATAGCGTGAGCGCTGGATCGTCCCGCCGGTTTGGAAAGAAAACCAGGAGGATGGCGCGATATTGATTTCAATATTGGAACCATACACCCGGGCCCCTTCACCATTTTGCATTTCCTGGATAATCAATCCATCTTTTTCAGACGCCATGACGTTGACAAACTGATTGTTTAGATCCGTGTAAAATCCCTCTACCAGTAAACTTGTTTGTACATTTCCAAAATTTTTGTTGTAGCTAAAAGAACCTGTATACGCATTGGAGTATTCTGTTTTCAGATTTTCACCGATCAATACAAAGACTTGGTTTCCGCCAATGGAAGTGACATGCATGTCCTCATTAAATGCCTGTGGCGCACGGAAGCCACGTGCATAACCCCCTCTAAATTGGAGATCTTTTGTGATATCGTATAAGATGGTCAACCGTGGGCTAAAGGTGCCAAAGCGCTGATCTGAGTTTCGGTTTATCCCTGCAAGACTATATTTGCCGTCTACATAGGTGTAATCATATCGCGCTCCAATTAACGTTTTAAAATTACTTAAAGGTTTCCATTCGTATTGGGCATAACTGCCTAATCCTTTATTCTGCTGATCGATGGTTCGTTTATACCCCGGTATTTCATCCTGGGTATCGTTGTATGAAAACTCCACTCCGGCAGTAAATACATCTCTTTCAAAGTTGTAGGTATATTGTCCCCCGGCAACCAGCGCGATATCATTTGTTTTTCCATAGGCATTTGCGGCTAATGTGCTGTCGGCAAGTGTCGTTCCACCTCCAAGACCACCATAGTAGCTGTCGCGAACAGTTTTCTGCACAGAGCCATACAAGGACATTTTTTGCTTATAATCGGTGGAATAATGATCGTAGGTGATTCCGCCAACAAGCGAACTGGTTTCCAATTGCTCGGTGATTTGCGTCAGATGGGGTACTTTATCGAGTTGATCACCACCGCGGCGGAACTCATTCACGGTGCTAAAGTCAACCGTTATCTTATCCAGATCACTCGGCTTGTAAAATAATTTTGTGCCAAAAGTGGTGTTACGAAGTTTGGTTATTTCCGAAAAACCATCACCATTCGCATCGTAAGCTTCCCGATTGCGGTGCATGCCGTAGAATGTGGCTCCTCTTTTAAGATCTTCCGAAACGGTTGAGGTATTAAAATCAACGGTATTATCCCAGCTTTTGCCACCAATAAATGAGTTGGTAGATTTGACCTGCCAGTCGTTTTCTATAGGATCTTTTGTAATAATATTGATTGTTCCTGCAATGGCATTGGCACCAAATAAGGCCGAACCGCCGCTGCGCACAACCTCAATACGATCGATCATACTGGTGGGGATCTGATCCAAACCGTATACGCTATTTAGTGCGGAAAATACCGCCCTACTATTGATCAATATTTGTGAATAGGGGCCTTCGAGACCATTAAGCCGGACTTGTGAAAAACCGCAATTCTGGCAATTGTTTTCTACCCGTACACCCGGTTGATAATTCAATGTTTCCGACATAGCGACAGATTGTGTCGCATTAAATAATTTGGGACCAATGACATTGACCACCACAGGAGCGTCCTTACGTTTCACGCCATAGCGTGTAGCTGAAACCACAACCTCATCCAAATTGAGGTTGTCTTCCTCCAGTTGGATTTGCAATGGTTCCTTCAACGTGTCTAAAGAGATGACTTTGCTTAAGGAGCGATAGCCTACAGCAGATATAGTTAAGGTAACTTTTTGCGTAGGTATTGCAGACAGCTTGAAGTAGCCATCGGCATCGGATGTTGTCGCGAGCTTGCTGTTTTTTAAGGTCAGGGTACCGGAAGGAACCGCTTCATGATTTTTATTGAACAAGTAGCCTTCAAGTTTTGACTGGGCGTATATAGTGGATGTACCAGCCAGTAATGTGGCCAATAAAGTGTATTGCTTTAGCATCGTAATTTGATAAAAAAATTTAAACATATATAAGCCTCATATAGCGAGGTCTATTCCTATTGCATAAATGGCGTTCGAGGTATTGCGATCTTATCGAAAACAGGTGAATGGCTTGTTTTTAGTAAGGTGCTTTATACCAAGCAGCGTACTGAACTTCCAACAAGGCTATTCAGCAAACGTTGTCGCCATTGTGAAAAGACAATGCTCGAAAAGGAGGCCATGAAAAGATGGTATCAAAAGACATTTATCGATAGGTGTTACATTCCGTAGCTACTGGACCAATCAATTAAGCGCATAGCTAGCATATTGTTTTTTATACAACACGAGTTTGGTCATCCAGGATTACAGGCCTTCGAAGTCTTTGATTTTTGGTTTATGCTAAGCTGGGGGGACCACGTAAGTGGTAATGATCGATGGTTGTGGTGATCGCTTCCGGACAAAATAAATGATAGCGTTCCTCTTTTACTTCACGCGGAATAGGAAGCTCAAGGACGGTAAATTCAGTTTGTACGTAGGTATTGTGATAGATGACATTGAGGTATTCGATTTGGTCATCTGTTTCTTGCGGCTTTTGTTTCTTGGTAAAATCATAAGGGTGGGTGTGCATAACAATCTCACCGGTTGATTTTACCTCTTTGTGCATAAAAACAACACCCGAAATAATAATCAGCGACATTAATACCAATTGGCAAAATGCGATAAGCTGACGTGGGGATTTCGTTGTTTTTCGGTACATAAAAAAGCGTTACTTTTTAGGGTAACGCTTCAAAAATACGATTTTATTTTGTGAGTATTCGTGATCCACTCATTAAAAAATTATAAAGTTTCTATGTGCTAAGCTTAACTTGCTTCCTGATTATTTAATCAGATGATTGTTGTCGTCTGGAAATACAATGGAAGGTTTAAACTGCTTAGCTTCCTCAAAATCCATGTTTGCGTAGGAAATGATGATGACGATGTCGCCAACCTGAACGAGGCGAGCCGCAGCACCATTCAAACAGATAATGCCTGATCCACGTTGCCCTGGGATGACGTATGTTTCAAGACGGGCTCCATTATTGTTGTTTACGATTTGAACTTTCTCGTTAGCGATGATATTTGCGGCATCCATCAAATCTTCATCTATCGTGATACTACCCACATAATTCAATTCCGCTTGTGTAACTTTAACGCGGTGAATTTTGGATTTCATTACTTCTATTACCATGGCGCAAAGGTAGGGCTTTCTACTGAATTTGAAAGATTTGTCAATTAATTTGACAAATTATTCAGAATCATATTATCTATTAAACGGACACCTTCGACCCAGGCAGTGACAAGTGCGACATGCTGCTTGCTGAAATCGATGTGATTGACTTCTTTTAAGGTCGAACTCTCACATATGGCAAAATATTCAACGGTTAGTCCTTCGGTGTCTGTTAGCATCTGCAGCGCTTTGTCTTTTATTTCCTCGAGTGGGATAGGGGCATGTAGATGATCTTTTACGTATTGCAGGGAACGGGAGAGTGCCAAAGCGGTTCTTTTTCCAGCTTCACTTAAGCGCGCGTTTCTAGAGCTCAGTGCCAGGCCGTCTTGATCTCGAATGATAGGACATATCGCCAATTGAATCGCGAGATCCTTCATGGCTATCATGCGTTTGATGACCATGACCTGCTGAAAATCTTTTTGCCCGAAACAAGCAATATCCGGTTGTACTAAGGTAAATAATTTATAGACCACCTGGGTGACACCTTGGAAATGCCCGGGGCGTTTTTCACCTTCCCAAATTTGATCCAGTTCGCCAAGGTCAAGATGCCAGGCTTCATTTTTATCAGGATACATTTCATCAACACTTGGTAAAAAGAGAATGTCGCAATCGACGGATTCCAGTAATCTGATGTCGTTTTCGATGGGTCGTGGATATTTTTCGAGATCTTTCGGATCGTTAAATTGTGTGGGGTTAACAAAAATGCTGCAAACACGAATATCACTGATTGGTTTTGCATAATTTAATAAGGATAAATGTCCTTCATGTAAAGCGCCCATCGTAGGGATTAGAGCGATTTTTTGACCTGTTGATCGGGCTTGTTGCAGGTATGCTTGGAGAGATGCTTTCGTTTTGAAAATTTCCACTTTGCTATTTAGTTTTTTGTTGGCAAAGGTGCATAATATTTTGGGAATATAAAACGATGATTAATAGTAAATTGCATAGTAAGTATTTTTTTCGTACCTTTGTAGACCGATTTTACTGTTCGAAAATAATAAATAAAAATAACTGGAGATGGCAAAAACGAAGATATTGTTTATTACTCACGAGATGTCGCCTTTCCTCGAATTAACTAAAATTTCTGAAATTACACGTCAACTTCCACAAGCGATGCAAGAAAAGGGTTTTGAGATCCGGATCTTAATGCCGCGTTTTGGGAATATCAATGAGCGTCGAAATAGATTACATGAGGTTATTCGTCTTTCAGGCTTGAATATTGTTGTGGATAATAATGATAATCCGCTAATTATTAAAGTTGCTTCATTACCTGCGGCCCGTATGCAGGTGTATTTCTTGGATAATGAAGACTACTTTCAGCGTAAAAAAGTTTTTAGTGATGAGCATGGCGAATTCTTTGCAGACAATAATGAGCGTTCGGTGTTCTTCTGTAAAGGAGCATTGGAAACTGTGAAGAAATTAGGTTGGTCCCCTGATGTAGTGCACTGTCATGGATGGTTCACTGCTTTGGTACCGGCTTACGTGAAGACAACGTATAAAGACGATCCTACATTCAAGGATGCAAAAGTGATGTACTCTTTGTTCAATGAAGAATTTAAAGGTACATTAGGTACAAAGTATGCTGAAATGGCGCCCGAGGGCTCCTTCAAAGCTGCGGATGCGCAGGTGTACGGCGATGGTAGTTATGAGGCGATCTATAAAGGTGCCTTACATTTTACCGATATGGTGGTTGTCGCTGACGAAAATGTCAACACGGAAATAGTTGATTTTGCTCGATCAAAAGATATCCAGATTTTTGAGCCAAATGGCGATCAGGATTACGATGCTTTTGGAGAAGTATATGATCAGTTTGCGCCAGAAGAAGTAGAAGCTTAAGCTTTACCTTTCGAAGCGTTTCGAAAAACAAACAGACAATAATATAGAAAAAGGCTATTCTCAAGGATAGCCTTTTTTTATACGCTTTCTTCTTAATTGATCGAGTCGTTTTTTTTACAATTTTGATTGGGCTGGCTGCTGGAAACCTTTTGTCGCGATAAATGTAGCTGCGAATTGCTATCTTCGCAATAATCTGTCATTGTTTTATATGTTCATACCAAGAGATCTCAGCGAAGATGAATCGGGGTCTGATGTATACCTATGCTAGCTTATCAAATAGCATACATTGGCCGATTTTATTTGTATATAAATCGCGTGTTTGGGCATATCTTAAGGATGTGAACAGACAGCATAGCTATAATTCGTGTAATGAAAATTAAGGTAGGATTTGGATTTGATGTCCATCAGATGAAAGAAGGTCATCCGTTTATTGTTGGTGGAGTGCAACTGGAGCATCATGCTGGGGCCTTTGGGCATTCTGATGCCGACGTGTTGGTCCATGCGATATGTGATGCCGTTTTGGGGGCCGCTAATTTAGAAGATATTGGCTACCACTTTCCGAATACAGATATGCGCTGGAAAGGCATTAGCAGTTTATTGTTGTTAAAAGAATGTATGGCGCTGATTGCTGCGAAGGGATATACGCTTGGCAATATTGATGCGATGCTGTGCCTGGAAGCTCCTAAGATAAAACCCTACATTCCACAGATGAAAGTTAAATTGGCGGAAGCGACGGGTTTGGATATCGATGATATTTCCATTAAAGCAACAACAAATGAAACGATGGGATTTATCGGTCGTCAGGAAGGGGTGGTTGCCTATGCGGTTTGCTTGATTGAACGTGCGTAGCGCTGTTCAATATTTTCATGTTTAAATTCTTGCTTTTGGTCCAATTAGTAATACCTTTGCCAAAGTAGGGATTCTTGGCACACTATCTGATAGAGTGAGCATTAATGTCATAATTGAAGTCTTTAAAGATTAAAATAATGCCCTATCCAAGTTTGCAAAACACAGCTGTGGATGGAAAAATAGGATATTCAATACGATCTTTAAAAGAATAATATGTACGTCTGAAATTTAGTAAATAGATGAAACGAGTATCAAAAAAAAATCAACTTACTGAAGCTGATATCAAGCGGTATACGTTCAATTTTTGGAAAATTATCGTCGGGATTGTCGCGCTAGGTTTCCTCTTTATATTGAGTATACGTCTTGGGCTATTTGGAAAGTTACCTTCCTTCAGTGATTTGGAAAACCCCAAAAGTAATTTAGCGTCCGAAGTGATCACGGAAGATCATAAGGTCTTAGGGACTTATTATGTCCAAAACCGCTCCAATGTAAAATATAGTGAATTGTCGCCTTATTTGGTTAAAGCATTGGTGTCGACAGAGGATAAACGCTTTTATGATCATTCCGGGATAGACTACTCACGTACATTTACAGTTATCTTTCACACCTTGACCGGTAACAAACAGGGCGGGAGTACCATTACACAGCAGCTGGCACTGAATCTGTTTTCGGATGGACGGCAAAAGAATTTTCTAAAGCGTGTTATCCAGAAATTTCAAGAATGGATTACTGCTGTTCGATTGGAAAGAAATTATACCAAAGATGAGATTATCACCATGTATTTTAATACGGTAGACTTTGGTGCTTACAATACCTATGGAATCAAATCGGCTGCGCGGACTTATTTTAATACGACGCCGGATAAACTGACGGCCGACCAAGCAGCCCTTTTGGTGGGGATGCTCAAAGGACCAGGCGCATATTCTCCTGTACGCTATCCCGAAAAATCACGTACACGCCGTAATACAGTATTGAACAATATGGTTGCCGCTAATTTTATTTCGGCAGAGGAGGCTACAAAAGCGAAGGAGAAACCACTTGGTTTAGAACTGAAGATTGCAAATTACGGGGAAGGTTTGGCACCGTATTTTAGAGCGGTATTAAAGGATGAAATCAAAAAAGAATTTGCAAAATTGTCCATCACCAAACCAGATGGTACGCCGTATGACCTCGATCGTGATGGATTGAAAATCTATACGACGATCAATATGTCGATGCAGCAATATGCAGAGGATTCGCAAAAAGAGTGGATGAAGCAATTGCAGTCTAAATTTTCCGCACAATGGAAAAATAGGGATCCTTTTAAAGGCGACAAAGCCAAACTGCTCATGAGTGGAATGAAGCGCTCTGACCGTTACCGTATTTTGAAAGAAGAGGGCTTGAATGAAGACGCGATCAAAAAGGCTTTCAATGTAAAGGTTCCGATGAATATTTTTACATGGAAGGGAAGTGTTGATACGATGATGACCCCAATGGATTCCATTAAGTACAATAAACTGATGTTGCGCAATGCGATGATGTCCATGGAACCGAAAACCGGACATATCAAAGCATGGGTCGGTGGTATTGACTTTGATCACTTCAAATATGATCAGGTGAAAATGGGTACCCGTCAAGTCGGATCAACGGCGAAACCATTTACATACGCGGTGGCGATTGACAATGGCTATTCACCATGTTACAGCATTCCCAATTACCAACAAACCTATAATGGATGGACACCAAGAGGAAATGCGCAGGGTGGAAACCCGATTACTTTAGCGAAGGCATTGGCTTATTCGCAAAACTATGCGACGGCCTATTTGGTACACGAAGTTGGTGCTGCAGAAGTAGCTGCATTGACTAAACGGATGGGTATAACAAGTGATGTGCCTAATTATCCTTCGATCTCATTAGGTGCTTATGAAGCGTCGGTCTTTGATATGGTGGGTGCTTATTCGGCATTTGTGAATCAAGGAACCTGGATTGAGCCAACTGCGATCTTACGTATTGAAGATAAAAATGGTACACCGATCTATGATAAAGCACCAAAGGTCGTAAAAGCCTTAAATAGTGAATCTGCTTATATTATTGTTGATATGTTGAAAAAGGTGGTATCCCAGGGTACAGCAAGACGTATTCAATGGATGTATAAGCTCACCAATCCAATTGGTGGTAAAACAGGTACAACCAACGATAACTCAGATGCCTGGTTTATCGGTATCACACCGGAACTGGTTACAGGGGTTTGGACCGGTGCAGAAGATCGAGGTATTAGTTTCGACAGGATGGAGTACGGACAGGGGGCCGCAGCAGCGATGCCCGTATTTGCTTACTACATGCAGAAAGTGTATAAAGATTCAAATCTGAAATATACCAAGGGCGATTTTGAGCAGCCGCAGGGTGGGCTTACCCGTGTCATTGACTGCAATCAATATTGGGGCGGTGGTGGCTCTGATGTCGAAGATGGTTCGACGGATTCAAGCGGTAAAGATGCGACTAAACTAAAAGATGATCGCTTAGGTTTCTAAGTTATTTTAACGATTACCATTGGGCCAGATAATAAATTTTTTCGAGATTTGTTGTCTGGCCTTTTTGCTGAACATGTTTGATATTGGAACGTAATGGACGTATTTGATTATAGAGAAGAATTAAAAAAGATACCACATCGACCGGGAGTCTATCAGTATTTTGATAAAAATAGTGAGCTGATCTATATCGGTAAAGCGAAGGATCTGCGTAATCGGGTCGGTTCGTATTTCGTGAATGAAAATCAGCTGAATGGCAAAACCCGTGTTTTGGTTCGCAAAATCAACCGTATATCTTTTACTATAGTTGACACGGAGATTGATGCTTGGTTGCTTGAGAATTCATTGATCAAAAAACACAAGCCCAAGTATAACGTTCTGTTGAAGGATGATAAAACCTATCCATGGATTGTCATCAAGAACGAACCTTTTCCGCGGGTTTTTTGGACCAGACAATATATCAAGGATGGGTCTCGTTATTATGGCCCCTATCCTTCGGTGGGGATGATGCATATTGTATTGGATCTGATCCGTGAATTATTTCCCCTCCGTACCTGCAATTTGGCCCTCACACAGGAAAACATACGGAAAGGCAAGTTTAAGATCTGTCTTGAATATCAAATCGGAAATTGTAAGGGGCCCTGCGAAGGGTATCAGTCAGAAGACGACTACGATCAGAACCTGAGTGATATCAAGGATATTCTGAACGGAAAGATTGCTGTGGTGACCAATCGTTTAAAGGAAAGTATTGGTGCAGCAGCTGCGGCTTTGGATTTTGAAAGAGCGCAGTTAATGAAGGCCAAGCTGGATAAGCTGGACAATTACCAGAGCAAGTCGACGGTGGTCAACTCCTCCATTACCAATGTGGATGTATTTAGTATTGCTTCAGACGAGGGGTACGCTTTTGTCAATTATTTGAAAGTTATGAATGGGGTTATTATTCAGACACAGACCCTCGAAATGAAACGGCGTTTGGACGAGAGCGAACAGGAGCTTTTGGCCTTGGCCATACCAGAGATCCGGGAGCGCTTCAAAAGCCTTTCGCGGGAAATTATCGTACCTTTTGAATTGGATATTGAAGAGAACGAACGGATTCGATTTACCATCCCGAAGTTGGGGGAAAAGAAAAAATTGCTGGAACTTTCCCAAAAGAACGTCGCATTTTTTAGAAAAGAGCGTCTACTGCAATATGAAAAGCTTAATCCGGATATTCGGACGGAGCGCATCTTAAAGCAGATGCAAAAAGATCTGCGCATGAATGTGCTCCCACAACATATTGAATGTTTCGATAACTCGAATATTCAGGGTAATTATCCCGTATCGGCTATTGTTGTCTTTAAGGATGCAAAACCTTCAAAGAAAGATTACCGCCACTTTAATGTGAAAACCGTGGAGGGACCCAATGATTTTGCTACGATGGAGGAGGCTGTTTTTAGACGCTATAGGCGATTATTGGATGAAGATCAGCCTTTGCCGCAATTGATCATCATCGATGGGGGAAAGGGGCAGCTAGGCGCGGCCTTAAAGAGTCTGCGCTTGTTGGGGATAGAACGGAAAGTAACGGTCATCGGTATTGCCAAAAGACTGGAGGAGCTTTTCTATCCAGGTGATCAATATCCACTTTATTTGGATAAAAAATCTGAAACCCTCAAGGTCATTCAACATCTCCGGGATGAAGCACACCGCTTCGGAATCACCTTCCACAGGAATCAACGGAGCCGGAAAACCTTCGTTTCAGAGCTGGAAAACGTTCCGGGTATTGGTAAAACAACGGTTGAGAAAGTATTAACTGAATTTAAATCGGTGAAAAAAGTGAAGGAAGCCTCCGATGAAGAGCTAAAAAAAGTGCTTAATCTGAAACAGATTAAAGCACTTCGTGAATATTTTGCAACGTAAAAATTTCGAGTAAGAACAGTTCGCGCAGTAGAGGTCGGTATAAAAGGTCTCCGTACGAACTTTTCAAAGCGAATTAATCATCGTAACCGAAACGTTTAAGGTAGTTCTTTTTACTTCTCCAATCAGGAATCACCTTAACAAAAAGTTCGAGGAATACTTTTCCGCCGATAAACTCTTCAATATCCTGGCGTGCATAGGTGCCGACTTTTTTGATCATGGCGCCTGCTTTTCCGATGATAATATTTTTTTGAGAATCGCGCTCTACAATAATTTCGGCAGCAATACGTGTGATATTTGCTTCTTCTTTGTATGATGTGACGATTACCTCTGTACTGTAGGGGATTTCCTTATCGTATAGTTTGAATACTTTTTCACGGATCATCTCAGAGACGAAGAAGCGCATGGACTTATCCGTTAGTTCATCTTTCTCATAATAGGCTTCGTGAATTGGTAACTTGTCCTTGATGTAGTGCATCACGGCGGCAACATTATGATTTAATTTTGCTGAAATCGCAAAAACGGTATCTGGATTTAATTTTTCCTGCCAAAATTCAATCTTAGCCTTGACCTCTTCTTCCGAAGATTTATCAATTTTGTTGATCAGCACGGCAACAGGGGAATTTGTTTTACGTAATTTCTCCAGTACATCGTTCTCATCGTATTTTTCGTGGATATCTGTCACAAATAAAATAATGTCTGCATCGATCAACGAACCTTGGACAAAATTCATCATCGATTCTTGCAAAGAATAGTTTGGTTTGATAACACCGGGGGTGTCCGAAAACACAATTTGATGGTTTTCATCGTTTACAATACCGATAATGCGGTGTCTTGTCGTTTGCGCTTTGGGTGTAATGATAGACATTTTTTCACCCACTAAAGCGTTCATTAGGGTGGACTTACCAGCATTTGGCTTTCCGATGATACTTACGAATCCTGCTTTATGTGACATTTTTCTAAATTTTATTAGGATTACAAAGAAACAAAATATATCTTTGTACTCCAATTCGGAAGGATCATAATCTTGTTTTTTCAAAAGAAAAAAGCAATTTTGTTCAAAAATATATTGCGGGGTGGAGCAGTTGGTAGCTCGTCGGGCTCATAACCCGAAGGTCACTAGTTCGAGTCTGGTCCCCGCTACTAAAAGAAAGAGCCGGTTGCAATGATCGGTTCTTTTCAAGACATTTAAAATACATTGCGGGGTGGAGCAGTTGGTAGCTCGTCGGGCTCATAACCCGAAGGTCACTAGTTCGAGTCTGGTCCCCGCTACTAAAGAAAGAGCCGATTGCAATGATCGGTTCTTTTCAAGACATTTCAAATACATTGCGGGGTGGAGCAGTTGGTAGCTCGTCGGGCTCATAACCCGAAGGTCACTAGTTCGAGTCTGGTCCCCGCTACTAAAAGAAAAAAGCCGAGTTGAATATCTTGGCTTTTTTTGTGCGCTAAATTACGCTATAATACCACCTGTTTTTCAGGATTACCTTGTTGCCTACGCTGCTAACTTTCTCTTTATCGATTGTCCTCAGGTTGTTAAAAAACTACCTTTTGCTGTTAACCTAATCGTTCTAATTTTTTGATAGTGGATTGCATTGTAAAATGTGTGTTTATGCAATCGTTTGTTTAATTGGCGCAATCGATTTCGTTGCTACTAAATTTTGATATACTGTCATCATCCTTTAGTTTTAGCATTCATGTACCTAAATTTTGATTAGCACGCTAATCAATTTTTAAACTAACTATTAAATATTATGATTTCAAAGATTCTCGACAATCACAAGTTGAGTCTGTTATCATTAGCTTTACTCATTACAAGTACACACAACTCGGCTAATGCTAATGGTCTTACGTTTCCAAACAACAATATTTTGTTGAATGACGCAGTTTATCAACAAAAAGTGAATGGAAAAGTGCAGTCTACAGACGGCCCATTGGCTGGAGCAACCATTAGTGTTAAAGGGAGCGCTAAATCGACATCTGCAGGAGTAGATGGACGGTTTACGATAGATGCTAAAAATGGTGATGTGCTGGTCGTTACGAGTGTTGGTTACAAAACACAAGAAGTGACGGTGACAGGACCGGTTGTTAACATCAATCTGGAGTCCAATAGCGAAGCACTCCAGGAAGTTGTTGTCGTTGGGTATGGAACACAACAGAAAAAAGAAAGTTTGACCGGTGCCCTTCAGGCTGTTAAAGGAAACAAATTACGTGATGTCACTACGCCGTCGGTTGAGAATATGCTGAATGGTAAGGCTGCCGGAGTATATGTTGCACCAGGAGCTGGTAAACCAGGATCAAATGGTGGTGTTGTGATTCGTGGCCAGGCAACCTTAAGTGGTACGACGAGCCCGTTGTGGGTTATTGATGGTGTTATCGTTGGCTCAAGCCCAGGTGATATCAATCCAGATGACATTGAATCATTGACTATCCTAAAAGATGCTGCCTCAACATCTATTTATGGTTCTCAAGGTGCAAATGGTGTCGTTGTCGTTACAACAAAAAATCCTTCGGCTTCCAAAACAAGCATTAGCTTTTCTACGAAAATGGGTATCAATCAGCTTTCCAATGGACACATGGAAATGATGGATGGTGCTGAACTTTATGACTACTTTGCGTCATTCTCCAATCAAGATAAAATTAAATTTCCACGCTGGAACACTGAGTTACGCAACAGTAACTTCGATTGGTGGAAGCTAGCAACGAAGACCGGGTTTGTCCAAAACCACAATTTATCCATTCAGGGTGGAAATGATAAATTACAGTCTTATTTGTCTTTAGGTTACTACAACGAAGCCGGTGCTGTAAAAGGGTATGATTACGATCGTTATAACTTTAGATTACGTACCAACTATAAACCTTTCGACTGGCTGACCATCAAGCCATCTATTGCCGGATCGAGACGCGCAGTAGATGATCGTCAATATGATGTCAATGCCATGTATGGGAACCTGCCTTGGGATAGTCCTTACGATGCAAATGGAAATTTGGTGCCACACCGTTATAGTGGCTGGGTCAACAACGCAAGCACGAATTACTTGTATGACTTGCAATGGAATCATAGTGCCAATACCAATTATGAATTTATGGGTAACTTAGATTTCGATATCAAATTAACAGATTGGTTGACATTTTCTTCTGTCAACAATTATCGTTACAATAGTTATTCTGATAGTGGTTATCAAGATCCGCGATCAAATAGCGGTGAAAGCGTAATTGGCCGTGTAACGGATTATCGGATGGAGTTTGCGCGCCGTTATACCAACCAAATCTTGCGTTTCAACAAGACCTGGGATAAACATAGCCTGAATGGATTGGCTGCATACGAATTTAACGACTACTGGACCAAAACTTTAGATGCATACGGAACAGGTATTGTCAATGGTTTTGAGGTATTGGATGTTGTTGCAAAGCCAGAACGTACGAAAGGCGGAATTTCCGAATGGGCAGTACAGTCATTCTTGTCGAATGCAAACTATGCATACGATAATAAATATCTGGCACAGGTGTCGTTCCGTCGCGATGGAGCATCCAATTTTGGTACCAATGCAAAATATGGAAACTTCTTTTCCGTTAGTGGTGGTTGGAATATCAATAAGGAAGAGTGGTTCAAGGCTGATTGGGTAGATAATTTAAAACTGCGAGCGGCTTACGGATCGGTAGGTAATAGACCAAGTTCGTTGTATCCGCAATATAGTCTTTACTCTGTGTCTGCATCGTCTAGTTATAATGGTATACCAGGAGCATTAATTAGTCAAATCGGTAATAAAGATCTAACCTGGGAAAAAACATACACAACAGGTTTTGGGGTTGATGCTGCCTTATTTAAGAATAGATTGCGATTCAATGTTGATTATTACGACAAAAAGACCGATAATGTACTTTATCAAGTGCCGATCAGTGGTCTGACGGGTGTTACTTCTATCTGGAAAAATATTGGTAAGATGCAAAACCGGGGGATTGAACTGACCATCGGCGGTGATATCGTTCGCAATGACAATGTACATTGGAGTTTGGATGTTAATTTAAGTCACAATGTGAATAAATTGACCGAGCTATTTGCGACAAAAGATGCCAACGGTAATCTTGTTTCAAAACCAATTATCGCAGGGGACGGATCAGGAATCGCCGGATCGGCGCAACGTTTGCTGCAGCCTGGTTTTCCGGTAGATACCTATTACTTGAAAGAATGGGCTGGTGTTAACGTGGATAATGGTTTGCCCATGTGGTATCGATACGAAACAGATGCGAATGGCAATGAAACAAGGACAACGACATCGAACTATTCCAATGCAACTTTCCGTAATGTAGGAAAAGGAAATCCAGATCTTTTCGGCGGTTTCAGTACGGCTTTAAGTTATAAGCAGTTTGACCTGAATGCGGTGTTCGGTTTCTCATTAGGTGGTAAATTATATAATTATTCGCGTCAGGAATTTGATTCAGATGGAACCTATACGGATCGTAATCAGATGAAATTACAGGATGGTTGGAGCCGTTGGGAAAAACCTGGTGATGTTGCTACTCATCCGATAGCAAGGTACGATAACCAAGATAAAGGTAATTCGCCGTCAACACGCTTCTTGGAAAGTAACAATTTTCTAAAAATGAGATCGTTGACTTTGGGTTACAACTTCGACCTGAAAAAGTATAACATCAAAAATTTACGTGTATTCTTAGCTGGAGAGAATTTGTTTACGATTACAAACTACTCGGGTGTTGATCCGGAGCTTCCTTTGACTGAGCCAGATGGTAAAGGCGGGGGCGGTCAAATGATCAGATCTACAGGCGTTTCTGTATATCCAATGGTTCGTAAATACATGTTCGGCGCAAGTGTGACATTTTAATTTTAACGTTTAGAAAATCAACAATGAAAAAGATATTAATTGGACTTTTAATCGCAGCAGCAGTATCCTCCTGCGATATCGATCGTCTTCCTTATACTTCGATGGACGAAGAGAATATTGCAAGTAATCCTGATGCCATGGTAACAGGTACTTATGCGCAGTTAAAAGCTTGGTCTGATCCGATGCACCGTCTTGGTGAATACGCCGGTGATAATATGATGATCCGTGGTTCATCGACAGATGCATTTTATGAATTTATCTCCTATGCAAGGACACCGAATAATTACCGTTTGCAGAATTTTTGGGATAGCGGTTATAAAGCGATCGCTCAATCGTCGAACCTGATTAAGATGTTTGCGGAAGGTCAGAGTCCAGAAATGGATAATAAAATAGGTGAATGTTATTACATCCGCGGGATGATGTACTTTTACCTTTGTCGCGCATTCGGCAAGCCATACTACCAAAGTCCAGAAACAAACTTAGGCGTTCCGATCGTCAATGGTACACCTGAAGATGTTTTTAATGATTTGAACTTGCCCGATCGTGCGTCTGTAAAAGATACTTATGCGCAAGCGATCAGTGATCTGAAGAAAGCAGAAGCTTTAATGACCCTTGATAAAGGGGCAGCATATGCGTCTAAGGGTGCGGCGCAAGCGATGCTTTCCCGTATATATCTGTATATGAGTGGTACGTATAAAAATCCAAATGCGGAATATGCGCGCCTTGCTGTAGAATATGCGGATAAAGTGATTAACTCAGGTAAATATGTCCTGTTGGGCCGTGAGCAATTCATGAAATACAATACATTTAGACCAGAAGATAACAAGGAGACCATCTTTGCGGTGAAACGTGTCGCTTCTGAATTTTCAGGTGATGATCACTATTATGGTATTGGTGGTATGTACTCCAATATCGGTGGTATGGGCTGGGGTGAGATGTATTCCAGTGCCAAGTACATTGATTTATTGAATGAAACTGGTCGCAATGATTGGAGACCTGATCATTATACCATTGTCGACGCACGCGCAGCATTTATTGAACCTACATATTCAAAAGATGATGCGGGAAAATACACAACTGTTTTTCGGTTTATTAAACAGGATGTACCCAAAAAAGCAGGCGATCCGGTTACACTAAGCTATGTGCAGGCTCCTGCTACCATAAACGGTAATACCGTGACTTGTAAAGATGGTGATCATGTCTATACATTGACCGCTGTCAATGCTGCGCAGCAAACTTATAAAATTGCCTATGCAGATGGTAAAACATACACTGGTATGATTGACTACTATATTTCCTTAAACCGTGCTTATCCACAGTTTTATATTGTGAAATGCTCACGTGAAGGCGAGGAGTCACAATTGCACTCGCCTGTCATCAGCCGCTTGGGTGAAATTTATTTAAACCGTGCCGAAGCTAATGCAAAATTAGGTAACTATGGCGCTGCATTAAATGATTTAAATACCATTAGAAATCGTTCTATTGTTAATGGTGGATATACCTCAATTGATGCTACCAATGCAAGTAAACTGATCGACAAAGAGCGTCAGTTGGAATTGGCTTATCAGGCTGAGCGCAGCTACGATGTGTTCCGTAATGGAGACCCATTAAACCGTACCTATCCAGGGCCACAAAAACAATTTGAGGATATTGTACCGACAGATTTTAGAGTGACTTATTTTATTCCACAGGATGCGATCAATTCATATCCGGGCAAATTGACGCAGAATCCAACGTCTAACTAGGTAATATTGATCATTTAAACCCTATAAATGGCTTTACTTCACGGTAAAGCCATTTTTGTTTTTGTGTCGCGATAATCCCTTTCGAATCCGTATCTTTGTTCCCTTAAGTATATTTTTAGCATAAAAGTGCCATCTGCTGTGATAGTGGGTGGATCAAATAAAATAAATATGGCAAATATTGTTGCAATTGTTGGTCGTCCAAATGTTGGTAAATCTACCTTATTCAATCGTCTTACAGAAAGTAGAAAAGCGATTGTTGATGACTTTAGCGGGGTGACGCGCGACCGTCATTATGAAACAGCCGAGTGGATCGGAAAGAAATTTACAGTAATTGATACAGGTGGTTTTGTACATGGTTCGGATGATGTCTTTGAAGAGGCTATTCGTGATCAGGTTTATATCGCTATTGAAGAAGCTTCGGTCGTTATATTCATGGTGGATGTCACCACCGGCATTACCGACTTGGATGATGAAATCGCTGATATTCTAAGAAGAAGCTCTAAACCTGTGTATGTTGTGGCGAATAAAGTCGATCACGCGAAATTGCACCATGAATCGGCAGAGTTTTATGCTTTTGGTTTAGGTGAGGTCTTCAACATCTCATCGGCTACAGGATCCGGTACAGGTGAGTTGTTGGATGCTGTTGTTTCTCATTTTGAAGTGGAAGAGGAAGAAGAAGAATCCTTACCAAAATATACCATCGTGGGCCGCCCGAATGTGGGTAAATCGTCTTTGACAAACGCATTGATCGGCAAAGATCGCAATATTGTAACGCCAATGGCAGGGACAACGCGTGATTCAATCCGTATACATTACAATCAATATGGACATAACTTTTTATTGATCGATACTGCAGGTCTTCGTCGTAAGTCCAAAGTAAATGAAGATATTGAGTTCTATTCGGTGATGCGTACCATCAAAGCATTGGAGGATTCTGATGTGACAATTTTAATGCTTGACGCACAGGATGGATTAGAAGCGCAGGACGTTAATATTTTCAACTTGGCGGAGAAGAACCGTAAAGGTATTGTCATTGTTGTCAATAAGTGGGATTTGATCGAAAAGGACAACAAAACAATGAAGGCTTTCGAAGATCGCATCAAAGAGAAAATAGCACCGTTCACAGATGTGCCTATTATCTTTACTTCCGTAACCGAAAAACAACGTGTTCTTAAGGTGTTGGAAGTTGCCGACAAGGTCTATGTTAATAAGACAAAAAAGATCCCTACCTCCAAGTTGAATGAAGTGATGTTGGATATTATCGAGAATTATCCACCGCCATCCTTAAAGGGTAAATACATCAAAATTAAATATGCAACACAGTTGCCAGGACGGACACCGATGTTTGCTTTCTTCTGTAATCTGCCACAATACATCAAAGATCCATACAAACGTTTTATTGAAAACAAATTGCGTGAGAACTTTGACTTTACAGGTGTCCCAATTCAAATATATTTCAGACAAAAATAGATTTCCAAGCAGCGATTAAACATGGACCATAATCTCTATTTATACAATACGCTTTCGCGAACAAAAGAAAAATTCGAACCTATTCATCCCAATCTCGTTGGTATGTATGTCTGTGGCCCCACCGTGTACAGTGATGTGCATTTGGGAAACTGTCGGACGTTTGTGTCTTTTGATTTGATTTTTAGATACTTGCGTCATCTTGGTTATAAAGTACGTTATGTGCGCAATATTACAGATGCAGGGCACTTGGAAGGCGATCGTGATGAAGGGGATGACAAATTTGCAAAGAAAGCAAAATTGGAACAGTTGGAACCGATGGAAATCGTTCAAAAGTATACGATAGGTTTTCATGATGTATTGCGTCTTTTCAATACCTTGCCGCCCAGTATTGAGCCTACTGCGACAGGACATATTTCTGAGCAGATCGAAATGATCGAACAGATTATCGAAAATGGCTATGCCTATGAGCGAAACGGTACGGTCTATTTTGATGTTGAAAAATACGTTGAAACATACGATTATACAATTTTGACCAATCGTAAATTGGAGGATATGCTCAATAATACCCGTGAATTGAGTGGTCAGGACGAGAAAAAAGGGCGTTTGGATTTTGCCTTGTGGATCAAAGCAAAACCTGAAACGATTATGCGTTGGCCTGCACCTTGGAGTGTTGGCTTTCCGGGCTGGCATATCGAATGTTCGGCCATGAGCAGAAAGTACTTAGGCGATCAGTTTGATATTCATGGTGGTGGAATGGATTTGGCAGCAACGCATCATACCAATGAAATTGCACAGTCTGAAGCATGTAACCATACGAGCCCAGCCAAATATTGGATGCACACGAATATGTTGACTGTAAACGGTGCGCGTATGTCCAAATCTGCAGGAAATGGATTTTTACCGGGCGAGCTATTCACTGGAAATCATCCACTATTGAATAGAGGTTATTCACCGATGGCCGTACGCTTCTTTATGTTACAGGCGCATTATAGAAGTACATTGGATTTCTCCAATGAAGCATTGGATGCAGCTGACAAGGGGTACAAAAGGCTCATGACTGCGATCGGTCTTTTAGACAAGTTGAAGGTATCGAAAGGGGCTGATTCATTCAATTTAGCTGAAATTCGCCGCAAATGTTACGCTGCTATGGATGACGACTTTAATAGCCCTGTACTCATTGCCGAATTGTTTGAAATTGTACGTATCATCAACTCGATTTATGACGGTAAGGCGAAAGTAACAGCTGAAGGATTGGAAGGGCTTAAACTATTCATGAAAGAATTTGTTGAGGAAATCCTAGGCCTTAGAAACGATCAGACTTCCGTATCAGATGATATCAATGAGGTGATGAATCTGGTCATTAAACTACGTAATGAAGCCAAAGCAAATAAAGACTTCGTCACCTCAGACCGTATTCGCGATGAGCTTAATTCTATTGGAATTCAATTGAAAGATAGCAAAGAAGGAACACTTTGGAATAAGATTTGATAGATAAGAAATCGAATTTATAAAAGAGGAATAGAATGGAATGTTCTGATTGGAAAAACACGTTATCGTGGAAACCAATGGTTATTCCGTATGACCTTTAAAAGAAAGATCATTTTGCATATGAATTTTTGGAATAGGCTGTCCGTCGTCGCATTGATGAGTGTTGCTGGTACAACACTATATGCGCAGATACCTGAGAAAGTTGGAAGCCTATTGCAGGCCGATAAGGATGCTGCTGCATTGGCGAAAGCGTCTACACCGCACCAGGCGTTCCTTTCGATCATAGATAAGGAATCTACGTTTTATGTCCCTTCAGCAGTAAATGCGTATAACTATCTGAATAATAGACCAAATATTCCCGATGTTTTAAATTGGCAGCCCACGTTTGCGTTGATTGCTAAAAGTCAGGAGTTTGGTGTAACTTCGGGGTCTATGGACTTTCAGAAAGTAGGTGCTCGATTGCGTCATGGAGAATACCTGACCGTATGGAAACGCAATAAAAAGGGTAAATGGCTCGTCGATATTCGTGCCGAAGTTGAAAACAACGGGAATGACGGGGAGTTTGATCTTGAATATATCGAACCTACCGACTCGTGGTATCTGAAGCATCGCTCTAAAGTACGCTTAAACCAGCGTGAAGATATTGTCTTGGAGACGGACAAATTGATGTCAACTGTTTTGAAAGCTGACAATCCAACTGCTTATAAGGAGTTTTTAAGCGAAGACGTCCGGTTTTTGTTCCCTTGGACAAGTCCGATGGAAGGAAAGGCAAAAATGATGGCTTATCTCAAAAAACAACGGATGACGATAGAAACAATCCCCGAAGAAGTAAAACGTTCGTATAGTGGCGATTTTGCCTATACCAAGGGAACGGCAACGGTGCGACAAAAGGATAAGGTGGTGAAGTATAATTATATTCGTATCTGGCAGCTGAGCGAATTGGCGAAGGATGATGTGAAGAAAGCGAACTGGAATATTTTGATCGAAATGATGTTTGAAAAATAATAAGACGATTGTACTATAAAAAAGGGCTTGAATACATATTCAAGCCCTTTTTTATAGATTAAGTGTTGTTCACTTATTGTTTCTTCCATTTTTTCAATCCTTCACTGTGACCAAAGTCATCACTGATATTGATGTAGGTGGTCTTCAATTTATCATCGAACCATTTGCTCAGGTTACGATTGGTTTTGTCCTGAACGGCGGCTTCTTTGATCTTTGTGAAATCTTCGTCCAAATTTGCTTTATGCGGTGGGATACGTGTTTTCAAGTAATTGAAACGGTAACCAACATCGCCCATTTTGTCTGTAAATTGCTCTGGTTTGGAGTATTCTCCCGGTTTTAGCGGATCGATCGCTGTAAATACTGATTTCTCCAAGCCATCCATAGGAATTACGGTTGTGCGGCTTGAGCCCTCTTGATTTAGGATCATACCACCATTGAATTTACTCTCCTCCGCATCAGAATAGTTTGTGGCGGCATGATAGAAATCCATTTTTTTATCAACGACCAATTTATAGATACTGTCCAATTTATTTTTTGTTCGTTCTAATGCTGCAGGGCCAGGATTGATCTTCATCAGGATATGGCGTGTGTGTACCTCTTCACCGCGTCTTTCCAGTACCTGAATAATATGAAAGCCATATTTGGATTCGACAATAGGTGATATTTCTCCCGGTTTTAATTTAAAAGCCATGGCAGAGAATTCTTTGACGTAATTGTCACGTGTACCAAAACCCAAATCACCACCATAGGGGGCAGATCCGGGATCTTGAGAGTATATACGAGCC
The DNA here is from genome assembly GCF_000988325.1 of Sphingobacterium sp. Ag1. NCBI lineage: Bacteria > Pseudomonadati > Bacteroidota > Sphingobacteriia > Sphingobacteriales > Sphingobacteriaceae > Sphingobacterium > Sphingobacterium sp. Ag1. The sequence continues at coordinate 33,241 of NZ_LBGU01000019.1, read as the reverse complement.
ATTGTACCAAAGTCGGAGCCATCTACAATCTGTTTGCGGATACCTTCAATCTTCTCGCGCTGTTCCTTTTTCTCTGCATCGGTCAATTTGGGCATCATGACAATTTCACCAATTTCTACCTCGGTATTGAAGTAAGGAAGACTATCTTTATTCAAGCCTTCAAAATAACGCTTTACCTCCAACGGTGTTACATCTATTTTGGAAACGATGTTTTGTCTCATTTTCTGCGCTTTTAATTGCTCGAAAACACTCGGGCGCATTTCTTCTTTGTATTGCAATAAGGAGCGGTTGAGGAATTTTTCAAGGCGTTCTTGCCCTCCAGCCTGTTGGGACATGTGGCGCAGGCGCGCATTGAGGTTGTCATCAACTTCGGTCTCAGTTACATCAATAGAGTCAATTACGGCTTGTTGAGATAATAATTTTTGGACAATTAACTGTTCCAATATACCATCTTTATAGTTTTCATCTGGTTTATTCCCTTGCGCTAACCATTGAGAATATTGCATATCCACGTCGGACTGTAAGATAATGCCCGATCCAACCGTTGCGACAACGCGATCAATAACTTGACGTTGCGCAAGACTGGCCTGAATTGATGCAAACAGCAATAAAAACAATATATAAATGTTTTTTTTCATCCGTATAAATTATTTATGTAATTATGAGCGTTCTTCATTTGTATAAATGAAATCATTTCACTCGGTTATTTGTTCATCATTTATTCTTTTGTCACAAGTATTCACGCTGCCTTGGCGGTATGCGTAGTAATTGTGTCCAATATATACTTTTTTGAACAACAGCACAAAATTATCAGATTATATGAATTATTCGTACTTTTATTTAACAATATTTTTGTATTCCCACTATTTTAAATGGGTGATTTTGGAATTGTTAAAATTGATGTGCTAAAATACGCATTTGCCTATTAGAAAGGACGGTTTTAACCAAATTTAACAAGTCTATTGACGATATTTACGCCTATAAAATGGCGGGGTTTTAGATCCTCACACTGCGGAATGAATGGGGAAATTTGAGCGGGATCTCGCATAATTTAGAAACAAACTTGATGTAACGGTCTCATTCAACACAGGAGTAGCTATATTTATAAAATAATTACAATGAAAAAAGCATTTATTTATTTGATGACGATTTTACCTCTGGCTAGTTTTGCGCAACAGATTCCCATGTTTGTGGGAACATATACGAGCAAAACTGCGAGCAAGGGTATCTATATTTATAATTTTGATGTTAAAACTGGTGAAACAACTTTGTTGAGCACACAAGAGAGTAAAGATCCATCCTTTTTAGCGCGAAATAATAACTTTATTTATGCCGTTAATGAGGTTCCAAATCAAGAGGGGGCCGTTTCGGCTTATTCTTTTAAGGACGGTCATTTAACTTTTCTCAACTCACTTCCTTCTGGAGGAGAGTCGCCTTGTTTTGTTGAAGTACATCCGAAGGGTAGCTTGCTTGCCGTGGCAAATTATACGGGCGGCTCTGCGGCGCTGTTTGATTTAGAAAGTAATGGTGTTTTAAGTAAAAGAGCACGCTTAATACAACACGAGGGTAAGGGGGTGGATCCTGTACGCCAAGAAAAGCCACATGTACATTCTACTTTTTTCTCGAATAAAGGGGATAAGTTATACGTCCAAGATCTTGGTTTGGATGAGATTTCTATTTATCCGGTGAATAAAGCGGGAAACGTCTATAGCCTTGCTGATGAATCGGAAGATGTCTTTACGCCAGCTGGAGGAGGACCACGTCATATTGTGTTTGATAAGAAAGAAAAATTCCTGTATGTCGTCCTGGAAATGACCGGTCAAATTGCATCGTATAAGAAAGATGGTGATGCGTGGATGTATCAAAGTACTTTTGATATTAACCCGGAAGGTTTTAAAGGAAGTAATGGTGGCGCTGATATTAAGATCTCTGCTGATGGAAAGTTTCTATATGCGACCAACCGTGGCGATGCCAATACGATAGCTACTTTTTCGGTAGAGAAAGATGGGGAATTGAAGAAAATTGCCAATCTTTCAGTAAAAGGTAAAGGACCGCGCAATTTCAACCTTTCTCCGGATGGGAAATATCTTTTGATCGCCAATCAATATACCAACAACATTGTTTTGTTTAGCCGGGATACTAAAACAGGCTTGTTGACAGATACCGGGAAAGAAATTGCTGTACCTGCTCCTGTTTGTATTATCTTTTAATCAGGACAAGAAGTTCTAAAGACAAGAAGATTTTTAGGAATAACTGTATAGCTTTTCTTAAAAATCTTCCTTTCGACAATCTAATTTACCTTCCTTTTCAAGGTCATTTAAGGTGGTTCCCTTCCATGTTTTCACCCGCTGTATATAAGCAGCTCTGCCAATCATGTGTGCGGCAACCGGAGCCGTTAGGATCAGAAAAAATCCAATGGCTATAGCCTTGGTTGTTACGGATACATCCGGGAAGGTCATGGCCGCACAGATGAGTAAAAGTCCCACACCCAGCGTTGCTGCCTTTACCGTAACCGAAAGACGTAAATAAAAATCGGGCATCCGCAAGATGCCAATAGACGCAAATAGTATGGCCAATGCCCCGATGGTACTGAGTATGGCTAAAGTAATATCAATCATCTTTGCTTTGTTTTTCTAAATAAAATGAAAATGCGATCGTGCCAAGAAATGCGATAAGCGCTAAGATCATGGCAATGTCTAAAAACACTTCCTGCGACGTTCGTATACTATAAACGGTAATAATGCCAATTCCGATGGTGATAATGAGATCGAGGGCAATCACACGATCAAATATTTGGGGACCTTTATACAGCCGGATAAACGCCAGTATGACTGAAATAGTCAAGATCGGAAGGATCACATAATCAAAATAGCTATTTAAAGTCATCTTAAGAGTTCTAAAAGTCTTCGTTCAACATTATTTTTAAGGGTAGAAACAAACTGTTCTTTGCTTTTCATATACATGACGTGAATAAAGAGCGTTTTTTTATCTTCACTTACGTCAAGGATAAGTGTGCCGGGTGTCAAGGAGATAAAGGTTGAAAGCAGGTTTATTTCCAAATCGGTTTTTGCATCCATGGGATATTTGACAATCGCCGGTTTGATAAAAAATTTGGGTGTTATCACGTCGTAGGCTACCTGCACATTGGCGACAATCATTTCCCACAAGAAAAAAAGAATAAAACTCAATGTTTTGGGTACCCGATAAAAATAGCGTTGATCTACCTCATTCCTGTTCATCAACCAGAGGATACCAAATCCCAACATAAAGCCGAATAGGAAGTTGGTGTAGTACATCGATCCCGTTAGTGCGACCCAAATGAAGGATAACATAAGGTTCATTAAAAACTGTTTAATCATATCATTTCTGCCCTCCTAATACAGCGTTTATGTAAGGTGATGTGTCCAATAACTGTGTAGCAATCTCATCGGCGACATGGATAATCGATTCGGCGTTGAGTCCGATATACAGGGACGCTGATGCCAAAATAACGACAGGAAGTATGAGCATTGTTCTTTTATAGCCAATCATGCCTGCAAATTTATCCTCAATGATTTCAGGGTCAGGTGCATCTTTCCAGAATACCTGTGCCCACATTTTGGCGATGACAAACAAAGTGATAAAACTGCCAATAATCAGGGCTCCCGCGAATGCATACTTTTCCAAATGAAATGCATCTTTGAATAGATAGATTTTAGGCCAGAAGCCCGAGAGTGGCGGGATGCCCACCAGTGAAAAAAGAACAATGGCAAAAAGCAATGAGATCTTTGGGTATTGTGCATAAAGTCCGCCCAGTTTATTCATATCCATGGTACCACGGAGTTGTCGTATAACACCGGCGATGAGGAATAAATTCGTTTTGACCATAATATCATGGATCAGATAGAATACTGCCCCCAATAAGGCCCATTTGCTATATAAGCCCAAACCGCCAATCATAAAACCAATATGGCAAACGATCAAATAGGAAAATAACCTTCGGATATTGGTCTTGATCAATGCACCAAAAGCGCCCGTCAGGATGGTCAATATGGCCAGTACGATAAGAAGCTCCTTGGTAAAATGATTGGGAATAAATAATAGTGAAAAGACCCTGAACAAGGCGTAAATCCCAACCTTGGTCAACAAGCCTCCAAATGTCGCTGCTACGGCTGAAGGCGGCGTATGGTAAGAAGAGGGTAACCAGAAATAGAGTGGAAAAACGGCGGATTTGATGCCAAAACCGATCAGGAAAAATGTGGCTGTAATTTCTACTAATGCCTGATTTTGTATTTTGGGGATGCGCAGGGCCAAGTCGGCCATGTTTAAAGAACCTGAAATACCATAAAGTATGCCTATGCCGGTTAGGAAAAACGTGGAAGCCAGGATATTCATGGCCATATATTTTACAGCTCCCTCCAATTGGGATTTTCTACCCCCTAAGGTCATGAGTACAAAAGAGGAAATAATAATGACTTCAAACCATACGTACAGGTTGAAGATGTCACCTGTCAGAAACGCGCCGTTTAGTCCCATCATCAAAAAGTGAAAGATCGGGAAATAGCCGTATAAGATGCGCTGGCGTCCCACACCGACACAGGAAAAGATGGAGACCGCCAGACCTGCTATTGAAGTCAGGAGAACAAGGGTACTGCTGAATAGGTCGGCAACAAAGACAATCCCAAACGGAGCTTTCCAATTGGCCGCATTCATGGTCAAAATACCACCGTCATAAACCTTGAAGAATAGTTTAAAGGCAAGAATAAGTGCGAGCAAACTTCCACCAACGCTCAAAAACCGTTGTGCAGTGGATTTGCGCCACAACATCAGTTGGACAATAGCAATAAATAAATGCACGATAATCGTGGCAATAATGTGGTTGTCTATCATATATCTTCTTCCTCAGGGGTGTTCAAATCATCCAGATCATCTGTACCCAGCAATGCATATACACGCTTGAGTAAAACGATGGCAAAGGAGGTCAGGCCAAAGCTGATCACGATGGCCGTTAAAATAAGGGCTTGCGGAATCGGGTCCGCATAAATATCGGTGAATACCTTCAAATCGGGACCTATGATGGGTGGTTTACCTTTAATAATATTTCCCAATAAGAAGATCAATATATTGGTACCATTGCCCAGTAACATAATACCCAGCAACAATTTCACCATGCTTCGACGCAGGATGAGGTATATTCCGGCAGCATAAAGGATGCCGATCAAGAGTACGAGTATCAGTTCCATTATTATTCTTCTTCTTCAGTCGTTAAAGCAATTGTAAATAAAATCGTCAGGACGACGCCAATGACAACAAAGTATACACCAAGGTCAAAAAATAAGGCGGTTCCTATCATCCCGATGACGGGAATTTTCTCTTCCAGCCAAAGACCGGTCATGACGGGATAACCAAAAAATGCAGGTAGGAACATACTGATGGCCGAAATTCCCAGTCCGATGGGGATGAGCGACAGGGGCTTGTATTGAATCAATTTCATGGTATTTTGCGGGCCAAAGGCAAAACTATGCAGAACAAAGGCAATTGAAGCAACTAGGCCTCCGACGAAGCCTCCGCCCGGATAATAATGCCCCCGGAGTAGAAGGAATACCGAGAAAAGTAAAAGTATTGGTAATAAATACCGCGTAGCGGTCTGTAATATTGTACTGTTCATTTGTTATTATTTAGCAATGAGTTGTCCGCTCATTTATGCATAAACTTTATCTATCATTATTCTTTATCAGAGGACTTTAAACGTAATTTTAATAAGCTATATACCCCCAATGCAGCGATACTCAATACCACAATTTCAAACATGGTGTCAAAACCTCTGAAATCGACAAGTATTACATTGACGACATTTTTTCCTTTAGCAAGCACATAGGCATAATCGCCATAGAAATCACTGATATTTGTCGTTGTTGGTTCATGCAGAACTCGAAGTGCGACCATGGAAAGCAAAATTCCAAAAACGATAGCGACAATGGCGTCACGAATGATGGTGCGCCGGTTGGCCAGGTTCAGGAAAGAAGGTAGTTTAAAGAGTACCAATACGAAGAGTACCACAGTGAGGGTATCGATGGTAAACTGTGTCATCGCTAGATCTGGAGCACTGTAAAACACGAAAATAAGACATATAGCATAACCTACAACACTGGTGGCTACTACAGCTGTTAATCGGGACGAGGTGCGGATGGTGAGTACAATGGCACCAATCAAAATGCAGACTGTAGTGACTTCGTAGAAACTCACCGGAGATAGGGTTTCCCATTTGATATGGAGTGGCCCACCCAGGTATAGTTGGTAGGCGATCAATAATTCGGCAAATAAAATAATTTTCAACAGATACGAACGCAAATAGCCGTTGTGCATTTTGTTGGTGAAGAAGGCCGAGAATAAAACAATTTCCTGCGCACATAACTGGATGATATATTCAGGCGAAATCTTATTGAAATTTGCAATCCAAGCCAATTTTTTAGCACTGGGTCTGTTTGCGAAATAAAGTAAGGTACCCGCGGCAATTGTAATAGCGCTTAATAGCAGGACTAAATTGAAGCCATGCCAGATTTTCAGGTGAAAAGTTTCCGGTTTTGCAAGTATGCTTACCGCAGTCGGCCCTGCAATCCAGTCGCCGATAAGTCCGGGGACACAGCCAAAAACAACACCGAGGACGGCTAAAAGTAAAGGTGGGATCCATAGGGCTTTATAAGGTAGGTGGATTTCATGAAATTGCTCGGGTAGCTTACCCATAAAAGGTTTGATGCCGGCCATAAATCCAGCAGAGACCAGGAGTATATTTGTTGCTACTGCAGCGACTGTCAAATAGAGAAATAAATCAGGTGTGGCATGTAGTGTTGCCTCATAAATCAGATCCTTTCCAATAAACCCAAATGTAAGTGGAATACCGGCACTGGAAAGTGCCGCTAGGAAACCTGCTATAGCGACAGGCATTAATACCTTACGTAGCCCCCGTAAGATGGTAAGATCCCGCGTTCCCGTTTCATGGTCTATAATCCCCGTAATCAAGAATAATGCGGCTTTATATAGGGCATGTACGAGTATAAAGACACTTGCTGCGATAACGGCATCCTTGGTGCCTAGTCCCAACAAGAATACTAAAATACCGAGGGCGGATATGGTTGAATAGGCGAGTACACCCTTGAGGTCTGTTCTGAAAAGCGAATGGAATGCGGCATACAACATCGTGAAACCACCAATGGCCATGAGGGAATACAGCCAGATTGGGTTGCCCCCAAGTATTGGTGAAAAACGGGCCAAAAGATAGATTCCTGCCTTAACCATCGTTGCCGAGTGTAAGTAGGCCGACACTGGCGTTGGCGCCTTCATGGCTCCGGGTAACCAAAAATGGAAAGGGAATTGTGCTGATTTCGTAATTGCTCCAAGTGCTATGAGGCCAAAGACGAGGGGAAATAGTGGATGTTGCTGAATGAGGGATACTTTGTCGATGAGTGCGGTAATATGGTAGGTACCCGCGATATTACCCAGCAAAATAAAACCTGCCAGTAGAAAAAAACCACCCAAACCAGTAATGGCTAGTGCGGTTAATGCGCTTTTGCGCGAATCATTTTTGTCATTGTTAAATCCAATGAGAAAAAATGAGCTGATCGAGGTTAGTTCCCAAAAGATGAAGAGCAACAGCATATTGTCCGACAGGACAAGCCCCAGCATAGCCGACATAAAAAGGCAGAGGTAGCCAAAGAAACGGTCGATATACCGATGACCTTTGAGATAGGCATTCGCGTAGAAAAAGATGCAAGCTCCGATCCCGGTAATCAATAAGGCGAAAAGTAGCGATAGTCCATCTAATTTAAAATCCAGATTGATGCCTAAGGAGGGCACCCAGGGTGTTGATTGCACGAAATAGGAGCCTTGACCAATAGGTACAATATATTGTGCAAAGTATAAAAATAGAAGTACCGGTAAGAATGCGAGAATAATACCCCATCTGGTTTTTAGGAACCGACCAAATGGAACAATAAGGCTCGATGTTATTAATCCTGACAGAACAGTAAATAGCATTTAGTCTTTGTTTTAATTTTTAACCTTCACTATTTCATCGTTGCCAATGCTTATATGGCGATGAAGGTTTTTTGAAAGTTTACAATATAATAAAAAAAAGCGAAAAAGTGCCAGTTTTTGACCATTTTTCCTCTATATAAAGGATAAAAGAGGGGATTTTGTTTTCGGCTAAGAACAGATTTTTTAAAGAAAAATACGTTTATAAAAATGAAATAAGAGATCCTTATTTATTGAGCGATAGAATTTTTTAATGTGCAGTATGAATAATTTATGTAATAAATGTGTTAATTTTTGTTTAACAAAAATTAAAAATTATATATTTACAAACTAGTTTATCAGCCACCAACGATTGTTGCTAATCAATTTTGTTATACCCGTTTGAAGTATGGGCCCCGAAGAGAAGTTATTTAGAACGCATTATAGAAGCTTGTGTCACTTTGCATGGAAATTTGTAGGGGAATCTGCTATTGCTGAAGATTTGGTACAAGAAGCATTTATTACTTTTTTTAAGGATCGCGAGCGTATGGATGAATCTGAAAGCTTTGTTCGAAATTATTTATATACTGCCGTTCGGTTTTCCTGCTTGAAGCACCTTAGGCATGAAAAAGTGAAGGAAAAGTATTGGACGAAAGTAGCGTTCACTGAAGAAGATGAGCATTCTGTGGAACTTTCTATGATTCATACCGAAGTGATCAATGAGGTTTATCGGATTATAGCAACAATGCCTGCTGCCTGTCAGCAAATTTTTACGATGGGCTATTTGGAAGGCTTATCGAATCTTGAGATTACGGAAAAACTTCAGATTAGCGTGAACACCGTGAAGACCCAGAAGCAACGGGGAATGAAGATTTTGTTAGAGAAGCTTCATCCCGAATTTTTACCCCTTATTATTTTTTTAATAAAATAATTTTAATTCTTGTCACCCCTGGTGAATCTATAGGGTTTCTAACCTATAGATATGAAAGCTAATACCAATTACATAGCCAGACTAATTAGTAAGTTACTTCGTGGTCAAGAAACCGTGGCGGAACGAGATGCTATTGAGCAGTGGCGGAAATCTGACAAAAGGAATGATGATTTGATTGAAAGCTTTCGAGAGGCAAAAAATATTGAAGGAGATCTTCATTTTTTTGCTAATTTGGATGAAGACGGGGCTTGGGGTAATATTCAGCGGACTCCTCAGAAAATAAAGAAAAATTATCGTCTTCTACTTCGTGTTGCCGCCATTCTCATTGTACTATTAGGAGCATCACTCTTTTATATATTTCAGCAGGATCGGAAAGTTCCTGAGCAAGTAGCAGCTATTCGTCCCGTAAAAAAAGATATTTCACCGGCGCAGCCAGGTGCCTTATTGGTCTTGGCGGATGGATCAGTTTTGCCTTTGGAGAAGTCGAACAAAACAGTAGATCCAAAAATCGTTGCTGATCATATACCCCACGCAGATCTGGCAGTAACAGAAGGTTCATTACAGTTTAACACGTTGGTTGTTCCAAAAGGTAATTTTTATAAAATAAATTTGGAGGATGGTACCCAGGTCTGGGTAAACGCCAACTCTCAGCTTAAATTTCCTGTAAAATTTAAAGAAAATGAGCGTCGTGTCTTCTTGGAAGGTGAGGCTTATTTTGAAGTTTCTCATGACGGAAATAGACCTTTCTTTGTGGAATCTAAAGAAAACGAAGTAAAGGTATTGGGGACGCATTTCAATGTTAATGCGTATGGGAAAAATGTTCGCACAACATTGTCTTCGGGAAGAGTGCAGGTAAGCCATTCTGGAAATATCGTTGTTTTGGAACCTGGGGAATATGCGAATCTTGTAGGAGAACAGCTTCGCAAAGGAAAGGCAGATTTGGAACACGATTTATCTTGGCATAACAATCAGTTTTATTTTAAGAAAGAGACCATTGTTGAGATTGCCTCCACACTTTCAAAATGGTATGACATCCATGTTAAATTCAGGAAAGATGTGGCATTGGATAAGGTGTATACAGGCAATTTTAAACGCGATGTCAAGTTGTCTGAAGTTTTAGAAATGTTGACGTACGTCTGTGATTTAAAATTTGAATTTGACGGACAAGAATTAATCGTAGGAAATAAATAAAAGGAGTGTCTATGTAAAAGAAATAATACCTAATCCAAGGTCTTATAACGAAGTAAGAACAGGAATGTTGCAGCATCCCTGTTCCGAAATGATCAAAAAGGCCTAAAAAAATTAAAAAGCGAATTAAGTAAACCCAATTAACCACAAAGAGTAAATGTATGAATAACTTACCATTTGGCAAAACGTGGCGACTGATACCTCATGACCCACGGTTTTGTAAACCTTTACGTATTATGAAAATTAGTACCTGTCTTCTTTTCGCCTTTGTGACCGGAGTTCAGGCCAACGGCCTAGCACAGAAAGTTACTTTGAAGATGAAAAATGCACGGATTGAAGAGGCGCTCAATGCGATTTCCAAACAGTCCAATTTGCAGTTATTTTATGGGGAAAATATTGATTCTAAAGCAAGAGTCAATGTGAATTTGAAGAATGCTTCTGTAGAAGAAGCATTAAATTCTGTTTTGCGTAATAATCATTTAGATTATAGGATAATTGCAAATACAATCTCCGTAAATAGCAGAGTAACGGAAGAAAATTATGATGCTGTTGCCCAGCAAAAGGTTTCGGGGATCGTTAGAAATCAAAATGGGAATGGCTTAGTTGGAGCAACCGTTACTGTAAAAGGTACTTCGGTTTCCACACAGACAGATGAGAATGGACGTTTCAGTATAGACGCGCAGTCTAATGCGACTTTGACCGTCCGTTATGTTGGATATACAGTGGGAGAGATTGCTGTAGCTGGCCGGCAAAACCTCTCGATTGTTTTACAGCCCAACGAACAACAAATTGATGAGGTTGTTGTGACAGGACTTGGGGGTAAAATAGACCGTCAGAATTTTACCGGAGCGACGGCCAAAGTCAATATGAAAGATGTTGAATTAGGCGGATTACCTGATCCAAGTCGTTCCCTGGAAGGACGAGTTGCCGGTGTTTCGGTACAGAATACGTCAGGAACTTTCGGTTCAGCTCCAAAGATCCGTGTTCGTGGCGCAACATCAATTTATGGTAGTTCAAAGCCGCTTTGGGTTGTTGATGGAATTATTATTGAAGATGTGGCCGATGTTTCTTCGGATGCGCTATCTTCAGGCGATGCGCTGACATTGATAAGTTCCGCCGTCGCCGGATTAAATGCGAATGATATTGAGTCATTTCAAGTTTTAAAAGATGGGTCGGCTACCTCAATATATGGCGCGCGCGCCATGGGCGGTGTGATTGTAATTACAACAAAAAAAGGTGCTGCTGGACGGAATTCATTTAATTACGTTGGTGAATTTACGTCAAGGGATATCCCTTCCTATAATAGTTTTAATATCATGAACTCACAGGAGCAAATGTCCATGTATCAATTTATGGACCAACGTGGATGGCTCAACCTTTCTGATGTTTCGGTGGCTTCTGAGAGTGGTGTTTATGGTAAAATGTATCAGCTGATCAATGCGGGTAAATTGGAAAATACCGAGACCGCGCGAAATGCCTATTTGCGTCAGGCTGAGTACAGGAATACAGATTGGTTTAAAGAATTGTTTAGTAGGAATATTATGCAAAACCATTCGATCAGTTTGACTTCCGGTACAGAAAAAGCACAATATTATACGTCATTAAGTGCCATCAATGATCCAGGATGGGCAAAGCAAAGTGGAGTAAAGCGATATACAGCAATGTTTAATGCTGGGTACAATTTGCTTGACAATTTAAAGTTGAATTTATTGGCAAATGGATCGTATCGTGATCAACGTGCTCCTGGAACGCTAGGCCAAACGATTGATGTTGTGAATATGCAGGTAAAACGCGATTTCGATATTAACCCATATTCGTATGCAATGAATACATCACGTACCTTGGATGCGAAAGAGTCTTACATTAGAAATTATGCTCCATTCAATATCCTGAATGAATTGCAGAATAACTATATGGATATTAATGTAGGCGATTACAAATTTCAAGGCGAACTATCGTGGAAGGTGCTGAAACAGCTGGAGTTGACGGCAATGGGGGCCTTACGTTATCAACAATCGTCGCAACAGCACTATGTAAAAGATTATTCCAATCAAGCGCTTGCTTATCGTGCGATGCCTAATACCATTATACGTGATAAGAATCCTTATTTATATAAAAATCCCGACGATCCATATGCGGTTCCTGTATCCGTATTACCTTATGGGGGAATATACAATCGTACGGATTACAAGATGGTCTCCCAGAACTTTAGGTTCAATTTCAATTATAACAACACGTTTAATGAAATACATAAATTGTACGCTTTCGGGGGAGCAACCGTCAATAATGATACCCGGAATAACGACTGGTATCGTGGATGGGGCATTCAATATGATCTAGGCGAAATTCCATTTACAGATTATCACGTATTTAAGAAGGGACAAGAAGAAAATAGTGATTATTTCAAGGTTATCAATACAAGAAATAGGGAGGTCGCTTTTTTTGGTCAGGCAAACTATACCTATGATGAACGATATACGTTAAACGGTACATTGCGGTATGAGGGTACCAATAGATTAGGGAAATCGACTTCGGCAAGATGGCTGCCAACCTGGAACGTTGCCGGACTTTGGAATGTACATAATGAAAAGTTCTTTAAAAATTGGAATTCGCCTATCAATGCCTTATCGTTTAAAGCATCGTATAGTTTGACAGCAGATCGAGGACCTTCATTTGTGACAAATTCTAAAGCTATTTTAGAAAGTTATAATCCTTGGCGTCCGAATGCAGGAGATAAAGAAACGGGGCTACAGATAAAAGATCTAGAAAATTCCTTGCTTACGTATGAGAAGAAAAAAGAACTAAATATTGGTACTTCCATTGGCCTGTTCAATAATAGACTGGCAATTGACCTAGATTATTACACGCGTAAGCAGCATGATCTTATCGGAGAAATCAATACACAAGGTTTGGGTGGTCAAATTTCGAAATATGGAAATATTGCCAAAATGAATTCACATGGTTTGGAACTGAGTGTTGCAGGAACAATTCTTAGAAATGAAGATTTTTCGTGGAACTCTAGTTTTATTTTCACCAGAGCCGTCAATAAAATTACGGAAATGGAAAACCACAAGCAGGTTGTGGATTTGATTTCTGGCAATGGGTTCGGATTACAGGGATATCCGGTGAGATCCTTATTTTCCATTCCATTTGAAAAGTTGGACATTAATGGCCTTCCAATTTTTACAGGACCAGATGGTCCTACGACGACCGGACTCAACTTTCAGGAGCGTGATAAAATTGGTTATTTAAAATACGAAGGTCCAACGGAACCAACAACAATGGGAAGTTTTGGAAATATCTTTGGCCATAAAGGATTTAAGTTGAACGTATTTTTCACGTATTCCTTTGGCAATGTCGTTCGCTTGGATCCAGTCTATAAAACGCAATATACAGATTTAACGGCTACTACACGCGAGTTCTGGGATTCGTGGACCGTACCAGGTGACGAATTGATCACCAATGTACCGGTGATGATCGATAAGCGTATTGTGAGGAATGACAGAGATTATAGATACGCCTATAATGCGTACAATTATTCTTCAGTTAATATTGCAAAAGGAGACTTTATTCGTTTGAAGGATTTATCCTTGAGTTATGATCTCCCTAAAAATGTTGTCAATTCTTTTAAAGTATCCTCTTTGGGCTTCCGATTGAATGTCACCAATCTTTGGTTGATATATGCTGACAAGCGGTTAAATGGACAAGATCCTGAATTTGTCAACTCTGGTGGGGTTGCTTTACCAATTCCAAGGCAATATACGTTAACTGTACGGTTAGGACTTTAAACTTTTTTGAAATGAAAACTAAATTCTTAAATATATTAATACTCTCGGGATGTTTCATTGGCTTTACTTCATGTAATAAATATTTGGATGAATTGCCGGATAACCGTGCAGAATTAAACAATGCAGATAAGATCGGAAAAATCTTGACTTCTGCTTATCCTACAAGCTCTTATGTAATGACAGCTGAGATGTCTTCGGATAATGTCGATGATTATGGGGCGACAAATCCAAATTCAACCAGATTATCGGGGCAGATGTATAGTTGGTCTGAAATTACTGAAAAGGATGTAGATGATATCAGTGAATTTTGGATGGCTTCATACAAAGCGATATCCAGTACCAATGCGGCTTTAGAAGCGATAGCAGAAGCTGGAGACCCTGAGAACCTTCAGCCTCAAAAAGGGGAGGCATTGGTTGCGCGGGCATATAATCATTTTATGTTGGTTAATCTATTTGGCAAACATTACAACCGCAGTACATCAAAATCTGATCTGGGCGTTACCTATATGACGAAACCCGAAACGACCCTTTCGCCCAAATACCAACGGAATACTGTGGCAGAAGTTTATGATTTTGTGGTTAAAGACCTGGAAGAGGGAATTCCTTTGATCGACGATGCGGCCTATTCGAATAGTGCTACAGCAAAATACCATTTCAATAAAACTGCTGCTTATGCCTTTGCTGCGCGTGTATATTTGTTTATGGGCGAATGGCAGAAAGCTGCCGACTATGCTTCTAAAGCTCTTGGAGATCCTGCAGAGTCTTTGCGTAACTATGCGCAAGTTGCTGCTTTTGCGGCCGATCAAGGCAATGCGTCGCGAGAGTATAATAGCAGTACATTGAAGGCTAATTATCTTATTTTTTCACCGTATTCCGGCTTAGGACTTACTTTTGGAGCATATTATGTAGGATCGCGCTATAACCATAATGCCGTTATTGCAAAAAAGGAAACTCTTTTTGCGATAGCCCCCTACTTGGCTTCTGCCAATTGGCCTGCTATTGAATCTGGAGCTATTCAAATAGGTTCTACAAATTATCGAATTAGGGCCTATGTGTATGGTGGTACCAATATTGATAAGGCTTTACTCCCTCGCTTTCCATATCTGTTTGAATTTACAGATCCCGTATCACAAACAGGTTTTTGGCGTACTACGATGACAGAACTGACCTCGGAAGAAGCTTTGCTTACACGGGCCGAGGCTAACATCCACCTCAAAAAGTATGACGCCGCTATACAGGATATGCAGCTTTGGGCTGGTAATACAGTAACATTTGCTTCGAAAATGACGGTGGAAGGAATAAACAACTGGGGTAACCATTTCGCCTATTACACGCCAAAAGTTCCAACTCCGAAAAAGAAATTGAACAATCCAGAATATGCCATTGAGTCGGGGACCCAAGAAAATATGATTCATGCGGTACTTTTTATGCGTAGAATTCAGACGCTTCATACGGGGCTTCGCTGGTTCGATATTAAACGATATGGCATCGAAGTTTACAGAAGAACATTGTCGGGGGGGACAGTAGGATCAGTCTCTTCAGATGTATTGACAACAAATGATAACAGAAGAGCAATACAATTGCCACAAGATGTTATTAATGCAGGTTTAACTCCAAATCCAAGATAAGATGAACATTTTTAAAAATCTATTATATGCAGGGGTACTGCTTTCTTTACTTGCTTCATGTAGAAAGGAAGATAAGCTGGATCCAAACAGTGTTTTCATCGATTCGAAGTTATCACAGAATGACTTAGATAAATATATCTATGAAAATATTACGAAACCTTACAACATTGATGTGTTATATAAATACGTGGATAAGGAATCGGATATGAATTATAATCTGGTACCAGCCACCTATGATGCATCGATTCGAATGACTCGGTTAATCCAATATTTAGGGTTGGAACCCTATGACGATTTAACAGGGAGCAAACAATTCATTCGAAGTTATTTCCCGAAGTTACTGAATTATATAGGATCTGTTTCTGTTATGAACAACGGTACAGTTGTATTAGGTACTGCTGAAAATGGTACAAAGATGTCTTTATATAATTTGTTAAATCTGGACGAAGAAAGCGGAAGCGACATAGATTATTTAAATTATTATTATTTCAAAACAATACATCACGAATTTCAACATATTTTGAATCAGACAAAGCCATTTCCTTCTGATTTTAATAGTATAACTGGAACTTCCTATGTTGGGGATGATTGGAGTCAGACGTATTCGGAATCGAGGATAGGTTTGGCTGTGGCTGATGGTTTTATTTCACCATACGCGTCAAAAGAAGCCGTGGAAGATTATGCCGAACTTTATTCTTATTACGTGACCCGGAGTCAGGATGAATTAAACGCGATATTGACAGCACCAGGATCGACGGCTGCAGGCAGGGCACTGGTGCAGAAAAAACTCAATATCGTAAAAACTTATATGAAGGATAAATGGGGAATTGATATGGATTTACTTCGGAAAAACATCCTCAATAGGACAGCGAAATTAGGTGATTTTGATCAAACGAAAATCAAATAAATAAAAGACTATGAAATTTCATTCAATTTATATAGCCATGTTTGTATCGCTTTTGTTGGGAACAAGTTGCGACAAAAAGCGCGATCGATTCTTTGAAGATAACCCAACAGAACGGTTGAATGCAAGCGTAGATAATGCGTACAATATTTTAAAATCGAATCCGAACGGTTGGATTATGCAATACTATCCGAGTAGAGATTTGGAATTTGGGGGGTATAACCTTTTTACAAAGTTTACCTCCGATGATCGTGTTGAGTTTCAAGCGGACTACGTGCATAAAAATATACATACCGATTACACAACACAGGTAAGCTCCTATAAGGTGTATCCTGGAGCAGGACCTATTTTAACTTTTGACACGTTCAACGAGATTATTCATTTTTTTGCACTTCCAGGAGGATATACAGAAGAGGGAGCCGTGGATTCGGGGACAAAGGGAGATTTTGAGTTCTTAGTACTGAAAGCAACTGCCGATTCTGTGGTTCTCCAAGGACGGAAGACTTATAACCGTGTTGTGATGCTTCCGATAAAATCGGATCCGACAGCATTGATAAAAAAACTGCAGAAAACAGCTCAACTATTTGATTCTTTCTTTGAATATGCTGTAGAAGTCGGGGGAAAGAGTTATGAGGCTTATATTTACAGTGATATGAATCGAGCTTTTGTGTTTGATGATGCAACTGACGAGAATATCTATTCTTACGTGTATACAGAGACAGGATTAGAATTCTATAAGGAGTTTAGTATAAAAGGCGTAAAGGTCAAAAAGATGACTTATGTGAGTCCGACCTCCGCTTATCCGTATGGTTATTTTGAAAATCCGGAGAAAACTGTAAAGTATGTTCCGATAGGATAGAATTATAGTATGTTTATGTTGAATGGCTCTTCCAAGTATAATTTGGAGGGGCCATTGTTTTATAAAATTTTAGCGCATATTCTTGTCAATTCTGAAAATGCTGTTAATTGTTGTTACTTTCTTTTAAGGTTAAGCGAAAGATTCTTTTTTTTGTCAATCTTTTGTCGCTATCTTAATATATTTCGTTTTAATCGTCCTAGTGCAACTTTCGTTTGTTGCATATTTTAAAAAAAATGATCATTATAGGAGTAAAAAATAGAACCTAGGATTCTATTTTTTATTTTTTTTGCAAATAATAAAAAATATTAGCCATTTTTATAGCACAATTATTAAACATCTCAACGCAGGAGATGTGCTTATATGTCCTAAATATCCACCTATAGAATACAATAAGTGGCAATGAGAGAGCTAACGATGCAGAAAGAAGAAGTATTATTCAAAACACACTATAATGGATTATGTCATTTTGCATGGAAGATATTGGGTGATCTTACTATAGCTGAAGATCTTGTACAGGATTCTTTTATTGCTTATTTCAAAAATACTGATCAAGTCAGTGATAATGAGATTGCAATAAAAAATTACTTATATAGCTCTGTAAGATTTGCCTGTTATAACCACATTCGCCATGAAAAAGTTCGTCAAAAATACTGGAATGTAGTAGGTTTTACAGAGGAAGACAATACGGCTCTTGAATTAAATATGATCCATAGTGAGGTTATTCAGGAGATCTATAGAATCATTGAAGAGATGCCTTTTGCCTGTCAGCAAGTTTTTCGATTAGGCTATCTGGAAGGGTTGTCTAATTTGGAGATTACCAAAGAACTACAAATTAGTATCAATACCGTGAAAACACAAAAGCAGCGTGGTATGAAAATGCTGTTAAAACGATTAAATCCTGAATTTATCCCTCTTGTTATATTTTTATTAAAAAATATTTAAATTCTTGTCACCCCTTTTGTTGTCCGGCGTTTCTTTAGTGTAATATATGAAAGAAAACACAGGGCATATTTCAAAAATTATCCAAAAGTTCTTGAGCGGTCAGCTTACGGAAGAAGAACAAAGTCAACTGGATAAATGGTTGAACTCCAGTCTCCAAAATAGACGATTTTTGGAATCATTTCGTCAAGCAGAAAATATTGAAGAAGATTTATCCATCGTTAGGCAACTGAATGCAAATCAAGCATGGGATAAGTTGAATAATAAAAAACGAAATGGACGAGCTTTTGGCAAATGGTCATTGGGCATTGCAGCATCTATTGTATTTTTGTTTGGAGGTTTTCTATTATGGCAAGGTGATTTTGATTCATTCCTTTCGGGGGATAAGCGTGTAATAGTTTCAAAAAAACAAGATATAGCACCTGCTACAAGCGGTGCAGTATTAGTTCTCGCTGACGGTACAAAGGTTTCTTTAAACGGTGATTCCACTAAAACCTTGACAGAAAATAACAATTTAATCGGTAACAGCAATGAATTGGTCGTTAAGCAAACCGATCAACCAATTCCATTGCAGTATAACTCTTTGATTGTTCCCAAAGCAAGTTTTTATAAAATGACCTTAGCAGATGGAACCAAGGTATGGGTCAATGCATTATCTCAATTGAAATTTCCGGCCCAGTTTTCCACAAAAGAACGTCGGGTTTTTTTGGCTGGCGAAGCCTATTTTGAAGTTACACCTAATGCAGAGCAGCCGTTTATAGTTGAGTCAAGAGGAAACGAAATTAAGGTGTTGGGTACACATTTTAATATTAATTCCTATTCAGATCTGGTTCGTACGACCTTGGCCGAGGGTAGAGTTGAGGTATGGCAAAACAATCAACATGTCGAGTTATTCCCCGGTGAATATGCATCTTCTTTTAAGGACAATTTAGTCAAAGGGAAGGCCGATTTAGCCCATGATCTTGCATGGCACAACAATGAGTTTTATTTTAAAAAGGAAACGATAACGAATATCGCGCATCAGTTATCGCGCTGGTATGATCTTGATGTTACATTCCGAGGAGATGTACAGCTCGACAAGGAATATACGGGAAGTATCGAACGTGACGTAAAATTGTCTCAGGTATTGGAGATGCTATCTTATGTCAGCAATCTTAAATTTGAGCTAGAAGGGAATAAACTCATTATCGCGACAAGAACCTAATCAGTCCAATTGAAAAAAAACGATATGCCTATGATAAAATAATACAAAAACTACATTGGCCAAAAAAATAGAACAGGAATGTTGGCGCATCCCTGTTCAGAAAAAGATGTGATCATCAGGCCCTAAATCTAAAGATTGAACAATTAAACCCCAATTAACCACAAAGTGTAAATGTATGAATAACTTACCACTTAGCAAAAGGTGGTCCTTGATCCCTCAAGACCCACGATTTTGCAAACCATTACGTATTATGAAAATTAGTACATGTCTTCTATTCGCATTTGTAACTGGCGTACATGCAAAGAGCACGGCGCAAAAAGTTACGCTAAATATGCGCAATGCCCGCATTGAAGAAGCACTCTCTGCCATCTCCAAGCAGTCCCATTTACGTGTGCTGTATAGTGAAAATCTAAATTCTAAAGCACGAATTTCTGTTAATGTTAAAAATGCATCAGTCGAAGAAGCTCTGAATGCCGTTTTGAAGGCTAATAATATTGAATACAAAATTATTGCCAATACCATTTCAGTCAATAGTAATTTAAAGAACTTTAGTCTAACTGTTCCTGTAGAAGTGCAGCAGCAGTCTATTTCTGGAACGGTAAAAGATAAAGACGGGAAAGAATTGAGTGGTGCTACAATTACTGTTAAAGGAACTTCAGTTTCTACGCAGACGGATGAGCAGGGACGTTTTAAAATCAATGCCCCTCTAAATTCGACGTTAGTTGTTCGGTATATTGGGTATGCAGGTGCTGAAATTTCTGTTGGCGGTCGTACGACTGTTCCCATTATTTTGAAATCGCTCGATAATCAATTAGATGTGGTCGATGTTGTTGCGACTGGTTATCAAAATATTGACAGAAAATTTTTTACAGGATCTGCGACCAGAGTAGATGCCAAAGATGCTGAGCGCGCTGGGGTACCTGATGTTTCTAGAATGCTCGAAGGACAAGTTGCGGGTGTTTCCCTTCAAAATGTTTCGGGAACCTTTGGGGCGGCACCGAAGATTCGTGTACGTGGAGCAACTTCATTATCAGGGGATAATAAGCCGCTTTGGGTGATCGACGGTATTATTTTAGAAGATGTGGTTAATATCTCCAATGAGCAGTTATCAACCGGAGATATGAATACCCTGTTAGGGTCCTCTGTTGCAGGGCTCAACCCTGACGATATCGAAAGTTTCAATATTTTAAAGGATGCTGCAGCAACGGCGATGTATGGTGCGCGGGCAATGAATGGAGTAATCGTTGTAACCACCAAAAAAGGAAAGGTTTCTGAAGGCAAACCGCATGTAAGCTACACGGGTAATTTTACATCCTATATTAAACCGAGTTATAATAATTTTGATGTAATGACTTCATATGACCAAATGGCGGTCATGATAGAGTTGAAGAATAAGGGATATTACCAAATTCCAAGTGCTTCAAGAGGGGCTAATGGTGGAGTCTTTTATAAAATGTACAATAAGCTGTATGAATATGACGAGACAACGAAAACATACGGACTTAGAAATGACGCTCCGAGTCAGGTCGATTTCTTGACACGTTACGCAAATGCAAATACCGATTGGTTTGATCTGTTGTTCAAAAATTCATTTGTTCAGGAACATTCCTTAAGCGTTTCTTCCGGTACTGAGAAGACTCAAAATTATTCATCTGTTTCTTATTTGAAAGACCCCGGGATGACGATTGGTAATAACGTCCAAAGATTTACGGGTAATTTTAGGTCTAACTATAAATTCAATGACAAATTCAGCGCCGAAGTATTAGGAAATGGATCTATTCGACAACAAAAGACACCTGGTACTGTAAACCAACAATCAGATCCTGTATATGGGTCTTATTATCGCGGTTATGATATCAATCCATATAATTACGCTCTTGGTACGAGCCGTTTGATTACACCTTATGACGAGAATGGTGATCTTGAATATTTTACACGTGACTATGCACCATTTAACATCCTAAATGAGGTGAACAACAATTATATGGAACTTGGTATGATCGATTTCAAAGTGCAGGGTGCTCTGAAATATAAGATTATTCCTAGCCTTTCATACGCTGTTACGGGAGCATATCGTTTCTCAAAAAGTGAAAATCAAACCTTTTTAAAAGAGAACTCAAACTACGTACAGTCCTTTAGAGCCATGTCGGATGCAACCATAGTAGGCTCAAATGATAAGTTATATAACAACCCCGCCTTTCCAAACGATTTACCTATCAGTGTTTTACCAGAGGGTGGATTTTATAAAATTAATAACGACAATTTAAAATATTATTATTTCCGCCAGGATTTAGAATTCAATAAAGAATTTAATGGAGGACATAATGTCAATGTTTTCGCTAATATGGAAATGATCACAACGGACCGTCAAGCTGAATTTTTTGATGGCGTTGGATACTCCTATGAGAACGGAGGATTGGCGGTTCCAGCATATGAATATTTTAAAGAAGCAAGAGAAGAGGGCAAACCTTATTATGGCATGGGATACAACTTTACCCGGTTTAATGGATATAGTTTGCGAGCGGCCTATGCATATAAACAAAAATATTCCGTCAATGGAACTGTCCGTTACGATGGTTCTAATAAAATGGGTAAATCGCGCACAGCACGTTGGTTGCCTACCTGGAACGTTTCGGGAAAATGGAATGTTGATGAAGAAAAGTTCTGGCCGAAAGATTTATTCTTAAGCAATCTATCTGTCCGTGCGACTTATGGTATGGTCGCCAATATGGGTAATGCAACAAATTCTTCTGCGGTGTTCTATAATCAAATAGCGAGACGTCGCGAGATTGTGGATCAAGAAACGCTAACTTATATATCCAATATTGCCAATAAAGAATTGACTTGGGAAAAAATGAACGAGTTCAATTTAGGCTTTGATATGGGCTTGTTCGAAAGCAAGGTCGGGTTAACAGTCGATTTATATAAGAGAAAGAGTTATGACCTTTTAGGTTCAATTCAAACCTCAGGTATTGACGGAGAGTATACAAAGACAGCCAATTATGCCGATATGGATGCAAAGGGTATTGAAGTCGCTATAACAGGTACTCCTGTCAAGTCCAAAGATTTTAGGTGGAAGACCAACTTTAACTTTGCTTTTAATAAGAATAAAATCACGCGTTTGGATATTAATCCCAATATCTGGCGGGCAGTTTCAAATACAGGTGGAGCTGTGCAGGGCTATTCACAACGTAGCTTATTTTCTCTTCAATTTGATGGTTTAAATCCAGAATATGGATATCCAACTTTCATTGGAACGGATGGTATCAAGACGACGAATGTATACTTACAGAGTCAAATCCTAGATTATTTAAAGTATGAAGGACCCGTTGAGCCAACATTTACGGGAGGTTTCTTCAACGCATTTTCTTATAAAAGTTTTACACTTTCCGGTCTATTGACCTTTTCTGCGGGAAACAAATTACGTCTAAAACCCTCGATCAGATCGTCATATGATGACATGTCTGTTATGACAAAAGACATGTTAAACCGTTGGATCATGCCGGGAGATGAGCTGAAAACAACGATACCGGCCCTATTGGATCCAATTTCGGCAACCAATGTGGTTAGTGCATCTGGTACACAAGTAAGTGCTGCATATCCTTACAATGCATACAATTATTCAACTGAACGAGTCGTAGATGGCGATTATATTAAGTTGAAAAATATATCGTTGGGGTATGCGCTGCCAAAGGAATTTATTTCGCGGATGAGTATTACCAATGCAAGTATTAACGTCGTTGCAAATAACATTTGGACAATTATGGCGGATAAGAGATTGCACGGACAGGACCCTGAGTTTTTTGCCACAGGAGGTGTTGCTTTACCGGTTCCAAAACAGGTTACAATCTCATTAAAAGTAGGATTTTAAGATAAGTAAAAAATGAAAAATTTTAATAGAATTCACATTGGAGTTATCGGAGCCCTAGTTTTATTGGCTTCTTGTAATAAATATTTAGATAAAGAACCGGATAACCGAACCGAGATAAATACGGTACAAAAAGTTGCCCAATTGGTTGGGACTGCATATCCTTCAGCTGATTATCTTTCTTTTGCAGAATCCGCATCGGACAATGCTGTTGATAAAGGACCTGGAGTAGGAAACTCTGTCGATACACGTGATAGGCCGTATGCCTGGGAAGATATTATTGGTGCAGGAACCAATACGTCCAGTAATTATTGGAACGGCTGTTATGAAGCAATTTCTGCGGCTAACCAAGCATTAGAATCCATTGAAACATACAAATTGGGCGCTGCAGCCAATCCATATAAAGGAGAGGCTTTAGTTGCGCGCGCTTACGCTCATCATATGTTGGCCATTTTCTTTGCAAAAAACTATGAGATCGGTGGAGCAAACGATTCCCCTGGTATTCCCTATGTAACAAAACCAGGTGAAAAGGTGTTGCAGCAATATGAGCGTGGAACAGTGAAGTCAACCTATGAGAATATTGTAAAGGACTTGGAAGAAGGACTGCCTTTATTGTCGTCAACAGCTTATAAGGTACCAAAATATCATTTCACGGCTGAAGCTGCTCATGCTTTTGCTTCTCGTTTGTATTTGTTCTTGGGAGAGTGGCAAAAAGCGGTTGACCATGCGACCTTAGCTTCGGGCGGAGATTTTTTAACGAAATTGAGACCCATAAATACAACAATGCAAAATCAGGAAAGTGCTGTATTTAGAGAAGGATTTACAAAATCAGATGTGAAATCTACCTTGTTGTTGGCAAACTGTTATTCAACCTGGACTTATAATGAAAGCCCTCGTTACGGATATGGCCCAGCATTAACAGCAATGTTTAATACACCTAATGTAACTGGGGGAACATTGGCGAACAAAGTATTGTCATACAGCACCGCAAATTATACAACGTATAAATGGTTATATTACTTCTTCTATACCGGACCTGGTATCGGATTCCCTTATATCATGCAACCGCTGCTGACATTGGACGAAACAATATTAAATAGAGCAGAAGCGTATGCTGAGCTAGGAAATTATCAGGCATCATTAGACGACCTGAATACATTTTATAGCACAAAAATCAGAAATTATGTACCCAGTACGCATCAGGTAACTCTTCCTAAGATCATGGCATTTTTTAGTGAGGCAGATCCGAAAAAGGGATTAATACAAACCGTACTGACAGCAAAAAAAGCTGAATTTTTACAGGAAGGTCTACGTTGGATTGATATCGCTCGAAGAAATCTAACCGTAGTACATAATGTCATTGACGCGAAGGGAATAGAAACATCCATTGAACTGAAACCCGGCGATCCAAGACGAATTTTCCAACTTCCGGAAGAAGTTAAATTAGCCGGAGTAGAATTAAACCCTAGATAACTAGATTATGAAAATATTAAGTAAAATATTGATTTTGTTTTTGGCTATCTTCCTTTACAGTTCTTGTCAGAAGGAGGTAGTTAAAAAGGTAGACTTTTCAAACTATAATGACGACGATCCTCAAACCAATACGGAATTGGATGCGTGGTTGAAAACTACTTTTCTTGATGAGTATAATATTGATGTTGTGTACCGTTACAACAGATATTATCACGATGCAGAACGGAATGTGACGCCAATTTATGTGGATAAGGTGAAACCAGCTATGACTGCGGTACTGGAAAGCTATATCTTACCTTACCGTAAAGTTGCAGGCGAAACCTTTATAAAACGCTATGTGCCGAAAGAATGGGTGTTGTTTGGATCGCCTTCATTGGCTACAGATGGAACAGGTGTTGCGGGAACAGCAGCAGCCGGCAGACGGGTTACACTATATTCTTTAAATACACAGTCCCCTAATTTTGGGGTTTTGGTAATTCATCATGAGTTTACCCATATTTTGAACCAATTGGTTGCTATTCCTACAGATTTCGAGTCGATTTCCAAAGCCGATTACAATGCTGATTGGGCGAAGATACCTGCAGATACAGCAAAGAAGTATGGTTTTGTAACATCTTATGCGATGGGTAAATATACGGAAGACTATGCCGAGGTTGCTGCCCATCTATTGGTTAAAGGACAGGCATGGTACGATAATTATGCAAGTGGTTCTTCTACATTAGGAAAAACGAAGCTGAAGCAGAAAGAAGCGAATGTTGTCAATTACTTCACCACAGGACTGAAAGTGGATTTCAGAGCATTACAGAAGGAAGTTCAAGAGTATATGAAAAGAACAGCTCCAACGGATAATTCGTTAAGTATCCGCCCATATGTATCAAGCTTATACAAAACGGTGACGATGAATCTCTCCAATGCCTATTATACGAAATATGGTACTTCGAGTGCTTTTTCGAGTGCTTATAGTGCTTTGAGAACGGGCTTAGCTGCATCGAACAGAACGCTGAATAGTATATCTGTTCGCTTTGATGCATCTACTCAGGCAACTATCCGTGTCAACTACACGTCTGCGTCCGGTACCTTTGATGCCGATTTTACATTTTCCTACACTTATGATAAATCTACAGGTGATTTAAAACTAACAAAAGCTGATCAAGCCGGAACCACAGGAAATTATCAAAATGCAAATAATATTGCGGGAGCTTTTAATTCGAGTTTATTGTCATATTTTTCGAATAAAGTGTTTACTGCAAGCTGGTTAAATGCAAATGTAGATCCAGTTGATTATAATAACCTGGGCGCCTTTTATGAGAAAGACAACGCAACGAACTATTGGTATGGTACTTTAGGACAGACATTATAATGAAGTTAAATAAACTCTTATATCCGCTACTATTGCTAGTTGCTATGGTAGCTTGTAAAAATGAAAATGACGATCTGACTTTCGGCGAACGTCCTGAAATTAGAATGAAAGAAAAGATTGATTCGATCTCCTTTGTTTTACAGACTGCCACAAACGGTTGGAAAGCAGTTTTAGGAACAGGTCTAGGTGGAGGATATTCATTTTACCTTAATTTTAATGGCCAACAAGAGGTCAATATGATGGCTGATTTGACAGCTGCAAGTGCAACGACGGCTGCCAAATCGAATTATCGTATAAAACAAGATAATGGAGCAACACTGATATTCGATACGTTTAATTATATCTCGTTATTGAATGATCCAAGTTCGTCAACATTTAATGGTGTAACACGTGACGGTTACAAAAGTGATCTCGAGTTTGCTTTTGCCTATTCAAAAGGAGATACGCTAGGTTTCATTGGAAAAAGATTTAGACAATCCTTTGTATTGATAAAAGCAACAGCAGCCGAAAAATCTGCTTATGAAGCTGGTAACCTCAAGAAATCCCTGGATAATACCGTGGATTATTTTAAAACCAATGCTAATCCATATATCGATGTTGCTGATGGAAACAGTACATACAAAATGGCTGTCACTGTAAATACATTGAGCAATAATACCAATGGAAAACGTATCGAGTTTGCATCATTATTGGCTGATGGTACTACATCTGCAGTGAAAGGTAAGTATGCATTTGCATTAGATGGCGTTACGATTATAGATGGGGGACTGACCTATAGAGGGGTTACTTATGTTTCCATATTGGCAGAGAATGGGAAGATGTATCTGGTTGATAGTAAAGGTACTAAATATGAGATTAAGAATTCAGTTCAGCCAATATTACCATTATTTAAGTTGATGGGCAGTAAATATGTTGGCATGAGAAGTCCTTATAAAACATATTATCCAGGAACATCAGCCAGTGGTCTTACCATTTTGCAGCGTTTCCACAATGGATTGGCTTCTGGTACGGGCTACGTGTTCAATTCAGGATATATGGAATTAGGTTGGGATGTTGCCAATTCAAGAATAGAACTTAGAGGTTTCTCAAGCCAGAATGGCGGAAGTTCGGGTTGGTTGACAACAATAGTGTATAACTATACGTTGGATGAAGCTACAGGTACCTATAAATGCACGTTGAAAACTGCGGCTTCGGGAGGCTATACTTCAGCGATTTTGGATCAAATGCACTCGTTCTTATTGAAGAATAGTTTTAAACTAGACTATTATCTAGACGGAGGAATATTGTACGGAAGCGTTGCTTCAGTCGAGAATCCCGATATTGTAATGACATTTCAGTTGAGATAATGATATTGAGCAGTCAGTGATTTAGCCTTGCTGGCTGCTCAATTTTTGTGTAATTTCTAGTTGATGATTAACCGATTGTTGTTTAAAGTAGATTATTATGAAAGGTAAATTTGTTTTTCTGGCGTTTTTAAGTTTTGTTTTTTTAAGTTTCTCCTGTAAAAAAGAGGAGTCCGAATTGGATAAAATCTCAGGGGTATGGTATGTTCGGATTATTGCCGAACAGCAGGTAAATGAGAAAGGAGTGTTGGCCTTTAAATCCTATCTTGAATATAAACCGAATGATAACGGAAATTATGCAACATTTAATTTTCATGGCAATCAGGTTACTGTAGAAGAGCGACGGAATAATTTGGCAATCAATAAGACAGATTATACTTATGCGATCGATGGAAATAATTTGGTTTTATCAGGTTCATCAACTAGTGAAGTATATAAAATGTCCTATTTGGGGATTAAGAATAGTCTGGTTTTGGATAAGAGTGAAGTTGATAAAAATAATATTCCGTTTAATCTTAAAAAAGTTTTGGTTAGGGTACTGCCAAAACCTGATAAAATAGACGAAGAAATTGGAAGTGAGCCGAATCAAGGAACTCCAACAGGAGGTGAATAAATTCAATTTTCAAACCCTATATTTCCTTTGGTAGTTATGTCTGGGCCCTTGGAATGATTCTTTTTGCTGTCTTTTTGTCCTATGATTCAACAAACCGATACTGGTATATAGGAACACTGTTAATAGGTTTTATCATTGCAACGATGTGGTGTTTTTTCTTCTTTTACAGGCAAATCGGATCGAGAACCAAACTTTGTTCATTCGAGGGGTAATAAAATCCAAGCAGATTAATTTGGAGGCCGTCAGTAGAGTTGAAAGGAATAAAGTCGATTGGCTAATAAAAAATGGACGTCTTTATTTTTGGATCCCCTATCGCAGGGGTATGAAATTGTATCTTAATGGATCTGAAGAGCTATTTATAAATGTTGGAGAGGATAGCGGTTTTCTAAGACAACTATTGGATCTTAACCCAAATATTGAAGTAAAATGATAAGAAGATAGAACATTGATTTTGTTCTTTTAATTGAAAAATAATTAAAGTTACAGGTATTTTCATAATTTTATGAGAGAAGTATTTAAAACACACATACCCTTCGGTAGCTATATTTGGGGGACGGGAGCGATTATTTTTATTGCCATGATATCCTACGAAGATTTGCATCGAGGTTTATATACGGGGGCATTATTGTTGTTTGCCGTATTTGCTTTAACCTGGTATTTCACTTTCTTCTATAAACGTTATTGGATTGAAGACAATAAACTGTTTATTAAAAGTATCTGGGGAACAGATTCTGTTGATGTCAACTCCATTCGTAAAGTAGAGACTGACAAGGTATTTTGGTTTGGATCGATGAGATTCACCGTTTTGCGGCCCTATAGAAAAGGAATGATCTTGCATTATAATGTGATTGATGATATATTCATTGATCCAGAAAATCCAACCGAGTTTATTGACAAATTGCGGCAGATTGAGCCTAATATCAAAGTGGTTGAGTAGTTCGGGAATGATAGTTCATGTTATCCTTCTGCTCATGCTCTTTTTAAAAATAATTTATTTAACTTGGAGGTTAACAAGTCCTTAAAGCTAATAATGAAAAATTGCCGTATGTTATTTCTCACCTACTGCTTTATTATGTTGGTAATAATAGTAAGTCAGCATCTTATAGATATGTACTTTCGAGGTGAAGCAGTGGAGGTTACCTCATTTTAGGAGTATTGACGCTTACATTTGTGGAAAGTAAGACTAAGAAAGTGACATAGACCGCCAGTCACGTATATCTCTATCTTGAGGGACGAACTTAGTGTATCGTCTTATTTCCCGTATAAAATTTGATGTGTTCGGGGTTTTCCACAGAGTGTTAATAACGTTGTGGAAAACGTTGTCGCTCCAGGGCTGCAAAATACATTCCTTGGTCGTAGCGTCTATATCCAATCGTTTACATTATTCTCAAAGTTCAATCTAGTCCCTCGACGTAAATAATTTTTTATTCCTGACACCAACTCCATACCAACTTACGATCAACTCCGTATTGTAACCACCTTGTGTGCACAGTGAGTCCACGTTGAGTCCACCTTTTAAGGCTGCTTTCACTGTACAGACATCCTGTCTGTACCTTGCTTGCAGTCAGAAGAAGGTTAGGAATTATTCATAACCAATCCCAAAAAGGTATTACTAAATTTTCAAATCTATAATTGCTATGTGCTGCAGCTTCTGAAATCCTTAAAAATGGACAAGATACTTGACATAGGGTCTTTTTGGTGGTATATTTATTGTATGGGAATAAATGATAATGGCTACATCCGTGGACTGGTCGGCCCACTGGTAAGCAGAAAGGTAGGAACAAAGAACTACATTCAAGGTAGACCACATCGTGTGAAACAAAACGACGAAACGAAGAAAGCTGGTAAAGATTTTGGGCAGGCGAGTCGCGCAGGTGCTGCAATTAGGCAGGCTTTTGGGTTAGTGCATCAAGAGCTGCACGATGGACAAATGGGCAATCGCTTGAATCGACAGATTTATAGGGCAATGAAGACAAATATCAATGACGATAGGGGGACACTGTGCCTAAACAACTGTAGGCTCGACAGATTGGTAAATTTCCAATTTAACGAAAATTGCCATATGCAGGATGCGCTAAGTATTGATCCAACGGTTAACCTAACGGAGGAGAACCAGATCGAAATATCATTTCCAATATTTGACGTTAACCGAGCATTACTGCTGCCCAAAGATTGCAATGCTATCGCCTTTAAATTTCATACCTTTTCTTTTAATTTCAAAAAAAGGGAGTTTATAGAAGTAAAGGATGAAGAATGGGAAATCGATATCGTCTATGGACAGGATCCAATTCCGGCCAAGACGATCAGCATTCCATGCAAGGAATTTGTTGGTACACCCATCCTGGTTGGATTTACGATCATATATCTCCATAAAAATGGACGACGGTGCAATGTGCTCAATGAAGTTGATTGCACGCCTGCAACTATTCTAGCTGCTTTCCAGTTATAAAAGTAACGCTAGCCCATACCTGTGTTTTTCCTTCCGGAGCGGATATCCATTTACCGCTCCTTTACCTCCATTTACCGACTTTTTTATTCCGTTGATCTAAATGTAATAAAATGGAATGCTGAGTTGTCTTACTTTTGAATCAGAATCTTAAAGGAAATGATGCAACAAAATCAAGATCCTTGCGACAA
Source organism: Sphingobacterium sp. Ag1 (assembly GCF_000988325.1). Lineage (NCBI taxonomy): Bacteria > Pseudomonadati > Bacteroidota > Sphingobacteriia > Sphingobacteriales > Sphingobacteriaceae > Sphingobacterium > Sphingobacterium sp. Ag1. Next base: position 2,517 of record NZ_LBGU01000019.1, on the reverse strand, counting down.
TAAGAAAAGAGATAAAAACTAACAATATAAAGTATAGCAATTATGAAAACTTTAGTAAAGACATTCGCAGCAGTAGCATTGATTACACTATCAACTTTCGCAATGGCAGCAGCAGACCCTGGTAAAGCATTGAACCTTTCTACAGCCGATTTAGCCATTGATAGTTATGTATCCGTAATGACAGAAGGTGCATCTCAGGGCGTAGAAAAATTGTTCGCATCCGAATTCAATCAAAAAGTCCAGGGGAAAGCTGCACGTACCAATAGCCGTTCGGAAGTCATTTCCTTCCTGAAAAAGCAAAAAGGTGAAAAATTGAACTGCAGCACAAGTACCGAGGTACTCGAGGAATCTGAAAACTATATGGTAGCGCGTATCACCATGAAGTTTGACGATTTCACGAAAACAGATCTAGTGACATTAATCAATGAATCGGGAACCTGGAAGGTTGCAAGCTCCGTAAACTCGTATAAATAGAAACTGTTTAATTAAATTCATATGTTTATTTTAGCCACGTCGGGATGATGTGGCTTTTTTATGTTTAATGCCTTTTGTCTTTATTAATCTTTATGTGCTTTTGAACTTATCAACAATGTTATTAACATGCTGTGGAAAACTGTTTTTACTCTCCACTTAATTGAAGCATCATCTTAATTATGTAAATTAGCTTGTATAATTATTATCCTACACATTTTATGAAATATTATTTAAATCAGTTGTTGAAATTCGCTTGCCTCATTGTACTATTGGTTTTTTGTCTGCAGGCTGCGGTAGCCCAAGATATCGATACAACATTTCATAAGAAAGATGGGGACGAGATAACTGCGAAAGACCCTGCCTATTTTAAACGTATCATTCGTTCTGTAAGTGAGCAAAATAAAAAATATTATGTTGTTGAAGAGTATTATATCAATAACAATACGATTAAGTTAAAAGGCACCAGCAAAGACGCCAGTTTCCCATTTAGGTTTCAGGGGCAGAAATCTCAGTTTTACGAAAATGGGGTGTTAAAGAGCCTTGAAAATTTCAGTGAACAGAGTGAACTGATCGATTCTGCATACTATTGGTACCCAAACCGTAAGCCTGAGTTGACGGTGTTTTACCCTAGCTCAATAGATAAAAGAGGCGACCGGATTGCAGAAAATCCTATTTATGTGGCTTATTTTGACTCGTTAACGAATAAAACCTTGACGGATGGAAATGGTTTAATTCGTTTACGTGAAGGCAGTGACGATAATTTTGAAGAGGGGAGGATGGTCAATAATTTGCGTGAGGGTGAATGGAAAGGTGCGGCAGATAACGGAACTTTTGTCGAAACGTATCATAAAGGAAAGTTATTAAAGGGCAGTAAAATAAAAGAAAATGGGGAGCTCGTTAACTATGATGCAAAGACCTATTTTGTGCAACCCGAATATCCTGGGGGTATATATAAGTTATTGAATTTTATTGCTAAAAATTATGACTATCCCAAAGAAGCCGTTAAAAATGGGGTAAGTGGAGTGGTGGAAATATATTTTGTGGTCGACAGAGATGGTCAAATTGAAGATATTAAACTAAAGAAAGATTTGGGATTTAATACGGGCGAGGCGGGTATCCGTGTTGTAAAGATGCTTAAAAAATGGAAACCAGGCATTCGGAGAGGGGAGGCTGTAAGGGTGGGGTATACCTTGCCCATACGGCTAAATCTTGCGCGTTAACGATAATAACTTTCGGATTTTATGTTATCCACAATTTTATTAACATAATGTGGATAACATAAAAGAAGTGTTTTGCAATCCCTAGCGATAAAATTAAACTTTATTTAACCGGTTAGTTTTTTAACGATCCTGGATAATTGTTAATATTACCCCTGTATTAACAATTATGATGGGGTATTATTTGCATTTTGGACTGACACTCTTCTGTTTGCTGCTGTTCAATCTTTGCTTATGTAGCCTTTCTGCACAGGTTATGTTTACGACCTACCATAGGAAAGATGGAAAAGAAACAAAGCAACAAGACTCGGCTTATTTTTTAAGAGCAATTCATATCGATGCATTGGGAAAGGATAAAGTTTAGTGAATAGCGGAGTACTATCTACGCAATGACTTACTAAAACTAGATGCGATAAGTAAGAGTGGGCGCACCATTCAATTTTCTAGGTAAAAAATATGAATTATATGAAAATGGCACACTCAAGGGTCTTGGGAACTTTAGTGATGAAAGTAAATTGATCGATTCGGCATTTTATCTATACCCCAACAATAGATTGAAAAATGATCGTATTTTATCCAAGCTAACTTAAGAAGGAAAAGGAGCTGCTGAAGAAGCCGATCTATGTGTGTGTATATGGCTCTTTGAACAATAAAAAGCTTAGCGAATGTAAACCTGGTATGCTACGTGGTGAGCGTGTACGGGTTGGCTATACATTGCCTATAAGGTTAAATTTGAGTGGGATATAATCAAAAGTATTTAAAAAAATCACAGCCTTCCATTTGGTAGGTTGTTATTTTTTTAGATACTTTATATTCTATTTTTTCA
>NZ_LBGU01000025.1:0-105852 GCF_000988325.1 Sphingobacterium sp. Ag1 | reverse complement strand
ATAGGTCGTTCCTTTTTATAGTTCCACGCTTAATGGCGGATTAAACACCCAACAATAAACGAGCTGGATCTTCCAATAATTGTTTTACACGAACCAAGAAGCTTACTGATTCACGACCATCGATGATACGGTGATCATAAGAAAGCGCAATGTACATCATTGGACGGATCACCACTTGGCCATTTTCAGCAATAGGACGTTGGATGATGTTGTGCATACCCAAGATTGCAGATTGTGGTGCATTGATGATCGGTGTAGACATCATTGATCCGAATACACCACCGTTGGTAATCGTAAATGTACCACCAGTCATCTCGTCAATCGTTAATTTGTTGTCACGGGCTTTACCTGCCAATGTAGCAATTGCTTTTTCAATTTGCTCCAATGACATGGCATCAGCATTACGGATAACCGGAACAACCAAACCTTTAGGTGCAGAAACTGCGATTGAAACGTCTGCAAAATCAGAATATACAATCTCGTTATCTTCGATACGGGCATTTACGGCCGGCCATTCAGCCAATGCAGTTGTTACTGCTTTTGTAAAGAATGACATAAAGCCAAGACCGATTCCAAATTTCTCTTTAAAGGTGTCTTTATATTTAGCACGTAGATCCATGATCGGCTGCATATTGACTTCATTGAATGTTGTCAACATAGCCGTTTCATTTTTAACGGCAACTAGGCGTTTCGCGATTGTTTTACGTAATGAAGATAATTTCTCACGACGTTCGTTTCTTGCACCCGCTACCGGAGCAACTGTCGCAACAGGAGCAGGGGCAGGTTTTGCTGCTGGTGCAGCAGCTTTAGCAACAGGTTGAGCTTTTTCGGCATCTTCTTTTGTGATGCGACCTTCTTTACCTGTTCCTTTTATTGTAGCAGGATCAATTCCTTTTTCTCTTAAGATTTTTGCAGCAGCAGGAGAAGCTGTACCAGCAGCATAGCTATCTGGATCTTCATCTTTTGCAGCGGCAGCCGCAACTGGAGCTGCATTCGACGCTTCTGCAGCAGGGGCAGCAGCTGGAGCTGAACCACCGGCAGGAGCAGCGCCTTCTTCAATTGTACAAACAACGGCACCGATTTCTAAAGTATCACCTTCTTGTGCAATGATTCTTAAGATACCCGCTTTCTCAGCTGGTAATTCAAACGTTGCTTTGTCTGATTCCAGTTCGGCGATGTTTTCATCCATCTCCACATAATCGCCATCTTGTTTCAACCATTGTGATAAGGTTACCTCCGTGATTGATTCACCTACGGTTGGTACTTTAATTTCTAAGCTCATATATAATGTTCTTTATTGACAATTGCGTCCTATAGCTAAGACGCAATTGATTTTAAATTGTTTTTATTCGAATGATTTATTTAAGATTTCTGCTTGCTGTGCAACGTGTTGTTTCATGTAACCCGTAGCTGTACTTCCACTTTCTTTACGGGCAACAAAACCTGTAAATGCAATCTCAGTACCCATGAGTTTACGGCAGTAATAAGACCATGCGCCCATGTTCTCATTTTCTTCCTGAACCCAAACAAATTCTTTTGCCTTGTTGTATTTTTTACGGATTGCTTTCAATTGCTCTGTAGGAATTGGGAATAATTGCTCCAATCTCACGATAGCGATATCTTTGCGTTTATCCGCTTCTTGTTTCTCTAATAGGTCGTAGTAAACTTTACCCGAACAGAATAACACGCGTTTAACGTCTTTCGCCGCAACATTTGCATCATCGATTACCTCTTGGAAAGCAGCTTCTGTAAAATCTTTTAATGGTGATACCACTTTAGGGTGGCGCAACAATGATTTTGGCGTAAATACAACCAATGGTTTACGGAACTCACGTACCAGTTGACGACGTAACAGGTGGAAATAGTTAGCCGGAGTAGTACAGTTTGCTAAGATCATATTTTCATCTGCACATAACTCTAAGAATCTTTCGATACGCGCTGAAGAGTGTTCAGGACCTTGACCTTCCATACCGTGAGGAAGCATCATCACTAAACCGTTAGAACGTTTCCATTTTGTCTCTGCACTCGATAGATATTGATCGACGATGATTTGAGCACCGTTGTAGAAATCTCCAAATTGAGCTTCCCAGATTGTCAACGAATTTGGATTAGAAGATGCATAACCATATTCAAAACCCAAAACAGCATATTCGGAAAGTAATGAATTGTAGATAGAGAATTTATCACCACCTTTAATATTCGCTAAAGGAACGTATTTCTCTTCCGAATCTTCAAGTGTCAATACCGCATGACGGTGCGAGAATGTACCACGTTGTACATCTTGACCCGAGATACGTACACGGTTACCTTGATCCAATAAAGTCGCGTAAGCCATCAATTCGCCCATTGCCCAATCGTATGAATCAGCAGTGATCATTTTGGCGCGATCTTCAAATAAACGTGTAATCTTACGGAAGAATTTTTTATCCGAAGGTAAGGTCGTGATTTCTTTCGCTAATTTTAAGAATAAATCCTTTGCAACTTTCGTTTTATCCGAGGTTGTTAATACTTCACCTTTTTTAGCGGGACGCAATCCTTCCCATGCTCCTTTAAACATCGGAATTTCTTCAGTCAATACCTCAACTGTTTTAGCTTCCTCAAATTTATTTTGTAATTCAGCCTTAAATTCCTTCTCGATATTTTTTGAATACGCCTCGTCAATACTTCCTTCCGTAATTAATTTTTTAGCGTAAACTTCTTTTGGGTTTGGATGTTTTTCGATGATTTTATACAACAATGGTTGCGTGAATTTTGGTTCATCTGCCTCGTTGTGTCCAAATCTTCTATAACATAATAGATCGATAAATACGTCTGTTTTATATTTTTGACGGTATTCAACAGCTAAATTAATCGCATAAACTACCGCTTCAGCATCATCACCGTTCACATGGAACACGGGTGAAGAAGTGATTTTTGCCACGTCTGTACAGTATGTTCCAGAACGCGCATCCTTATAGTTCGTTGTAAAACCGATTTGGTTGTTGATCACAATATGTACCGTACCACCAGTTTTGTAGCCATCTAATTTCGACATTTGGGTTACTTCGTATACTACACCTTGTCCAGCAATCGCTGCGTCACCATGAATAATGATCGGTGCAATTTTAGACGAGTCACCTTCGTATTTGAAGTCAATCTTAGAACGAACCATGCCTTCAACGATTGGATCTACAGTTTCCAAATGTGAAGGGTTCGGTGCCAAACTTAAATGGACAGATTTGCCATCGTTCGTTTTAACCTCAGAAGAAAAGCCCAAGTGGTATTTTACGTCACCACCAAAGTTTACTTCAGGATCATCAGCGTAGGTTTTACCTTCAAATTCAGAGAATACTGATTTGTAAGATTTACCCATGATATTAGTCAAGACATTCAGACGGCCACGGTGAGCCATACCGATAACGAATTCCTGGATACCGATTTCTGCACCTTTTTCAATGACCGAATCTAATGCTGGGATTAAACTTTCTGCACCTTCCAACGAGAAACGTTTTTGACCTAAAAACTTAGTGCCTAAAAAGTTTTCGAATACAACGGCGTGGTTTAATTTGTTTAAAATTCTCTTTTTGGTATCCAACGAAAATTTTGGCATGTTACGATCCGCTTCCATGCGGTCCTGTAACCATTTAATTTTCTCTGGATTACGGATATATTTGAATTCTGCACCAATAGAACGGCAATAAGTATCCTCCACCAATTGACGGATGTCTTTCAATGTTGCTGGACCTAAACCGACTTCAACACCTGCATTAAAAACGGTGTTCATGTCTGCTTCTGCAAGACCAAACGTTTCCAATTCCTTTCCAGGATAGTATTTACGTCTTTCACGAACAGGGTTAGTGTGTGTGAATAGGTGGCCACGGTCGCGGTAGCCATTGATCATGTTCAGCACATTGATTTCTTTCAATACGTGCTCGGGAGTAGCCTCGCCTACTGAACTTGTTGTTCCGCCAGCATTTTGACCGAAATCAAAACCTTCAAAGAATTTTTGCCATCCGAAATCTACCGATTGGGGATCTTGCTTGTACGATTGATATAAGCCATCGACATAAGCCGAATCAGCATTACTCAAATATGTCAGATTGTCCATTTACAATTAAAACTATGAAATTTGTCAAAGTTATGAATAAAAAAAGAGTTTCTAATACTGAAATTGAATAATTTAATCAATAAACCTATCCAATTCTTAACATTTTTAGCATGATTTAAAAAGGGCTTCCAACGTCCTACAAATTTATTTTCTATTGGAATTATTTATTTCTGCCGAAGATTTATTTAACGAGTATTTCGTCCAATTTTGGAAGTCCATTTGGGAAATGAGTTTTGATCAATTTTTGCCAGTCCAGCGCTTTATTGTCTTTTTCGCTTGTCCCAACTCCGGCAATATGAGACCATTGTCCATAAACAGTTGCCGGAGAATAGTCTAATAGGTGCTCCTCGTACCAGGAAGCGCCACGAAGCCAGTTGACCTGGTACTCATGAACTAAATAGCTAGCTGCGATTAAGCGTGCTTGATAAGGGATATAGCCGGTCTTCTGTAACTGGATCATCACACTGTTTATAAAATCATGTTCCGTGTGGCCCGATTTCCATTTTTCAAATAATTCTTCATTCCCGTCTAAGGTCGGATGATCCTGAGGGGAGCTGTTCTTGGTGCCTTGTGGCTTAAAGAATATATTCGGATATTTTTTAAGCATAAACCTAAAATAATCGCGCCAGAGCAGAATGTCGACAATCTTTTCAAATCGTTTGTCTTTCTTACCTTCACCCAGTTTTTTGATATTGTTATAAAGTAAAATAGGTGACAAGGCACCTGACGCTATAAAAGGCCCTAGAATCAAAGGGTCCTGGTCCGTTTCAGGATAGGTTGACAATAACGCATGCATAATACTGAGCGCAGTGTCTTCGCCGCCGAGAATATAGATGTCATCAACAGATTTGATCTCTTCCTCTGAATAGCCCAAATCTTTTAATGAAGGAATTTTGGTGTCCTCAAGATGGGGCGGGGTAAGAAAATTGGTCGGAAATGGGATGGGTTGCCGCACCAGGCTTTCCCGCTCAACTTTTTTCTTGAAAATAGAAAAACCATTGGGTATATCTTTAATAGGGAAAGGAAGATCTTCCTTATGGTAGAGGGTGTGACCGATGAAATGGCGCAAATTTATTTTGCTGCTCCAAAGCTCACTTTCTACTTTCTCCGAAATAGAAGTTTCCCGAAGTGCCACCTCGCGGTGATGATACACTTCGTTGACTTGGTATTTTTGGGCTATTCTTGGGATAATATCTTCAGGTTTGCCGACATAAGTCAACAAGTCGCTACCATGGCTCTTTAATTTTTCTTTTAAAGCGGTCACGGCTTCAATGACAAAAGCCGCTCGCAGGACACCTGTATTTAAAGTGCCAAATTGATTGCGGTCGAAATATCGGGGGTCAAAACAGTATACCGGGATGATGAATGAACTTTTTTCAGAAGCTTGATAAAATACTTCATTGTCATGAAGTCTTAAATCATTGCGAAACCAGATCATTGTAGCCCTTTTGTCCATAGAGGTGAAGATAAATACTTTTTAGTGCAGCCTATTTTCAGAAGATTTACAAATATATAAGGATATTGTGTTCTTGAAAGTATTTATGCGCGAATTGACAAAAAAAGGACAATGGCGGTACTTGTTTGGATGGTTTACGCTATTTTGGTTAGGAAAAAATAAAAATAGTGTTAAACTTATTTGATGTTTCTCTGTTCTAAAATCAGGGAATTATGATATTTGTAAGTTATTTCCGTTACTCTTGAAACAATCCGAGTAACATACTAAAAGCGTAAGAAAAACATGGAAAAGATAGCTGCATCACCAATGGAACCGTCCTAGGGATTTTATTCGTTTTAGCGATTAAAAGGGTAATATATAAAATACAGCGTACTAGGAAGGAACGATCCTATTTAATGGCTCACGATCGTGAGAACGAATCATTAAATCGTGGTAGTTTCAAAGCCAAAAATATAGAGAATTCGAATGAAAAAGGTTTTAATCAGCGGGCTAAATACCTATTTGGGACGACGGGCATCCTGTTATTTGCAATCCAAAGATTTTGATGTGACTGGATTAGTGCGCAACTTATCCCTTTTTAATAAAATAGTAAAGGAAAAGGTGACGGCAAAGCTTTTTGAATTGGATCTGTTGCGAAAAGGCGAAGCTTTTGAGAATTTTCAGATTGCTGAACTCAATTTTGGAATTTATTTTACGCAGGTTCCCTCACTTGACAATGATATACAGCTTCAGCTTGAATTGCTTGGTCTGCGCAATTTCGTGGAAATTTGTAGACGTGCCGGAAATAACCGCGTCATTTATGTCGCGAGGCTAATGGATGAACATTTTTTGGAGCCTGTGCGTGATCTGCTGGAAAATTTACGCGTCCAATATACCATTGTGATTAAAAGTAGCGTCATCGGGAAGGAGAGTGTCTTGAACCGCATATTTGCGAAACTTGCCAAACGGCAGACCATATTTTATTGGAACTGGGTGGCTTCCCTGAAGTTTCGCCCCCTGCCTTTGCTCGATGTTTACCGCTGGCTACGAGAAATGCCTTGGGAAAATAATTTTATATCAGAAGTTATTTACCTCGGTGGCAATGAGGAAATGACATTTAGAGGCTTATTTTACCATTTCCTGAAGTGCACTTCCGAAGGCCAAAAGAGAGAAATAGGCGTCAATAAATTCTTTGCTAAGCTCTTGTTGACAAGGTTGAATGATATCAATAAAGAAGATATTGATGAATTTAGGCGAGTACTTTATTATGAGAAAAATGTAGATAATTCGACTTGGCAGCGCGTACAGGCATTTGAATTTACACCCTTGAAATCCTATGTCTGCATGGATACCTAGGTAATGGTTGAGGTTGTTATACTGATGATAAGGGAGCGAGATCCAAGATCGCGAAAGGTTTTTTCTTTATATCCTGTTTAATAAATTATTCTGTTAAATTTGTGGATTAACGTGTTGAAGCAGATTTAATATATGGGATACAATAGTTTAGAAGCATGTGTTGCGGATCTTGAAAAACATGGTCATTTAATCCGGATCAAAGAAGAGGTCGATCCCTATCTGGAAATGGCCGCCATCCATATGCGGGTGTTTGATGTGGAAGGGCCCGCCTTATTTTTTGAAAATATCAAAGGTTCGGAATTTCCGGCTGTATCTAATTTGTTTGGAACGCTGGAACGCTCGAAGTTTATGTTTCGGGATTCGTTAGACCACCTGAAGAAGTTGGTGGATGTTAAGATGAATCCTGCTGCAGTACTTAAAAATCCTTTTCAATATATTGGTTCCTCGATGACAGCCCTTGGGGCTTTACCCTGGAAAAAAAAATCGGGGGCTCCCATACTTCATGGTAAAACATCGATTAGTAAACTTCCGCAGATCGTCAACTGGCCTATGGACGGCGGTGCTTTTGTGACGATGCCGCAGGTATATACAGAAGATGTTGCCAAACCCGGTATTATGCAGGCCAATCTGGGGATGTATCGGATTCAGCTTTCCGGGAATGATTATCTGCCCGATCAGGAGATTGGTTTACATTATCAGTTGCATCGTGGTATCGGAATCCATCAAACTAAGGCAAATGCGCTCGGTAAACCTTTAAAGGTGAGTATTTTTGTCGGCGGACCGCCAGCACATCCCTTGTCTGCTGTAATGCCGCTACCGGAAGGACTCTCTGAGATGATCTTTGCCGGGGCATTAGGAAATAGAAGGTTCCGTTATTTTTATGATGATGAAGGTTTTTGTATCTCGGCAGATGCAGACTTTGTGATTACCGGTACTGTTTATCCCAACGAAAATAAACCGGAAGGTCCTTTTGGTGACCATATCGGATACTATAGTTTAACTCACCCGTTTCCCTTGATGAAGGTGCATAATGTGTACCATAAGAAAAATCCAATTTGGTCTTTTACCGTTGTGGGACGGCCGCCGCAGGAAGACACCAGTTTTGGTGCCTTAATCCACGAAATTACGGGGGCGGCCATTCCAAAGGAGATTTCAGGTCTCCATGCAGTTAATGCTGTTGATGCCGCTGGTGTACATCCCTTACTTTTTGCAATAGGGTCCGAACGGTATACGCCTTATCAGCGTGTGGATCGACCGCAAGAAATTTTAACGATAGCCAATCAGATACTGGGTAAAAATCAGCTCAGCCTTGCTAAATATTTGTTTATCTCAGCAAATGAAGATAATCCGCAATTGGATATTTATGATATTCCGGCTTTTTTGGGTCATATCCTTGAACGGATAGACCTTACTCGAGATGTTCATTTTCAGACCAATACGACTATCGATACCTTGGATTATTCTGGCGATGGATTAAATACCGGTTCCAAGGTGGTTTTTGCTGCCGCTGGTACAAAGAAAAGAGAATTGAGCCGTGAATTGCCGGCTGGTTTTGAACTACCCCGACCTTTCAATCAGGCAAAATTTGTTATGCCCGGTATTATTGCCATCGATGGTCAGGCATTCTCTACCTATGAGAATGAGCCGAAAATAATGGCCGAATGGTGCCGCGCTGCTGCAGGACTCGCCTGGGAAGGTTTCCCGTTGATCGTCTTATGTGATGATGCTCACTTCACCGCCGCTACCGTCAATAATTTTGTTTGGACAACGTTTACCAGAAGTAACCCTGCGTTTGATATTTATGGAATACATAGTTTTACAACATTTAAACATTGGGGTTGTAAGGGACCGCTAATTATTGATGCGCGGACAAAACCCCATCATGCGCCGGCGCTGATTAAAGACGAAGCGGTGGAAAGGCGTGTGGATCAACTTGCTGCAAAGGGAGGGTCACTACACGGAATTATTTAAGAGCGCTAATTCCTGTTCATTCAGGTTTATGGTTGAAAAATTAATTTAGAATAGATTTTAAAAGGTTTAATATCAAGATGACTACAACAGAATTATTGGATAAATCAAAAGGAAGCGAATTACAGTTTCAGGAAGTATTGGCACATATAGCCGATCAGTACAGCTATAGTCCCGGTGCATTTCAAAATGGGACGCTGAAAAATTCGAAAGAAGAAAATCAAGGTAGTGCAAAAATTTTCTATTTTGCGCAGTTAAATAATCTTTCTAAGGAAGATACATTGCGCCTTTTTGCCGAACATTATCAAAATGTACTCGATAATCCAGATGGAGATGGCCATCAGAACATTCGTCAATTTAGGACAAATGGTTGGGATGGGATCCTGTTTGAGGAAGAAGTACTGGTGAAAAAATAATAAATTTAACCTGGTAGCGGTAAAAACCTGAGATGCATAGGAAAATATCTTGTTGTGGCAGTTTTGAAAAGACAACATTGAAATGGCCATTCCACAGGGTAGCATCGGTGCTACACGATAACGAAACCACGGGAATAAAAAGGGCAGTAACAATAGATTACTGCCCTTTCTTTTTCAACTATTTTGTCGACTAAGCAGTTGGCTTAAGCGTTACTTTCGCAATCCTGTTCTTTGTTTCCACCAAAATAAACCATCCAGCAAATGCCGAATTGATCCTGAAAAGCGCTGTATAGTTCGGCAAAAAATGTTTCGCCGAGTGGCATTTCAACGACCTTTGCATTGGTGCTCAGGGCATCGTACAAAGCTTTCGCTTCGGTGGTGCTTTCGCACATCAGCATGACATAGCTGTTGTTTCCTTGGATATATTGTTGTCCAAAAGCAGGTACGACATCAGCTCCCATCAGCATGCTATCGCCGTTGATCGAAATTGCTGTATGACAGATTTTGTTTTTTGCTTCGTCTGGAACAGGTGGCATCTGTGGGTCGGCAGGGATATCTCCATAACGCATGAAGCCAGGATTTTTTGTATTGAAGACTTTTTCATAAAAGTTGAATGCTTCTTCACAGTTTCCGTCGAAATTTAGATAAGCGTGTAATTTTGCCATGATTTCTAATTTTTGAATATAATGATTACTTCTTTTAACTCTTTTCTCAATTTTTCCTTCCTATAAGACTATATAAATAGCTTGGAAGCACATTGGTAAAATTAAGCTGAAGTTTTCTTAAAAATCTTGCCTTAAGGCAAGATTTAAAAAAGTAGTCCTTTGGGCGTTACCACGGTTTAGTTTCCGTGGACAATTTCTTTCCGGATGCGGCTTAGGGAAGTGTCGGTGATGCCCAGGTAGGAAGCAATATGCTTGAGTGGTGCCTGCTGTATCAATATTGGTTTTTCTTTAATCAAGCGCAAATAGCGGGTAGTAGCAGGTTCGGTAATCATGGCAATAGCCCTATTTTTACTGTGAACAAGTTCCTTGGCCATCCAAGAACGCCCCCATTCCCTAAATTCAGGAATCTGATGAAAAAGTTCCTGAAAATCTTCAAACTTTATTTTCCAGAGACGGGTTTCCATGAGTGCCTGGATATTTTCCACCGTTGGATGGCGTTGAAAAAAAGAGGCGACTTCAATGACAACATCATTGTCCGTACAGAAGCCTATGGTAACTTCATTGCCTTCATAATCGTGTAAAAAGGAGCGTGTAAGTCCATACTCAATCAAGTAATAAGCATTTGAAACCTGTCCTTTGGTCAATATAAAATCGCCCTTTTTGACGGTTATGGCTTCATGTTTTTCTGTAATTGCAGTTAATTCCTGTGGAGTCAGTGCAAGTTCACTGTAGAAGGTTCTAATTAGATCCATGTCCTGGTTATTTGATTACGATGTTAATTTAACGATTAATCTGCAGATCAATTGTTAATAGATTGTGTGATTATTGTAAACAAATAAGTGTTTCATTGATAATTTTGTTTGTTTTGAAAAGTATTTTTGATAAAAATATAATAAATATTAAAAATTATTATGAATTTAGTTTTTAATTGTTTTACTTTGTGTCAATAACATAATGTAAAAACGAAATATTTAAAATTTTCATAATATGTGTGGAATTATTGGCGCTTTTGAATTAAAGCAACCTGCAAGCTCATTGAGATCTCAAGTATTAGAAATGTCAAAACGTATTCGCCACCGTGGTCCGGACTGGTCGGGTATATTCACCGGTGAGAAAGCTTTATTGGCACACGAGCGGTTAGCTATTGTTGACCCTAAATCTGGAAGTCAACCATTGTACAGTCCGGACGGTAAAGTTGTACTAGCAGTTAATGGCGAGATCTATAACCACCATGAATTAAGAAATAGCCTTCCTGATTATGAGTTCTCGACACAAAGTGACTCTGAAGTTGTGTTGGCATTATATTTAGCGAAAGGTCCCTCATTTGTGGATGAATTAAATGGTATTTTTGGTTTTGCACTCTATGATTCACGTGATGATTCCTTTTTTGTCGCACGTGACCATATGGGAATTATCCCTCTATATTATGGTGAAGATGAACAGGGGCAATTGTTCGTTGCATCCGAATTAAAATCACTGGAAGGTTTCTGTACGACGATTGAACAATTTCCTCCGGGGCATTACTTGTATAGCAAAACGGGGAAAGCTCCGCAGCGCTGGTATCAACGTGATTGGGAAAGTTACGATGTTGTAAAAGACAACGAGACCGATATCGCTGTTTTGCGCAAAGGTTTGGAAGATGCGGTTCATCGTCAATTAATGTCAGATGTACCTTACGGTGTACTGCTGTCTGGTGGATTGGATTCATCGGTTATTGCCGCAGTAACGAAGAAGTTTGCATCCAAACGTATCGAAAGTGACGACAAAGAAGATGCCTGGTATCCTCAACTGCATTCATTTGCGGTGGGATTGAAGGGAGCACCGGATTTAATTGCGGCACAGAAAGCAGCAGATCATATCGGAACAATACACCACGAGATCAACTTTACCATCCAAGAAGGATTGGATGCGATCCGTGACGTGATCTACCACTTGGAGACTTATGACGTCACGACGGTACGTGCTTCTACACCGATGTATTTATTAGCTCGTGTAATCAAATCAATGGGCATTAAAATGGTATTGTCGGGTGAAGGTTCAGACGAACTCTTTGGTGGGTATCTTTATTTTCATAAAGCGCCAAATGCACAGGAATTTCACGAGGAAACTGTACGTAAGCTGAAAAAGCTTTACCTGTACGACTGTCTGCGGGCAAATAAATCACTTGCAGCATGGGGTGTTGAAGGGCGTGTACCTTTCCTAGATAAAGAATTTATGGACATTGCGATGCGTATCAACCCTTCCGATAAAATGATTCGCGAAGGAAGGATGGAGAAATGGGTTGTACGTAAGGCATTTGAAGACTATCTGCCAGAAAGCATCGCATGGCGCCAGAAAGAGCAATTTTCTGACGGTGTAGGCTATAGCTGGATCGATACCTTGAAAGAACAGGCTGAAAGTAAAGTTTCTGATCAGGAGTTTGCCGAGGCTTCAACGCGCTTCCCGATAAACACCCCGAAAAACAAAGAAGAGTTTCTATATCGGACAATTTTCGAATCGCATTTTCCTTCAACAGCGGCAGCACAAACTGTTCCATCGGTAAAATCTGTCGCATGCAGTACGCCGGAAGCCTTAGCTTGGGATGCTTCTTTCCAGAATCTGAATGATCCATCGGGTCGGGCTGTGGCCTCGGTTCACCAAGAGAGCTACGAAAAATCCAAAGTGGAAGCCGTGTAACTAATCAACCCTCATATCTATATTTGGTAAAGCCTGGAAAGTTTCTTTTCAGGCTTTTTTATGTTTTCTTTTCAACTAAATAAGGGTATATTATTTAATTGATTAAAAATGAATGTGTGTTTTTAAATATTCTTTAGTAATTTTCGGAAAAACCAATCACAGGAAACTTTGGGTTTCTAAATTAACTAAGGTGACCGGAGCACTGTCTTTTTCTGGAGCTTCTTTGAGAGCTAGTGGAATATAGCAACACGTAGTTTGCGCTCGTAGTGTTAGCGTATTAACAGAGAATTATACAATAAATAAAGATATATACATGAAGGTAGATTTAATGAAACAGCGTGGAATGAAATCTTTAGGGCTGGCACTTCTATTGCTGAGCGCTCCAGCTATTTTTGCTCAAAATAAAGAAGCGATGGTTTCATCAATTGTGCAGGAGGCAAATGCAAATTCACAATTGGAGAAGTATGCGTTTGAGCTTGTCGATATGATTGGCCCCCGTCTTGTCGGGAGTCCACAAATGCAACAGGCGCATGATTGGGTTGTCAAAAATTATAATGCGCTTGGCGCACAGGCTCGCAACGAGCCCTATGGTGAATGGCGTTCCTGGGAACGAGGAACTTCTCAGGTGACGATGACCTATCCCCGCATAAAATCTTTGGAAGGTACACAGTTGGCGTTCAGTCCCGTGACCAAGGAGAAAGGGGTTGAAGCCGAGGTTGTGGTAATGCCCTTATTTAGCTCCCCGTCTGATTTTCAGTCTTGGCTTAAGACAGTCAAAGGCAAGATCGTATTGATTGGAATGAATCCGCTTTCGGGACGGTCAGATGCCAACTGGAAGGAGTCAGCTTCCCCGAAAGGTTATGAAAAATATCAAGCCTTAAAAAATGATCAGTTGAAAAAATGGGAGAGTAGTATGTCCTATACGGGAAGCACGCGTCGGACATTGCCATTGGCTTTGGAGAATGCTGGTGCCGTTGGTGTCATCGATTCCTATTGGACGGAATTGCCCGGTATTACACGGATTTTTGATGCGAAGTCCAAACAAATTCCGGTATTTAACGTCGGTCTGGAAGATTATGGTCTGTTATACCGCATGGCAGAACATGGGGTCAAACCTCGGGTTTCGCTACAGGGAAATTCAAAAGAGCTTGGAATATCAAAGACCTATAATAGTATCGCGGAGATCAAGGGAAAGGAAAAACCGGGCGAGTATGTTGTGCTTTCGGCGCATCTAGATTCGTGGGACGGCGCTTCGGGAGCGACAGACAATGCGACAGGAGTAATTACCATGATGGAGGCTGTCCGCATTTTAAGGAAGGTTTACCCGGATAATAAAAGAACGATTTTGGTCGGTAACTGGGGAAGTGAGGAGCAGGGGCTGAATGGCTCTTCAGCTTTTGTCGAAGATCATCCCGAGATCGCTAAAAATATACAGGTGGTATGGAATCAGGATAACGGCACAGGGCGAATTGTCCGGATAGGAGGCAGTGGTTTTGAAAAATCTTACGAATATATAAGCCGCTGGGTGCAATATTTGCCTGAAGAGTTCCGTAATGAAATCCAAACCAGTTTTCCAGGCATGCCGGGGACAGGGGGGAGTGACCACTCTTCTTTCGTTCAGAAAGGAATTCCGGCCTTTGGGCTCTCTTCCACATCCTGGGACTATGGTAAGGTGACCTGGCATACCAATCGGGATACCTATGATAAGATTGTGTTTGATGAAGTAAAACAAAACGCCATTATCGTTGCGATTTTGACTTACCTTGCCTGTGAAGAGCCTACGTTGGTCTCCCGCGATAAGATCACATTGCCAATTGATAAAGATGGCAAGCCGACGGTATGGCCAACAAATCTACAGTCTAAAAGAACGAGTGGCAACTGATGATGAAACAGCTCATTTTTGTTGGTCTATTTTTGGTGTGCGCCCTACTCTCTCATGGACAGGTTTCATTTGCCAATTTAGAAAACTATAGAACCGAGTGGTTAATTCTCCGTGAAAATAATAATTCTCTGGTTGGGATCCGTAGTTTCACGACAAATACTGTAAAATATTATTTAACGGTAGATCCTACTACACTGCAAACGCGTGTAGTAGGAGATCGATCGGTCAGCGTTCTGTACAACGATGCGGCTCAGGTTACAAAAAGTCTAAGTGGTTCGGTATACGAAAGCTGTTTTTCTTTAGTCAGAAAAACTGAAAACAACTTACAGGATGCGGGGCTGAATTTTAGGCTTCCCAAAGAGGCTGGTATTAATTTGACGATTGATCTATGTCCTTCACACAAACCTTTGGACAGGGCTATTTTTGAAGATCTTCTCGCTACGTTTAAGGGGATAGATCGCAGCCTGCCACTGGCCGTTTCTGTTTCGGGTAAATGGATGCTAAATCATGCCGCAGATCTGGCATGGCTAAAGTCATTGGATGCAAAGGGAGTAAAGATTACCTGGGTCAATCATACGTATGACCATGTTTTTACTAGTAATCCTTTAACATCCAATTTTTTGCTTTCCAAAAATACGAATCTAGGTTATGAAGTGTTGGAGAATGAAAAATTGATGCTGAAAAACGGTCTTCTGCCTTCGGTATTTTTTCGTTGTCCGGGCTTAGTTTCCGATCGGCGTATCATTGAGCAACTATTGTCCTATGGTCTTATTGTGGTAGGCTCGGATGCCTGGTTGGCAAAAGGGCAGCAGGCCAAAAACGGAAGTATTGTCCTGATTCATGGTAATGGGAATGAGGAAGTTGGGGTGCAGGATTTTATCCGATTGCTTCGGGCAGAATCTCAGGCTATAAAAACAAAACACTGGACACTGTATAGTTTATCCGAAGGCTTGGATCAGGAGTCACATTAACTATTGAACAACTTGTTTTTTCGGATTGTCTTTCCTTTGCGTAGCTGGATAGCGTGGTAGATACTTGGGATATCGTTAGACCAGTTTCTGAGCGTCAGGATAATAGCAATAATTTCCAGACGTGTGAGCAGGCCTAGCCAGATTGTCAACTGAAATAAGATTGTCGACTGGCAATGAAGCAATAGTTCGACCAGAAACGCAAATAAAAACAGCGTCCAGACCTTCGCGCCAATGGAGTGTGTTGCAATTTCTTTTTTAAATTTTACAAAGCTAATGATGTAGGTTACTATCTCTGATCCGACCAGGATCAAGATTAATGTTGCATGATCCTTAAAAAATTGGGGACAGCTCAAGTAGCTTGCCCATGTAATACAGGCGAAAAACAGGAGATCAACACTGGAATCCCAGCGGCGTAAGAGCGCTGTGGAGACCGCTAGCCTACGGGCGATAATGCCGTCAAATATGTCGCTCAACAATCCGATTACAAGAAATGAAATTGCATACCATTTAAAATGGTCCACTTTGAGCCAGTAAAAGAGCAATAGCAACAGGCCTAAGACAAGGCGCAGTATGATCAGGATAAAAGGAATGTTCTTTTTCAAAGCCTGTGGATAATCGGTTAAAGCGTTGCTATTAAAGATACGTATTGTATAGTATAAAACCAAAAAGGCACCTTTCCTATTGAAAGATGCCTTTTTGGTTTTTCTTGTTTTCCCGACTTTATGATGGGTTTTTGAGGTGCTGATTGAAGTAGTCCGCAATTTTTTCGTACATATGAATACGGTCTTTTCCCATTACATTGTGTTCATGAGTCGGGTATAGAAAATAATCTACTTGCTTTCCGGCTTTAATACAGGCTTCTAAAAACTCCATGCTGTTTTGTTGTACAACGACAGGGTCTTGTGCGCCGTGAATAATCAATAGTCTTCCTTTCAGTTGATCGGCTTTATTGAGGAGCGATGTCAATTTATAACCTTCCGGATTTTCTTGCGGCGTGTCCATGTAACGTTCGCCGTACATCACCTCATAAAATTTCCAGTCGATTACAGGACCTCCAGCTACTGCAGCCTTGAAGATATCGTTATGATGGAGCATGAAGGAAGTTGTCATAAAACCACCGAAGCTCCACCCGAAAATACCCATGCGCTGTTGGTCAACAAAAGATTTTGATTTAAGGAACTCTATTCCTTTCATCTGGTCGGCCATTTCATTTTGACCGAGGTTGCGATGCGTAGCTGTATAGAAATCACGGCCTCTGTAATTCGTGCCGCGATTATCCATTGTGAAGACGATATAGCCCTGTTGCGCCATATACATGTCAAAATATCCAGCGCCTCCTAGCCATTTGTTGGAAACAAGCTGCGAATGTGATCCGCCGTATAAATAATACATGACCGGATATTTCTTAGCTGGATCAAAGTCGTTGGGATAAATGATACGTCCTGTCAATGGGTATTTCCCATCTGCGGATGTCAACTGTACAAATTCGATTTTAGGATCATTTATTTTTCCGGAAAAAGGGTTTTCTGCATTGACTAAGGTAGTTTCTTTAGCAGATTTAACTTCTTTGACCTGAACTTTATTTGGTGTTTTTAAATTACTATATTGATCGTAGATATACTTGCCATCGCTACTTAGTGCAGCATGATGCGTGCCCGATTCATTTGTTAATTGAACCGTTTTCCCTGATTTTAGGTCGACCTCAAATAATTGGCGATCTAAACCGTTGTTGGTGACTCCTGTATAGCTTACTTTGCTGCCATCAGCCGAAAAGTCGAGCAATGCCTCCATAACGATGTCTTTATAGCCGAGTTTTTTGATCAGATTACCTTCCGTGTTGTAGAGGTAAAGTTGATTATAACCATCTCTATCGGATTGATAAAGGAATTGATCCGGTTTGTTTGGTAAGAATGTCAATGGGTTTTCAGGTTCAACCCAGGTTGTCGCAGTTTCTTCAAACAGGGTTTTGACCAAAGAACCGTTTTCTGCATTATATTTGTTGACTTTAAGATCATTTTGCCCACGGTTAAGTACTCCGACGTAGATGTATTTACCAGAAGGATCCCAGGTAACCATGGTCAAATACTGCTCTGAATGCTCACCGGTTTGGAGGGTTACCTTTTGTCCCGTGGTGGTGTTGTAAACGATCAACGAAACTTCTTCCGATTTTTGACCTGTCATTGGATATTTTATCCATTTGATATCCGCAATTTTGGAACTCCATTGCGGTAATGGATAATTGGCGACCATCGTTTCGTCTTTGTGATAGTACAGCAGTTTGTCATTTTGATTGTTCCACCACATTCCTTTCTTGATGCCAAATTCCTGGCGATGGGTGTAATCACTACCATTGACAATTCCTTTGTCGTTATCGTTGGTGACGGAAGTAATTTTGCCGTCTTTGTCAACAATTGCAATGTTATTGTCTATTAAGTAGGCGATTTTTGAAAAATCAGAACATACCTCGCGATTAGCTCCCTTGTTGTCATTGCCGATAAAGCTTTCAATATTTTTTGATTTGATATTGTAGGTCACCGTGTAAGTTTTATCTTTTCCATCGACTTGGAGTAATAGCGCGTTTCCATCACGCCATTTATAGTCGTAAGGAAACATCCGCAGATTGAATGTTTCGCCCGGAATAGCCGTTTTCAATGCTGCTTCGAGGTCTGCTTTAGAGGCTAGATTAGTTTCGCTCCAGTTGTTGGAAGCGCTTTTTGATAATAGATTCTGGTACGATTTATCGAGATAGGAGAGCTTGTTTGATTTTGGGATCCACGATGCTCCGGCTATTGATGTTGGGGCGTAAGTTCGGGGTCCAAATACTGTTTCTTCTAAATTGAGGTTGCGTTGTGCATAGCTGCTGATGGAGCTCGACAACAAGAAGAATAGCGCAATTCTTTTCATTAAACTGTAATATTGTGTGAATGTTTATACACAACGTCATACGTGAGCCCATTCCAGTGGTTATTTTGCGCTTCATTAGTCCAATAATCACATGAGGCTTCTAAACCTGTTGCGATAGGAAATTAAAGGCGCAAGTAGCTCATTACATTCCGTTTGTTTTTAAATTTTATAGGGCTAAATTAGGGAAATAGCCCTATAAAACCTAGTACAGAATTGTTGCTTTTCTAACTTAAATTGTTTGCTATAAACCGCTACGTCTTGCCGCTGAGCTATAGTTTACGTAGCCAGATGTTTCTGAACTGGACCAAATCACCATGATCCTGCAATACAATTGGACCTGGTCCGTGGCTTATTTGCTTTGGTAGTCCGATGTATTCGGTTGTGCCATCGATTTGGGTATTGTTTTGTACAATGACGCCGTTATGTAGGACCGTTACTGTTCCTTTAGCGGTCAAGATTCCATCCTTATTGAACTGAGGTGCTTTATAAATAATATCGTACACATGCCATTTGTCCGGAGCAATTACCTGCGCCAGGGGTGGGCGCTGTTTGTAAATACTGCCTGCTCCGCCGTTGACATAGGTTGGGTTGTTATTGTTGTCCAATACCTGAATTTCATAAAGCCCTTGGAGGAAAATTCCGCTATTGCCTCTTCCTTGGCCCTCGCCTTTGATTACTTCGGGGCTTTTCCATTCAATATGCAATTGAAAATCGCTAAAGTGTTCGTTGGTCTCAATGGCTCCAGCCCCCGGTTTTACTTCAAGTACGTTGTTGGCCACTGTCCAATTGGCTTTGCCTTTTTCACTTTTCCATTGCCTAAGATCCTTGCCGTCAAAAAGGACAATGGCATCGCTTGGTACACCCTGATTGATTGTTACTGTCGGTGGTACCGGACTATAATATTCGGTGTCGCTGGGTTTCATATTTGTTTGGGCCTGTAATGCAGTGGCGCCAAATAAGAGTGTTGTTGCTATCGCTGAGGATAAAGAAAAGTTCATCTGTTGGGTTTTTGGTATGGTTAAATATACAAATAATCCCACTTGTTTGGAACAATTTCAGTAGGTTTGTGCATGGCAACCATTTTACAGACAGTATCGCTGAAAGAAGCCCGGTTCTATGCACCAATAGGTTACTATGAAGAAGAACAGGTGCTAGGCAATGAATTTTTTGTTTCTATTGACGTATGTTTTCCCTTTTTGAATGCCGAGACAGAGGATTTAAACAATACGCTCAATTACGAAGAACTTTACCAGATTACAGCCGGTGTCATGCTACCTAAACGTAAGCTACTGGAATCTGCGGCTTCAGAAATACTCGAACAGATTCGGGAAAGAGTATCCCATGCTCTGACGATCGAAGTGGTGATACGCAAATCGAACCCTCCCTTTGGTGGGGACCTTTCCTGCTCCCAAGTTAGCCTTAAATATTTCAAGGATTAAAACGAAACTGGATCAGCGCAATATCAACTGAAAGAATTAGTTTTGCCAATCGTTATCTGATAGTCTTAAATTAATAGTATGAATATTTACGATCTTGTCATAGCCGATAAGGAAAGGATTGCTTTGGAGGATGTTTTCTTGGAAGAGGACAGCCGTCAAAAGCTGCATCAGCTGATTAAAGAGCATCGTTATATTAAAGAGCTTTCGCAATATGGTCTGCCGGTGAGCAATAAGATTTTACTGCACGGTTATTCGGGTTGCGGAAAAACAACAACGGCGAAAGCGCTGGCTACAGCGCTAGAAAAACCAATTTATGTGTTGAATTTGAGCAACCTCATTTCTTCTCGTATTGGCGAAACCTCGCAGCACATCAAACAGGTCTTTGATAAAGCAGGGCGTGAAAAAGCAGTTCTGTTTTTAGATGAATTCGATCAGATCGGAAAGGCGCGGATTAGTGAAGAAAAGGATGTTGGTGAAATGCGCCGTCTCGTGAACACCATTATACAGCTGATCGATTATTTTCCTGCTGAAGCGGTATTGATTGCAGCAACGAATCATCCTGAAATATTGGATACAGCCATTATCCGGCGGTTTCAGCTTCGTTTGGCTTTTGAGTTGCCGACCATAGTACAACTGGATGCCTATTATGATAAACTATTTGCGCCATTTCCACATTATGCTGATGTCGTACCGCGACGTTATGGGATCTCCTATGCAGAGGCTAAGGACTATATTTACGATGCTGTCAAATCCTTATTGATTGCTTCATTGGAACAAAATCAACCTTAATGTTTTTTGAACGCTCTATTTGAGATGCTCAGTAAAAATAACAACGTTTCATAAAAGCTTTTTCTCTTATACGGTACGCTGCTAATTGAATGCTCCGTTTCGGCTCCTAATAAAAAATGACAATTTCTGATAAACTGTTTTGTCTCCTATACGTTAGTGTGTATAGGGACAATTTGGGATAGGCAGGGGTCCGCCGATGACAAATTGATCGCTAAGTAGTTAAAAATAGCTTGTTTTTAAGACAAAATGACATTAATTTTTATTTTTAAATGACATTTTGTCTTTTAAAACCTGCTGGTACGTAAATTGAATAATTCTCTTCAAATAGTTTGGAACAAAAAAGCTTAACAATAAAACAAAAAATTAGGAGGACAAAAAATGGCATTAATTAAATTCCCTACAAAAAGTTTAAACACCGATGCAGTAAATCCATTTGTAAACACTGTATTCGACAACTTATTCAATGATAATTTCATCTCCGATCGTTTGGTGTCCCGTGTACCTGCGGTCAATATATCAGAATCTGAAAAATCATTTAAAATTGAAATGGCAGCGCCTGGATTGGATAAATCGGATTTTAAGATCAATGTTGATAAAAATCTAATTACCATTTCAGCTGAGAAAAAAGAGGAAAGTGTGAGTGAAGAAAAATTATACAGCAAAAAAGAATTCAATTATTCTTCGTTCTCAAGATCATTTACATTGCCAGAGACCGTAGATTATAGCAATATCGAGGCTGCCTATGAAGGTGGTATATTAATTTTGACTGTTGGCAAGAAAGAAGATGCAATCATTGCAAAACGTCTGATTGAAGTTAAATAATCCAGCAGCATACAAGAAATAGTTCATTTTGGGAATGACCAAAGGTGAGCAGAAGACAATAGTTTTTAGGTTTAGTTTATGTTTTAATCCCTCGGAGTTCCGTTTGTGTTCCGAGGGATTTTTCTTTTGTCAGGATGGTCCTGACGTGATGAAAAGACTATTCAGTTTCCGCATAGTTTTCAGATCGGGGAATTTTGGCGAGATAAGGCTCCATCTCTTCCGGTAACTTCGTTAATTTCCGCTTTTGAAGGTCGAGCCAGGCTCCATCGACGTTGACGGTACAGCACAAAACTCCGTCATTACGAAAAACCTGATGTATAAATGAAAAACGACTATTCGTTTTATTATATTTTGTCAGCTCTACTTTTACCTGTACATATTCATCCAGATGCACTTCTTTAAAATAGATGAGTTCTTCCCGAAATAAAATTGGACCGATATGAAATTCGGCAAATTTATCCAGTGAAAAGCCCATTTTGTTCAACATGTTACTGCGGGCCTGTGCGCAGATATCTGCGTAAGCAGAATGCCGCATATGTCTATTTGCATCGATCTGCGCCCATATAATCTGACCTTGATAAAATATATTCTCCATAATCTTCAGCGATTAGCCTCTTTTTTCATAACAATTTACATATTTTTAAATAAAGCTGTAACACTTTGTTTGTTTGCTATACTTATTACCTAAATATATTTAAAGAAAAATCGCAAGGTGAACCCATCAGAAATAGAATTTCTTCGACTGATTGACGAGAATAAAGGTATTCTCGTTAAGGTGAGCCGCATGTATATGGATGACCATGAGGGACGGCAAGATCTGTATCAGGAGATTGTCTATCAGCTGTGGAAATCCTATGCGACATTTAAGCAACAGAGTAAATTTTCAACATGGATGTACCGTGTTGCCCTCAATACCGCAATGGTATTTTTAAAAAAAGAAAAGAAACATCAGATCTTTGAGGCGTTAGAGGAGCGGCATGATTTTGCAGAAGAAACTTACGACACCGATAAAGATGAGCAACTGAAAGTCTTTTATCAGGCTGTTCAAGAGCTTAACGCCATTGAAAAAGCCTTGATATTTTTGTTTTTGGAAGGTCAGAGTCATCGCGAGATTGCAGAAAATCTGGGTATATCGGAAGTCAATGCCCGCGTAAAATTAAACCGCACGAAGGAGCGAATTCAACAAATCATTAAAAAATACACCTATGAATTTTGATGAGTTAAAAAAATCTTGGCAGGAACAGCCTACAGACGAGGATTTACAGAATCCAAATCTCAAATACTATAAGGAAGTCGGTAATATCATGGGTAAGCTGCGCAAGAATATCAAACGTGAGTTTATTTCTTGGGCCGTGTGTATGGGCTTTCTGTTTTTGGTGCCTATTTTGCCGATGTATAAGATTGAAGGTTATGCTGCATTTGCGTATTACTTTTTTATCGTACAGATATCCTTATCCAGTCTTTTATATTACCGGAGGTTCTTTTATTTGGTAAAGAGTACAAAAAAGATCGAGTTGTTGGCTTCTAAAGAACACTTGCTCAAGTTGTATTACGATTTGAAGTATGCCGTAGAGACCTATCGGATTGCGGCCTATGTAATGATTCCGCAAGCTTTATTTCTTTATCTTATTATGATTGCACAGAATAGGACTACCATCTGGTTTGATCGATTATACCATTTCAAGGATACTTTCCAACAGGATCCTAACTTTATTATGTGGATGATCCTTTCCGCAATTACTTCCATTGTTCTTGTTGTTGGTCTGACAGAATTTATGATTCGTGCTTATTATAGCAATTATATTACACAGATAAAGGAAAAGCTTGACCAAATGGAAGCCGAATAATTTACAGCCAACTTGCATGTATTTTATGCTGTTGAAGACTTGATTTTCCTGTCAAAATGACCAGAACTAAAATAGGTAAGGTTTTTGTTTCATCTCCTTCTGATTAGTTTTTTTAGTCCATATGGAATATCCGCTTCATTTTATAGGTGTTTGCTTTTTGGGGCATGGATATTTCGTATATTGTCATTGAAAACCGTTGTCCGTTATGTTTAATCCGACAAAGAAGTTACAGCGCAGTTCCCAGATCTTAAGTATATTGGCCAAATATGGTTTTAAAGATGCGATCGCTCGATTGCCCTGGAAGGGATCCCGATCTGCTGTAGAACATGCTATTGACGTCGATAATATCAGTGTTTATGCCCGTATTCGCATGGCTCTTGAGGAGCTCGGTCCTGCTTTTATCAAGCTTGGACAATCGGCTTCAACACGGGAGGGGTTGTTGCCCCAAGATCTCGTAGATGAACTTAAGCGCCTTGAGGATAATGTTCCCCCCTTTGAAGTGGATATTAAATCGTATCTCAAGGAAGAACTTGAGCTGGATATTGATGTACATTTCCAGGAGATTGCTGCCGAACCTTTTGCTGCGGCCTCTATTGCACAGGTATATCGTGCGACCTTAAAAGATGGAACCCAAGTCGTGTTAAAAGTGCGCCGTCCCGGCATCGATGAGGTGATGCGCTGTGATCTGGCACTCATGCGTGATATTGCCAAAATTCTAACCATGTACAATGATGTGCTGGAAAATCTTAATCTTTCGCTGATTGTTGAATCTTTTGCAATGACCCTGCAGGAAGAGATGTCTTTAGTGATTGAGCGGCATAACATCGATCGCTTCGCAAAGAACTTTAAAGGGAATAAATTGATTAAGACACCGCGGGTTTATCCTGAACTCTCCTCAGACCGTGTTCTATGTATGGAATATCTTGATGGTTTCAAGGTAACCGATGCCGATGAAATTAAGCGCCGGGGAATGGATGTCCAGACACTGGTAAAAAATGGGATCAATTTGTACCTCGAGCAAGTGATTATCCATGGTTTCTTCCATGGCGATCCTCATCCCGGAAATATGATGGTAATGCCCGATGGACGGATCGCTTTTTTGGATTTTGGTAATATGGGTAAATTATTAGGTATAGACCGTAGGCAGCTTGAAGAGTTTATTCAATCGGCTATTTCCGAAGATGCAGTGCGACTTGCGGATGTGATTGAAGACGTTGCTGTGGTTAGTCATATTCCGGATCGTAATCAGTTTGAACGGTCGCTCTACGAGATCTTTGATATGATCGATAATGTATCGCTCGGAGACCTAAGTTTAGATGTACTGTTCAATAAACTTTGGAAAATTATTGGCGACAATCGTTTGTATTTTCCAGAATATATTTATCAGTTGATGCGCGGTATATCGTTGATGGAAGGTATTGGACGCCAATTGTATCCCGATCTCAATATTATGGAGAGTATCAAACCCTTTGCTCGAAGGATTATGATGGAGAGGCTCTCTCCAGAGGCAATCTTCAAAAAAGGGAAACACAAAGTTGAATCTTTTGCACGCGATGTTGAAAAACTCCCTGAAGATATGCGGGCCCTTGTGCGCTTATTTCGAACAGGAAATTTTACGCTCAACCATCGATTGATCAGTGCCCGATCCTTTAATACGATTCTACGCAAAGGTGTGAATCGTATTGTCATCGGAATTATGTTTATGTCACTCAATTTACTGGGTGGGATGATTATTGTCGCACGCGTAGAACCACAGTGGTGGGGAATTCCCATTTTTGCTTGGATATGCCTTGGCTCAGCATGGGTCTTTGCCATATATTTATTTGTTGCTATGATCCGAGCAAAGGACAACGATTAACCGGGGTTAGAACGCATTTTCAGCTACGATGATTGGCTATGCATACATACACGCTATAAAATAAAAAATAAAAAGATATGGAAATCAATCTAAATGGGAAAAAAGCCCTGATCGGAGCGAGCTCTGCTGGTATAGGAGCAGGTATTGCCCAAGTGCTTGCCTCATGTGGCGTATCTGTAACATTGGCTTCCCGACATGAGGAAAAGCTACAACGTACCTGTGAAGGTCTGGATACTTCCAAAGGACAGGTACACCAATATATCCTGGTAGATTATAACGATCACGAAGCATACAAAAAACAGATCGAACATTACTTTGAGTCGAATAAGGTGGATATTTTAATCAACAATTCGAATGGGCCGCAAGCAGGAACCATAGACCAAAAAAATCTGGCGGATTACCAGCATGCTTTTGAGCTCTTATTTCAAAATCACTGTTACACGACCTCATGTGCGCTGCCTTATATGTTGGCAAATCGATACGGACGTATTATTAATGTGTCTTCTTCAACTGTGAAAGAACCGGTATCTAATTTAGTGTTGTCTAATACGATCCGTACAGCATTGCTTAGCTGGAGTAAATCGCTGGCAACGGATGTCGCTAAGGAGGGGGTGACGGTCAATAGCATCTTGACAGGCCTTTTTGATACGGACCGTATCCAGTCGCTAACCAATCTTGACGCTCAACGTATGGGTATATCTTACGAGGAAGCGCTGCAATTGCGGTTAAAACAGGTTCCTGCGCAGCGTCTGGGTAAACCTGAAGAATACGGTTATCTCGTCGCTTTCCTTTGCTCCGAATATGCAAGTTATCTGACTGGAGCCAATATTCCTCTGGACGGCGGGATGTTAAAAGGCTTATAAAAAATAAGCTGCTCAATAACGTCAGGTCAAAGCCCTTTATTTGAGCATTCCATAGCTGGATTGCTGTAGCCAGAGCTTGGTATAAAATTGCATAAAAAGGGGTGTCCAATTTTTTTGGACACCCCTTTATGTTAGTGTGATTTATTATTTTCAATTAGTTCAACACCAGTTCGGTATTGACAATGATGTCGACATCAGAAGCAACCGCTTCTACGCCCGAAGGTAATTTATCATTGTATTTCATGCCGAAATCCTGACGGTTAATTTTTGTTTTAGCTGTAAATCCAGCACGTGTTTTTCCCCAAGGATCCGTAATGATTCCGCCGTTTTGCGTCACCTCGAAAGTTACTTTTTTCGTTACATCACGAATCGTCAGATCCGCTATCATCACATATTTTCCTTTTACTTTCGCATTTTTAAAACTGATAGACTTTAATGTCATTTTAGGGAATTTTTCCGCAGCAAAAAAATCATCGGTCTTCAAGTGGTTGTCACGCGCAGCAATGCGTGTATCAATGCTATTGACGTCGATAGCGAAATTAACTTTGGCATTATTGAAACTTGTTCCTGTTGGGGTTTCAACTGTTCCTTCTACCTTTGTAAATTCACCATCAACAAAGCTGATACCAAGGTGTTTTACATCAAATCTCGCATTGGTATGTGCAGGGTCCGCAGACCATTTTACTTGTGCCACAGCAACATTAACCATTAATACTGCCGCTGCCAGAATTTGGAAAAATTTATTCATCTTATTTTCTTTTTTTTATTTATCTAACCTTCAAAAGTTCAAATTGTTTGTTTGAACAAGCTTCTGCAAAGGTGGGATAAACAGACAAAGAAAAAATTGATGTAGGTCAAGAATTTCGATTCGGCTTTAAGATCTGTCTTTTTAGGCGGCTAAGAAACTCCTGCGTAACACCAAGATAGGACGCTAATTGCATATTGGAGATCCTCGGATAGATTTTAGGGTACCTTTTGATAAAATCCAGATAGCGTTCCTGTGCTGTGAAACCTATGCTCGAGATAATACGGTGCTGCGATGCGATTTGCGCACGTTGTGCCATAATCCTGGAGAGTTTCTCGAAGATGGGATGATCTTCGTAAAGTTTGTCCTTAGCCTTTTTTGACAGGGTCAGGACGACGGAGTTTTCCAGGGCCTGAATGTTTTGGAGGGCCGGCTCCTGATAATTGAAGCTGGCAATATCACCGATCCACCAATCTTCAATTGCAAACTGTAGGATATGTTCAATCCCATCGGCGGTGACATAGAATGATTTAAATAAACCGCTGATCACGTATGCTTCATGGTGGCATACCTCGCCTGCCCGGAGAAAGTATTCTTTTTTCTTTATTTTCCGTACCTGATAACGTGAGACGATGTCATTTAGTTCTTCCTCAGTGACATCAATACGCTGTTTTACAAATTCCTTGAATTGTTCCATTTGGCTGTAAAATACGAATTTTTTGCCATGCTAATTGAATAAGTCGGCCAATTCCTATCAATTCTAAGGTAAAATAATCTGCCTATAGACTATTTTCTGTCATTAATGTTGTGGAGATGACGATGCTATCTACATCTTGGTGTAATATTTGACCGGATATTCGCATAATTCGGATAGTTTGATCAATAATTGGTATCTTTTGTCAGATTTAAAATATTTGAATTGCTATAACTATAAAAGTGTCTCATGAAGTTTGTCGCCCCCAACACCCTTGAAAATGATAAGGTCGTATTACGCATCATCGAACCAACGGATTTTGATACGCTGTATCAGGTTGCCAAAGATCCCCTGATCTGGGAACAGCATCCCAACAAAGATCGCTGGAAGGAAGAGGTTTTTCAGGGATTTTTTGAAGGGGCCTTGGAAAGTAAGGCTGCTTATTTGATCCTGGATAAGGAAAGTGGAGCCTGCATTGGGAGCACCCGGTACTATGGACTTGATGAGGCGGAAAAATCTATTTTTGTTGGATATACGTTTTATGCCCGTGCGTATTGGGGGGCAGGAATTAATCCCTTGGTCAAAGAGATGATGTTTGACTTTGCCTTCAACTTTGTGGATCGGATCTATCTACATGTGGGGGCAGAAAACTATCGTTCTCAGAAAGCCGTGGAGCGTTTGGGCGCTATTAAAGTGGCCGAAAAGATGGTCAGCTACGTAAATGAGCCTGAACGTAAAAATTTTGAATACGCGTTGGAAAAATCCGCTTGGCGGCGGATCAAGAGATAAAGCTTTATTATCCCTTGACGCCACTCAGTATACTGCCGATAATGACGGTTAATACAATCAATGTAATGATGATATAAAGTCTGTCTTTTTCGATTACAAAGCCAAATAACGAACCGATCACCCGTACAATAGGTGTGCAAATCAATAAAAGAACACCCAACTGTATAACTTGGGGAATATTTCGGCTAAAGGCCCCTGAAATAATTCCAGTAATTGTTGTATTGGAATTCCCTTCACCGACAAAATCTCGATAATTCGGTACGGTGTCCTGTCCATGGACAATCAGGTAGAAGATACCGCCGAGAATAAGAATAGAGGACGCCAATATAACGCCTATTCGTAAAATTTGTCCTACTAATAGTGAGATGTCCTTGTCTCCCCAATAGTGTTTCGAAAATACTTGTTTCATTTTGAGTAATTAGGTCCTTCATTGTCTAGCGGAAGGACGTTACAAACTTAAAATCCTAAATCGTGTAAGCTACCATTTTTAGAATTTATGCTGGAATCCGTTGAAGATCATTTCCAAGGCCACCAAAGTAATGGCGACGGCGAAAATAATACGTAAAGTCTTTGGGTTCATGCGCTTTAAGAGTTTGGATCCTGTAATGGCACCGCATAATACGCCTAGTATAACCGGAAAAGCAATACCTGGATCCATATATCCCCTTTGTAAATAGACCACTGCAGAAGCAGCTGCGGTGACACCGATCATAAAGTTACTCGTTGTCGTACTGACTTTAAATGGAATTTTCATCATGCTGTCCATCGCGAGTACTTTAAGGGAACCGGAACCGATTCCTAGTAATCCGGAAAGTATTCCTGCAACCCCCATCAAAGAGAAGCCGCCGACAACGTTGGTCAGCTTATACGGGATCAATTTTCCATCAGCAGGGTAGGTGCTATTCAGTTTCAATTTTTCAGCCAAAGCAGAACCGCCGGATAGCGCATGTTCGTTTTTCTTCCGTATAGTCATTGCTGCGGAGAAGATCAGTACAACACCAAAAATGATTGCAATGGTGTTCGTCGGCATGTAAATGGCGATGACAGCTCCGATAACAGCACCAATCGTGGTCGCTATTTCTAAAAACATGCCAAGCCGGATGTTGGTGATGCCTTCTTTGACATAGGCTGTGGCTGCACCGGACGATGTCGCTATGGAAGCCAACAAGGCCGCTCCGATGGCATAACGGATATCGACATGAAACAGAAGAGTCAATAAAGGGATGACAACGACCCCTCCGCCTAAGCCTGTCAGGGATCCTAAGAGCCCTGCTACAAAAGCACCCAGGAGAAGGATGATTGTAAAGGTGAGAATAGTCATAAATATGTGTTTGTTTGTGTGATCCAAAAAACAGCAGCTGCTTAATGGAAGGTAATTTGTTGTAAACTTAAGGGCTTTTTATTGCTTTTGAAACTTTAAACCTGGAATAGATACAAATGTTACATCAAAAATATTATCGAAAAATGATACTGCCTGTCGCTTCACAGCGTGAGGCAGTACCGATGACCTTTACTGGTCTAAGTATATAGTATATAAAATATGGACAATATTATTCAGCTGTTGTTTGTTGTACTTTCTCTTTTCTGTTGAAGATATCGTAGATGATTGGGAATACCAACAATGTCAATATCGTCGCTGAGATTAATCCGCCAATGATGACGATCGCCAAAGGTTTCTGTGATTCCGAACCTATACCGGTCGATAATGCAGCCGGCAATAGCCCGATGGAAGCCATCAAAGCCGTCATAACGACAGGACGTGTCCGCGATTTTACACCTTTGTAGATTGACTGGTCATTGGGTAGGCCTTCCTTCTTATTCTGATGGAATTCTGAGATCAGGATAACGCCGTTCTGGATACATATCCCGAATAATGCGATCATACCTACCCCTGCCGAGATTCCAAAATTCATACCCGTCACGTGCAAGGCGATAATTCCACCGATCAGTGCAAAAGGAACGTTGGCCAACACGAGCAGCGAATCCTTGATATTTCCGAATAGAATAAACAATAGAAAGAAGATGACGATCAAACTGATCGGTACAACCTGTGCTAGGCGGTGTGTCGCACGCTGCTGATTTTCAAATTGTCCAGTCCAGCCAATAGAATATCCTTCTGGAAGCTTAATTTTACTTACTTTTTGTTGTGCTTCCGCTATGGTGCTTCCTAAGTCACGGTCGCGGATGGAAAATTTGATACCGATATAACGTTTGATGTTGTCGCGATAGATAAAAGCAGCACCATTATCTTTTTCAATGGTCGCGATACTTTTCAACGGAATTAATGTGCCATCGCCACATGGAACCATCAGCTGTGCAATATCTTTTTCTGTTTTCCGATATTCGGGCGCATAACGCAGGCGAATGTTGAATTTGCGCTCACCATCGTACAAAATGGAAGCGGTTTTTCCGCCAAAGGCCATTTCCAGTACCGCTTGTGCATCTGCCGGCAGAACATTGAACGCCGCCATACGGGTCCGATCCAATACCACACTAACTTCAGGTTGGCCGATATTTAAGATGATACCGGGTTCTTTAATACCTTGAATACCTTTGACCTGTGCATAAACTTCTTTCGCCAGGCGGTCTAAGGTCGCGAGGTTATCGCCAAAGATCTTAATGCCGTTTTCGGCCTTGAAACCAGCAACTGCTTCGGCAACATTATCCGAGATAGGCTGCGAATAGTTATAGGTGATCCCCTGGAATTGTTTGAGTTTATGGTCCATCTCTTCAATCAGCTGATCCATCGTGATTTTACGCGTCCATTCCTCTTTAGGTTTTAGGGCCACAGCAAACTGAACAAAGCCAAACCCATTGGGGTCGGTACCGTCGTTGCTTCGTCCAGTTTGGGAAAGTACGCCGGTGACCTCAGGAAAAGTTTCTAAAGTACCCTTTAACAGTTTGGTTGTTTTAACCGATTCACGTAATGAAGTACTCATGGGCATCTCGGCAGTAACCCAAAGGGAACCTTCATTTAATGTCGGTAAAAACTCTGTCCCTAAAAATTTTGCAGAAAACAAGATTGCAGCTAGTAAAGTAATTGCAACGATCATACTCAGACGCTTGTTTCGGAATGTAAATCCAAAACCTTTGGCGACAATTCTATTCCAGAATTCAACAAATGGATTGTGGCGTTCTTTCACATTTTTATTGAGCAGAATATGCGATAAAGCCGGAACGAGTGTCAAGGTAAACAGTAATGCACCCAGCAAAGCAAAACCCAGGGTAAAGGCTAGTGGCGAAAACATCTTTCCTTCTACTTTTTGGAAGGAGAATATGGGCATCAAGGAGGTGATGATAATCAGCTTGGAGAAAAAGATTGCTTTTCCCAAACCTGTTCCTGTCTGTTTGATCCAGCCGGCTTTGGCCATTTTGTTGAATTTCTCCATACCCAGCTTATGAGCCTGGTGATCCAACATGACAAATATCCCTTCCACCATGACCACGGCACCGTCGATGATAATACCAAAGTCTACTGCACCCAAAGACAACAGGTTGGCGCTCATGCCAGCTAGTTTAAGACATAGAAAGGCAAAAAGTAAGGCGAGGGGTATAATGATAGAAACGATGACCGTCGTGCGCCAGTCTGCCATAAAGAGCAATACCATCAAGGTGACGAGGACAATACCTTCAATCAAGTTGTGCATAACGGTATGGGTCGTGAAATCCATGAGATTGTCACGGTCATAGAAGGTTTGCATTTTGACATCTTTGGGAAGGATTTTGTTGTTGAGCTCGTCTATTTTCGCTTTTACAGCAGTTAAAACCTCTCTTGGATTTTCGCCTTTCCGCATCACGATGGTTCCTGCTACCACATCATCATTCTTACCAAAACCGGCTTGGCCCACCCGAGGCATTGCGCTTTCTCTTACCTCGGCCACATTTTTAACAAAGACCGGATTTCCCTTTTGGTTGATTACCGTGATGTTTTCGATATCATTGATCGAGTTGACCAAACCAATACCGCGTACGACGTAGGACTGGCCACTTTTTTCGATGACATCTCCACCGACGTTTAGGTTACTTTTGCTGACAGCATCAAATACCTGTAACGGGGTCAGATTAAATTTGTCAAGTTTAATGGGGTCAGTACTTATTTCGTAAACCAAATCCTGTCCACCAAAAACGTTGATATCGGCTACACCGGGGACACCACGTAAAGCGCGGTCAATGACCCAGGTCTGTAAAGTAAGGAGGTCGCGTGAATTGCGTTGGTCGCTATGTAATGTATAACGGAAGATTTCGCCTGTAGGGCCATAAGGAGGCTGTACTTCAGGATCAACATTGTCTGGCAGGCTCACAGACCGCATGAGGTTGTTGACCTGATTGCGGGCAAAAGTGTCGTCGACACCATCATCAAAGATGATTTTAACAATAGAAAGGCCAAACATGGTCGTGCTCCGTATGCTGGTTCTCTTTTGGACTGGACTCATGCCCAGTTCGATTGGTGTTGTTACGAAACGTTCGACTTCCTCCGCACTCCTTCCGTTCCACTGGGTAATGATGGTTATTTGTGTATTGGTCACATCGGGAAATGCCTCAATGGGCATGCTTTTAAAGCTAATGAAACCAGCAATAGCCAAAATACCGACCCAAATAAAGGTAAACGCTTTATTTTTAATGGAAAAGGCAATGATATTTTTAATGAATTTGTTCATTCGTGTAAATGCTAAGACCGATTAATTATTCAATGCTCTATAGATCAAAAGTTTATTGTTAACAACAACTTTTTCACCTTCCTGTAGCCCCGTAGCCATGTAAGTTGTTCCTTCGTTTTGTTTGATCGGCAGTATTTCGCGAATCTTAATGTCATTTTGGGATTTATAGATCAATACGAAATATTTGTTTTGATCGAAAATGACCGCATCGGAAGGAACTGCGAGCGCTTCCGTATTGGAGCGATGCAACACTTTAATGGTCGCTTTACTATCCGGAATAAGTAAACCATCCTTATTGTCTAGCACCACGCGTGCCTGCATAGAATTCGTCTGGGGGTCGATGATCTTAAAGATTTTATCAATACTGCCCTGGAATTTTTTGTCTGGGTAGCTCAGGGTAGACACAATAGCCGGCATGCCCATACTAATCTTGTCGATATCCGTTTCGTTGACGTTAAGAATTGCCCATACATCTTTTGTATTGGCCACATCAAAGATGTTGTCGCTGCGGTCACTACGCAACTGCATGTCCTTATTGATGTTCTTTTGGACGATGTAGCCATCGATTGGAGATACGACCGAATAAATATTACCTGTACGCACATTGTAGATCTGACTGACGGCTTCTGAACGACGTAGTTGCTCTTTGGCTTTGGTTAATTGCCCCTTTGCTTCCAGCATGTCTTTGTCTGTACTCAGTTTACCATTATACATGTCTTCGGCCACACGGTAGTTTTTCTCGGCGAGTAACACATCGGTTCTGGCATCCGAAAGATCCTTTTGTATACCGGCAACTTCCGTACTTCTGATTGTTGCCAATACCTGACCTTTATGGACATAATCACCCAGAGAAACATTAACGGAGACCACATTCCCCCCAACGAGCGGGAAAATATCGATATAATTGTTTTGATCGGCCGATATCTTTCCAAAGAAGTTGAGTTCTTCGGTCACATTTTCTTTTTTTACCGAAGCAAAACTTGTCGATTTAAGCATCGTCTCACTAATTTCGAAACCTTTGACAATGGCTGCATTATCTGTTTCTTTATGATTTTGGCAAGAGTAAAGTAGTACTATTGCCACAGTGGCTATAAGAAGTTTGTTAGTTGACATGAGTTGAATTGAATATAGAAGTTTGAGCCAGGTAGTTTAATTGTTCGGCGTTGAGAATAATTTCCTTTTTCATATCGTATAGCTTAAGAATAGATATGCGATAGCTGTCCATAAAATCCGTGAACTCAACTAAAGAAATATTCCCTTTTTTAAAATTATTGAATATGCCATCATAGACCACAGCGATGTTATGCAGGTCGTCTGATGTAATGGTGAAATATTGGTTATACTGATTTTCCCAGGACTGATAGTTTGAACGGATCTGTGATTCCAGCAGCTGCCGTTGGACTTCAATATTTTTCTTTGCCTCTTCTTCGGCGTATTTCGCTTTGATCACATTTCCTTTATTTTGTTTCCACAACGGGATCGGAATGGCGGCTGTGACATTGAGCTCATTGCGGAATACCCCTCCATTTTGGCTGTACGAAAGGCCAAGGTTAATATCCGGTGTGTTTAAAGACTGTTGCCATCTGGTAAATAACTGTGCGCTTTCCGAGGTCTTCAAGGCAAATTGATAATCGGCATTGTTTTCCAAGGCCAATTGGTAGATGTTTTCCAAAGGCATTGTTGGCTTTACGGCAAGTTCCTGATCTGCTTCTTGATCTGTTAACTTTGGTAATACATCTTCCTGACTGGAAATAAGCACACGTAATTGCTGCTGTAGATTGATGCTAGTATTGATCGCTGTCGTTTTTTCGTTGTTGAGATCAATGGCCATTGTTTGAAGGCGAACCTGATCTTTTAAAGAAACGTTTCCTTTTTTTCCTTGCTCTTTATAAGCGGCGAGCAGATTATTGAGGTAATCCAACTGAATTTTAATATCGGCCAACTTATGTTGCTCAAAGTAAAGGGAGTAGAAGGTCGTACGCAACTGGGCGCGAAGACTTGCCAGTAATTGACTGAATTGCAACTTAGCAAGTTCAACATTTGATTTAGCAAATTCAACTTCATTCTTCTTTTTTCCACCGAGATAAATCAATTGGGATACGCTTGCTTCCTTGGATTGACCAATATGAAATGTTTTTTTGTTTTGTGGATCGTAGGCGTTGGCAGACAGTTGCAACTGTGGCAGATCCCATATTTTGGCTTGTATGACGTCTGCCTTGGCTTGACTGATGTCATATTGTTGTGCGAGCAAGGAGAGGTTACTTTTGATAAAGGCTTCTTCGCATTCCTGCAGTGTCATCTGTTGTCCCAAGATCTCACTTTGCTTAGTCCCAAATGTACTTTCATGAATGCTCGTATAAACTGCCTGTGGTGGTTTTTGTTGAGCAAAAGCCATGCTATTGCAAAGCAATAAAAATATAAGGGGTGTCTTTGTCATGTGTTTCAAAACTTATGTAACAAAATAACTGGTCGAAGATTAAAGACCCCTTAATAAATGCTTAAAAAAAGCTTAAAAAAGCATGTTTTTCAGATCGGCGGATAGCTATGAATCGGTATAATAATATATGCGTTTATTGCCCATCGACTTGATATTGTCTGTCGCAATTAAGCAACTATACTTCCCGGTTCGGAAACAATTTAAATAGTAATACAAAAGTATGCGTAGATTGTTTTAAATCGGCCTGATATGCTATTGTTGCTTGATGCGATTGCATGATACGCTGAACGATACGTAACCCTAGGCCTGATCCTGTTGTTTCACTTGCGTTTTCACCGCGGCTGAATGCATCGAAAATCCGCTTTTGGTCGATTGTACTCAAGGCCGGGCCAGTATTGCTGACAAGTACTTTAAGTTCCCACGTTGATTCTACAATCATTACTTTTACCTCCCTGGTATCGGAATAAAGCGCGGCATTTTTAAATAAATTCACAAAAGCGATTTCAATCAATTGAGCAGAACAGAAAATACTCAGTTTGGGATCTTCGGTTCCACCAATTGAAAAGTCCAGTTGTAGGTCGGGGAACACCTTGGCTACCTTTTCATAAGCCGTAAAGATAATTTCATCAATTCTTTCCTCCGCATAAGTCATTTTCAAACGCTCAGAGTCGAATTTTGAAAGTAACATCAACGAATCGGTTACCTCCGAAAGATGTAAGGTTTCTTTGGATATATTACGCAATACCTGCCTTACTTCTTCGCTCAACTGATTCTGATGATAAAGGTTCTCCAGCTGGAAGGACATTCGGGCAAGCGGTGTTCGCAACTCATGAGAGGCGCTGGAATTAAATTCTTTCTGCGATTCGAAAGCAGCCGAAAGCCGTAGCAGCATGGTGTTAAATGCTCGGGTTAGTACAGCAATCTCATCTGTTTTACCGGTATACTCGACAGGTTTGGTCAGTTTGCTGGCATTGATCTGGGTGATATTATCTTTTAATTTATCGAGTGGGATCAATAAACGTTGGATAAGATTATAACTGAATATCCAGACCAGCACAGCGCTCAGTACAAATAATATGGTCAGGACGAGCGCCAGATGGTCCATTTTTTCATTCCCGGAGTAATCCTGTGCTTTTACGATAATATAATAAGGTAAACCGTTGATGCGATAATATTTGGCCAGCGTTTCGTATTGGTCCTGATCGTAGAAAATCTGTTTTTCCTGATTTAGCCGATTGACAATCGAGGCATTCCAGGTAATGGTCTGATCCTTTACGGTGCTGAAGACCAGTTGTTTGTTTTTGTCAAGGATGATCACATCTTCATAGAAGAGGCCATCTTCGTCATCGTGGAAATAGTTTTTGTAAGACTGACGGTTGAAATAAGGATTACTGGCGATGTAATGGGAGATATTGTCCAATTTATCAATCAGTCGCTGGCGAAATTGATCTTTCCGAAAATCGAAACTAGCATAGTAGATAATCAACATCGCCATACCGAAAAGGACGGAGAATGCAATGCTAAAGCTAATCGCTATCTTCTTTTTTAAATTCATTTTTCTGCCGATAGGTAATAACCAAATCCAGGTCTTGTATGGATTAGTTTATTTTCAAAGTTTTTATCAATTTTCTTTCGTAAAAAGTTGATGTAAACTTCAATTGTATTCTGTGTTGTTTGAAATTGGTTTTGCCATACTTCCTCCGAAATATGTTGCTTGGATAAGGTGCGGCCCTTTGCCTGCGCTAAGATAAGCAGCAGTTGAAATTCTTTTTGAGTAAGATTAATTTCTTCATTTGCACGTAGTACACGGGCCTCATCAGGATAAATGATCAGATCATCGATTACCCATGTTTTTGTTTCATTGCTTTCGCTATGTTGTTGTCGACGCAGTAGGGAATAGATCCGCATCAGCAATTCATCCAAGACGAAGGGTTTAACCAAATAGTCATCCGCGGCTCGGAGAAATGCCTCCTTTTTGTCGTCTATATCGTCGTATGCCGAAAGAATAATAATTGGCGTGAGGGCATCATGGCTTCTTATCTTTTTACAGATCTCCAATCCATTGATTTTGGGCACGTTGATGTCCAGTAAATAGAAACCATATTTCTTTTGGTGTGTTTTGGCCAAAAACTCAATACCGTCAAAGGCTTGATCACAGGTAAAACCCTGGCTTAACAGAAAAGAGCGAATCTCCTTAGAGAGTACCTTGTCGTCTTCGAGCAGCAAAATATCCACCATATGTTTGTCTATTGTCTTTTCGTAAAAATAAACAAATTTTTGTGATCCTATCAAGCACATGTTTTCCTGTGTTTTAATTTAGTAACATAAGATTTACACGAAGAAATATGAAACAAAAAGAAATCTAAGTAGATTCAAATCGAAATTATAAATAAGTATTATGGAAAGCAGAAGAGAATTCCTCCGAAAAACCCTACTATTTTCGGGAGCAGCAGGTATAGCCAGCTTTATGCCCACATCGATCCAGAAAGCCTTTGCGATAGACCCTGCCCCAGGAAGCAGCTTTTTAGATGCCGAGCACATCGTCATCCTGATGCAGGAGAACCGCTCCTTTGACCATACGCTAGGTAGTCTTTCGGGAGTTCGGGGGTTTAATGATCCCCGTTCGATACGTTTACCAAACGGTTTACCCGTCTGGTATCAAACGGATAAAGCGGGAAAAACTTATGCTCCTTTTCGATTAAATCTGAAAGAAAGTAAAGTGACCTGGATGGGTTCGCTTCCACATAGTCGAGCAAGCCAGGTGGATGCCTTTAACCAAGGACGTTACGATCATTGGCTGTTATCGAAGCAATCAGGGAATAAACAATATGCGGCGATGCCACTGACATTGGGATACTTTACACGGGAAGATCTACCTTTTCATTATGCCTTAGCGGATGCTTTCACAGTATGTGATCAGAATTTTTGCTCGGGGATGACAAGCACGACGCCTAACCGTTCCTTTTTCTGGACGGGTAAGATTACAGAGATGAAAGATGGTCTGCAAAAAGTGAATATTCGGAACGATGATTTTGGCTATGGTAAAATGACCTGGGCAACTTTTCCGGAATTGCTTGAAAAGAATGGCATTAACTGGCGTTTCTATCAAAATGAGACCAGCTGTGGCGGAGGGTTTTCTGGGCAGGAAAGGGCGTGGTTATCCAATTTTGGGTGTAATCTACTGGAGTTTTTTCAGGCTTATCAAGTTAAATTTAAGGAGAACTATATCAGGAGCCTGGAAACACAGGTTCGGGATTTGCCCATGCAGATTTCTAAGTTGGAAGAGAAGTCACCTTCTTCCGAGGAACAAGCAGAAAAGATACGGGCTGATATTCGCAAAAAAAGTGATGCACTGGAGCGAGCTGAGACCGAACTAAAGGAATTCAATGCAAACAATTATAACAAGCTAAGTGATTTTACGAAATCATTAAATGAGCGGGCGTTTACAGTAAACAAGGGGGATAACAATTACAGATCGCTTGATACCTTACGTTTTAAGACACAGGGAAAAAAAAGCACGCTGGAAGTCCCTAAAGGAGATATTCTTTATCAATTCCGTAAAGACGTTGATACCGGGAAACTGCCTGCCGTATCCTGGTTGGCCGGTCCGCAGAATTTTTCGGACCACCCGAGTGCGCCCTGGTATGGAGCTTGGTATGTATCTGAAGTCTTAGATATCTTAACGAAAAACCCCGAAGTTTGGAAAAAAACAATTTTTATCATTACCTATGATGAAAACGATGGTTACTACGACCATGTTAAACCTTTTCTGGTGCCAGATTTAAAGAAGAAAGATACAGGTGCATGTTCTCCAGGGATCGATACGGAGGTGGAGATGGTTCGTTTAGAAAATGAGCTAAAACAGGGGATTCCTAAAAAACATGCACGCGAAGGCGCTGTGGGTTTAGGTTTTCGTGTTCCCATGTATATTGCGTCGCCTTGGTCACGAGGTGGTAAGGTCTGCTCTCAGGTATTTGACCATACGTCTACTTTGCAATTTTTGGAATCTTTCTTCAACAAAAAGCTGAACAAGAATATGCGTTTGGAAAACATCAGTGCATGGCGTAGAACAATCTGTGGTGATTTAACAAGCGCCTTTACACCTTTTACGCAGCAAAAGGAACAACTTCCTTTTCTTGATCGGGATCAATATATCGAAACGATATACAATGCGCAGTTCAAAGATGATCCACAAGGCTTTGTTGAGGTCAAAGATCCTGATCTAGCAACTAAAAACGGATGGATTCCGGGATTTGACCGAATACAGGAGCGGGGGATTCGTAAATCCCTGCCATTGCCTTATGCGCATGATGCGGTGGGCTATGTGAAAGATGGACAGTTTCATCTGGCGATGGCTGTAGACGACAAGTTTTTCGGAAAAAGGACTGCGGGGACAGCATTCAATGTGTATAGCCCGTTGGAATATCGTGATGAGCAGGGGCAAAGTGAAACCTACCGTAATTGGAATTTTTCGGTGAAGGCCGGTGATCGTTTGACATATCAGTGGGACCTGGCACGATTTGCAGGAGACCGCTATGCTTTTGAATTACATGGTCCAAATGGTTTTTATCGAAAATTTTCTGGACAAAAAGGAGCTGCTGCGCTGGAGGCTACCGTTTCTCCGGAACTTAAAGCGCTGACACAGGCGACGACAGGGAAATTGCAGTTGAAACTCAGGAACGATAGTAACCAGCGGTTAACCGTGGTTGTCGAGAGCCTTAGTTATGGAAAATACACCGCAACGAAAGAAATCGCTCCCGCCGAAGAAGTGCCATTGATCCTCGATGTTGAAAGGCAAGGGAATTGGTATGATATTGCTGTACGACTCAAGGAAGACAGCAGCTTCCTCATTCAGCTCGCAGGGCGATTGGAAACAGGTGT
Source organism: Sphingobacterium sp. Ag1 (assembly GCF_000988325.1). Taxonomy (NCBI): domain Bacteria; kingdom Pseudomonadati; phylum Bacteroidota; class Sphingobacteriia; order Sphingobacteriales; family Sphingobacteriaceae; genus Sphingobacterium; species Sphingobacterium sp. Ag1. The sequence goes on along the minus strand of NZ_LBGU01000025.1, from coordinate 65,670 downwards.
CGAGTGTACAACTGATCCATTATTAGCATAACCTATACCTGTTTCCGCAGGAATGGCGGCCAATTCTTTTTGACTGGTCTACCTGCTGTTGCGCTATCGGTCTAACAATCGTATCCGGTTGACCTTATTTACAAGCGGACAAATAAGGTCTCCGGATGGTGTTTTTCTATATAACGACGAAGATATAACTCCGTATCAGAACTTATGGTGCGGTCTTTATGAGCGGGGAACGTGTTGTAAACCAGGGTGTGTAGGTTTATCTTGCGCTTGGCGATCGCTTCCAGACTTAGTAAGGTATGATTGATACTCCCTAATTTTCCGGATGTGACAAAAATAAGAGGATATTGCATTTCTTGGATGTAATCAATAATCAGATAACCTTCTTTTAATGGAACCATCAATCCACCTGCGCCCTCAATAAGCACAGCATCGTAGCGATGGCTTAATGTCAAGCTTGCCTGTCTGATCTTGTTAAAGTCAATTTCACGACTATCTAGGCGCGCTGCCAGATGAGGGGAGGCCGGGTAGCTGAAAATCTCCGGCATGGTGATTTTCTGATGATCTTCCTCCGTTAATGGGATTTCCATGAGTTGGCGATGCAGGACGATATCTTCAGAAATAGCTGTATTTCCAGTTTGCACCAGCTTTTGAGTAATGGTACGTATACCATTTGTATTCCATTGTTTCGCAAGGAGGCCGGTAGCATAACTTTTTCCGATTCCGGTATCTATACCGGAAACAAAATAGATGTTTTCATTCATTGTGATGTTGCTTTAGTAGGTTGTCCGACTGTTGGTAATAGGTGTGTTCAGCTGTTGTTTTCTTTGCAATAATATAGATGGGGTGGTAGGTTAGCGATACGCCTTTTTCTGTCCCGTAACGAGCAGTATACTGATCGCAGAAAGCCCGGAGTGTGCCTTTTGTCCACCGGTGATTTTTTATTCCCGTCACTCCTGTTTGCTTCAGGTGGAGCAGAACTTGTAAAGGGCTTTCAAAGTACAATTGTAAATGTTCTTCTTGTGCAACGAGGATCGTATAATTCAATGCTAAAAGTTCGGCAATAAGTTCGGATTTAGATTGATATGTTAGTCCAACATGTGCAGTAGCATTGATCTCGTGCATATTGTCATGGCCAAAAGTACTGAAGGCAAGGATACCCGAGTTCGGAAGCGATACATAACAGTTCTCAAAGAAAGCGCGGGGATTGTTGAACCACTGAATCGTAGAGCAGGAAGCGATTAGATTGATATCTTTTGGAAAAGCATAGGTTTCTGCATCAGCACAGCTGAACGTGTGCGGCGAGGTCAAAATATCCATTACTTCGGGCATCATTGCTGGACAGATATCATTTAAAACCATCTTTTGGGGTTTGAGATGCTCTAGCATCAACCGCGAAAAAAGTCCTGTGCCGCAGCCAATTTCCAATACTTTTTGCGGTCTGAGCGGTATGTACTCCTGCATCAAGCTGATCATTTTTTTTGCTATTTCGTACTGAGCAGTCGCTGCCGACTGATAGTTCGGCGCAGCTTTAGAAAAACGGGCCATAATCCTTTGTTTGTCCATCATGATGATCATTTTAAAAGATGCTTAAATAATTGTTCGGGATAATGCGTAGCGTCAATTATCGTATATGCGGTATCGGACCAGGCACGTTTTTGATTTTCTACGTGGAAGATTCGGTCTTCTTTACCGATATATGCCTGATGCCATTGAAATGCTGTTGCTGATTTGGTACTTGCGATTTTTTCAATGGCGATGAGCTCTGTGCGAAGGTCTTCGATGTCCCGTTGAGGAGCTTTGTCAAGAAAGTTGTTGAAAAGGTCCTTGGAACCACACATGCGGAATCTGAATTTTTCCAGTGTTTTATCGCTCAGCGTATCCAATGTTCCTTTGAATAACTGGGCTGGAATTCCTTTTTCGTCATCTATTGGAAATGGTGTTCCATTGATTGCGGTACACGTACTGATGGGGTAATTGCTGTTTTGGAGTTCGGGCAGTACCATTGCTGCTGCCCATACCCCCATAGACCAGGCGAAAACCTCAATTTCCCGGTATCCCGCGAGCAGACGTTCGTCCAACAGTAAATCCGTATAGCTATAGGCAACAATAAGATCTTTGCCCACAGGAGAGTAGTGCAAAAAAGGCTGTTCATCCATACCCCAGCCTGCAAAAAATAAAAGCAGTTTTTCGTTGGATTTTGGGTGAAGATACTGCCTTGGGAAATTATCGGCTGAAGTGACCCGTTTGGGAGAGATTCTTTTAAGTATCATAAGCTTGCTGCGAGTTGTTTGATCATGGCCGAGGTCATTGTTGCTGTTAATGAAAGCCGGATTCTTGAAGTTCCTCCTGGTACTGTCGGCGGACGTATGGGAAGTACGTAAAATCCCTTTCGCTGCAGATCTTCTGCTTTCAGTATCGTTTCCTTATTATCACCGATAATGACTGGTAGAATATGGCTCTCTGACGGACAATTAAAGCCTTTGGCAATTATTTGCTGTTTAAGTAATAGGCTATTTTTGTGCAGCTGTTGGCGCCGGTCAGTGAAGTCGCTTAAGCGTTCCAGAATAAACGCGGTCCATAAAAGGTTGATCGGTGGTAGCGCGGTTGTAAAAACTAGCGTACGAGCCTTATTGATCAAATAATTCCGGATGGGTTCTTTACAGAGCAGGTAGCCACCAAGCGATGCTAGCGCTTTTCCGAAGGTGCCTGTCAGGAAATCAATGTCGGTAATACAGTGCTGTTCTTCTGCGCAGCCAAGCCCCCGTATTCCGCGTACCCCTACGGCGTGCGCTTCATCGACATAGAGTAAGGTATTGGGGTAACGCTGTTTTAGACTGACCAGATAGTGGAGGTCAGTGCAATCACCATCCATACTAAAAATACTTTCTGTGACGATGATGATGCGTGTGAAGCGATGGGCATATTTTGCCAATAATTGCGTTAAGTGGGTGTAATCGGAATGGCGGTACCTGTAGCAGGCCGCATTGGACAGCCGGATGCCATCAATTAGGCTTGCGTGGATACCCTTATCGGCGAGAATTAGTGTCTGTGTATCACACAATGCAGGAAGTATGCCTACATTCATATGATAGCCACTGTTAAAGACCAATGCACTCTCTGTGCCAAACATACGGCACAGCGTTGTTTCCAATTGCGTATAGCCTGCATGGTTTCCTGTGAGTAGACGCGAAGAGGAGGCACTGAATACTGCATTATCCTTTGTCACCGAATTTAGGAATTCTTGACGAAGTATCTGATCTGTCGCTAGGCCAAGATAATCGTTAGACGAGAGGTTATGATGCTCTTTTTCATGCTTCTGTCCTATGTTGCCCTGCTGCGTGATAAGGGGGAGTTTTCGTATATTCCCTTGTTTTTCAAGGGTAAATAATTCATCTTCAATGCGCTGGATTAAACTGTTTTCACTCATTGGATTGTGCTGATTACGGCTAGTAATGCCTGTGTTAACTTGTGTAGCTCGCCTTCGTTTATGATAAAAGGGGGCATGATATAAATCAGTTTTCCGAATGGCCTTACCCAAATTCCTTCTTCGATAAACCGCTGTTGTATGCGGGATAGATCGACGGAGTTTTTCATCTCGATAACTGCAATTGCGCCTAAAATTCTGAGCTCCTCAACTTGGGGCAGCGCTGTTGCAGCGCTAAGTTCCCGCCTCAATTGTTGCTCGATTAACGTTACTTTCGCTTGCCAGTCCGTTGCCAATAGTAATTTGATAGAAGCGTGGGCTACAGCGCAAGCCAAGGGGTTTGCCATAAAAGTTGGCCCATGCATAAATGTACCCGGTTTACCGTTGGAGATTGTAGTTGCAACGTGATCTGAAGTGATCACGGCTGATAGCGTCATATAACCTCCGGTCAAAGCTTTACCGATACACATGATATCGGGCACTATGCCGGCATGTTCCCAGGCAAAGAGCTTTCCCGTGCGCCCAAATCCGGTAGCGATTTCATCAAAGATTAATAGCAGTTGATTTTCTTTGCAAAGATGTGCTGCCTGACGCAAGTACTCCGGATGATAAAAACGCATACGACCGGCTCCCTGAACGATAGGTTCGAGGATGAGAGCGGCCAGTTCGTCCTTATGCGAGCAGATCAGGTCTGCTAAGGGTTGAATGTCATTGGCATCCCATTCCTGATCAAATCCTATTTTTGGGGCAGGGGCAAAATAGCGTTTGGGTAAAGCACGGTCAAAGATGCGGTGCATGCCAGTAATGGGGTCACAGACCGACATCGCGTTCCAGGTATCACCATGGTATCCCGAACGAATCGTGACAAAGTTTGTTTTATTGGTCTTTTTTTGTGATACCCAGTATTGAGTAGCCATTTTAAGCGCAACTTCCACTGCAACAGAACCCGAATCGGCATAAAATATTTTTTTGAGTGTAGCAGGGGTGATATCAAGCAGTATTTTACCGAGGGCAATTGCTGGTTCGTGTGTAAGTCCGCCAAACATCATGTGTGACATGCTGCTGAGCTGTGCTGTGACCGCAGCGTTCAGGACGGGGTGATTGTAGCCATGGATGGCGCACCACCAAGAGGACATACCATCGATAAGTTGCTGCCCATTTTCCAACTCGATTATACAGCCATCTGCCCGTTTAACCTTGTAGGCAGGTAAGGGATTAGTCATGGTTGTATACGGATGCCACAAATGCGCTCTGTCAAAATCATCGATAAGGTCGTGTTGGTTGATTTCTTTTCCTTCCATTATGGTCTGCTGCATAGGGTTTGTTATTTGTCTTGCTGTTTAGCGATGTTACGCTGGATTGTATGTTCTGGTCTTGACCATCTTGGTCTTTCACCAAGATCATGGTAATGCGCCATCTCCGTTGCGGTGGTTTCGGGTTGATTTTTTTTCTCGAAAGGCTGCTGTGCCACTAACCCCAGTGTTTTAAACATATCCATATCTTCGTTGATAGCGGGATTGGGCGTGGTGAGGAGTTTGTCGCCCGAGAAAATCGAATTGGCTCCTGCGAAAAAGCATAAAGCTTGTCCCTCTGTACTCATGTTGGTACGCCCTGCAGAAAGGCGAACCTGTGTGGTGGGTAATAAAATTCGGGCTGTAGCGACCATGCGTACCATTTCCCATATCGAAACTGCTTCCATGACTTCCATTGGAGTACCGGGTACAGGAACGAGTGCATTGATCGGTACCGATTCGGGTTGTGGAATGAGCGAAGCAAGCGTGACCAACATCGCTGCACGGTCGGCGATACTTTCTCCCATCCCAATAATACCACCGCTACATACCGTTATGTTGGTTTTACGTACATTTTCGATCGTTTGCAGGCGATCATCATAGCTTCTAGTCGAGATAATTTCCTTATAGTAGTCGGCAGAGGAGTCGAGGTTGTGGTTGTAGGCGTATAGTCCGGCTTCTGAAAGACGCTGTGCCTGGTTTTCGGTCAGCATACCTAGTGTGCAGCAGACTTCCATATCAAGTCTATTCAATGTGCGGACCATCTCCAGTACATGATCAAACTCAGGACCATCTTTAACATTACGCCAGGCGGCCCCCATACAGATTCGTGAGCTACCGCCCGCTTTGGCCGCCAGTGCCTGCTCCTTTACCTGCTCTAGGCTCATTAGGCCTTCCGCTTTTACATTCGTATGGTAACGTGCGGCCTGTGGACAATAGGCACAGTCTTCGGGACAGCCACCTGTTTTTATTGAGATCAATGTGGACACTTGTACTTTGTTGGGGTCGTGATATTTCCGATGTATCGATGCCGCTTCATAAAGAAGATCCATTATTGGTTTGTTGTATAAAGCAACAACGTCGTCCTGCGTCCATTGTGGTTTTGTTTCCATATTATTGCTAATTTTTATGCTAAAGTCAGGTCTATTTTGCTTAATGACCATCGGGATTGAGTAATTCAACGCGATTATTTTTTCTTGATGATTGCAAAGATTATAGTTTAAATGATAACTTTGGTAGTCCGAAATAAACATAATGAGTAGTCCGGTTAGTATAGGTTTTCATTCCATTATTAAAATAGATCGCCGTAAAGAAGATGCCATCTATCTGCAGATTGTTTATCAATTTATCAATGCCGTCAAACGTAATCTATTGGAAGATGGCGATCTGTTGCCCGGCAGTCGGAAGATTGCTGATGAACTAAATGTGCACCGAAAAACCATTGTAGCTGCTTTAGCGGAATTGCAGGAACAGGGCTGGGTGAAAATTTTACCTAATCGCGGGACTTTTGTGAAAAATCCCGAGCGTATCGGTACCTCCAGGTCTGCAGTTAAGGCATTTAGACAGCCGCCTGATTTTGCACCTTACTTTTTTAGAAAGGAACTCATCTTAGATATGCCTATTTCAGAGGTTCCCGAAAGGTACTATTTTACGGATGGAACACCGGATTATAATGTCATTGGAACGGAGGAACTGGTGCGTTTTTATGCATCCATGGTGAAACGGAAAAAGAAAAGTGATGATTTTCCGACGACGACTGAAGGGAATTTGTTTTTTAGGGACCAGTTAAGCTATTATCTGAATTTAACAAGAGGGTTTCATCTTTCCCGGAATTTCTTGTTGCCGATTGCCAGCCGCGAGCAGATTTTTTCAATTTTATCCCGATTATTGATCCGACCCGGTGATATTGTGCTGGTGGAAAATTTAAGTTATTTTTTACCTAACATGATCTTTAGTCAAGCTGGGGCTAAGCTAAAAACCATTCCTGTAGATGCAGAGGGGATGATTGTCGCTAAGATTGGAGAGCAATTTAGACCCGGAGAAATCAGGTGTGTTTACCTCAATACCAGATGTCAGTATCCAACGACGGTTAACCTTTCCGAGCGGAGGAAAATTCAGCTGTTAGCGTTGGCCGAGCAGTATAACTTTATCATTATTGAGGATGATGTGGATTTTGAGTCTTCTTTTTTTAAGGAGAAAGGCGAATCACTTTTCCGGAAAAATGGCGGCAACCGCGTGATTTATACAGGTGCTTTCGGTAGTTTCTTTGATCCTGGTTTCCAAATGAACTTTTTGATCGCACCACAGGATCTGTTGGATGAAGGTAAAAAGTATTTGAATATCTTCGGAAAACCGAATTTTATGATCGAGAAAACATTGGGTGAAATTATCCATCAGGGTGATATCTTTCGGTATCAGCGTAAATTTCAGAAAACAGTTGCTGAGCGAAAAGAATTGTTTGCCCAATTGCTGTTACGGCATTTTGGAGATCAGATCCGGTTTGAAATCCCGTCCTCTGGACTTGCCTTTTGGATACAGTTTTATCGGGTCGTTTCGCTGACAGCCTTGCAAGAAAAAGTACGGTTGCTAGGACTCTTGTTGCCGAGTAATTGCCTTTATCAAAATAAAACCGTTACAGCATTGCGGTTGGGGTTTGCCCATCTTGATGAACAAAGTATGGAGGCGGCAATTTCTTTGTTGCGTGCTGCTTATGCCGATTTGGTCAGAAATATCGACTAGCTGCTTTGCAGATATGGGTCAATTTGTTTTTGGCTTCTTGAGGTAATCCACAGCAATCCACAAAGTATGGGTGCTGCCATTGTTTGCTTTTGGTAGGGGCATGGCCAGATCCAATATTATTTTTCTCATGCGTGTTATTTGCTTTAAACCTGTTACTTGCGTTCCCGTAAAAATAGGAGCTGCGTTAGCTCAACGGCGGATCGTCAGGATAACATAAAGATAGAGAAATAATAAGGTCTGGCCAAATTGGTGAACTACGGAACAAAGAAAAAGCCCAGCAAAGAATGTCTGGGCTTTGAGATTATATAAGGGGAATAATACTTGCTGAAAAAGTGAAGACCTAGTCTTCATCGGTGATAATATCATCACCATCTAATTCGAAACCTTCACCAAGGAAGGTATTCTCTAGTTCGAATAAATCTGAATCTTTAATCATTTTACTGTTTTTTGATATTCAAAGTTATTACCCTTATTTAAGCTAATCGTCAATATAAAATGAAGTTTGTGTTAAGTGATATCGTTATATTTTTTTGAGTACAACATCTAATTTTTCTGCCTGGATGATCCGACTGAAAAACTCTTTTAAATCAAAATACTCTTCCGGCATAAACAGGGGTTTGTTTAATTGTGTTGCAGATTCGATGATCAAAACGTCCGGTGTTGTATTATTGATTTTGAAAATGTATCGGGCCGCACGTTCAGGAAGTGCCATACTGATGTTTTTTAACTTTCCTTCCGTTGGATAAGCATAGCCTTTTGGTAGTTTGATTTCAATGTAGCACTCCTCTTGGACTAAAGAACCAAAGTCGATCGGATAATTCCGCTCCGTTAGGTTGAAGGGGTTCTTGGACATTTTGGTGTCAATATAAGGATTGAATAGAAGTTGGTCATTTTGTAGGGTTGCAAAATTCTTAATCTCAATTTCAAACTCCTCCGTTAGTGGTTTGTCAAGAGATTCTCGATTCGATACTTTAAAACTGTTGATTTTGATGCGATTGTTTTCTTCATCTATTTTTTCGTAGAATTCTTCTTCAGAATTACTTCCTTGAAGGCGTTCACGCATTTTCGACGCACCATAACCGTTACGTGAGGTAATCCATTTTCCTTTTAATGCACCATTTTCTGACAGTTCACCGTAGAAAAAATTACTGTATGTAGAGGAAAGGCTTGCCTCGAGTTTCACCCAGTCAGATTCACCTTCCAGGGGAATTGATCTTCCCTGAAAGTTGACACATTTCATCGGAATATTTCCAAACATCTCATAAGGAGAGGTCGCATCCAGCAGGTAGTAGTTTTCACCTATTTTTACCCGTGCAATGACGTGGTTGAACTCTGATATCGCTGGTGCATAGAGCCCTGCATAGCCATTCTCGCGTGTCGATAAAATAACAGGGATGGCATCTAGCTTCGCATATCGTAAAGCATTGACCAGTCCGAGGTTAATATCGGCGCTATTGCCTGTTCTTTTTTCGATGGCTTCTTTGATGTTTTTTGCGTAGATCGAATGGTGGTTGTTCCATTTTATTTGTTTCTGAAAATAAGTATACAACCGTACTGCTTTTTCTAGATCATCTTTTGAATCCTGCAATACAGGTTCAATGAATTCTTTCAATGCCGTTTTTCGTTTTACCTGTCCACCAAAACTTTCGTCCTGTACGAGTTTATCTCGGACGTTTTCCCAGGTGAGCGAGAAGTCTTTTGTCGGTCCCATTGGAACGCTATATCTGCCGAGCTCGAAGAAGATAATTGATCTGAAATTTTTGGAAGAGGTCATGTAATCTTCCGTGTGGAAAGCCGGGATATTTTCCATTGTGTAGGTAGTTTTACTACCTAGGACTTCGCCAACTTCAGAATTTAGGCCTGTGTTGTAATTTTCTACCTTCCTGTCGCTGACAGCAAGTCCACCTTTTAAATTGGCTTTATAATGGCAGATCTCGGGAATACGCGTGACGTATTGGCTATAAAGTTTCGGAAGATCTTCCTGAAATTCCCAAGCATTTAGATTAAAGATAAATGGGGATTCCGTACGGTAGCGGTATTCGATGATTGTACCTTCCTGAACTTGTGGTATAGCCGCTTTCGTTACCGCATAGTTTTCTGAGGAGTTTTCGTTAAAAATATTCGCTTTGGTCATCTCTGTTTCCACGACCTTATCACCGACAAGGTGATAGGACGCCCCCTTGATGTCCATTAGGACTTCCCGGTCGTTGCCATTTTTATACAGTGGAATGCTGAAGTTTGCATAGCTATAGGCTTCTTTATTTAAAATTTTAATGCGAACATGTTTGAAAAATTCAACTACTAAACCTTTATTCTTGTTGTAACTTACTTCGGCTGAACCGTATTCACGTAAGACAAAGGCATTTGCTGCCGTATCTATTTTGTCAACAGTAGTGGCAAAATCTTCCTTTTTTATTTTACCGAACGAAAAATCTTGTGCTTGTAGGGATATACCACTAAGCAGGAGAAGGCCAGTGAAAAAACTTTTAATAAAAAATGACTGTTTGGTTAAGAATTATAACACTAAAGTATGAAATAATTTTAAATCCAAATCCTTATAAATTAAATTGGTTGAAAAGATTAATGGATCAATCTATTTCGATTGCTTATTTGTCCCGATAGCGAGATAAACTTGTGTTGCAGTCTGATGAGGTATGCAAAGATCGCGGACTTACAAAGTGAATTCGAAGCTTAACGTAACATAGCGGTAGTCTTCCCCTTTCCATTTTGGTCCCGAAAGTAGGATCTCTTTGGCTCTGGCGTCGAGGTAATCATTTGCACTTTGGAGAACGCTGATATTTGTTGGGAGTCCGTCTTTATCGATATAGAAGCTTAAACGGACAGTGCCTTCATAACGGCTTTTAGTTGTTTTTTTCTTGATATAGTTATTGAACGATCTCCAGCCCCAGATGGGTTCGGCACTTTTTGACTTGCGTGAAGACATCGTTGTGACGACGACTTCATCAAGTGAGGCACCGGAAGGTTGCAGTTTGATCGTCGTATTTTTGCTGCGGCGCATATTCAATGCAACAGAATTGTAGCCCAGAGCCATGATGTCGACGAGTGAATCCATCGTACTGGGTTGGATGGTTGCTTGGCCCAGTGCGTCGGTATTCGTCGCAAACTTGCTATTGGGTTGGATGATTGTCACTCCCGAAATAGGCAAGCCTGTCTCTTTGTCCCGAATAGTAAGTTGTAGCGGTGTACCTTGTTGTTGTGGCATCGAAATACCCGGAGCTCTGCCTGCAAGCGTATTGTTTAAACTTGAGGTCCCCCGGATCATAATTGTTTGGGAAGCATCTTTTTTCTTGGCCATTGGCGCATAACCGATAACAATTGTACTGTCTGTAGGTCTTAATCCAAATACGGGGCGATCATTATTGAGACTTCCCTTCATTTCTTCCAATGATTTTACACGCAGGGAGGGTTCCCGCGATAAAACGGTTACCTCGTCCAGCGAATGCTGTTCATGCAGTCTTGATCTGTTATTATCGGCTAATTGTGGCGAATGATCTCGAGATTCTATTTTTGATGCGATATCAGCTAAAGGAGTGCTGGAATCTGCTGTTGTAACCCCTGTTTTGGGCTTTTCCTGCGTAATACTTACTTCAGCGGTACGTTTCGCTTCGGGTGAATTGTTGTCCTGTTGACGGTAAAGGAGTAGACCAACCCCCAACACGATTACTGCCGCTGCGGCGATGGTAAGTCTCTTCCAGTCAAAGACCTTTAATTTAGCGGTATTATCTTTTTGAACACGTTGTGCAATTTGGTTGTTGATTGTTGTAAGTACGGTTTTATTCTGATCCATTTCCATACCCATAAGAATATCGGCCAGCATGGGGTCACGCTGTGCCTCACGTTCAAGCGCGTACATCTCCGTAGGAGATAATTCGCCCTTAACGTATTTCTTTAAGTATGCTATGTCGTAATTACTGTTGCTCATTCCAAGCCTCCATGCAATTTTTTAAATTCCGTTTCCCATTCTGTATATAGCTCTTTACTTCGTTCAAGCTATAACCGGTAGATTCGCTAATCTCTTTGTAACATTTTTCCTCCAAAAAGAAGAGTCTGACCGACTGCTGCTGTTTGACTGGCAACTTTTCCAGACAGCCTTCCATGGCTGTTAGCTGTTCTTCTTTTTCATCATATTGTTCATACTGATGCGCGTCTCCTGGAAATTTCACAAATTCATCCAAAGAAATTTGAGATTTGTTCTTTTGAGACCTTAAATACATCAGACAATGGTTCTTGCTTAATACATAAAGCCATCTTGGAAAGTCCTTGATTTCTTGCTTGTTGACTTTATATATTAATTCTTCAAAGATATTCATGACAGCATCTTTGCTCAATTCGGAATCTTGGAGATACCGTAAACAAACATAGTATACCATCTCGGTATGTCGCTGGTATAGATCACCCAATACCTGAAGCTCCATAGACTCCTGGTAGTGCAGCAAGAGCTCATGATCTTGTGCTGTATCTATTTTTGACGACTTGAATGCGAACATTTTATTGGTTAAAAATATTTTTTTTTTCTGGTTTATGGAAATTTAATATTTGTAGCATCCCTTGGCAAAAATGTAAAGATATGAGAGCAATACTTTTTGTAATAGGCTTGTTGTTGTCCTTAAGTGGATATGCCAAGCAAGGATATGAGGTGAGCGGTAAGGTTGTCGATGCGAATACGGGGACTGCGCTTGCGGGCGTACAGGTGAGCAATGTTGCTACAAAAGCGCTCGTGCAGACCGATGAGAAGGGGAACTATCGTATTCAAGTCCTTGACGGTAAAAATACCTTGATTTTTAGTTATATCGGATATCTTGAGCAACGGATAGCGGTCAACCATCGGTCAAGGGTTGATGTGGCTTTGGTGCAGCAAAACACTACACTGGATGAAGTTGTGGTGACCGGATATGAGCGCAGGGCGAAGCGTCAGACAGCACCGATGATGAATGTTAATGCAGCGTTGTCAGGGCAAGTATCGAGTTTGTATATTAGAGGGAAGGGGTATGTGCCAAATCAGAACCAAGAATCTTATCAGAAAATAAAGGAAAACAAGTTTATCAATCCACATAAGGAACCTTTATCAACGTTTGCGGCCGATGTCGATGTTGCTTCCTATAGTAATGTACGTCGTTTTATCAATTCAGGAACACTACCTGAAAAAGATGCGGTACGGGTTGAAGAAATGATCAATTACTTTCAGTATCAAGTGGCCGGACCAAAAAATGGAGAACCTGTAAATATCGTCACCGAATTGACGAAGGCACCTTGGAATACTAAGCATCAGCTCATGCGCGTCACGTTGAAGGCAAAAGATATCCCTACGGCGGATCTTAAGGCTTCCAATCTGGTGTTTCTGATCGATGTGTCGGGATCAATGATGGGACCGGGACGTCTGCCTTTGGTGAAAGCATCGTTGAAGATGTTGGTTGATCAACTACGTGCTGTAGACCATGTCGCCATTGTGACCTATGCTGGATCGGCAGGGGTAAAACTGGAAAGTACGCCCGGTGATGAAAAGATGAAAATAAAATCGGCGATTGAGGAGCTGGAAGCCGGTGGAAGTACGGCTGGTGCTGCAGGAATTAAGAAGGCGTACGAAATTGCGAAACAACAATTTATCAAAGGTGGAAACAACCGTATTATTTTAGCTAGTGACGGCGATTTCAATGTTGGGGAAAGCAGTGACGAATCGATGGAAGAGCTAATTACCAAAGAAAGTAAATCGGGGGTTTTCCTAACAGTACTGGGGTATGGCATGGGGAATCTGAAGGACAGTAAGATGGAAATCCTTGCAGACAAAGGGCATGGGAATTATGCGTATATCGACAACATTTCTGAAGCACGAAAAGCGATGGTGACCGAATTCGGGGGAACGCTGTTTACCGTTGCGAAAGATGTTAAGATCCAGGTTGAATTTAATCCCAGTTATGTGCAGGCATACCGTTTAGTGGGATACGAAAACCGCTTGTTGGAGGCTGAGGATTTCGATAATGATCAAAAGATGGGTGGTGATATGGGTGTGGGGCATGTGGTGACAGCCTTATATGAAATTGTACCCGTCGGCGTGGAGTCGGGGATGGTCGGAACGGTAGATCCCTTAAGATATCAGCAGCAAGCGGATCAGATAGTTGGGCGGAGAAATGCTGAACTGGCAACCGTTAAATTTCGGTATAAGGAGCCCGAAGGGGAGAAAAGCAAGTTGCAACAAAAGGTGATAGGAACTAGCGTTACAGAATTGAACCGTGTGAGTGAAGATTTGCGATTTGCCACTGCGGTAGCGGAACTTGGTCTATTACTCCGTGATTCTGATTTTAAGCAAAACGCTAATTTTGATCAGCTCATCGCGCGTGCAAAAGCTTCCAAAGGCGAAGATGAGGAAGGTTATCGTGCTGAATTTATCCGTATGGCAGAGAATGCACGGGATCTATCCCGTTCGAAAGAATAACTAAAAATAGCTAAAGATGAATTTTTCAGTAGCAGCAATCGAAATGCGGCTACTGGAAATAAGTTTAGTTTGTGGGGCAATAGGCAAAAAAGTAAATAAAATCTATATTTTTAGGTCATCAATAAAAGGAACGTATTTTGCTTCTGCTGATTTGCGCTATGTGATATTTGGTGAGTAAGTGTAATCTGAGCGATGTGTTGTTATAGTATATGGAAATAAAAAATGTTAGATAAATGAAGAATTTTTTCTTGTGCTTTCTTTTGGCTATTGGTAATACAGTGCCGTCGGTAGCCCAAAATGCGCGTTTGAATAAACAACAGACCATGGCTTATATTAATAAGCTATATAAGGTAGCTTACCGTTATAAGGATACGAAAATTGACACGGTAACGGTAGATGGGAAGGTGTTAACAGTCTTTCTTTCCAGTGGCCAGCATTTTCGAAGTGATATTGCCAAATCAGATGTACTTGTCATTGCAAGAGTAAAATCCGGTTATCAAATTCGATTTAAGTCTTCGCCAAGCACGGATGAAATTTTATGGGCGATCCAAACGGAAGAAGATGCTAAACGTCTGAAAAATGCGTTGGAGCATTTGGTTAAAATCGTAAAGACTGAAAAAAAGACAGATCCTTTTGGAAGTTAAATCCTAATGGGGGATCCGTTGGTTAATAGAATGTTCGGCAAGGTATGAGCTTGCCGAACTGAATAGAGAAAGTAGTAGGACTTGCACATGGATATGTGTTGAGGATTGCTGAGGGGGTAACCAAATGCCTACTAGATATAAAGACGATTAGCTTCATGGCCGGAATTGATGTGGCTGTCGAAACCATCGATTGTAAATCATATCGCTTATACGAAGTAAGCATATTAACATGAATTCGGTGTTAAAATGTTGTTATCTTATTGTGATTAAGTGTGTTGTGTGTTTGTTTTTGAATTATTTTATTTCTCCTGTTGATGAATTTATTTCCCGGAAGGACCTTAATCCTCTTTCTAGGTTTATATTTCTGAGATAGCTGCTATTCCTGCTCCGATTAGTTCCGTCAGTTGCAACAAAACCTAGATATAGATGATATGTATCACTTTGGATTAGTTTCAGTATTTGAATAGATTCTTGTAGATCCATAATGTAATTTGAAGTAAAACACCCTGTGAAGCGTTTATTGGATTCTCAGGAATGAAGACTGCTCCCACTTTGCCCGAGGGAGGACATTTACACCCTGTGTTACATTCGCCATAGTATCAAATTAAATGTGTGGGGGTTTTAGTGTATTAGTTTTTTGGAGTGAAATCGCTTATTGGTGACTTCAAGGTTTGCACAAAAAAAGCAGACCTGATAAACGATCTGCTTTGACTGCTATGTAGGAGAAGTGGCTGTTACGTTAACATAGGAGTAAAATAAATATTGGGATCAGGGCCACCATAGAAAACATTATTGTCATGCGCTTTTGAAGATATAAGCTTATAGACAAGATTAATTCACTGTGCTCAAAGCTCTCTATTTTTCCGCCGTTGGCGAGTGAAGAAGGTCTGATTTCGACCACTTCTCCTTGCTCGTTCTCGATTTGCCAAGAAGTCATCCACCTATTTTTTGGGCTCCATGTGTATTTTTTATTGATCAGGCTAATGGTAGCCCTGCTAGTCCAGGCATTGTATTCGATGTCGCCGATCAGTTCATTGCGTTGATTGCGAATTTCGGTGTATGGATTGAAAAGGCCTTTATTTTTGAAGCAGTACTGATCGTTATGAATAGAGACATGAGCATCAAGATTCCAATCAATAGATGCTAAACTCCCAATAACTGCGTCATTGCGGTAAAGGATTGATTTAGTTCCGAGTAAATTATTTTTCCACTTGTAAATTAACTTCTTTTCCATAAGATTGGTCTTTATATGTTGATTTTAATTCATTAGTATCAGATCCGCTCGTTTTGTTACAGCCTTCGGGCATATTTTTTTGCCCTATTATAGCTTTTGGCATGGTTCCCCTGCACTCTAACATGTTAGAGGTCTGCGAAAAAATCCTTATTTTTACCAATTAAATCACATCGAATTGACACATCAGGAAAAGTCGAGCCAAATTAGGAGGGAAATAAATCTTTCCTACCAGCAGCTTAAAGGAAGGTATCCCATCTTAAAAAGTCAGAACAGTATCGGAGTGACCCTATTTGCACTTGCGATCCTGGCCATTGTCGTTGTATCGATAGCTTGGTCTCGCGCTATTGTTCCGACTTGGCTTATGATTGTCAGTAATGCTTTTTTTATGGGCGTATTGCATGAAATAGAGCATGATCTGATTCATTGGCTTTATTTTAAAAGGCAAAAGACCATTCATCATTTTATGCTTTTTAGTGTATGGATATTACGTCCATTGACTGTAAATCCTTGGATACGCAGGACCTTGCATCATCATCATCATAAATTTTCGGGTACATTACATGATGTTGAGGAACGTAGTGTTACGAATGGCGAGCAGTGGTCGATCAAACGTCTGTTAACAACCCCCGATGTTGTATTGGGTGGGCTCTTTCGACTGCATCGCATGTTTAATGATATGGACAGCGAGGTGAAAAATGGGAATCTGAAATTGGAGACTTCTTCAAAACTAAAACGGATTATGTTTTTGAGCATTGTTCCCGTGACGATTTTTGCACATGTGATTTTATATTTCTTCTTTGCAGACCTGTTAATTGGTTGGTTAAGTGAGGTTTTTGAGTTGAATTTGAGTTTTCCACACTATGTTAATAACATGTTGATAAGTCTGCATGGGATCATTTATGTTATTCTATTGCCAAATTTATTACGCCAGTTTTGTTTGCATTTTATTACATCAAACATGCATTATTTTGGTGATGTTGAGGCTGGAAATGTTATTGAGCAGACGCAGGTATTGACAGTTTGGTGGACTTTTCCGATGCAATTGTTTTGTTTCTTTTTCGGCTGGACACATAGCATCCATCATTTTGTCGTCAATGAGACATTTTACGTACGTCATATTGGCCGCAAGAAGGCACAAGAAATTTTGCGCAAGTATGGGGTTCGTTTTAATGATTTAGGAACGTTTAGAAGAGCAAACCGTTTTCGTGAGCTTTCCAACAAAGAAGTTTAGTCCTTTTTATTTACCTCTTTTTTCGATAGGTTTTATAGTTACCGTGCTGCTGATAGACTAGGGCTCCCTCTTCACAATAGTTGGATAGGTAAACAGAGAATTTGTTGCTTTGGCTCTTGTCAATACCTAAGTGGGCCAATACCTCCGAAACACGTCGTGCTGAGTGAAAAAAATCCGAATGATAGACGAGGTCATCCAGTTTTTTGCTTAGGCTGATTCTTTCTTGTGCATCAGGAGGTAGGGAATAAGGCGAATTAAAGACAATATCATGCTGAAAAAATACCGTCGGTTGAATTTGCAGGCTACGACATAAGGTTAAAAAATTTGTGAGCGTTAAGTCTTTTCCCTTTTCTATACCATTGAGTGTTCCAGTTGAAATGCCCGTTAGATGGGACAGATCCCGCAGGGAATAATATAAGTCATTCCGTTTCGCGCGAAAGCGTACACCAATTGTTTCCAGTAATGCTTTATCTTCATCCGTCATACAACGAATTGAATGACAATTTGCGCAAAATATAGTTCATTATTTTGTTTAAAAATTTGTATTTATTATTTTTTGTTTTATATTTGTTATAACAGATGTTTTTAATCGGGAATGAGGTTTGTTTAATTTGCTAGACTCTACATCTCCGGCCTGTGTAAAATAACCATATAGTGAGTTATTATCTTATAGCACACAGGCGAAATGAAAAACGAAATAATTTTAATAGATATTGTCAATTTACCTGGCTTCGGTTTCCAAGAATCCGTCAAGTTCCGCCGGAGCCGTGGTAAGTTGTTCAGCACGTCAGCATGATGACCAATTCTGGTCAGATTCTACCAGATTGTGTATGACGACTCAAGTCGACTTACCCAGCTTCGGTTTCCAAGAATCCGTCAAGTTCCGCCGGAGCTGTGGTGAGTTGCATTGTTGCGACGAGTCGCTTGTTATTGTCCACTCATAAAGTAATAAATCAGATAAAATACAATCAATACACATACTGCAATAATCAGTGTGCGCTTGAGATTTCGACCGGCTGGTTCATCATCTTTTTCCTCTATGGCAACGTCAGGTAGTTTTTCTTCCTGTTTTTGATCGCTATGTTCGGGGGTATCATATTTATTTTCCATCACTCAAATTGTTTGTTATTGTAAATAGAACAGTTGCAAGTTGTAAATCGTTGAGTTGGGTATATTTTTATTCCTATAAAAAAGCATGTTATGGAGCGCTGAGCATGCGACGTGAATAAATAAAACGGTAAAGCATTGTGTTTTTTCGAGTATTTGCATACATTGCGGCTATAATTAACGCGACAAACCTAAACAACCTGTAAACCCGCGTTTACAAATAATTTTGCGTTAAACGAAGTCTATAATAAATAATTGAGCACTAAATGAAAAGAAGAACTCTTATTGGAACATTGGTAGCTGGATGTATGATGTTGGCTGTTAGTCCAACATTTGCACAACAGAAAGCTGCAAAAAAGGAAATTGGCCTACAGTTATATTCTGTACGTGAAGAAATCGGGAAAAACGTAAATTTCGACCAGATTCTGCAAAAGATATCAGCATTGGGTTATACAGGAGTAGAAGCCGCTGGATACAAAGATGGTAAATTATATAACTTGAGCCCACAAGAGTTTAAGGCAAAAGTTGAAAAAGCTGGAATGAAAGTGATTTCATCACATGCAACGAAAACGCTATCAGAGAAAGAGTTAAGCTCTGGTGATTTTACAGAATCCCTAAAATGGTGGGACGAATGTATTGCTACGCACAAAGCAGCGGGAATGAAATACATCGTCACGCCTTGGATGGATGTACCTAAAACACTTAAGGATCTGGAAACGCAATGTCGCTACCTGGATGCTGTGGGTGCGAAATGCCGTCAGCAAGGAATCATTTACGGATACCACAACCACTCGCATGAGTTTAGAAAAGTGGAAGATAAAGTGATGTACGATTATATGTTAGAGCATACAAATCCTGAAAATGTATTCTTCGAGATGGATGTCTATTGGGCGGTCATGGGGCAAGTTAGTCCGGTTGATTACTTCAATAAATATGCGGGCAGATTCAAGGCTTTGCACATTAAGGACCACCGCGAAATTGGCCAAAGTGGTATGGTCGGTTTCGATGCAATTTTTAACAATTCAAAAGTTGCTGGCCTGCAATATATTTTTGTTGAGCTGGAAGAAACACGTAACGATATTTATACCGGTTTACAACAAAGTATCGATTATCTGAAAAAAGCATCTTTTGTAAAGGCTAGCTACTTAAAATAGCCAAAAATCGGGAGAAAATTGACCCAGTTGAGACAATTTTCCGTTTGATAGATTTATTATTTTTCGTTAACTTGAATGTAATAAAAAGGGATTTTTTATTGATTTAAATTAGACCATATGAAACGGATTATTGTTGCCACAGACTACGCTGAAGAGGCCGAACACGCCTTAAAGTTTATTATGGAAGTATTTGCAGGAAAAGAATACGAACTCGTTTTATTTTCTCTTCAAAATCCTTCCATTCATGCGATGAACGCTCGACTTTCTCCCGATTCTATGTTCAAGATTTTTGAACATCAAAGTAAGATTCTACGACGTAAAGCCGAGGCGATTACGGCCGAAAGTGGTGTTTTGACTATTCCTTATCTTGCGGCAGGTTTGTTTTATGACCAGATGACAAAATGCATCCAGGAGACGAATGCGGATTTGTTGGTGATGGGAATGGCCAAACGTTCCTTTGATCAGGACATGCTGGGGAATACCACCACGGCAGCAATCAGTAAGTTAAAAATACCTATCCTTTCCGTTCCGCTGGGCGCAAAATTTACGGGTCTGGAGCATATTCTTTTTGCCTGTGATATTGTTCGTGGTGTACAAAAGGAAATTCTTGAAAAAGTAAAGGACTTTGCCGCTGAATTTGGAGCAGTATTGGAGGTTCTCAATATTCGAAAAACTGTTGAGCAGCTGAATGAGGAAAAAGGAAAAGAAACACGGGAAACCATCAACGATGTGATGGGAATCGTAAGTTATTACTACAAGAATGTAACTTCCAATGAGGTCGTAAAAGCGATCCGGGACGAGGTGAAAGAAAGCAGCACAGATCTGCTGGTTATGATTCCCTACAAATACGGTTTTTGGAGTTCATTGACCCACCGGAGTAAAACACGGATGATGGCATCGGGTCTGGATGTTCCTTTACTGACCATCTCGATCTAATTTTTTTTATTATAAAAGCCCAGGTGACTGAGATCAGCTGGGCTTTATCTTGATTGTACTTATTGAAATAGGGGGAGTATCTTATCCCAAATTTGTTGGTAGGCTTTATTGTCCCGGACGATTCCCTTATCTTCATCATAATAATTAGGTGCATCAAAGCTCCCTCCTTTACGCCTTTCTATTGAAAAAATATTTAGAACTATTTTTGATCTTTTAGCTTGTAAAGGGCTGATTAGGAAGTTGAAAATTAATTTTTCTCCTTCTTTATTGCTTAGAAAATTATTGTTTTCAAAATACGTACTGGTTTGAATAAATCCCGAAGG
The DNA here is from genome assembly GCF_000988325.1 of Sphingobacterium sp. Ag1. NCBI lineage: Bacteria > Pseudomonadati > Bacteroidota > Sphingobacteriia > Sphingobacteriales > Sphingobacteriaceae > Sphingobacterium > Sphingobacterium sp. Ag1. The sequence goes on along the minus strand of NZ_LBGU01000025.1, from coordinate 45,135 downwards.
CCGATCGAGCTGTACAATAAAATATCCGCCATCCTGAAGTACTTGAATTATCTTGCTGTATGCCGAATCACTTGCGATCGGGATAGTTTTGGTACGCTCTGGATTTTGTGCCAACAGGGGGCTGGAAAAGAAGAATACATAAGCAATCAGCATCAAGGAGAATTGGATTAAATGTTTCATATTACCAAATTAAAGATCTTATCTAGTGAATACTTTAATTTAACAATTTTATTTTTGATGACAGCTAATTAGATTGTCACGTTGTTATTTAATTCGTATACCTAATATTTTTAGACTACGTTCTTCCTGATCCAAGGTTGCGATATTGGGTAAGTTGGCCCATTCCTCGAAACCCATTTTTTTAAATAATGTAATACTAGGCAGATTATGTGCAAAGATAAATCCCAATAAGGTATGTACGCCTAAATCTGGAGCTTTATCAATGCAGTACTGGAGAATCTGTTTACCCAGGCCCCGGCCGCGTTGCTGTTCGTCCAAATAGATACTAATTTCTACTGTTGCATCATAAGCTGGACGACCATAGAAAGATTGAAAACTTACCCAGCCAAGCACCTGGCTATTTACATCTTCTATCATCCACAGGGGTCTTTTCGAAGCGTTGTGTTCGTCAAACCATTTTTGTCTACTGGCAACAGATACGGGACTAGTGTCTGCAGTGACCATGCGAGAAGCTATTGTAGAATTGTATATTTCTACGATGCGTGGTAAATCTTGTTGCGTGGCGTCACGAAATTTTAATTGATTCATGGTTTGTACTATTTATTTGTTGGTTGGACGACGCTGATATTCTGTCCGAAGATAACCGGTGTTGCGAAGAACAGGCTGATAAAAAGAATGAATTTCATGTAGATCGGCTGTATCGTAAATTTGTTTTTGTCAAACTTAGATAAATTGCTTTTTATATGCAATACTATACAGATCATAAAGGTAACAATTCGAGTATGTATGCCATTTCTTTTTGTATGTTGATTGGCTCATAAGTTGTCGTTTATAAGAATTACTGCGGTAAATTGCATAATTTCTGTGTTTTATGAGTAAAATTTACACTAATTTGAATAAATATTTCACTATATAGTGTTATTTTTTTCTCATCTTAGATCATTCAAAGAAGCGGCATCAGTGTTATTGATGATAAATCTTTAGCGAAATAGCTTGTCTTTTCGTTATACAGGAATTTTTCTACGCGTGAATTTTTCACCAAGTTCCGGTCGCCATAAAATCACAAAAAAATTATCTAAGAAGGATCCAGGGAAGAGATCGGCTAAGCAGCTGCACTGTTAGCCACTTTTTTGAACATAACGAATCAATTATGAACGCATTGCAAGCTGTACCTACAATCCGAATCCGTTCAATGGATGTCATGCGTGGTTTCACGCTGTTCCTGATGTTATTTGTCAATGACTTGTTTATTCCAGGTGTACCTAAATGGCTGGTTCACTCTGAAGCAGATGAGGATGGAATGGGGTTGGCGGATTGGGTTTTCCCGGGATTTCTTTTTATGGTTGGAATGGCAGTGCCTTATGCTGTTGCGGCCAGGGAAAAGATAGGTTCATCGACAGCGGTCATTTTTGTTCATATGCTGATCAGAACATTAAGTTTATTGCTTATTGGGGTATTGATATTGAATGGCTCGCGAGTTGATCCACAGCTGACAGGAATGTCGCATTTGTTGTGGCTAGGATTGTTGTATGTATGCGTATTTCTGATTTGGAATTGCTATCCGAAAGATAGGCCATATGAGCCGATTTATAAAGGCTTGCGTGTCGTTGGTATCCTGGGAATTATTTATCTCGTATATATTTTCAAAGCGTCGGATGGAAAGGGGCTGGAAGTAGGATGGTGGGGGATTTTAGGGTTGATTGGATGGGGATATTTTGCTGCGGCTTCTATTTTCTTGTTGAGTCGGGGTAGGATAATCGTTGTTATATGTGGCTGGCTGATATTTTTTCTGCTCAATATTTTGGCTCACACGGAATTAAAAATTGAACTTGCTGGCATTGGACGGTATCTGCATGTCCTATTATCCGGTAATACACCCTGTATTGTGTTAGCCGGAACACTTGTGGGAATGCTTATGAAACGATATGCGGCAACGCCGCGCATCTTGTTGCGTATCTTGTTTCTCCTTGCCACGATCTGGCTGGCTATGGGTTTTGTTTTGCGTTTTTGGTTTATTTTATCCAAAATCCATGGTACGCCGAGTTGGGCATTGGTTTGTTGCGGGATTAGCGTATTGCTTTTGATACTGCTTTATTATTTCATAGACGTGAAAGGCTACCAGCGGGGTATGCGGGTTTTTGAGGAGGCTGGAAAGAACTCATTAACGACCTATCTTGCTCCCGATCTAATCTACTTTATCTGCTGGGGTTTTCATCTTCCCCTGTTCTTCTATAAACAATCGGAGTATATGGGCTTAGCTATTGCCGGTTCATTGCTTTGGGCTTTTGCGATGTTGTGGTATGCGATCTTGCTGAAGAAGCTACCTATTTATCTGAAACTGTAGGTCGCCCATAAGCATCGAATGCGCATACTTTAACGACCATATTTTAGGACAATCAATATCATCTTGAAACAAAATAAACAGCTATTATGGAATCTAAATTGAAATCAATACTTAGCCAGACCTTCACTGTTCTGTTATTGACTTTATTATTGTACCCTAGTGTAAGCCGTGCACGAGCAAAAAACAAAAAAGTTGTTATCGCCTATGTCACCTCCTGGTCTAAAGTGATGCCTGATCCGACCTATCTGACGCATATCAATTATGCCTTTGCACATGTCAGCGATAGCTTTGACGGCCTGCGTATAGATAATGAATCTAGATTGAAAGCTATTACGGATCTTAAGAAATTGCATCCACATTTAAAGGTATTGTTGTCTATCGGTGGTTGGGGAAGTGGCCGATTTAGTGAAATGGCAGCTGATGAAATGAATCGACAGAAGTTTGCCAAAGACTGTTTACGTGTCGTAAAGGAGTTTAATCTTGATGGGATTGACATCGACTGGGAATATCCAACGAATTCTTCTGCGGGAATTTCGTCTTCTATAGCCGATACGGAAAATTTCACCTTGCTCATGCACGATATTCGCAAGGCTATCGGTAAGAAGAGACTGTTGACTTTAGCTTCTGTGGCGAGCGGTAAGTATATTGCTTTTGACAAGATTAAGAATGATGTGGATTTTGTGAATATCATGACTTATGATTCGGGTCATCCGCCGTACCATCATGCGAGTTTGCATCGTTCCGCTATGTCGGGCGGTACAACCTGTGTGGAGGCTGTGAAGGCGCATGTCGAAGGGGGGATGCCTGTAGAAAAATTGGTGCTGGGAATTCCATTCTATGGCCGGGGCAATAAAACTGATGTCAAAGGTTTTATCGATTATAAAGATCTGCTTGCGTTGCAGGACTTTGAGCAGAAATGGGACGATGAAGCTAAAGCGCATTATCTTGTCAACGATAGAGGTGATTTTGTACTAACTTATGAAACGCCAGAGTCGATTGCATTTAAATGCGATTACGTACATAGGACGGGGCTGCTCGGTGCTATGTATTGGGAATACGCGGGAGATACAGCAGGTGGTGTTTTACGGGATGCAGTCTACAAAGGTATTATGCAATAAACAACAAAGCCGAACTTTAAGTTCGGCTTTGTTGTTTGTGGAGCTGGAGAGATTCGAACTCTCGTCCAGTCATGGTACTGTATACGCTTTCTACATGTTTAGCTTCTCTTTAATTGTCGAGCGAGGGAAGGTGAGTCGCTTACCTATACCGTACGCCGTAGTTGCTGTTTCTCACAAGTGCTTAGCAACATCACACTTGCCAGTTCTATTGTTCGATGCCCCGAATGTTAAACCAAAGAACAGGATCTAACGGGACAAATAGCTATGTTAAGTCTAACTTAAGCAGCTAAGGCGTAGTTTTCTTCGCCAGTTATAATTCTGAAAGTTCAGATTAAAGTGCTCTACTAACAACGCACTACATGCTTACATAACCGTCTCCATCCTGTCAATTCCGGTCAACCCCAATTATGTCTTACAAAGGTACTAATTTTTTGCTAAATGAGCAAGATATACGCGATTCTTGTTTAATACCCTAGTTTTGAAATGGAAAACAAATGACGCTTTTATAAAATTACTTAGGATCAGGTATGGCCAGTATAAAACCTATGGAATTCGTGAAATATTAATGTTGCTTGCAATTATGCAGTGTGAAATAAAAGTTATTTGATCGGCTGAATGCTCGGTATTTTCACAGGGACTTTGATAGGCAAGGAAGTTCTTGGTATACCTATGTTTCCAATAAAAAAGCTGGATTTTACATCCAGCTTTTTTATGATTTAATCAATCCAATTATTTGATCAATCCAGCTCTTTTCAATAGGGGTTCTACCGAAGGTTCCTGTCCGCGGAAGCGTTTGTATAGCACCATTGGATGTTCGGTTCCACCTTTTGAAAGAATATTATCCTTGAATTTAGTCGCGATTTCCTTATTGAAAATACCGTTTTGTTTAAAGTAGTCAAATGCATCGGCATCCAGGACTTCGGCCCATTTATAGCTGTAATAGCCCGAAGAATAACCGCCATTGAAAATATGGGAGAAGGCCGTACTCATGGCATTTTCCTTGACATCGGGATAGAGTTTTGTTGAGGCAAACTGTTCGTCTTCGAATGCTTTCAGATCTGAGATCGAAGTTGGATCCTGTCCATGCCAGCCCATATCCAATAGCCCAAAGCTCAATTGGCGCATAGTCGCCATCCCCTCAAGAAAGGAAGCGCTTTCGCGTATCTTTTCGACAAGTTCCATCGGGATCACTTCGCCAGTTTCATAGTGTTTTGCAAATAGCTCAAGGGCTTCTTTTTCATAGCACCAGTTTTCCATCACCTGACTCGGTAACTCGACAAAATCCCAATACACAGATGTTCCAGATAGTGTAGGATAAGTGCTGTCAGCGAGCATACCATGTAGGGCGTGTCCAAATTCGTGAAATAATGTTGTCACTTCCTGAAAGGTCAACAGCGAAGGTTTTGAAGCTGTAGGACGCGTAAAATTGCAAACAATAGAGACATGAGGACGTTCTTGTTTACCATCTTGAATGTACTGTGGTTTGAAAGAGGTCATCCATGCCCCATTTCTCTTGCCCTTACGCGGGAAGAAATCGGCATAGAAGATAGCCACTAATTCACCGTTGTCTTTACTGACTTCAAATGTTTGTACTTCTTCGTGGTAGGTATCTATTGTATCGACTTCTTTGAAGTTGATGCCAAACAAACGATGCGCTACTTCGAAAGCGCCTTGTAAGACATTTTCGAGTTTGAAATAAGGTTTGAGCTTTTCATCGTCCAGATTAAAGCGTTCTTGTTTCAGCTTTTCGGCATAATAGGCGCCATCCCATTTTTCCAGTTGGTCTATGCCATGCAAGTTTTTTGCAAATTGGGATAATTCTGCAAATTCTTTTACCGCTGCTGGTTTCGCTTTTCCAAGCAGGTCGTTTAGAAATTCCTTGACTTTGCCTGGGTCTTGTGCCATACGTTCGGCAAGGACAAAGTCGGCATGGGTAGCGTAGCCTAATAATTTGGCCCGTTCGAAGCGAAGTTTTACAATTTTAAGGACATTGTCCACGTTGTTGTGCTCGTTATCTTGAAATCCTTTGCGGCCTGCCGCGAGGGTAATTTCTTTGCGAAGTTCCCGATTGTCGGCATACGTGACAAAAGGAAGGTAGCTTGGAAAATCCAGGGTAAAAAGCCAGCCTTCTTTTTCGTTGGCTTTAGCCAGAGCATGTGCAGCTTCTATGGCACCCTCTGGAAGTCCGGCAAGATCTTTTTCGTCTGTTACCAACAGCTGGTAGGCATTGGTTTCGGCGAGGACGTTCTCGCCGAATTTCAATTTTAAAAGCGATAGCTCGGCATCTATTTCGCGGAGTTTTCCTTTTTGTTCATCATTCAAAAGAGCTCCGTTGCGTACAAAATCCTTATAGGATTTTTCCAATAGAGTCGTTTGTTCTGCCGTCAATGTCAGTTGATCTTTCTGATCGTATACAGCCTTAACTCGTTTGAAAAGATCGAAATTTAAGGTGATATCATTTCCTAAAGCAGATAATTTTGGGGCTACATCCTGTGCGATTTTTTCAAGATCGGCGTTGGTTTCAGCGGAATGAAGATTGAAAAAGATATTGGACAAGCGGTCTAGTGTTTGTCCTGAGTAAGACATCGCAGCGATCGTATTGTCGAACGTTGCCGTTTCGGGATTGTTGACGATTGCATCGACTTCATCTTTTGTCTGCTGAATAGCTTCATCAAATGCGGGAATATAATCTTCGTTTTTTATCTGTGAAAACGGAGCCGTGTCGTGCTGCGTTTTAAATTTCTCTGTTAAAATACTCATAGGAGTAAATGTAATAAATATTTATTTCAAGCGATAGCATCTACTTAAATTATGGAGCTGAGATGATATTTGACCGAATCGGCGTTTAAGCTGTGTCGAAAACGTATGGGGAATTGGCACTGCATAAAAAAAGAGCCCATAGGAGCTCTTTTTTTATATTGGGATAAGCGACTAGGCTAGTTTTCCTAGTGCTTCTTTGATTCTTTTTAAAGCTTCGATCAAACTTTCATCTGAAGCTGCATAGGACAAACGGATGTAGTTGTCGTTACCGAATGAATCTCCACCTACAGTGGCTACGTGACCAATATTCAATAAGTACAATGCCAAATCAGATGAGTTTTTAATGACATTACCATCTTGGTCTTTTTTACCAAAGAACGAAGAGATTTCAGGGAAGAAATAGAATGCACCCTCTGGTAGATTTGTTCTTACACCTGGGATTTCACTCAATAGATCGTATACCAATTGGCGACGACGAGCGAAAGCTTCTTTCATTTTGTTGACAGATTCTAATCCTTGTTCATAAGCGACGATACCCGCACGTTGAGAAATTGAACAGGTACCTGAGGTTGTCTGTCCTTGTAATTTATCATTTGCGGCGGCAATGGTTTTGTTAGCAGCGATATAACCTAAACGCCATCCCGTCATTGCAAATGCTTTTGAAAAGCCATTGATGATGATCACTCTATCTTTGATGCTTTCAAATTGTGCGATGGATTCGTGTTTATCTACAAAGTTGATATGTTCGTAGATCTCATCGGATAGGATAAATACCTGCGGATGTTTTTCGAAAACTTCAGCTAATGCAGCCAATTCATCTTTGCTGTAAACTGTTCCAGTAGGGTTGTTTGGCGAAGAGAACATGAACAATTTGGTTTTGGGTGTAATTGCCGCTTCCAATTGTGCTGGTGTAATCTTAAAGTTATTGTCTATCTCTGTATTGATAAATACCGATTTTCCTTCTGCTAAAACGACCATTTCGGAGTATGATACCCAATAAGGTGTTGGGATAATTACCTCATCACCGGGGTTGATCAAAGTCAAAATTACATTAGACAGGGATTGTTTTGCACCTGTAGAAACAACAATTTGAGAGATATCATAATCTAAATTGTTTTCTGTCTTCAACTTGTTTACAATTGCCTGGCGCAATTCTGGGTATCCCGGTACCGGCGAATAACGCGTCCAGTTTTCATCTAGGGCTTTCTTCGCTGCATCCTTTACATGCTCAGGGGTGTTGAAATCAGGTTCACCTACGCTAAGGCTAATTACATTAACGCCTTTTGCTGCTAATTCGCGGCCCAACTTGGTCATTTTAAGTGTAGCCGATTCGGACAAATTATTTATCCTGTCTGATAAGTATGATGATGTGCTCATGGTAAGACAAAGATATTACATACGTTGCAAATAATCTTCTTTATTTTTGAGAATTTACAAAGAAAAGTAGCTCTTTTATTGGGCTTTTTTAACAAAAGGGCTATTGAAGCGATTTAGCACAGTTATTTAATCGATACCCGACGTTGGATGTTCAAAACTAATCGTTCTGATTTGTCGTTATATCTTTACCTTTGCGCTCACAAAAATGTTGGCTAGTCCTCATTTCATCATTTGCTCATAAACGGTTCATATAGAAGATAAGCATCATGTCAAGACAAAGAAGATTGGTTTTATTATCGCTTTTTACGGGAATAGGTCTGATGATTGTGAAGTTTTTTGCCTACTTCTTAACGGACTCCAGTGCAATCTTTACAGATGCGGCAGAGAGTATTGTTAATGTGATTGCTTCGGGTTTTGCATTTTATAGTATTTATCTTTCGGCACAACCTAAGGATGAGAATCATCCTTACGGGCATGGTAAAGTGGAGTTCTTTTCGGTGTTTTTGGAAGGTGGACTTATTTTCATCGCTGGAGCCATTATCTTAGCCAAGGCTTGTTACAATCTTTTCTTTCCTGCAGCATTAACACACCTCGAACAAGGGATTTATTTGATTGGTATTACATCTGTGCTAAATTTTGCTGTCGGATTCTATATCATGAAGCGCGGGCGTGCATTGGGCTCCATTACCTTGGTGGCAGATGGAAAACATCTGCAGGTCGATGCCTATAGTACGGTCGGATTGATACTGGGGTTATTGTTGATGAAACTGACAGGTTTCCTGTGGATCGATGTAGTCATCTCCATTGTATTGGGGCTTTTTATTCTCTTCAATGGTTATAAGCTACTTCGCCAATCGATCGGTGGATTGATGGATGAATCGGATACAGCACTCGTGCAGGATGTTGTTGAAATCTTGGAGCGCAATCGGAAAGATGAATGGATTGATGTCCATAATCTTCGTGTGCAGCGCTATGGGAACGAACTTCATGTAGATTGCCATCTCACACTTCCCCGTTACCTTGACCTTACCCAGGTGCACGATGAAATTTCTGCTGTGGATAAGATTGTCAATAAGGAGATGTCGGTACGAACCGAATTTTTTGTTCATGCGGATCCTTGTCTTCCACAGTGCTGCCAGTATTGTCAGGTCAACAATTGCCCAATTCGTACGGAGCAATTTCGGGTAAGAATTTCTTGGGATACGGAAAATGTTACGCGGAATCAAAAACATTTTTTATATGCTATTGCCGAATAGGGAATACTGTTTCTTTCTCCTAATTAACAGGCCTACGGTATCGTCTGATTTCTTCATGTATAGTAAACTAAAAAAAAGCTAGGTTATATAAATATATATAAAAAAAGGTATCTTTGCCTTTTAGCAAAAGAGTTTAAAAATCCTATATGAAGCACATTCGTAATTTCTGTATTATTGCGCATATTGACCATGGCAAAAGTACTTTGGCAGACCGCCTTTTAGAGTATACCAATACCATCAGTCAGCGTGAGGCACAGGCACAATTACTTGATAATATGGATTTGGAACGTGAACGTGGTATTACGATCAAGAGTCACGCCATCCAAATGAATTATAAAAGAGATGGTCAGGAATATATCTTGAACCTAATCGATACCCCGGGACACGTGGATTTTTCTTATGAGGTGTCGCGTTCAATTGCTGCCTGCGAGGGCGCCTTATTGATCGTTGATGCATCTCAAGGTATTCAGGCCCAAACGATTTCAAATTTATATCTGGCGTTGGAACATGATTTGGAAATTATCCCGATCCTCAACAAAATGGATCTTCCAGGTGCTATGCCAGAAGAAGTCAAAGATCAGATTGTGGATTTGATCGGTGGTGACCGTGATGCGATTATTCCTGCATCCGGTAAAACAGGTCTTGGGGTTCCGGATATTTTGGAAGCTATTGTAGACCGTATTCCACATCCTGTGGGTGATCCTGACGGACCTTTGCAAGCCTTGATTTTTGACTCTGTTTTCAACTCATTCCGTGGTATCATGGCTTATTTTAAAGTTGAAAATGGTGAAATCCGTAAAGGCGACCGCGTGAAATTTGTTGCCACTGGGAAAGAATATTTTGCCGATGAAATTGGGACGCTGAAGTTGAATCAAGTACCCAAAGAAGTCATTAAGACCGGTGATGTTGGTTATATTATCTCTGGAATTAAGGAGGCACGTGAAGTGAAAGTGGGGGATACCATTACGCATAAAGATCGTCCTTGTTCTGAGGCTATCCAAGGGTTTGAAGAGGTGAAACCGATGGTCTTTGCGGGTATTTATCCTGTAGATACGGAAGATTACGAGGAGTTGCGTGAATCTATGCACCGTTTGCAGCTTAACGATGCTTCTTTGGTGTTTGAACCAGAGTCGTCAGCAGCCCTGGGTTTCGGCTTCCGTTGTGGGTTCTTGGGTATGCTTCACATGGAGATTATTCAGGAGCGCCTCGAGCGCGAGTTTGATATGACGGTTATCACGACAGTTCCCAACGTATCTTATAAGGCCTATATGACCAAAGATAAAGAGGAAGTGATCGTACATAATCCTTCAGATCTACCGGATCCAAGTAAATTGGATTCAATCGAAGAGCCCTATATCAAAGCTAATATTATTACGAAATCGGATTTCGTAGGACCAATTATGTCTCTTTGTATCCAGAAACGTGGTACGATCATGAATCAGCATTATTTGACGTCAGATCGTGTTGAATTGGTTTTTGAAATGCCAATGGGAGAAATTGTATTTGACTTTTATGATAAGTTGAAAACAATCTCTAAAGGTTATGCTTCATTTGATTACCACCAGATTGGTTATCGCAAGTCAGACTTGGTCAAATTGGATATCCGATTGAACGATGAACCTGTAGATGCCCTGTCGTCTTTAATTCACAGAAGTAACGCCTATGATTTTGGTAAAAAGATCTGTGAAAAACTAAAAGAACTGTTACCACGTCAACAATTTGAAATTCGTATTCAAGCGTCAATCGGCGCAAAGATCATCGCACGTGAGACGATCTCCGCTTTACGTAAAGATGTTACGGCAAAATGTTATGGTGGTGACATCTCCCGGAAGCGTAAGCTTTTGGAGAAACAAAAGAAAGGTAAGAAACGCATGCGTCAGGTTGGGAACGTAGAGATTCCGCAATCTGCATTTATGGCGGTATTGAAATTAGATTAATCAAAATAACACTATAATAAAGGAGCTCTTGGGCTCCTTTTAAATACAATAAATCTCCTAAACATGAATCTATTAGATGGTAAACTAGTTTCCGAAAAAATTAAAGAGCAAATTGCGTTAGATGCGGCTGAATTTACGACACAGACTGGCCGCAAACCTCATCTGGTTGCTATCCTTGTGGGGAATGATGGTGGTAGCGAAACCTATGTGGCCAGCAAAATGCGCAACTGTCAACTAGTCGGTTTTGAATCAACAAACATTCGTTATGATGAAAACATTACAGAGGATGAATTGATCGCTAAGGTCAAAGAAATCAATCAGGATGAGTCTATTGACGGTTTGATTGTTCAGCTGCCTTTACCAAAACATATTGATCCGGATAAAGTTACCGAAGCAATTGATTACCGCAAAGATGTGGATGGTTTCCACCCAATCAACCTCGGGCGCATGCAACGTAATCTTCCTTGTTTTATTCCAGCAACACCATATGGTATTATGCTGATGTTGGAGTATTATAAGATCGATACTGCAGGCAAGCACGCTGTAGTGGTTGGAAGAAGCAATATCGTAGGATCGCCAATGAGTATCTTACTGGCACGTAATTCCAATCCAGGTAATTGTACAGTGACATTAACACATAGTCGTACAAAAGATCTTAAAACGGAGGTTCTGAGAGGCGACATCGTTGTTGCAGCAATTGGTAAGAAAAATTTTGTTACGGCCGACATGGTTAAAGACGGTGCAGTAGTGATCGATGTGGGTATCAATAGAGAAACTTCTACAGCAACGAAATCTGGTTTTAAGTTATATGGGGATGTTGATTTTGAAAATGTTGCTCCTAAGGCCTCGTGGATTACACCTGTACCAGGGGGCGTAGGTTTGATGACGATTGTTGGTTTATTGAAAAATACGCTCGAAGCTGCGAAAGGAACGATCTATCCAAAGCAATAATTTTGTCTATTTGGCATAGAAGTTGTAAATTGATGTATGCGCGCTCTGATGAGCCGTTGAAAACTACACTCATAAATCAATTTATAATGAAAAAAATTGCACTTTTAGCAGTCGTAGCAGGAGCATTGGTTATGTCTTCTTGCAACAATTCGGAGAAAAAAGACACTACAGCGACAGATTCGGCACAAACAGTCGGTGAGCATGTAGATGCGGCAATCGCAGATTTAAAAAATGCGGAAGAAAATGCGCGTTTGAAAGCAGAACAAGCAAAAAAGGACCTGGATGAAGCTATCGCAAAAGGTGATAAAGCAGCTGAAGAAAAAGCTCGCGCTGCTTCTGAAGAAGCTAATACTGCCTGGGAAAAAACCAAGGATGCGCTACGTAACGCCGGTGAGGACGTAAAAGAGGGATTGAAAGATGCAAAAGATGCGACAGTGGATGCAACGAACACGGCTGTAGATAAAACAAAGGATGCTGCAAAAGATGTCGCTGACGGTACGAAGAAAGTTGCAAATGATGTTGCGACTGGAACGAAAGAGGCCGCTAAAGATGTAAAAGATGCTTCCAAAAAAGTAGGTGACGATATTAGCCGGAAAGCAAAAAATGTAGATGAAGCGTTAAAGAATTAGTCGACGTATTTCATTTTAAAGATAGGGAAGGTGGGCACTTTTTTGAGTGCTCACCTTTTTTATATCATATCGTTATCATATTGACTTAAATAGGCTTATTGGTAATAATCCCATAACAATTTGGAGAGTTTACGGGTAAGTATCTCTGCTTCATTTGTTTTACCCCAGCTTTTGTCCGTGTTGTTCTTGGTGAAAATACTGAAAACGTAATCTCCTTTCGGCGCATTGACCAAAATGACCTCATTGCGTACGTCATCTAAAGAGCCTGTTTTTGAAGCTGTTTTGATAGTGGAAGGGATTTGCGATAGCCCTCTCTCGTCATAGAACATGTTGCCCATAAAACGATACATCTGATCGGAAGATTTTGAGGACACAACTTTGCCTTGTCGGATTAGTGTGACCAAGTCGGCCATTTCTTTTGGTGTAGTCTGGCCCCAACCATATTTTTCCCAATCCGGTTTCCGCCCTTCTGTCTGCGAGTTGACGCGTGTATGGGGCAGTTGAAGGCTACTCATTAATTGATTGATTGCGATACCTCCTCCTGCTAGCTTTTGATTCCAAATGCTGGTTACATTATCACTATACGATAGCATAAGTGCGACCAAGGTTTTCAGGTCAACTTGTGTACTATCCTTAAAGAACTGCATCAGTCCTGAGCCACCATAGCGTTGACTCGAACGGTAGAGTAGTTGCTGATCAAGTTGTAGTTCACCTTTTTCAATTTTATCAAAGATACCGACTAAAATGGGGATTTTGACAATGCTTGCTGTAGGAAAAATGCTGTCGCCCTGAATGTTGACTTCTTTATTTTTTTTAAGATGGTGTACATAAATGCCAACATCGCCTTGAAAACCCTGAATGAGCTGTTTTATCTGTGATTCGAGTTTTTTATCGGTAGCGGCATTTTGTCCAAAGGACAGTAATGATAAGAATAGTAACGTAAATGATAGGAATATTTTGTGCATTGTGAAGTTATAATGTATGTTAAATGTGGTGGATAATAGTTATTTTTATTTTTTATAGGGCTTAAGTTATGAAATATCCATGATTCGTACGCATAAACATCGCTGAAAAATAAACTGGATATTCTAGTATGGACATTGAAAGACTGGTTTTTGACTATGAAGTTATTTATGATTTTGATCGGTTGTAAGCCGAAAAATAGACGGACAGAACAGCATGACATTTTCTTTGGCATTGGGAACGAGCTCAAGGATTTTGTTGATCCCATTAAAGATTTTTGGCCTGAGGCTGATGGTAAAATCCATATTGATGCCTACCGTATTGTTCATAAGATCGGGGAATATGAAATTAAGGTTACTGAAAGGGGGAATGGACAGGCTGTTGATTCGGAAGTGAAATTGTTTTTTGTTAATTTAGGGGGATACAAACCGAATGAATTTGATGAGTTCCATTACAAAGAGCTTATTGTTGCATCGAGTTTGGCCAAGGCTACCGAAAAGGCAAAACGGACTGTTTTTTGGAAGCACCACAGTTCGGCACACATCGATGATAAGTATGGTTTGGATGTTGATGATATTTATGAGATCGAAGATTTGCTATTACCTCGTGATAAAGAGCAGTATAGTATTCAAATTACCCCAAAGACCGGTTTGGAAGAAGATACCATTGCGAATGGCTATTTTAAACTGAGCGCGTTATAGAGGGAATGCGCTATTCGATTTCTTAAACATAAAAAAGGCTTCTCTATAAAGAAGCCTTTTTTATGTTTAACCAGCTTATTGTTGGTTCTGATGTTGTTTTCTAATGACACTATGTTTTTTGCCGTATACAAAGTAAATCAATAAGCCTATACCAAGCCAGACGGCCAAACGCTCCCAGCTTTCTATTGGCAATGAAGCCATCATTAAAATACAGACCAAGATTCCCATGATCGGAACGAAAGGAACCAGTGGTGTTTTAAATGGGCGCTCCAAATTGGGGTCTGTTTTACGTAGTACTAAAATACCTACACATACGAGGGTGAAGGCAAATAGGGTACCGATACTTACCATATGGCCAAGGTCTGAAACTGGGACGAAACCTGCGAATATACTGACGAATACCATGAAAATAGCGTTTGTTTTCCAAGGAGTCTGTCTTTTGGATAAGTCTGAGAATATCTTTGGAAGCAAACCATCCTTACTCATCGAATAAAATACGCGGCTCTGACCAAGTAACATCACGAGAATAACTGAAGTGTATCCTGCAATAATCGTAATAATCAACGCTGTATTTAAGAAATGGTAGCCTGTTCTGGCAAAAGCTGTTGCAACTGGCTTAGCGTCCCCCTTAAACATCGTGTAATGTTCGATTCCGGTCATTACGTAGGAGAATAAAACATACAAAAGTGTACAGATTATTAATGAACCGATGATACCTATAGGCATACCTTTTTTTGGATTTTTTGCTTCTTGGGCAGCTGTACTCACCGCGTCAAAACCGATGAATGCAAAAAATACAACGCCTGCAGCACGCAACACACCGCTGATGCCAAAGTGGCCAAAGTCATCACTCTTTAGAAATGACCAGAAGCTTTGTTGCCCACTTTTTACAAGCTCCTCACCTGCATTTACAGGAATAAATGGATCGTGGTTTGCAGGATTGATAAAGCTCCAACCCAAGGCGATAAAAATCAATACGACGCCGACTTTTAGAATTACCAATATATTGTTTACACGGGATGATTCCTGTGTGCCACGCATCAGCAATAGCGAGAGTAAACAAACAATAATGATCGCAGGTAAGTTAACCACGCCACCTTCCCAAGGGCCTTTGAGTAGGGTATCGGGGAGTTGGATATGGAATATCATCAGGAGCTGGTTGAAATATTGGGACCAGCTGACGGCTACTGTAGCTCCTGCTAGTGCATATTCGAGGACGAGATCCCAGCCGATAATCCAGGCGACAAATTCGCCCATTGTAGCATAGGAATACGTGTAAGCACTTCCTGCAACAGGAATCATAGAGGCAAATTCGGCATAACAAAGACCTGCGAACCCACAGCCTACTGCTGCGATAATGAAAGATAGGATAACAGCTGGCCCTGCATTTTCAGCAGCGGCAATTCCTGTTAGGGAGAAAAGTCCTGCCCCAATGATGGCCCCAACA
This sequence comes from Sphingobacterium sp. Ag1, assembly GCF_000988325.1. Classification (NCBI taxonomy): domain Bacteria; kingdom Pseudomonadati; phylum Bacteroidota; class Sphingobacteriia; order Sphingobacteriales; family Sphingobacteriaceae; genus Sphingobacterium; species Sphingobacterium sp. Ag1. The sequence continues at coordinate 29,472 of NZ_LBGU01000025.1, read as the reverse complement.
CCGAGGGCGATAAGGCCCGAGCTGGACAGTGTCCTCTTTAGCGTGTGTTCACCATTTTCATTTGCTTCAGCAATGAGTTGAGGAATCGATTTTTTAAATAGCATAGGATTAATTCTTTACGATTATTTAGCTTTTTAATTGTTTAATTAATGTCAAATATAAATGATCTCAATGAAAAAAGGGAAGATTGCTCCTCCCTTTTGTAATAAAATCTGAATCAAATGCTTGTTTGGGTACTAATATGCTGCTGTAAAGCGTTTATTGAGGAATTGTTTGTTCTCAATTTCGTCTGCTATTGCTACAGCAAGATCCTCTACTGATAACCTAGATCGACCCTCCTGATCAAATACAGGGGCATCAAGGCCTGTACGGTATTTTCCTGTCCGGGTTCCACCAGCATGGGAATTCATTTCTATAGCAGGACTAAACATGGTCCAGGTAAGTTGATCTTCTTTTTGGATGGTTTTCAGGTAATCGGCTGCAGCTAAAGCCCCAGGTTTAATTTCTTTAGGAAAATCCGGTGAATCGACCAGTCTATTTCCATCAATCAATAAACTTCCTGCACCACCAATAACAATGAAACGATTGATACCGGCATCCTTAACAGCCTGTTGGATTGCCAACGCACCTTTTGTGAAATCTTCATAAAGATTAGGGTTGGTCCATCCGGCATTGAAAGCCGAAACAACGACATCAACACCTTTTAGAGCAGAAACCAATTGATTATTATCATTGATATCTACTTGGAGTTTGGTTACTTTTTCACTCGATGGAATATTTTCGGTGTGGCGGGCGATTGCAACGACGTCATAGTTGCGGTCTACCAATTCTTTTACGAGATGAGATCCTACGTATCCTGTGGATCCAATTACTGCTACTTTCATGTTTCCTTTAATTAAATGTTTTGCTAAAATCAGCTAGGGTTATCTTTTCCAAACGCTGTACAATATCAGTGTCGACTTCCTGATACAGATCCTGGAGTTTGGAGTTGATATTTTTGCCAACAACACAGGCCGGATTGGGATTGTTAAATTTCCCGCCGAAATCGCTTTGTTTGGTGCTGATATAAATATCGGCCAAGGTAATCGTTGGATTCTCGGGATTTATGCGAATACCGCCGCCCTTACCTTCTTTACTCGTGAGTAAAGATGCTGTTTTAAGAGATGCAATTTCTTTGCGAACCACACTTGCATTGACCTGAATGCTTGACGCAATATATTCAGAAGAAAGCCACTGATTTGACTCCTCTAATTGTGCGAGAACCATAATGTGTAATGCTGTTGCGAACCTCAAGTTGTGTAACATCCTCTGCTGATTTTTCTAAATTATAACACAAAGTAACAGAAAAGGTTTTAAACTGAAATAAAAATTATTACAGTTTAAAACCTTCTGACAATCACGTGATAAAAGTGTTTGTTTTTTATTTTTTCTCGTTAAATTTTTTATAACTATCCATAATATAGACCTTCAAAGTTTCTTGGCTGCTGTTTTGAATAAATTTATAAGATGGTCTAAATCGTTCCTTAAACAGGGCTAGATCCGAACCATTGAGCGGAGTCAATTCTTTGATCAGGTTTTCTGTGAATTTTCGATCAACTGCTCTTTTTTCGAGTTCATCGACCAGAAGCTTATAGTTTGAACGGGCTTGTTTTCCCTCTTTGCTAAATATGCGGCTTGGAGAAATCCGTACTCCACCGCGGTTTTGACTTGCGTCAGAATACTTTCCTAAAGTCTTCTCGCGCTGGATTTCAGCAGCAAGTCTGCTGTCTGTCATCCGTTCGACGACAACTTCACTCAGTTCGATAACATTATTCATTCTGTTCAAATAGATTCTGCGTAAGCTGGTATCATAAATGAAGACCGTATCCTGTTCGTATCCGACGGCCTTGATCAACAAGAGATCGTTTATATTGGCGTCAATAGCAAAGGAGCCATCTCTATTGGTCTGTACTTCAACCTTGGTTCTTAAATTTTGGATCTGTGCAGCCTCGATTTTCTCACCGCTGACAAGTTCCATAATAATCCCCTTGGTTTTTTCCTGTGCAACAAGATGTCCACTCATTAGCGTAATAAGTAAGCAGCTTAGAATCGTTTGTAAGATTTTCATGCGAATAAATATAGTTATGTATTTTCAATCTATGAATGAACAGGATATTTGCTGTTTTGTTTACGCCGTACGTTCATGATTGTTCTCTAGCCAAAAATAACGAATAGATTTTGAAAATTTGCTAATTTGCTTTCCACGAATTATTGTCTGGATTCTTGTCTGGCATAACCATGTCTGGATCTAACTGTACGGATTGCAATGATTCTGTGGTCGGTATTTTAAATTGCCATACATCGTTTCTTTCCCAGATTTCCACCGGTAGTTTTTTTCGGATCTTCTTGCCCGATACGGTTGTCGCTTCAATAATAACTGGCATCGGTAATTTTTCGAGGTTTTCCACAGTGACAAGTGCGCCAAATTTTGGCTCATTGTTGACATAGGATACCGATTTTATACCTTGGTCCATTTGCCAGTTGTTGACAAACCACCCGCGCCAGAACCAGTTTAGGTTTTCTCCAGCACCGTTTTCAATGGCTTTGAAGAAATCCTCTGGAGTAGGGTGTTTGTAAGCCCATTCTTGGATATATTTTTTAAAGGCGTAATCGAAGCGCTCAGGACCGATAATTTCGTTTCGCAATAATTTCAGTCCATAAGCTGGCTTATAGTAGACCAAAGCACCAATATTACGTTCTTTCATATTTTGCGGGGTACTCATGATCGGTTCAAGATTACGGGCAGTAAAGATGTAGGATCTGCTCGCCTGATTACGGTAATATTCACCATTATTGAATTCCTTTGTGGCGAGTTCGTTAATAAAAGTATTGAACCCTTCATCCATCCAACCATGTTCACGTTCGTTGGATGCGACAATCATTGGGAACCAATTGTGACCAAACTCGTGGTTAGTAACCCCCCAAAGTGAACCTGCTTTGGCCCGATTGCCACAGAACGACAAGGCTGGGTACTCCATTCCACCAACATTGGAAGCTACATTCACAGCTACAGGGTAAGGATATTCAAACCAGCTTTTTGAATAGATTTCAATTGCGGCTTTTGTATATTCTGTCGAGCGTTCCCAGGCATTGTTACTGTTACTTTCAATTGGATAGGCTGACAAAGCAAGGGATTTTTTTCCGCTGGGTAGATTGATCTTCGCACCATCTACTATAAATGCCGTAGAGGAGGCCCAAGCAATGTCTTGCGCATTATTAAGTTGATATTTCCAGGTTAAGGTTTTCTTGTCGGGTCTGGAGTTTTTTGCGGTAACTTCTTCGGCGGAGCGGATTATTACGGTTTCATCGCTACGTTGTGCCTGTTGGTATCGTTTGAGTTGCTCAGCTGTAAATACTTCCTGTGGGTTTAACAATTCGCCACCCAAGACAACCATGTGGTTTGCTGGAGTAGTGATCTCAACCTGGTAATTTCCGAATTCACGATAGAACTCTCCTGGTCCTGTATAGGGAAGCGTATTCCAACCTCTAATGTCGTCATAGACACACAGTCTTGGGAACCATTGTGCAATGGCATAGATTTTTCCGTTTTTTGTATCAAGGATACCTGTACGATCAGCTCCATATTTAGGAACGGTGTATTGGTATTTAATCTTAAAAGTTATTTTTCCGCCCTTGCTCTTTAATGCCGTCGGAAGTCGAAGCTGCATGCGGGTATCCTCAATAATATGTTCGATCGTATTTCCGTTTACGTCCGTAACCGATTGTATCTGATATCCACCATCAAAAGTGGAGTTGCCATCGCCGTAACGGCTGTCAGTCAGAGGGGAGATCAATTGACCACGGCCACGTTGTGAAAACATATTTTGATCTAACTGCAACCACAGATAGTTCATATTGTCCGGACTATTGTTACTATAAGTAATCTCAACAGCTCCTGTAATTTGATCATTTTGATCATTCAGGGAAGCCTGAATTTTATAATCGGCTGCATTTTGCCAGTAGGCAGGGCCCGGTTTTCCGGCTGCGGAACGATATTCGTTACCATTATTTTTAAAAAACAAGGGTGCAAAGGCCTCGGTATAGCTATAATTGGATGTTTTCTCCTGTGCAAAGGCCGGATAAGCATAGCTCAATGCAACAAGGCTTAAAGAAGCCAGTGCAATTCTTTTCATCATACGTTTACTTAAATTATGTTTATTTGCTCCAATATACAATGAAAAGTACATTGAGCCAAAAAAAACGAAAACGACGTCTTAAAAGTTAAGGGATAAAAGGGGGACTTTAAAGGTGTATTTGGTATAATTGGAGGCTTTTTAAGACCTCCATTCCAGGGAGCTTTTTGGAACTATTTTAAATTTGTTACGTAGTCTGCTTCGTTAAAACCGAGTAGTATACCTTTATTGTATTCAATAACGGGACGTTTAATCATACTCGTGTTTTCCTGAAGCACCTTATTGGCACTATCACTGTCAATGACTTGCTCTTGAATTTCCGGAGATAACTTTTTCCATGTAGTTCCCTTTTTATTCACTAGCGCCTGCCAGTCTACCTGTGTTTCCCATTCTTTTAATTTATCCTCACTGACACCTTCTTTTTTGAAGTCATGAAATTGAAAGGTGATATTGTTGTCTTCCAACCATGTAAGTGCTTTTTTTACTGTGTTACAATTTTTGATACCGTATACCTGTAGCATAATAGTGACAATTTGGTGAATCCAAATTTAATCAATCCCGACACAAATTTTTAAAATAATTTGTATTTCTGAATACATTCAAGATGCCTTATCTGTGATCCAATGATAATTGGGGATATCCTGTTGTGCATGGTATTGGGAAAAATAGGGACAAGTGGACTATTCTATTCAAAGGAATAATCAGAGGTTTATGATTTGTTAAGATTCTATATTCCCTATGGATTGATAGTGTATTTAGTACACTATAAAAATTAGGAAGTAATAATAATTTTTAATAATTTAGTAGCTTCAAGTATAATGAAAGATTAAAATAAATCAATAACAGAAATATGAGCCTAAAAGATTTTAAAGGTGTATTGACAGGAGATCAAGTACAAGAGTTGTTTGAGGTAGCGAAGAAACATAAGTTTGCTTTGCCTGCGGTAAACATTATCGGAACAAACTCTATCAATGCGGTTATGGAAACTGCGAAAGCAGTAAATTCTCCTGTAATTATTCAATTGTCAAATGGTGGAGCGCAATTCTACGCTGGTAAAACCTTGAACAACGATAATTTACAAGCTTGTGTATTGGGAGCGGTATCTGCAGCACAACATGTTCATTTATTAGCTGAGCATTATGGTGTAGCGGTTATTCTGCATACAGATCACGCAGCTAAGAAACTTTTACCTTGGATCGACGGTTTGTTGGACGCTGGCGAGAAATTCTTTGCACAACACGGAAAACCATTGTTCTCTTCTCACATGTTGGATTTATCGGAAGAGCCAATTGAAGAAAATATTGAAATTTCAGCTAAATACTTAGCTCGTATGAAACCACTTGGTATGACCGTGGAGATCGAGTTGGGTGTTACAGGTGGTGAAGAAGATGGTGTTGACAACTCGGATGTAGATAGTTCAAAATTGTATACTCAGCCGGAAGAGGTTGCCTATGCTTTTGAAGAACTGTCTAAAGTATCTGACAAATTTACAGTGGCAGCTGCATTTGGTAATGTTCATGGTGTTTACAAACCAGGTAATGTGAAGTTGCAACCAGTTATATTACACAATTCACAAGAATATATTCGTGAGAAATATAATCTTACTGCTGAAAAACCAGTAAACTTTGTATTCCACGGCGGTTCTGGTTCATCTCCTGAAGAAATTGCAGAAGCGATTTCATACGGTGCGATCAAAATGAACATTGATACCGATATGCAATGGGCGTTTTGGGATGGTGTGAGAGCCTATGAAGCGAAAAACCACGATTATTTGCAAGGTCAAATCGGTAATCCTGAAGGAGCTGATTCTCCGAATAAAAAATATTACGATCCACGCGTTTGGTTACGTAAAGGTGAAGAAACTTTTGTTGCTCGTCTGAAAGAAGCGTTCGCTGATTTGAATGCAGTAGATGTCAATAGCAAACTATAAGTATAAGCTAAAAAATAGATTATAAAAACGTCTTTAGTGCCCCCAAAAAGTTAAACACTTTATGGGGGCATTTTTTTATGTCAAAATAGGTTAAAAATACTGGTCTTAGTAGGAATTGGCTTATTTTTTGACGAACAACAATAAAAAGTCAAGTAAATATGAAATTTTTAGGAGTCAGTGTAATTCTTTTATTAACTGCCCAAATGGGGTTTGGGCAGGTGAAGCAAAATGTTGGCGATTTTTCTTCGGTGGTAGCGACAGACAAGATTCAGGTGGAGTTGATTAAGTCCGACGAGTCCTTGGTGACGTTTGAAGGACAGAATCACGAGAATGTTAAGGTGGTCAACACAAATGGATCCTTGGTTTTGAAAATGAATACGTTGAACATGCTACAAGGGGGGAATATCTCTGTGAAGGTGTATTACAAGAGTTTGAACAATGTGGAAGCAAAAAAAGGGGCCAAGGTATTTGCGACCACAAATAATACAGTTGCTGCTGATCACTTAAAAGTATATGCTTCAGAAGGTGGTCTGGTCGATCTCTATACAGCGGTAAAAACAGCTGAAATAAAAGTGACCTCAGGTGCTACAATCGCTTTGTATGGAAAGGCAAACAAACAGGAGATCATTTCGAATTTTGGCGGCAAATATGAAGGAAAAGATTTTAAGACGAACACCACGGTGGTCACCGTTAATGGTGGTGGTAAAGCCGATGTTTATGTTACTGATTCCATCGAAACCAAAACGCGCGGCGGTGGTGTCATTGATGTTTATGGAAAACCGGAACATCGTGTAGAAAAGAAAATGGCGGGTGGAACAGTCAATTTTAAATAAGTGAACTGTCTTGGATTTGTCAATTTTCTGATGCTTAGATTTTAGATGATTGAAGCGAAAAAGAGTGAAATTTAGGGTAGGAGATGGAATAAAAAGGGTTTAACTTAACTGGGGTAATGACCGTCGTTTAACCTTTTTATTAAAAAGGTCAGTTATTTTGTTTTTCTCATCAGAAACCTTCTTCATTTGTGCTTAAAATATCTATTTTTGTAAGGGAATAATAAAAATAGTATTATGGCAAAGCGTAATTATGTTTCAAATTCTACAGAATCCACGCGCATGTTCAAGAATGACTTTTTAGAGTCTTTGACGAAGGTGCATTGGAGTGTACCTTTGATTTTCTATGTACCCGTGGTTGTGTTCTTTTCGTATAAAGCGCTAGTTTGGGGAGAGGTTTCCTTCTTAACATACATGGGGTATTTTATTTTTGGTTTAGCTTTCTGGACTGCTTTTGAATATGCATTACATCGTTGGGTATTTCATTTTCACCCGACAACGGAATGGGGAAAGCGAATTGCTTTTATTTTCCATGGTGTGCATCATGATTACCCAAGAGACCGTATGCGTTTGGTGATGCCATTGTCAGCGAGTATTCCACTAGCTCTTTTGGTGTATCTTGGTTTTACATTGTTTTTTTCAAATGAGTTTATCTTAGCCTGCTTTTTCTCAGGTTTTATGGTGGGGTATTTGATCTATGACGAATGTCATTATGCGATGCACCATGCTAATTTTAAAAGTGGCATTTTCAAACGGATCAAGCAGCACCATATGTTGCATCATTATTCTGATCCCGAAAAAGGCTTTGGAGTAAGTTCTTCCTTATGGGATGAAATTTTACGCTCAGGTTTCGAAGAAAAGGAACCCAAAAAAGATTCTACTTCCTTAAAAGAAGAAAAAGCATAAATTGAATCACATCAACTAAAAAAGCCCTGGATAGTTTCCAAGGGCTTTTTTTATGAATTGAGATTTTTCTTTTTAGATCAATGGTTTCTTGTTGGGGTTGGCATGTAGATATTCCAGTTTGAACTGAAACATTTGGGCCATTTTCTGCGCACGCCATTTGGCCTCTTCGGCCTTTTGTCCACTGTAAAAGCGATCTACAGTGGCTTCAAATAATTTGAGCCATTGACCAAAGTGTTGTGCATCAATGGGTAAATTAATATGGGGTGGAAAGGGGCTGCCGAAATAACTATGTTCATCTAGTAGGATAGTCTGCCAGAAACTATACATCTTTTCAAGATGTATAGCCCAATTGTCTTGGATTCGTTCTTTAAAAATAGGTCCGAGCAAAGTATCTTTACGTATCGTCGTATAGAATTGATCTACTAATACTTTAATGTCATCGAGTGTTTGAATATCCTGTTTCATTGGCGTATGATCTAAGCTCATGAATAAAGGCCTATAGCTGGATCAAAAACTTTTTCATGATGTTTATCTGGATTAAATGTAGTGACATTTATGGAGAATCGCATCACTTGGATGTAAAGATGTCTCGTTGAAATATTGTAATTCTCTTTTATTGTCAGTAAATTGACTCAATACTAAGGGAAAAACATATGGGAAAATACGTTCTTTTAATCCTATTATCGATGGGATTTTATGCTGTTGAGGCACAGGTTACAACAATTTCGATCAATAAGGAAAATTTTCAGTCTTCTGGTTTTCCATTTAAGGGCAAGCGTGTGTTACAAGTGGAACGCATTCAAACTCCAAAAGAAGATAATTATATTGTTTTTTCAAAAGAGGAGCGGGGTGCCGATCCCGACAAACTTTATGTACAACAATTTCAGCAGATCGATGGAATGTGGCAGCTTGTGGCTGATGAATTGATATCCGAAGAGGGGATCGTTACGTCGGTTTGGGAATCTCGAAAGGCATTTTTTGATGCGGATAGGGATGGTAAATTGGATGCATTATTTATCTATTCAAGGCATCCAAAGGATGACCTACAAAAGCAGCTTAGCTGTATTGGACTAGTTCTTTATAAGAATAAGTTTTACCGTCTCCGTGCAGAGGAAACAGATGGTTATAGTCAAACAACGTTTTCGGACAATTATGCGTCCCTACCAGTTGAGGTAAAAGAAAATGTGGAACGTTATTGGAATAATTTGGATAAAAGATAAATTTAGGGTACGCGTCTCGAATTTACCGAAAGATCGACGGATCATACGATCTTTCGGTAAACTTGTTATTGTTTATTTGATTAGATAGTAAGCATTCCTGCATTTTTTGACGACACTCATTGATTTTACCTATGAAAGGTCCGTTCAATGGGTTGTCTCAATGTATAGATAAGATGTCGTTCAAATCAATGTTACTGGAGTGCAGTGAGTAATTGCTTTTCTTCTTCGATTTGCGTTTTACTGATCACATAGCGTGCAATATGCTGGCCCTTCAATTGATCTATCGTCTGAATAACATCTTTTGTGCGCGCTTCTTTGCTAGGTTTGATCAATACAATCATATCCTTTGTGTTAGGCATGGAACTTATCGTTGCTTTTAACTGTGCAATAACGGCTGAAAGTCCTTTCTCGATATCTATCGGTACTTTTGAAGAGCTGATCGGCTTTTTGAAATCCCCATGATACCACATGAATTTGCCTTCGCCTAGAATAAGAGTTGCTGTGCGGTTTTCATCAATAAGCACCGAACTTTCTATAGCTGATTTACTTTTGTCTGGCATGGCAATATCCATTGCAGATGGTTTATTTAATGTTGTGGTCAACATAAAGAATGTAATGAGAAGAAATGCGAGGTCTACCATAGCTGTTAAATCTACTTTAGGAGCCATTTTTCTGCTTCTTATTTTTTTCTTTCCCGTTTCTTGTGTTTTTTCATTTAATTCTGCCATGATCGTCATCTTTAGGTTAACACGTTGTTGTTACTCCTTATAATGATGTCAGAAAAGAATGGATTCCACAGTGTTTTTTTTAAAAAGCTGGAGTTTTTTTCGGATACTTTCTGTGTTTTTTTCTTAACTGTTGGTAATCAGTTTTTTTACCTGGTGTTTTTGTTTGTTCGTTGTTGATCAGATTTGTTTAATTCGCTTGTTATTTTTCCTTTCATCCAATTTAGGTTGGTTGCTAGGCTGTCGAAATTTATCGAATTGGTTTGGTGACTTAAATTGATTAACAAGGTTACTTTCGTTGTGATTTTAATTTTTGTACAAATAGTTGTGTTTGCAAAAAAGCCCTTCAATGCTGAAAGGCTTTTCTTGTGGAGCGGTTGTTACGTTCTTCAGCAAGCGCCTTGGTTAGGTATGCGTTTATAAATTATTTTGTTATCTCTTTGTACATAGTCGCCCGCTACTATTGGATACGAATACTTAGGCGCGTACATGACACTACGGCTCCTTATCGTTATTTTGTCGTTTACTTTCAAGCTTCGCAATTGTTGAAATTCATTGGAATTTTCCTGGCCAAAACTGAGAATATAGTCTTCACGATTAATCCTAACCATCACTCCGAAACCTAACTGTGCCCCTAATGGAAGATAAAGCGAAGTTACAACTGCCTCAATGTTGGCAGAATTCTTTATCTGATTCTTTATTTTCGCCGCATTGTCAAGTACTTTTATACCTTCGGGAGATTCTTTCCATTTTTTGAACTTTATACCATTGGGGCTCGCTTCCCATTTATTCCTTTCGGCGTTCATTTCAGTAGGAGTGCGTGATTTCGGAGCCGATTTTTTTAAAGTTTCATTTTTGATTTCGCCGTTGGCAAATGCCAAGCCGCTTGCTATCGCAAGCGGTAGGACCAATACATAGATAATTTTTTTCATATTTTTAAAAGTTTAATGAACATTCGATTTATCCCAGTAAATTAGATCCGTTCAAACTTGTTTTTCTCGCATCCCTTTTAGCGTGATGTAACAAAAATACGTTGATGATACTTATATGGCGGGCTTTAGATTGTAAATAGTAATGTAATCTTTGTAAATTAATTGTAAATCGTATGTTTGAAAGGCGAAATATTTTCCTTGGGAACCGGAAGTACTTGTATGGCGGGATAATGCTCTTGTTTATTGCAATGGCCTTTATCGCTTTTGATAGGACTGGTACAGACGATTTTGATCGTGCCAGGAGAGAGGTTTTGCTTCGGCGGATAGGCGATGAACTGCTTACACAGTCGGGTGACAGTAGATCAAGGGTGCTTCCGATTGAAAAGATTCAAGAAAATGAATATCAGATCAGGTTTGAGCATGAAATCACCTTTAAACCGGACTCGTTGGTGAGTGCTATTCAGCGCCTGTTGGTCAATGATCCTCTTGCCAGTGATTACGTTGTTAACGTCCTCAATTGTGGCAACTCAAGCGTAGCTTATGGATATGCTATTTCCAGTAATAAAAAAGATGATATTATTGCTTGCAGATGAAGAGTGCAACCTAAAGGATGTTACATGGTTAACATTAAATTTAAACCTACCGGAATAAACACGGCAGCGAGTAGCCTTTTTTTGATTATTCTGTTGTTTTTAGTATTTGCTGGATTCATTTTTTTGAAAACGGATCGGAGGCGAAGTGCTGTGTTGTACGATCGAAATAACTCTGTTTTAGCCTTTGGGTCAGTTTTGTTTAATCCGCAGGAGCGAGAAATGGTCATTCATGACAACACGATTGATCTCACCGGAACAGAAACTCGTCTGTTGCATATTTTCGCCTTGTCACCTAACCAGACGATAGCACGAACCCGGCTTCAAAAAGAGATTTGGGAAGATGAGGGGATTATTGTCGGGCGCAGCCTGGATATGTTTATATCAAAACTTAGAAAAAAATTGGAGTTTGATCCGACTATCAAAATTACGGTTATACGTGGTAAAGGATATAAACTTGAGGTTAGTTCTTAAGAAGAGTAAGGGGACGGATTGGGCTAAAATGCAAAAAGCCTTTCATTTCTGAAAGGCTTTTTCTGCGGAGAGTGAGGGATTCGAACCCCCGAACCTGTGACAGTTAACGGTTTTCAAGACCGCCGCATTCGACCACTCTGCCAACTCTCCGCGACAAAAGTAGAAATTTTGGGTAGAATTACAAAACTTATTTTACATTTTTCTTTGTTTAAAAGCAGTTTTAGCACTCTTAAATAGAAATGTAGTTGAATACCAGTTGGTTATTTTTAAGGGGTGCCCCTATTTCCGATGTCATATTGGCGACAAAAAAAACTCCGCCTTGGTGGATATTTTCGCTTTAGATGTGATCATAACCTTGTTTTAAGGAAATTGCAAATAAAAATGGAGCTATGAAAGTATTTTTAAGGAGCAAACACGATGCGATTTTTCAATTCCCGAATTGTCGTTCTAGTTCTTGTAATTCAAAAATAACTTCGTTGATGGATCGATCAATTTTAGCGAGTTGTCTTTTGCCTAAATAAAAGTAGGAAAATAGCATCCAGCTGTAGGTTGGAAGGTAAGTGAGTAAATAATAGTTGAAACTGGCACCCACTAGGATTTCCCGAAGATAGATCGAGATTGCTATACAGAGAATTAAATGATAAATGGGCATATTCCAATGAATTCTTTTCTTTCTAAAGGAATCAAACTGTTGCCACTGTTGTAAATGCTCGGTAGGTAAAGCTACTTCATTGATCTTTTTGATTTTACCTACAGTGGTCATCATTAAGGATGCCTGTATAAAACAAAGGCAGGATACGATAAACATCGCCGTGTACAATGCCAGCGTTTTGTGTCTAAAATCAAGGAAATATGCTAGCGCAAGAATAATTAATCCTGTTACAAGCAATAACACAGCACCGGTTATTTCTTTCCTTATTAATTCCTGACGAAAGTCTTTGACCTTACTCAGGCGTTTTGGGGGCAAGATATGTTGTTTGCTATCCTGTTTCCAAAGATGTTGTAAATCGTTAAAGTCTTGCATATTTATGGAAAATTTCAGTTAATTCTTTTTTAATTCGATGGATTTTAACACGGAGATTATTCTCTGTAATTCCCGTAATTTCTGCTATTTGCTCATAAGGTTTTTCATCTAATACCAATGTGATCAGTACTCTATCCGCTTCTTTTAGTTTGCTGATACATTTATACAGCAGATCAATCTGTTGTACTTTTTCATTCGTTGAATCCTCGGGTATATCGATGCAGTTTGAGTCAGTTATTTTTTTTACATGTTGATTCTTTTTTCGCATGCTCGTCAAGCAATTATTGATCGCTATTCTGTAGATCCAGGTGCTTAATTTTGCATCATTGCGAAAACCGTCGAGTTTTTTCCATACAGTAATGAAGGTCTCTTGGACTAAATCATCTGCATTATCTGGGTCTCCAGTATAACTGAGGCATAACTTGCGGATGGCCGGCGCATATTCTTTATAAATAATCTCAAAGTTTTCTTTGTTGGTCATCGGGTTATTTTAAAAATGTGTCTAGTTCAAAAAACCATATCGGCTGGTCATACATATTAAAATGCTTACTGTTGGTAGTGTGTAAAGTTAGCTTTTTTACATACTTATATTGTTGGGAAAGAATTTGCTGTGATTTTTCCAGCGTTTCGTATTTACTGCCTAACACGAAAATCGGTTTCTGTCCATACGCTCCACTACAGCTATATCCTGTGATAAGATTCATCGGTGTTCCTTTTCCATAGATGTTGACCTGAAAATCATATTTTTTTTGTGTATATGCCGATCCGTATATCATAAGTAAAAGTATTGAAATACTGACTTTGATGAAATAACATAAATAGTTAGGTAGATCGTTATTGATACGAAGAATAATAGTTTTCATAAAAATTGAATTTAAAATTAGTAATTATGGTTGTCTGGAATATTCCGCCTATTAGATGTTATAAAGTACAGATTATTACATAAAAAGTGAAAAAGAGTGCATGTGGACAGGAAGAGTTGTGTGAAATGTTATTTTCTTGAAGGTAACAAGCTGATAATTAGAATGGTAGTGCTGTAAGAAAATTGATTTTTTGATGGGGAGAATAGCTGGGAAACCAGATTGAATGGGGATGTGTTGGAAGCCCAGCTAGCTGGGCTTGAATCCAGCTATAAAGCAAAAAGCCCTTCATTTCTGAAAGGGTTTTTCTGCGGAGAGTGAGGGATTCGAACCCCCGAACCTGTGACAGTTAACGGTTTTCAAGACCGCCGCATTCGACCACTCTGCCAACTCTCCGCGACAAAAGTAGAAATTTCGAATAGATTTACAAAACTTATTTTCTATAGATAGTCTTAGCGTTTGAAAATGAGCTAGATTGTTTTTAAAAAAGACTATGAAGGGATAATCTCATGGCAGTGTTTCCTGATGTTGGCCGCAATTTTATCGATCGGTAAATCGTCTTGGTCGATACCAAATGGCTCTTCAATGGACTCACCAATTAATTCAAGAGATGCTAAAACATATAAGATAAATGGTACAGCAATCACAACAAAGTAACCTATGGAGAAAACGTAACCTACTGGAAGGGTCATGGTATAGAAGATAATGAACTTCTTGATAAATGCACTATATGCCAATGGTATTGGCGTATTCTTAATACGTTCACAAGCTCCACAAACATGTGTCATGGTAGTAATTTCCTCATTAAGGATAATAAGCTGATCGCCACTTATAGTTCCTTCTTTATATAGATCATTGATTTTGTGGAAGATCATGGTAGAAACTTGATTGGGGCCATGTTTTTTATTATCCAAAGCTTTTAACTCAGGGTGTTCGTTTTCGTCGAGCATAAACTTGGTGTAATCCGATCTTAAAAAATCGTATAGTGTCTCTGCGAATAGGGGGATTGCCTTTCTAAAAAAGCTACGGTTCACTTTGTCATCTACATCCAGCATGGCATTTAGTTTGTACGAAAAGGCTCTACTTATATTGGTCAACGTACCCCATTGTTTTCGGGCTTCCCACCAACGATCATAGGCTGTGTTTGTTCGGAATACCAGTAAAAGCGATATAACAAAACCGAGAAGATTGTGGACAATGGTTATGTTTTTGACCCAGCTTTTTTCATTTAATTTGAGGTATTCCAATTCAAGAAAGGCAATCATCCAGGAATAAAAAGCGATTAAAACAAGAAATGGCAGTAACTTTTTGAAGGTATCTGATTTATGCAACTTGAAAGTTGCCGAAAGCCAGTCTTTGGGGTTGTACACGATCATACACAAAAATATAAATTGTTGTGAAAATTTTGCGAGTTAATTGCTATTGCCGTAACTTCATCGTGCTATGGTACAACAGCGATCAAAAAGAAAGAAAACAAGTACAAAAGGAAGTCCGGTTCGAGAAACAAAGTGGATTTGGATGATAGCAGGAATGCTGGTGTGTTTCCTCTGTCTTGTTGTGTGGCATTATCGAGCTGGAATTATATACTATTTTCGCGTGGCTACCTCAAAAGACAAGTCTCTAACGAAGGAGGCCAAATACGATATTCGTAACATTGAGATCATGAGCAAACACGATGATAAGGTGTTTGGTATAGACGTGTCTACGTATCAAGAAGAAATAGATTGGCAAAAGGTGAACACAATCAATGATCATTTTCCGATAGATTTTGTATTTATCAGGGCGACAATGGGTGAGAAAGGAATGGATAATAAGTTTAGCCGAAATTGGAGTAAAACGGCAAATAGGGCGGTTTTGAGAGGGGCTTATCATTATTTTAGACCCAACGAAAACTCGGTAAAGCAAGCGAGGAATTTTATTCGAAAAGTTAAATTACAGCCTGGCGATCTTCCACCGGTTTTGGATATTGAGGAGCATCCAAAACAACAATCTATGGATAGCTTGAAAGTTGGGCTAAAACGTTGGCTTGAAGAAGTCGAAGCTCACTACAAAGTAAAACCCATTCTTTACTCCGGAGATAAGTTTTATAGTGATTTTTTGGAAAAGGAGTTTGCCGCTTATACGCTATGGATTGCAAATTACAACTTTTGGGTTGAGAACCCCAAGGAGCATTGGGCTTTCTGGCAATTTTCTGAAAAAGGCTCTGTCAGAGGGATCCAGGGCAATGTGGACTTAAATATATACAATGGTAAAATTGAGGAATTGGAAAAGCTGCTTATTCCTTTTAAATAGTCAAATATATGCGTAGCGTTTTTATCACATTATGTGGGGTCTGTTTTGCACTGTTCAATGTTCAAGTGCAATTGCATGCAGCATCGAAGAAACATCAGGCCGAGATGTCGCAGCCCGCTTCAGATTTACCACGATTAACATTGAAGGAATTTAAAAAAATGCGCCGTGAAACAGCTATTCAAGTTCTTGATACGCGGCCTGGCGATATATTCCTGCAAGGATTTGTGCCGAGATCAATAAATATAGGCTTTAAAGGTCCTTTTGATCACTTTTTGGCACAAGTGTTTCCCAATAAAGCGCAAAAAATTTTATTGATTACAGAAGTAGATAGTCAGGATACGGTTTACAACCATTTATTAAAATTGGGTTATACTCATGTTATTGGAGTTTTGGATGGTGGCATCGAAACTTGGAAAAGTAACGAAGATGTAGTCTCATTGAGCAATATTAGTGCAGGAGAATTTAGGAAAAGATCAGGTCAAGGTCATATTGTGGATGTAAGAACAAATAAAGAATTTGGTAATGGACATATTGACAATGCAATGAATATTCCATTAACAGATTTCGTTAATTTTGGTTCTACACTTAAAAAAGACGATAAACAGCTGTATGTACACTGTCAATCAGGATATAGGAGTGCAGTGGCTATATCTATTTTGAGTGCTAAAGGATTTAAACATATATGCAATATCCAAGGTGGGTATAAGGCATTGCAAGAAGTAAAGGAGAATCAATAATGGCTACTTTTGACCAGATTATTCAATCAAATTCGCTGGTTTTGGTGGATTTTTTTGCGACGTGGTGCGGTCCATGCCAGACTATGGCGCCAATTTTACAGGATGTAAAGGAATTTTATCAGGAAGATCTATCCATCATTAAAATTGATGTAGATAAAAATCCCAAAATTGCTTCGATTTATAAGGTAAGTGGCGTGCCTACTTTTGTGCTGTTCAAAAATGGACAGCAAATATGGCGACAAAGCGGCATGATTCCCAAGATGGAATTACATAAATTGATCGATCAGGCAAAGTAAAAAAAATAAGGCGTTCAATTTGATTGAACGCCTTATTTTTTTAATGATACTCTGGTGTTTTAATAGGTAGTGTTATATCGCACTAAAATATTAAAATTCATCGTCATCATCGAAGTCATCCAATCCTCCAATCGAGTCGATTTCAGGTAAATCGAAATCATCATCGAAATCATCATCATCGTCATCAGGACCGTTGAAAGATGCGAATTTTACTTCTTCAAGATCTTCGTTAGCTAAAGTTGCCGTGTTCATAAAATAATACTTTATTGTTTCTTATTCAATGTTGTAAAATTAGAGAAGAAAACTATTTTTTAAAACTTTTTTTAAAAAAATTATCAAGCTTTATTTTTCTGTTAATCAATATGTTGAATTGTATTTTGAAAATAAAAATTTATTTTATTTTATTTATTCATTTGTTTCGCCAATCGCATTGTCCTCGGTAACGATGTCTTTCAATTGTGGGAGATCTCTTACACCATTGATTCCGAAGTGATCCATGAACTGCTGGCTTGTTGCGTATAGTAGTGGTTTTCCGATACTATCTGCTTTTCCTGCAATTTTGATCAACTTCTTTTCCAGTAAACGTTGAATAGCGTAATCACAGCTGACACCTCTAATCTGCTCCACTTCTAATTTTGTTATCGGTTGTCTGTAAGCAATGATGGCGAGTGTTTCTAGCGCTGATTGACTTAATTTTCGCTTGTTATTATGATTTTGGAGCTGTTGTATCGATTCATGATAAACAGCTTTTGTCAAAAACTGATAGGCGTTGTTGATGTAACGTAATTCGAGTACATAATCTTCATCCTGGTACTTCGTTTCAATTTTTTTAATCAAGTCACGTAGTTCGTCTCTGGATACTTCGATGGCTAATGCTTCCTGCAAAATCTGTTTGATGTCGGCAAGATCTATTCCTTCCGCAGAAGCAAATATTATTGCTTCAATATTTCTTATGACGTCTTTCAATGTATCGTATTAATAGTTAATGACCTGTTCGACCATATGGGCTGGAAGCTCGCGGAACTCGTACTTTTGCGTACGTAATTGTGGGCTGAATCCAGCTTCCAAAATAGCTTCCTGTATTGATTTAGATGTGAATCTATGGGGTGCACCTGCTGCAGAGACGACATTTTCTTCGATCATGATGGAACCAAAGTCATTTGCTCCGGCATGTAGACACAATTGGGCAGTACGTTTTCCGACAGTGAGCCAAGAAGCTTGTATGTTTTTGATGTTAGGAAGCATAATGCGGCTCAAAGCAATCATGCGGATATATTCTTCACTTGTTACATTATTGGTAATACCGCGAAGTCTTTTCAATAAGGTGCCATCATCCTGGAAAGGCCAAGGGATGAATGCTATAAAACCATGGGATTCCTGCGGTTTTTCATCCTGTACTTCGCGAATCCACACCAAATGTTCAAAACGCTCTTCTATTGTTTCGATATGACCAAACATCATGGTGGCAGAAGTTGGTAGATTAATTTTATGGGCTGCCCGCATAACATCTAGCCATTCTTTACCACCGCATTTTCCCTTTGATATAAGACGTCTTACGCGATCATTGAGAATTTCAGCTCCGGCTCCAGGTAGAGAGTCCAGTCCAGCTTCTTTCAATTGTCTCAAAACTTCAATATGGCTCATGTTCTCCAACTTGGAAATATGCGCAATTTCAGGTGGGCCGAGTGAATGTAGTTTTAGCGTAGGGTAAAGCTCTTTTAATTGCTTATAAAGGTTTTTGTAAAACTCAATACCCAAATCCGGGTGATGGCCACCTTGCAGCAGCAGTTGATCTCCACCGTATTTAAAAGTTTCCTCTATTTTTTGTTTATAGCTTTCGATATCGGTAATGTAACTCTCTTCATGACCGGGACGGCGGAAAAAGTTGCAAAATTTGCAATTAGCAACACACACATTTGTGGTATTGACATTTCTGTCGATCTGCCAGGTTACCTTACCGTGAGGCACTTGTATCTTACGCAATTCATTGGCTACGAAAGTCAAATCAGCTGTAGGTGCGTTTTTATATAAAAAAACACCTTCTTCCTTTGATAGGAACTCAAATCGGAGCGCCCGTTCTAATAAATTACTTACATTCATTAACAACAAATATAAGCACCTTTTAGTTTATTTGGACCTATTTGTAGAATATTTGACATTGCACAATGAATTTTGGGTAAGGTTTTCGGTAATGAAAACAAAAGGATGTGCTTGTGTAACAATAGTATTGCAATTCGGCTTAGTGTATAAAATACAATAACTTGATTTATAGCACTTTGTGAATTAATTAAGATTTTTCCTTTTTTTTACATTTATTATTCTTTACATTTATTTAACAGATTTTAACATTTCTGGAAAATAACCAAATTAAGTAAAAAATGAATAACCAAGGGGAATGAAACTGTCAACGATATCGCATTGTTGTCGTCAGACCTAAAAAAAATGACCAAGAACTTAAATAAACCAATATCAGCTAAAACAACTAAAGAATAAACATAAATTTTTTAAACCACCTATTTAGTAAAATTATGATGAAAAAAACGGACAAAAATTGCTGTTTTGATCTCATATTGGGCCAAAAGTTCAATAAGAGGTTTCTGCTTATGAGTTCTCTTCTCATTGGGGGAGGAATGACCACTCATGGATTTGCCAGTGGATTAGTTAGCCATGGCAAAGTTGAAGTCGTTTCATTAATGAAAACAAAGAGTATACAGCAGACGCCTATCAAGGGTGTCGTGAAAGATGCTGCTACAGGTCAAGGTATTACTGGTGTATCTGTGAAGGTTAAGGGAAGTAGTAACGGGACGTCGACCGACGAGAATGGTGCGTTTACCATTCAAGGAAAGGTAGGGGATGTGTTGATTGTTAGTTACATTGGGTATAAAAGCACTGAAGTTACTGTTTCTTCAAAAGCTGATCTTGCCATTTCGTTGAGCGGTTCAGAAGATGCCTTGGAAGAGGTCGTTGTGACAGGTTATTCGGCACAGCGTAAGAAAGATTTAACAGGTGCGGTCGCTGTTGTCAATGTGAAGGAATTGAAGACCACACCGGCTGCGAGTGCTGTTGAGGCATTGCAAGGGCGAGCAACAGGGGTTCAGATCGTAGTGGACGGCGCTCCTGGTTCTACACCACAGATTAAAATTCGTGGCTATAGTACGATTAACAACAATGAACCTCTTTACATTATTGATGGAGTGCCTTATGAAGGAAAGTTAAGCTGGTTGAATCAAAATGATATTGAAACAATGCAGGTGTTAAAAGATGCATCAGCAGCTTCAATTTATGGTTCACGCGCAAACAACGGTGTCGTAATTATTACAACTAAAATTGGTAAAGAGGGAAAACCTCAATTTAACCTTGATTCTTACTATGGTGTACAAGTACCAAACAGCTCACGTTTTCCAAAAATGTTGTCTCCACAACAAACTTTGGATATAGAAAATAGATTAAATGGCACAAATAATGTGCTTCCGGACTATCTTATCGCCGGACCTAAAGTAGGCGGTAAAGATGTAATCACTGCAGCGGATATCGATATGTCAAAATATAAATACGATGCAAGCAGCCGTTCGGACTTCTATCAGATTACGAAAGCAAATAAGGCCGGAACGAACTGGTTTGATGCTTTGTCTCAAAATGCCCCCACACAATCACATCAGCTTAGTGTTTTAGGCGGCGGAGAGAACGCTTCATACGCGATTTCTGGTGGTTATCTGAAACAAAAAGGGACAATTATTCACACGGGGTTCGAAAAATACAATCTTCGTTCAAATACGCGTTTTTCGGCTTTCAACAATAAATTGCGTTTTGGGGAGAATATGCAATATAGCTTTACGGAGGGATTTGGTGTAGGTGTAAATACCAATGTTGCTGGTGATTATATCGGTGAAGGTAGTGCATTAGGTTTTGCATATCGTATACACAATATTATTCCAGTATATGATGAAGGTGGAAATTTTGCGGGATCCGTTGGTGGCCAATTTGGTAATGGTGAAAATCCGGTAGCTATTGCTTACCGTGCAAAAGACAATAGAAACAAGAGCAATATGTTTTTCGGTAACGTTTTCGGTGAATTTGATATTGTCTCAGGTTTGACCTTCCGAAGCAGCTTTGGTATGAAGTATGAGAATTACAATGGTGTTTCTTATACTTATCCAAATCCTGAATTTACAGAAGGAAGTTTTAATAATGGAATAAATGAATATTTTGGATTGAATAAAGAATGGACCTGGACAAATACATTAAATTACAAAGCGACATTTAATGACGAGCATACGTTAAGTATTCTTGCGGGTACAGAGGCAATTCAAAACCGTAATAGACAAATTTCAGGAAAAGGAAATGGCTTTTTCACGATGTCAAGTCTTGATTATCTCTATTTGGGTGCTGCATCTACAGGTCGTGTAAGTGATGGTTCGGGTGCAATTGGATCACTGTTTTCGATCTTTGGAAAAGTGGATTATTCGTTCAAAGATCGTTATATCTTAAGTGCAACTGTACGTCGCGATGGTTCTTCTAACTTTGGACCGAACAACAAGTATGGAACGTTCCCAGGGGCGAGTGCGGCTTGGCGTTTGTCGCAAGAAGAGTTCATGAAAGGTGTTTCATGGATTTCTGACCTAAAAATCAGAGCAGGTTATGGGGTAACGGGTAACCAACGTATTCCAGCTAACCAATATTTAAATCGTTATCAAGTTGCTATTAATTCTTCTTCTTATCCAATCGATGGAAGTTTAACATCGGGTATGTGGCAGAATGCGTATAATAATCCTGATGTAAAATGGGAACAAGTATCCGCATTGAACATTGGTTTGGACTTTACGCTTGCCCAAGGTGACTTTGATGGTTCTTTCGACTGGTATAACAAGAAAACGAAAGACATGTTATACCTGCTACCATTACCAGCGGTTGCCGCCGGTCGTGCGGGATCACCTTATG
This sequence comes from Sphingobacterium sp. Ag1, assembly GCF_000988325.1. NCBI lineage: Bacteria > Pseudomonadati > Bacteroidota > Sphingobacteriia > Sphingobacteriales > Sphingobacteriaceae > Sphingobacterium > Sphingobacterium sp. Ag1. The sequence goes on along the minus strand of NZ_LBGU01000025.1, from coordinate 7,546 downwards.
TAAATATTGGTGATATGCAAAACAAAGGGGTTGAGTTTTCATTGAATTACCATTATGGAAGACGTCAAGAAAGCCAATTTAAATTCGATCTGTCGGCTACAATATCGCGAAATGTGAACAAAGTTGTTGCCTTGGCGCCTTCTGTTACTCAACAGGTTTACGGTAGCTTTAGAAGTATGGAAACTTCTATCTTAAAACCAGGAGAGCCAATTGGTGCTTTTTATGGTTATAAGGTAATCGGTATCTATTCGGATGCAGATATGTCAAATGCAAGCGTGGCCAAATATGAGGATGGAAAATCGCGAGCAGGCGGACTTAAATTTGCGGATATTAACGGTGATGGAAAAATCGATGCCAGCGATCGTACGATCATAGGTAGTCCACATCCTGATTTTGTGTACTCATTCAATATCAATGCATCTTATAAAAATTTTGACTTTATGGCTTATTTCTATGGGTCAAAGGGTAACCAAAATTATGAGGCGACGCGTTATTTTACGGATTTTGGCGTATTTAGAGGCCAAAAAAGTGTACGTGTCTTAGACGCATGGGATGCCAAAACAAATCCTTCAAGCATGATTCCGTCGCAAGTGGTGGGGGCATCGGCGTACGAATATGCTTCTTCGAGCTATTACGTTCAGGATGCGAGCTTCTTAAAGTTGAAGAATCTGCAGGTTGGATATAATTTTGATACAAATAAGGTGTTCGGTAATAATACCGGTATCAAAAAATTGCGTGCCTATATTGGTGCAACAAATCTATTTACAATCACAAAATATCAAGGCCTAGACCCAGAAGTAAGTGCAACACCTTCAACATATTCTGCTTTGGGGGTAGACTTCGGAGTGTATCCACAAGCACGTCAGTATATGTTGGGTGTGAGTCTTGGTTTTTAAGGTTTAATGATTTAAGTTAAAATTTGATTGAAATGAAAAAAAGAAATATAATCGTCGTTCTCGGAATATCAATGGCTTTGCTATCTTCTTGTGGTAAATCTTTCCTGGAACGTATTCCACAGGGGGAGTTGTCTGACACGCAGGTTGCTAACTCAAAGGGTATTGAAGCTGAATTGATTGGTGCATACGGCATTTTAAATGGCAATGTCAATGGTACTTGGGGAAACTATTCTTCAGCACCTAGCCAGTGGTTGTTTGGAGAGGTTGCGGGGGATAACGCCCATAAAGGTTCTGAAGCTACCGATCAACCTAATATGAATATGATCGAGTTTCATACACCAAATAGTTCTAATGATAACCTGAGCCAGATGTGGGAGGTATACTATGAGGGTGTGCTCAGAGCAAATAATACGTTACGACTTTTGAATGCGGATCAGGCAGGTGCAAAAACAGTGACTGCGGACCGTGCAAAGCAAATTCAAGGTGAAGCCAGGTTATTGCGTGCACATTATTATTTTTACCTCTGGCGTGTTTTCAAAAACTTAGCCTACGTGGATGAGACTATGACGGTGGATGAGGCCAAGGTTAAACCTAATAAAGATGATGTATTGCCTAAGATCATCGACGATCTAAAATTTGCAGTGGATAATCTTCCTGCCACTAAGATCAACCAACAATCAGGCCGTATGGATAAAAATATCGCTAAGGCATATTTAGGTAAGGTTTATTTATACCAGAAAAAATATGCTGATGCATTGGCCTTGTTTAAAGACGTTATCGGTGCAAAGGATCTTCGTACGATGCCGTATCAAAATAACTTTGACGTACTTACAAAAGACGGCCCAGAGGCATTACTGGTGTCGAAACACGTGATTAACCCAGATGGATCTGGTGACAATGCCAATGTTGGCGATATGTTGTCTGGATTAAATGGAAGTAATCCTGTAGGTTGTTGTGGTTTCTATCAACCGACCATTGATTTGGTCAATGCGTATAAAGTTGATGCAAATGGCTTACCATTGTTGGATGGTTCTTATCGCAATAATCCATATAAATCAGATTTCGGTTTGTCTGATGATGCAAAGAAAACATACAAACTTGATGTGACGCTTCGTTTTGATCCACGGTTGGACTATACGGTTGGTCGTAGAGGTGTAAATTTCTATGATTATGGTGTCATGCCAGGCGATGCATGGATTCGTGAGGTGAGCTCGGGAGGACCATTTGTTGGTATAAAAACAATGATTCCGAAGAGTCTGCATGCGACACATACGGCGTCAGGAGCGGCATATATTACTGACTTGGATGTTAATATTATTCGTTTAGCTGATGTTATTTTAATGGCAGCGGAATGTCAAGTTGAATTGGGCGATTTAGGTGCAGCGATGAATCTGGTAAATGCAGTTCGTGAACGTGCGGCAAAATTACCTCCAAAAACGACTGGCGATAATGTTGCGGCGGCAGTATATGTTGTTAAACCCTATACTTCTTTCCCAGACCAAAATTATGCGCGCAAAGCTGTTCGTTTTGAACGTCGTTTAGAATTGGCGATGGAAGGACATCGTTTCTATGACCTCGTGCGTTGGGGTGAGGCGAAAACTGTATTGGAAAGCTACGCAACGTTTGAAGGTGGTTTTATGTCACGTTATAAAGGCTTAAACTATAAGCCACAAAATGATTACTTCCCAATTCCACAATCGCAGATTGACAGAAGTGGTGGAGCTCTGACACAAAATCAAGGGTATTAATTTTTGATAGTTTTAACAAGGAAAGGGGGAGGCGGATGTCTCCCCCTTTCCTTGTTAAGGGTTTGTGTCTGATCAAAGGATTTGTATCTGAATTTTGGCAATAGACGAAAGGGAGTTCATGCAGTTTTTTGTATGTTTGAACTGATGAAAAAAAAATTAAGTGCATTATTGCTGCTTTGGTTTCTGCCCGCTGCTACTTTTGTAGCTAAAGCTCAGAGCTTTGAGGATGTTTATCAGCTATTTCAAGAATCTAAAATATTAAATGATCATTTTGTTGGTTTTTCTTTATACGACCTCAATGCCAATAAATATGTCATGGACATAAACGGCAATAAGCATTTTACGCCGGCTTCCAATACGAAAATGTATACCACGTATGCTGCACTGGCACTGTTGGGAGATTCAATACCTGGTTTGGAGTATGTGGAACGCGGAGACTCGTTGCTTATCTGGGGGACTGGTGATCCGACCTTTCTGCATAATCGTTTAGATACCCGGGTAGTATACAACTTTTTGAAAAATACGAATAAACGCATTTTTGTTGTACCAGGAACAATGAAGAATAAGTTCTTTGCGCATGGTTGGGCTATGGAAGATTTTGAGGCTTACTATCAACCTGAAATCAGTACATTTCCTATTTATGGCAATGTGGTCACTTTTCGACAAAAAGGTAATCATTATCTATCGACCTCTCCAGCAAGTTTTCAAAATTCACTGGATTTTTTGCCGGAACCCAAGGTGGGCGATTTTGAACTTTCCCGGTCATTTCGTGCAAATTCCTTTTGGATGTCCAAGCGCTCCATTCCCAGCGGTTATGTCAATGAAGTTCCATTTATCTATTCTGATAGCTTATTTACTAAATTATTGTCGGATAGTCTAGGTAAATCCGTCACCTTACTATCTTACCAAAAACCAAGCAATACTAAGATACTCTATTCCGGCAGTACCAAAAATTTAATCCGTGAAATGATGTTGCCAAGTGATAATTTTATTGCTGAACAGTTTTTGATGATGTGTTCGTGGAAACAATTCAGTCAATTTGATACTTACTTGGTACGGGACTGGATGAAGAATAACGTTTATAAATACTTTTCAGCTGAGGTCGCCTTATTTGATGGATCGGGTCTGTCGTCCTATAACAAGGTGACTCCGCAAAATAATGTAGATCTATTGGTCCTCTTGAAAAATAAGTTACCGGATGAGCAAGAGCGTTTCCGTCTTTTTCCGGCTGGAGGTGTCGATGGCACCCTAAAACGTACCTATAGCAAAGATCTCGGTGAACCGTTTGTTTTTGCTAAAACGGGAACGATTACATCTGTCTATAATCAGAGCGGTTATCTGATTACGCGGACAGGAAGGCGCTTGGCATTTTCTTTTATGAACAATAATTATATAGATGATCGAGCAAGTGTAATTCGTAAAGAAATGGCTAAAATAATTACTTATATTCGTCAAACTTATTAAGCCAATTAAAATGGAAGCAATTGTAAAAAACAATAAAAAATTGATTCGTTCTTGGGCCATGTTCGATTGGGCCAATTCTGCTTACAACCTTGTTATTACTTCCACGATATTCCCTGTTTATTATACCGCAATTACGACGACAAAAGAGCATGGTGATGTTGTTCGTTTCTTTGGGATTGAAGTCGTCAATACCGCACTTTCCAATTTTTCTTTGGCCTTTGCCTATTTGCTGATGTCTTTTTCTTTGCCCTTTATTTCTTCCTACGCTGATGCAAAGGGGAAAAAGAAACAGATTATGAAATTTTTCACCTATGTTGGAGCGGTTGCATGTATGTGCTTATTTTTCTTCAAGCTTGAAACGTTGGAAATTGGCATCATTTGTTTTGTGCTTGCAGCGATGGGGTATATTGGCGGTGTTTTGTTTAACAATTCTTATTTACCGCTTTTGGCGACTGTCGATCAACAAGATAAAGTGAGTGCGCAAGGTTTTGCTTATGGATATATTGGCTGTGTCACTTTACAGATTCTTTGTTTTATAGTGGTGCTTAAACCTGAATGGTTTGGTATTACAGATGCTTCACTACCGGCTCGTATATCGTTTCTAATGGTCGGATTGTGGTGGCTTGGGTTTTCAATGATCCCTTTTAAATACCTGCCTAAAATTGATGCGACCGAGAATAACACCGGTAAGAGTTTTGTACAGAATGTACGGGATGAATTCGGGCATGTTATCCAAAAGATCAAAGGTATTCCAGAAATAAAACAGTTTTTGCCGGCTTTTTTCTTTTATGCAATTGGTGTTCAGACCTTGATGATTGTAGCCTCTTCTTTTGGAGAGAAAATTTTGCATTTAGGCGCAGAAAGGTTGATTGCAACAATTCTTCTCATCCAGCTCGTGGCTATCTTAGGTGCATTTTTAATGTCTTATTTATCTACGCTTTTTGGAAATATTAAGGTGTTGATCGTTGTGGTGATGATCTGGATCGGCATCTGTATTGCAGCATTTTATTTATCTACTCCACTTCAGTTTTATATAATTGCTGCACTGGTCGGTTTAGTGATGGGCGGGATTCAGTCCTTATCACGTTCAACCTATTCTAAGTTAATTCCGACGGATATTAAAGATACGACGGCTTTCTTCTCTTTTTATGACGTTACAGAAAAAGTTGCTATTGTCATTGGATTATTCTCATTCGGGTTTATAGAACAGGTAACACATAATATTCGATATTCGGCATTGGTTCTTTCTTTATTTTTTGTAATTGGATTGTTACTTTTGGTCCGGATATTAGTATCCAATAAATCTTAATTTTATTGATTGAATTGCATATGAAAGTAGAACTTTTTGTTCCTTGTTTTATAGATCAGCTTTACCCTGAAACCGCTTTTAATACGGTTCGTTTATTAGAAAAAGTCGGTTGCGAGGTCGTCTATAATCCTGAGCAGACATGCTGTGGCCAGCCGGCCTATAATGCTGGATTTTGGGATGATGCGAAACAGGTCGGACGGAAGTTTTTAGGTGACTTCTCGGGAGATCATGTGATTATTTCTCCTTCGGCGTCCTGTACTGGTATGGTACGACATGCTTATAATGATTTATTCGCAAATTCGGTAGATTCCCATCAATGTCATAAAATACAACAACAGGTGATGGAAATCTCTGATTTTTTAGTAAACGTGCTAAAAAAAGAGTATTTTGGAGCTGAATTGGAGGGTGTTGCGGTATACCATGATTCTTGCTCGGCTTTGCGAGAGTGCAAAATTAAAGAGGAACCACGGAAATTATTGAGTAAGGTCTTAGGTTTGGAGATGGTGGAGGTGAAAGATAGCGAGACATGTTGTGGGTTTGGGGGAAGTTTTGCCGTTAAATTCGAAGGAATATCCGCAGCAATGGCTGAGCAAAAAGTGCGCAATGCACTTGATCTGAATGCGGATTATATTATTTCCACTGATTCATCTTGTTTGCTACAGCTTCAATCTTATATCGATAAACATAAATTACCCATTCAGACGATGCACCTCGTTGATGTGTTGACCACTGGCTGGGGAAATATTTAAATAACACATTAAATCTAAACACATGAATTCAAGAAGAGATTTTCTTAAAAACCTTGCGCTAGCATCTGCTGGTATCGCATTAGCTCCCTCATTGGAGAGTTTTGCGGCAGCAAAGAAAGATTGGTTTGACATTTCCTTGGCTGAATGGTCATTGCATAAATCCTTGTTTAAGGGAGATTTGAACAATTTGGATTTTCCAGTATTGGCTGCCAAAAAATACGGTATCTATGGGGTGGAATATGTGAATCAGTTTTTTAAAGATAAGGCTAATGATAATAATTACCTTACTGAGCTAAATATGCGCGCGAAAGATAATGGTGTACGTAATGTACTTATTATGATTGATGGTGAAGGAAATCTCGGTGACGAAGATGAAACAAAGAGAAAACAAGCTGTGCAAAACCATTATAAGTGGATTTCTGCAGCTAATTTCTTAGGTTGTCATGCCATTCGTGTCAATGCGGCTGGAAAAGGAACGCCTGAGGAAGTGAGTAAGCGTGTTGTTGAAAGTTTAACAACACTATCTGATATCGGTAAAAAAGCGGGCATTAGCATTATTGTAGAAAACCATGGTGGTATCTCTTCGCATGGTGACTGGTTGGCCAATACATTAAAAGCAGTGGGTAGTAAATATTGTGGAAGTTTACCCGATCTTGGTAATTTCTATGAGTATGATCGTTACCAAGGTGTAACGGATTTAATGCCTTATGCGCATGGTGTGAGTGCCAAAACACATGATTTTGATGCCAATGGTAATGAAACGCAAATTGACTATGAGCGTATGTTGAAGATTGTTAAAAAAGCAAAATTCAAAGGTTATGTGGGGATTGAATATGAGGGAAGTAAGTTGAGTGAGGAAGAGGGTATTTTTGCTACTAAAAAATTATTGGAACGTTTGCGTCCTTTGATTTAAAATTTAACTATTCGAGTTCTGTCTATGGACAGAACTCGAATAGTTAAATAGGTTTTAATTGATGTGTTGCTCGGATGCAACAACTAAAAAAACTGAAGTCCATTTGTTAGAAACCTATTAAAATCTTCACTATCTTGCTTGAGTATATGAAGATGAGTAAATAACTACTTTCTTGGTGTAGAGGACCATCGGATTTTTCCATTTACTGATGGTATACTTTATAAATGGAAATCGCACTACCTTATTTTGAAAAATAACGACTAAAAAAAACATGAAGTTTGAAAAAAATGCTGTTCTTGAAACCCATTTGCAAAAAGTAGTGGCGGAACATGTATTGGTGCAAGGGCATCCAGCCGGCTTGTTCGTATTATTCGTCACAGAGATGTGGGAGCGTTTTAGCTATTATGGTATGCGGGCGCTGTTGGTGAATTTTCTAGTTTCTACCATCGCCCAACAAGGATGGGGCT
>NZ_LBGU01000005.1:0-7259 GCF_000988325.1 Sphingobacterium sp. Ag1 | reverse complement strand
AAAATTAAAATAATGGCAACTAACAGCACTTTTACGATGATCAAACCTGACGCAGTAGCGAACGGTCACATCGGTGCAATCTTAAACGATATCATTCCTGGTGGTTTTAAAATCATTGCAATGAAATACATCCAACTTTCTCAAGAGACAGCTGGTGCATTCTATGCAGTACACAAAGAGCGTCCTTTCTATGGTGAGTTGGTAAATTTTATGCCTTCAGGTCCTATCGTTGCTGCAATCTTGGAAAACGATAATGCCGTTGAAGATTTCCGTACATTGATTGGCGCGACTAATCCTGCTGATGCAGCTGAAGGTACAATCCGTAACAAATATGCTAAATCTATTGACGCAAACGCTATCCATGGATCGGATTCAGATGAGAATGCTGCTATAGAAGGAAACTTCTTCTTCTCTCAATTTGAAAGATTCTAGTCGTTAGAACAACATAAAAAAAGCGCTTTACAATTTGTAGAGCGCTTTTTTTATGTATTGCCCCCTTCGACTGCAGCCTAAAAAGAATCTCCAACCGTTCACTGAACCATAGCCCCTAATGAGTGTACGAAGGAATATGTTAAAAGTTTCTTTTACCGAGATACTCATCCTCCTTGGCCGTCATCTTGGCTTTATCTGCCGGCTTTTTATCCGGATAACCGCACAGATGCATGACACCATGAATGATAACCCGATGAAGCTCGTCTCGCACATCAACCTTAAATTTTTCGGCATTCTCCTGAATACGTTCCACACTGATAAAAATATCACCGGCGATGGTGTCGTCATATTCGGAAGAATCAAAGGTAACGATATCAGTATAGGTGTCGTGATTTAAATATTGCTTATTGATTTCAAGCAAGTAAGCATCCGAGCAAAGGATGAAGCTCAATTCGCCTACCCGTTTAAACCCTTCGCCTTTGATGGCATCAGCAATCCATTGGCGAATCTTTCCCTTTTCTTTTAATTTGAAATCCGTATCCTCGGTAAAAAATAATATGCTCTTCATCCTTCTATTTATTATTCATTCTTATTTGACGTATTAGTCGCTGTGTATCTAAAAATTACGGCTATCCATGTAGCTCTGCAAAATGATCGTTGCAGACACCGTATCAATCAGCCCTTTTTGTTGACGATCCTTCTTTTTTTTGCCACTTTGTGCGATCGCTGCAGAAGCCATTTTAGAAGTAAAACGCTCGTCTATTTCAGCGACAGCAATTGCGGGATAAGTCTTTTTCAATTTTCGAATAAACCCGACAACATGCTGTGCGGATTCAGAGTCGGTCCCATCCAGCTGCCGTGGCTTGCCTACAACAAAAGTTTCCACCTGTTCTGTCTGTAAATAATCGGCTAAGTATGTCCAGATATCCTGCGGGTGTACCGTTGTCAATGCTGTAGCAATAATTTGCATTGGATCGGTCACCGCAACCCCTATTCGTTTTGTACCGTAATCAAAGGCCATCAATCTCATGGATATATATTTTTCACAAAAATACAAAGTAGTCCTGAGTATTACACAGGAAGATGTAATATTTCAATTGCCCCCATCTTTTCAATACATGCCGTTTTAATTTTTGATCTTTTAATTCTGACTTTTTAATCAAAAAAAACTATAACTTTGATAGACTATTTAACAAAAGCAAACTAAGTTGCTTTTTGGGGCAATAGATCACCGAATTCAATCCGATCATAGCATGTCTACGGACTTACCCTATAAGTACACGGATCAAAATAACAGCAAAAGCAACAGGGCATCTCGCTGTGTGAAATCGGACAAATAAATATGTAAACAAATGAAAAAAACACTTATTGCCAGTTTCCTTTTGGCCTTATGCTTGAATACGCATGCTCAAAGTAAATACGAGCAACACATTACCGCTCTTCGTGAAGAAAAAGCCGCTGAATTGGCGAAAGAACAATATGGCCCATTAAAATCAGATCAAGTAGCTTTTTTGGATTACTTTCCTGTAGACGCCAGCTATAAAGTCAACGCCAAAATTGAGGTGCTGTTTGACGAACCGGTATTTCGGATGCCAACCTACGACGGCACTAGCAACGAGTACAAACGTTACGCCATCATAACATTTAATCTTCATGGAAAGGAACATACGTTAAATATCTATCAAAGTGTCGCATTATTTCAAAATCCTGCATACAAAAAACATTTATTTTTACCATTTTTAGATTTAACAAATGGTCAGGAAAGCTATAGTGGGGGCCGGTATATTGATTTATCCACAGACGACATTAAAGGAAACGATGTTGAGATAGACTTTAACAAAGCCTACAACCCATACTGTGCTTATAGCAACGGGTACCGTTGCCCAGTACCCCCAGTCGAGAACAATTTAGAAACAAAAATTATGGCCGGAGAAAAAGCATTTCATAAGTCAAAGAATGAAAGACCAGTCAATCTTAACGCAGGACAGGAGTTCAGTGCTGCCGACAAGAAAATCATTTTATCAGGAGATGAAAATGCAATTCTTCGCGTATTGCAAACAACAGACGATAAAGATCTGAAAGTTTTAAAAGCGACAAGCAGTGATGTCAAATACAACGACCCATTGATTGAGTCTCTTTCCAAAAGAATGTTCGCGACTGTACGTGATCCCAATCACCCCGGTGTAGGCATCGCAGCACCACAGATCGGCATCAATAAAAATTTAATCTGGGTACAGCGATTTGACAAACCGGATCAGCCATTTGAATTCTATGTGAATCCTAAAATTCTATGGCGCTCCAAACTGAAGCGCAAAGGTGCAGAAGGCTGTCTTTCTATCCCCAACCGGAAAGAAGATGTATTACGGAGTTATGCGATCCGCCTGCAATACATCAATAAAGAAGGTAAAGTTATCGAAGAAAATATCGAGGGTTTTACCGCTGTTATTTTCCAGCACGAAACGGATCATCTTTTCGGCATTCTATTTCCAGATCGACTGGAAGAGCAAAGCAAAGAAGCCTACGCACCGTTAAATGATAAGATTGAGTTTTCTATCCAACCCAAAACACTGACACCATAATTTATAGCCTCGGCATCAAAGACCAAATTATATAAATTGTGATTTGATAACAGGACAAAAAAGAGCCCCCATGAACGAATTCATGGGGGCTCAATATTTATTATGGAATCTACTTGAGTTAGATCAATCCTTTTTCAGCCAATAACTCCGCTACCTGAACTGCATTTGTTGCAGCACCCTTACGTAAGTTATCCGCTACTACCCACATGTTGAGCGTATTTGGCTGAGATTCATCACGACGGATGCGTCCTACAAAAACCTCATCTCTACCGTGTGCATCCTTTGGCATTGGATATTGTAGTGACGCAGGATCGTCAACAACAATACAGCCACTTTGCGCGGCTAAAGCTGCACGTACATCATTCAAATCAAAGTCATTTTCAAATTCGATATTCAATGATTCAGAGTGTCCACCCATAACAGGAATACGCACTGTCGTTGCAGTTACTTTAATAGAATCATCACGCATGATTTTATTTGTTTCCAAAATCATCTTCATCTCCTCTTTGGTGTATCCATTTTCTTGGAAAACATCAATATGCGGGATAACGTTCAGATCAATCTGATAAGGATAAGCTTTTTCCCCATCTTTTCCGGCACGTTCATCCATCAATTGATTAACCGCCTTAACACCAGTACCTGTTACAGATTGATAGGTAGAAACGACAACACGTTTGATTTTATATTTATCATGTAATGGCTTTAAAGCCACCACCATTTGTATAGTTGAACAATTCGGGTTTGCAATAATTTTATCTTCAGCAGATAACACATCACCATTTACTTCTGGAACAACCAACTTTTTCGTTGGGTCCATACGCCATGCCGAAGAATTGTCGATCACTGTAATTCCAGCTTCTGCAAATTGAGGGGCAAATTCTTTCGAGGTATCACCGCCAGCAGAAAATAACGCAACATCAGGTTTCAAAGCAATAGCCTCAGATGGTGTAACCACCTTATACTTCTTTCCCTTGAATTCAATTTCCTTACCCTTACTACGCTCTGACGCTACTGGAATTAATTCTGTTACTGGGAAATTTCGCGCCGCCAACACGGTTAGCATCTCAGTACCTACAAGGCCTGTTGCGCCGACTACTGCCACTTTCATTTTTGTCTGTGTTTAAATTGTGTATATTAAAATTGTTATTTGATTTTGTTTTTAGTTGATTCTCGAAGAATGAATTCTTCAAATTTAAAAAATATTCCCCAATTCCACTATTAAAATAACAAAATATTAAGCGCTTAGCTAAAAATGTCACAACATTTAGCATTTCCCCTCCTAAATTGCTAAAATGGAATCGTTAAGTTCTTTGATTCATGCTATAAAATTAGAATTAAAGCAATTCAAAAAAAATAAAAATTTTCACCGCTTATTCAAAAAAAAAGAACAAACGATTGAAACAGTTTAAAATCTCATAAAAACAGTCCCAAGAGTCTAAAAATTAACATTTTTTCCCGACTTCCTAAAAGGCCACAAAGTTGATAGATACTGAAAAGCCTTTATATTTGCATCATAAACCGCCATGGTTGAAATTTCATTTTTCATTACATGATGAAACGTAAATTATGTCAGGCTAGATCCTATCATATCGATAGGAAGAAACGAGCGAAGCGATTCATTTATATTTTGAGCATAAACACTCATTATAGTGAAAGCAGGAGCTTCATAAAATAAAACTTACAAATGAAAGAAAGCATTATTATCATTGGTGCAAATGGCCAGATCGGCACAGAATTAGCTATCGCCTTGCGCAAAAAATTTGGTGCAGAGAATGTTGTAACCACTGACATTAGAGAACCACAGATTAAAAGCCCTGACGAAAATTTCGAAATCGCTAATGTCCTTGACAAAAATGGACTCGAGACATTATTTCAACAATATAAACCTACTCAAGTATATCTATTAGCTGCCATGCTTTCAGCTACAGGTGAAAAATACCCTGAGAAGGCTTGGGAATTGAACATGAATGGTCTGTTGAATGTGCTTGATCTAGCCGTGAGCTATAAAGTTTCAAAGATATTTTGGCCAAGCTCGATTGCTGTTTTTGGACCGCATTCTCCGAAAACAAATACCGAACAATATTGCGTAATGGATCCGAACACAATTTATGGCATCAGCAAGCTTGCAGGTGAGCGCCTTATAGAATGGTATCAAGAACACCGTGGTCTGGATATTCGCAGTGTCCGTTATCCAGGTATCATTTCTTGGAAAACAGAACCAGGGGGTGGCACAACGGATTATGCAGTCGATATTTTTTATGAAGCATTGAAAACCGGGACTTATGCGTGTTTCTTATCTGAAAATACGGCATTACCCATGTTATATATGGAGGACGCCATCCGTGGTACACTCGAATTAATGGATGCACCCAAAGAAAGCCTAAGCATTCGTCATAGCTATAACCTTGGTGGAATTACGTTTACTCCAAAAGAACTTGCACAAGAAATTAAAAAAATTCTTCCTAATTTTGCAATCTCTTACATCGAGAACGATCCAAGACAACAGATTGCCGATTCATGGCCTGCTAGTCTAGACGATTCTTATGCAAGAAAAGACTGGAACTGGACGCCGGAATTTGACATCCAGAAGATGACAGTCGACATGATTGAAAATCTTAAAAACAAAATATAACAATGGGAAGAGCTTTCGAATTCAGAAAAGAGCGGAAATTCAAACGCTGGGCCAAAATGGCCGTTCAATTTACACGTTTAGGTAAAGAAATCGCTATGGCGGTTAAAGAAAGCGGCCCTCACCCTGAAACTAACTCGAGACTTCGTACAGCAATACACAATGCCAAGGCAGTAAATATGCCAAAGGATCGTATCGAAGCCGCAATCAAACGTGCTTCGGAAAAAGATTCAAAAGGTTACGAAGAATATGTATACGAAGGCTATGGCCCGCATGGCGTACCTGTATTAATTGAAACTGCAACAGATAACACCAACCGCACCGTAGGAAACATCCGTAGCTATTTCACAAAAGCAGGTGGTTCATTGGGGAAAACAGGATCATTGGATTTTATTTTCAATCGTAAATCCATTTTCCGTTTTGCTGCAACAGATGAACTGGACCTAGAAGAGCTTGAATTAGAGTTGATCGATGGAGGCTTAGAAGAATTGTACGTAGAATCTGATGAAGAAGGCAATGATATTGCTGTCGTTCAAACTTCCTTTGAAGACTTTGGTAATATGCAAAAATTACTGGAAGAAAAGGGAATTGAAGTAACATCTGCAAAATTGGAACGTATCGCATTATCGCATTCAGATATTACGGAAGAACAAGCTGCTGATGTATTGAAAATGATCGATAAAATCGAAGAAGATGACGATGTTCAAGCAGTTTACCATAACATGGCTTAAGCTATTGAACCTATAAAACTATAAAAAAGAGCGCTTGTCGCTCTTTTTTATTAAAAGCACCGCCTAGCCCCGTCAGAAAAATTACTACATTTGTAATAGACTAAATCAAACTCGTACCAGAATGACTTTTGAAGAATTTTTCATAAAAAAGAAAATTGATTTAAAAGCTTTAAAAGCTGCAGATGAACCTTTATTTGAAGAGTTCAAAGCACATTATTCTGCTATGGGAGAAAAGAGTTTTGACCACAGCAAAAAGTTTTGGTTCAACAAGCTTCGAAAAAGTTTCCATTTAGCAGAGGAGGAAACTGTTATTGCAAAACCTGTTGAAAAGCAGGTTACCCCAGATGCATCATCCGAGACCTCCAGGATTCCTACGGCAAAACCTGCAGGCTTTAAACCGCGATTCAAGGCTCCTTCTACAGCTGTAGTAGATGAAGTTCAGGCAGCATCCAAACAGGAAATAGCTGATTCAGCGGAATCCACTCCAGATTCAATACCGACAGGCTTCAAACCTAGGTTCAAGGCTGGAGTAACCAAAGCTCCTGACGCAGCGGCAAGCACTTCTGCATCCGACGAAACGACTGATGAGGCGATAACATCCGCTCCAAAACCTACGGGCTTCAAACCGAGGTTCAAGGTCGGAGTAACCAAAACAGAAACTGCTGAACAGACACAGCTGCCCGATACGAAAGACGAAATTAAGTTAGATGCGAGCGTAAAGACTGAACCTGAAAACAACAGCACAGAAACACAGGAACCTGCTGCCAGCAAGCCTACAGGCTTCAAACCGAGGTTCAAGGCCGGAGTAACAAAAGCTCCCGACGCAGCGGCAAGCACCCCTGCATCCGAAGAAACAACCGACGAAGCAACAACATCGGCTCCAAAACC
>NZ_LBGU01000014.1:0-56834 GCF_000988325.1 Sphingobacterium sp. Ag1 | reverse complement strand
CAAGGTGTAACGGATTTAATGCCTTATGCGCATTGTGTGAGTGCCAAAACACATGATTTTGATGCCAATGGTAATGAAACGCAAATTGACTATGAGCGTATGTTGAAGATTGTTAAAAAAGCAAAATTCAAAGGTTATGTGGGGATTGAATATGAGGGAAGTAAGTTGAGTAAGGAAGAGGGTATTTTTGCTACTAAAAAATTATTGGAACGCTTGCGTCCTTTGATTTAAAATTTAACTATTCGCGTTCTGTCTATGGACAGCACTCGAATAGTTAAATAGGTTTTAATTGATGTGTTGCTCGGATGCAACAACTAAAAAAACTGAAGTCCATTTGTTAGAAACCTATTAAAATCTTCACTATCTTGCTTGAGTATATGAAGATGAGTAAATAACTACTTTCTTGGTGTAGAGGACCATCGGATTTTTCCATTTACTGATGGTATACTTTATAAATGGAAATCGCACTACCTTATTTTGAAAAATAACGACTAAAAAAAACATGAATTTTGAAAAAAATGCTGTTCTTGAAACCCATTTGCAAAAAGTAGGGGCGGAACATGTATTGGTGCAAGGGCATCCAGCCGGCTTGTTCGTATTATTCTTCACAGAGATGTGGGAGCGTTTTAGCTATTATGGTATGCGGGCGCTGTTGGTGAATTTTCTAGTTTCTACCATCGCCCAACAAGGATGGGGCTGGACCAACTCCGAAGCTATGAAGCTTTACGGTTTGTACACCGGGATGGTATTTTTAACGCCCTTGTTCGGCGGGATTATAGCCGACCGTCTTACAGGATATAAAAAATCCATTATGGTGGGGGCTATAATTATGACTCTCGGGCATATCGCTATGGCTTTAGAGGGATTTAATAAAAGCTTTTTTTTGGCAGGGTTGGTGCTGATTGTTTTGGGAAATGGTCTGTTCAAACCCAATATTTCTTCGATGGTAGGAAAATTATATCCAGATAAAGGCGGTAAAAAGGATGCGGGGTATACCATTTTTTATATGGGTATCAATGGAGGGGCATTTTTGGGTATGATGCTATGCGGCTATATTGGTGAGAAGATCGGCTGGCATTATGGTTTTGGGCTTGCCGGAATATTTATGTTTTTGGGAATGTTGCAATTTTATTTTGCGCAGCCCATCTTCGGAAAGATTGGAAATACACCCGAGAAACAAGAAGAGCTAACCGATATTGCAGCGGATCAAGAAGAAAATCCGCAACATATTGTGCGTGATCGATTGCTTGTAATAGCCATTTTTATGTTGTCAAGTATTGTCTTCCATTTAGCTTTTGAACAAGCGGGTGGCTCGATGACGATCTTTGCAAAAAATTATACACAGCGGGTATTGAGTGGTGACGTGGCGGTTTTATTTAAATGGTTCGACGCTGCATTGACGGTTTTGCCGATTGTGGTAATTACTGGGGTACTGTTTGTTTTAGCGAAGAAAATCATACGCAAATACCCGATGATTATACTTTTTTCGAGCATTTCTTTTGTGATCATCTGGTCCTTGTGTCTTTGGAAGGTTTATCGGGAGTATTATGGTATGAATTCGGAAGTTACTGTATCCTGGTTTCCGATGTTAAATTCTTTCTTTATCATTACGCTGGCTACATCATTTAGTAAGATCTGGGAGAAAGTATGGAATCCTTCTGGTCCAATTAAGTTTGCAATGGGACTGACATTGGTTGGAGTTGGTTTTGCAGCACTATCTATTGGAAGCTCCGAGATTCCTACCGGTGCAAGGACGGCCTCTGTTAGTATGATATGGCTGGTATTGGCATACTTTTTTCATACAGTGGGCGAATTGTGTATTGGTCCGGTTGGACTTTCTTATGTCAGTAAACTATCGCCCAAAAAATTCCTGGGGTTATTGTTTGGTTTTTGGTTTTGTGCCAATGCCATAGCTAATTTTATAGGGGGCTTTATTGGGTCGTATATTGATAAGATTACTGAATCTCATTCGATGTCTTACTTCTTTGCTGTATTTACAGTGATCCCTATGGTGGCTGCTGTATTTCTTATTCTAGGCAACAAAAAAATAAAAAAGATGATGCATGGAATTGATTAATTCATAGAAAAATAGTGTATCTTCAAGCGATTTTTATCAAAATAAAAACAAAACCTGAGTTATAAAAAAATTATTGAAATTATATGAATCAAGAAAAAGATCAAGTTCTTGTAGCGCATCTTGCTAAGCAGGGGATCGATGACAAGATGGTAAATGGACATCCTGCCGGATTATTTGTCCTATTCTTTACAGAGATGTGGGAGCGGTTTAGCTATTACGGTATGCGGGCATTGTTGACCTTATTTTTAATAAGTTCCATTGCTGATGGAGGATGGGAATGGAGTAATGAACGGGCCATGAAACTTTACGGTTTGTATACTGGTTTCGTCTATTTGACACCATTGATCGGTGGAATGATAGCGGATAAGCTAACCGGTTTTAAAAAGGCAATTTTGATCGGTGCTTTGGTCATGACCTTGGGGCATTTGTCTATGGCATTTGAGGGCGTTAATTCAAATTTCTTTTATCTTGGTCTTGTCTTAATGATCCTAGGAAACGGGATGTTTAAACCTAATATTTCTTCCATGGTGGGAAATCTCTACCCAGATCAAAGTCCTAAAAAGGACGCTGGTTATACCATATTTTATATGGGAATCAATGCCGGATCATTTTTAGGAATGCTATTATGTGGTTACATTGGTGAGAAGATCGGTTGGCATTATGGATTCGGACTTGCTGGAGTGTTTATGTTCTTTGGTATGTTGCAATTCTATTTTGGACAAAAGATATTTGGTATCATCGGAGATTCTCCTAAAGCACTTCAGGCTTACCATGAAAAAAAGATTAAGAATCACGAAGAAGAGGAAGAGGTCATTCCAGCACATGTTGTCCGAGATAGATTGATCGTCGTCACCATATTCATGTTGGCTAGTGTGGTTTTCTTTCTGTCTTTTGAACAAGCAGGCGGATCCATGTCAATATTCGCAAAGGATTATACACAGAGGGTTCTGTCTGGAAGTTCGGCGGTGACATTTAAATGGATTGATACTATTTTGACCATTGTGCCAATTGTCATTGTGACGATCGTTTTAACGGCATTGGCTAGAAAGATATATAAACAATATCCGTTAACAATCTTATTTACTGGTATTTCTTTTGGTATAATTTGGTGTTTGGGACTTTGGAAAGTCTTTAGAGAAATAGGAATAACTGGATCAGAAGTCGGCGCTTCATGGTTTCAGATTTTGAATGCATTTTTTATCATTTCACTGGCATCGTCATTTAGTAAATTCTGGGAAAAAATATGGAATCCATCTGGTCCTGTTAAGTTTGCATTGGGCTTAATATTAGTGGGTATCGGATTTGCGGCACTGGCTTATGGGGCAAGCGAGATTCCTCAAGGTGCCAAGACAGCATCGGTCAGTATGATTTGGCTTGTAATCGCCTATTTTTTCCATTCTGCAGGAGAGCTTTGTTTGTCTCCTGTTGGTTTGTCTTATGTCAGTAAGCTTTCTCCAAAGAAATTTTTGGGACTTCTTTTCGGTTGTTGGTTCTGTGCTTCGGCTATTGCCAATTTTATCGGTGGATTTTTAGGGTCATACATTGATCGCATTACAGAAGAACATTCGATGTCTTACTTCTTTATGATATTTGCAATAGTTCCGGGAGTTACTGCATTGTTGTTGATTATCTTTAACCCCTTATTGAAAAAAATGATGCACGGCATCAACTAAATTGTTGTAGAAGGTGAGCATATAAAAGCGGTTGGCTGATCAGTACATCGATCAACCAACCGCTTTTTATATTCTTTTATTCCTCCACTTTCAAAAGTAGTTTATCGATGCGGTGCCCATCCATATCAAGCACTTCGAAAACCAGATTTTTAAATCGGACACGTTCGCCTTCTTCGGGCACGTGATCTAATCTTAGGAACACTAGGCCTCCTACGGTAGTTACATTGTTGATCTCATCTTCGTCTTCCTCAGAAAGACCGATTTCAAATTCATCCAAAAGGTCCTCGATCTGATATTGTCCGTCGACAACATAATCGCCGTTTTCCAATTGACGTATTGTCGGTCGGGCACTTAGGTCGCTTTCGGTGATGTTCCCTACCAAATCGCCAACGATATCCCGTAACGTAATGATTCCCTGTGGCGAACCATATTCATCAATGACAACCGCCTGATGTATACTGGAGGTGCGGAGGGTATTCATGATGCTATAAGATGAGCTAAATTCGTTCACAAATTTGATGGGTAACATAAGCATTCTTAGATCAAATGGTTCGTTTTGGAGGCATTGTCGTAGTAAGGACTTTACATGAACAACACCTTTAATATTGTCGAGTCCACCTTCACAGACCGGGTAGATGGAATGATCGTTGTCCAGTATGATCTTTCTGTTTTCTTCAAAAGAATCTTCCAGATCCAAAAAAACAATGTTTTTGCGGTGAGTCATTAGGTTGACCGCCTTTTTGTCCCCTAAACTCAATAGACGGTCGACGATATCGTGCTCAATACCTTCGATGACACCACTGTCGACACCTTCGTCTACTAGCGCCTTAATTTCTTCTTCCGTGACACTATTACCGCTACTCTTGATATTGAGTATTTTGACAATAAATTCTGTCGACATACTGAGTAGCCATACAAATGGTCGTACGATTTTGCTGAGCAGGTTCATCGGGTAAGCGATTAGCATGGCATACTTCTCCGGAATAGCCATACCGATACGTTTGGGGACTAATTCACCAAGCACCAACGAAAAGTAGGTGATGATAAAGACGACAATGATTACAGCGAGCTGTTCACTATAGGGGGCTATAATACTGGATTTATTAAATATGCCGACTAGATATGTGGAAATACTACCACCAGAAAAAAAACCGGTTAGAATGCCGATAAGGGTAATGCCTATTTGTACAGTGGATAGAAAGTTGTTGGGCGATTCTTTTAGGTTTAGCGCTATTTTGGCTGCCGCATTGTTTTTATCGCTTTCAGCCTGTAGCCTTGCCTTTCTGCTGGATACGATGGATATTTCTGATGCCGATAGTATTCCGTTTAGAATAATCAGGACTAAAATAATAATTGCTTCGGTAAGCATAATGAGTTGAAAAAGTTGTTTGCTAGTGCTAATTTACGGAAAAGACCAGCTAAAAAGTAGGATTATTATGATTATGTCAAGCATCCATAAAAAAAGCCGTATATCTTTCAATACGGCTTTTATAATAATAAGAATGTTTTTTCAATTACATTCCACTGTCATCTAGCATAAAAGTATTTTTCTTGGTTTTCCATTTTCCTTTTGTGAAATCAGGGAATTCCAACGTTTTATTTCCTTTTGCAATAGACTCGGTTGATAATGGGAATACAGCACTCATGGTTACTGAATCATATACGTCAATTGGCGTCTGTACCTTTTGTTTTACTGCCTGAATGAACGCATTGAATACAAACCAGTCCATGCCACCATGACCAGAACCATTTGCTACCGCTTCATATTTTTGCCAGATTGGGTGATCGTATTTCTTTACCCATTCATCTGCAGAATCCCACGTGTGTGGTTTGGATTTACCCTCGATGTGAATACCTTTTGCAACATCCATCCAAATACCATCTGTTCCTTGTACGCGGAAGCCGATAGAGTAAGGTCTTGGCAAGTGTGTATCATGCGTTAATAACATGGTTTCTCCATTTGCACATTGTAACATCGTTTGTGTGATATCACCATTTTTGTAATTGATCTTACCGTTGGGGTGTCCTGGGGAAACTTTATTGACATAGGCTGCCAATCCACGGGCTTTACTTGAGTACGAAGTGATATGGGTGAATCTGTTGCCCTTGTTGATATCTGCAAATTGCATAATTGGACCTAAACCGTGGGTAGGATATAGATCACCATCTTGATCGATATTGAACTGTGTACGCCATTGTGCCTCAGAAATCGCTTTCGGGCCATATTCAACGCCATGGCCATAATACGCTTTTCCGTCATTGAATAATACTTCGCGTAAATCGTGTTGATAACCGCCTTCCAGGTGCAACAATTCACCAAATAGCCCTTGTCTGTGCATATTCAATACAGCAAGTACGTCACGACGGAATGCCACATTTTCTAGGGTCATGTAAGGCTTTCCGGTTTCTTCGGATACTTTCACAATATCCCAGTGATCTTGTAGTGTTAGACCTGCTATTACCTCGCAACCTACGTATAGTCCAGCTTTCATTGCGTCAATAGCTTGGTTTTTGTGGAATTGCCAAGGTGTTGCAATAATGACAGCATCTAATTTTTCATTGCTTAACATCTTTTTGTAAGCATCAACGCCACCAGTATATTCTTTTGGAAGTTTGGTGCCTTTTGCGTTGAATTGTTTACGGCATTGTGCTAGAGATTCTTCTTGGGTGTCACAGACAGCCACGATTTCTAAATCATCTCTGTTTAGGGCAATTTGAACGTGATTACGTCCTCTAAGACCCACACCAATAAAACCGATTTTTATCTTGCCATTTGTTTGGGCAAATAATTCTGTACTTGAAAGGACACCGATTCCAGCTGTAGTGATGGCAGTCGATTTTATGAAATTTCTTCTATCCATTGTTTTGAGATATAAGGAGTTTGTATATTAGTTATTTACTTGTTTGAAAACAGTCTTTGAGACTGGGTACTATTAACAAATATATTATTTCATTTGGGATAAATGAAAGTGCAAACGTTTGCTTAATTTTATTAAATTTCATGCAAACGTTTGATTGAAATAAAAATTATCATTTATTAATTCAATTTGTGATATTGCAAGCACATTGATGATTTAAAAAACATAGTTTAATGTCTGATTTTAACCAATTAGTAGTAGAGAGCGCAGCAAAACAATTCACATTAGAAGGAGATATCATTTCAGTGCAACCGTTTGGTTCTGGTCATATCAATGATACCTATCGTGTAGTTACTACTGTAGATAGCGGTATATCGCATTTATTACAACGTATTAATCACCATGTTTTTCCGAACGTGGATGGATTAATGCATAATATTGAGATTGTCACCAAGCATCTTAGCAAAAAAGTTAAAGTCGCTGAAGGAAAAAGAATCAGCGATCATGTATTGACAATTGTTCCTACAAAAGGTGGGGAATTATATATAAAAGATAGTCAGGATAATTATTGGCGCATGTTTATTCTCATAGAGGATACGAAAAGCTACGATATTGTAGAGACAGAAGTCCAAGCAGCCGAAGGTGGCCGTGCTTTTGGGTTGTTTCAAAAACAGCTGTCGGATTTAGATGCTTCGTTGATCGTTGAAGTACTTCCAAACTTTCATAATATAGAGTTTAGACTTGAAAATCTTCGAAAAGCAATCGCTAAAGATGTGTGCCAACGTGTAGCGTCGGTAAAGGACAAATTGGATTTTATCTTTAGTCGTGAAGATCGAATGAAAACCATTCTTGAACTTGGTAACAAGGGGGAACTTCCACTGCGCATTACACATAATGATACCAAGTTTAATAATGTGCTCTTAGATCGCCACGATAAGATGCAATGTGTGATCGATTTGGATACAGTTATGCCAGGCTATGTGGCATACGATTTTGGAGATGCGATTCGGACGATTATTAACCCTGTTGCCGAAGATGAGATGGATGTTTCGAAAATTCTGCTAAATCTTGCCTTATATAAGGCCTATGCCGAAGGTTATTTGGAGGAAGCTAATGACTTCTTGACAACTTTAGAGAAAGAAACATTAGTCGATGGGGCCTTCTTATTGCCCTATATGCAAGGAGTACGTTTCTTAACGGACTATTTGGAAGGAGATCATTACTACAAAACTAAATATGATGACCATAATCTGGTGCGTACAAATACGCAATTGAAATTGGTTGAAGAGATGGAAAAGAATGAAGCATTTATGCGGAAGGTAGTTTTTGATTGCATTTAACAATTTTATACCTTTAATCATATTGAGAAGCTTCCATCGCGTAGATGAAGCTTCTTTTTTCTGTAAAAAAATATTCGAATGAAAAAACTAACCATTTTGCCTATCGCAGCGGAGCTGGCCAATACACTTGATTATCATACTTTGTCGAAGCTCTTGAGCAATTTTGAATCGCATTCGCTGGAGTTTAATAACTGGAGCGAATCTTTCCCGTATAAACCTGAGGTACAATTTAAGATTGGCTATACCCAGGAGTATCTTGTGTTGCAATATGATGTCGTCGAAGAACAACTTCGGGGTAATTATTCCGAAACAAATCAAAATGTATGGGAAGATAGCTGTGTGGAGTTCTTTATTTCTTTTGATGGACGCGAACATTATTATAACCTGGAATTTAATCTAATTGGAACAGGCTTGATCGGTTATGGTCCGGCCGAAAAGGCGAGTAGAAATCGATTGGATAGTACAACAATAGAACAGGTGCGTACTTACTCTTTAATTGAGCGTAATGGTTCCGATAAGCGATGGAGTATGATTGAGGTCATTCCACTTGCTGTATTTCAGTTTGACGATGTTGTAGACCTGAAAGGTAAACGGATACATGGGAATTTTTACAAATGTGGTGATCATCTCAAACAACCACATTTTATCTCTTGGAATAAAATAGAAAACCCAACTCCTAATTTCCATCTCCCTGAGTTTTTTGGAGAAATGGTCTTTGGTTAGGAGTTGAGTGAAAAAAGGTGATGCTTATTGGTAAACAGATTCTTTTTTGAATTTCTTTGCCAATAAAGCATATACTAATACACGGTATTTATTTTTATTGGATTTGCCAATAGCGGTAATCACTTCCTCTAGTGCCTTGTCTAAATCAGGGCCATCTTTTAGACCTAATTTTTTGATCAAAAAGTTTTGTTTGACACGGTTAAGTTCTTCGGGATCTGATGCAGCAATGGTTTCCGAGTCTGCATTGTAAATGGAAGGTCCTATTCCTTTTGTTACTTTTGCAATAAATGCTTCATCTAATGATAAGCCTAGCTTTTTTGATTCTGCAACATATGCAGCAATTTTTTCATCTAATTTGCTCATAATTATGTAAGTGATTTAATTGTAGTAAGTTAAGTTAGGTAAAAAAGTCGATAAACAAAATTATTCTTTGGTTAGGATAAAGATTGTTACATTTGTGCCCTTGATAAGTGCTGTTAACTAAAATGTGGAAAATTTCAACTAATTATTCTTCGTAATTGTTGTAAGTTACATTTTTATAAGTTATCTTTGCACCTCAATAATTGAATATACGTAATCATAATAATAATGAAAAAAGATTTGCATCCTTCAAATTACAGATTAGTTGTATTTAAAGATATGTCAAATGACTATGCTTTTATTACAAAATCTTGTGTTGATACAAAAGAGACTATTACATGGGAAGACGGAAATGAGTATCCAGTTGTAAAATTAGAGATTTCTCATACATCACACCCTTTCTATACAGGTAAAATGAAATTGGTTGATACTGCTGGTCGTATCGACAAATTCCGTAACCGTTACAACAAAAAATAATTGTAGCAGATCTGTATATTACAATATTAAGAACTCGATAAATATAATTTGTCGGGTTTTTTTTGTTATTTTTAATTTGTGAAAATCTTCTTTACAGATTGCTTTGATTCGATCCAATTGTTGGATAAGCTTAGCACCCCATTAACTACTTTTGATAGAAAGAGTCTTTATCCATTTACTTTCGTGAAATCTTGTTTGGACCTTCGGGTTGGTATACTGACTTTACGGGAGAAATGGCGAAAATTAGCTTTAAAATTTGATGTACACTATGTTGCCAACGATGCGGATAAGGAGGGGCTTATATGGGTGTCTGAGAACGTTATTCCGTCAGTAGCCTTATTACAGCTTCTACAGCGCTTGCGTGTAGGAGAGGTCCTTGTACAGGGCGGATACGTTTTAGCTTGTTGTTATACACATATAGACTCTTATCGTGTGCAAGAGGTTGATATATCCGTTGATCTATTAAAAGGGATAGAAGATCTATTTTTGCTCACAGGGACTGAAATAACACATGATTTCAATCATCTGGTACAAGGTGTTCAGTCGTCCAGTATATCTGGAACAAATCAATTGTTAGGTAATGATCTTTATGTGGCTGATCGTGTTAGCATGGAATGTGCTACGCTCAATACCCTACAAGGTCCCATATATATCGATGAAGATGTTACAATTATGGAGGGCGCGCATTTACGTGGTCCATTATACCTTGGTAAAGGTGCCGTTGTAAAAATGGGGGCGACGATTTATGGCAATGTTTCGATAGGGAAGCAGAGTGTCATAGGGGGAGAGATTGGAAATTCGGTCGTTGGTGATTTTTCGGCCAAGGGGCATCATGGCTATCTAGGTTGCTCGGTAATAGGAGATTGGTGTAATTTAGGAGCTGGTACCTCTAATTCCAATTTGAAGAATAACTTAAAGACCGTTTCAATTTACGATTATGCATTGGATGGAGTGCGGGATACAGGTCTTTTAAAATGTGGAGCCTTTATTGGAGACTATACTCGCCTTGGCATCAATTCGGCTTTAAATACAGGAACAGTAATTGGAATTGCAAGCATGCTAGCAGATACAAGTTTTTATGCTAAATTTGTACCGTCATTTGCTTGGGTGTTTGACGGAGGTGCTCAGACTTATGAATTTGATAAGTTTATGGCATATCTGGAGACGCTGTATACATCAAAAGGGGAAGAGCTCACGGAGCAGATTAAAGATAAATTGAATCAACTTAACAAAAAATATAATTAAATCGTAAAATCATGCGTAAAAAAATCGTAGCTGGTAATTGGAAAATGAATTTAGACTATCAATCAGGATTGAGCTTGTTTTCTGAAATTATCAATATGGCCAAAGATGAAGTGATTGGAAACCAGGAATTGGTTGTTTGTAGTCCATTTATTCATTTGTCAAGTCTTGGGCAACTGTCTAAAAATGTCGCGAATGTAAATATTGGTGCTCAGAACATTCACCAAGCGGAGTCGGGTGCTTATACAGGTGAGATTTCGGCTTCACAAGTAAAATCAGTAGGTGCTTCACATGTTATTTTAGGTCACTCTGAAAGACGTGCTTATTTTGGTGAAACTGATGCATTGTTGGCATCTAAAGTGGATATTGCATTAAAGCATGATTTGACACCAATATTCTGTATTGGAGAAACAAGAGAGGAACGCGAATCTGGAGCTTTCTTTGATGTGATCAAAACACAATTGACAGATGGATTGTTCCACTTGTCTAAAGAAGCTTTTGCAGCTGTGGTATTGGCATATGAGCCAGTTTGGGCAATCGGTACTGGCTTGACAGCTAGCCCTGAGCAAGCACAAGAGGTTCATCAATTTATTCGTGAGGTGCTAGCTGATCAATATGGTCAGGAGATTGCTGATAATACAAGTATTCTATATGGAGGGTCTTGTAATCCAGGCAATGCAAAAGATTTGTTTGCTCAAGCCGACATCGATGGTGGTTTGATTGGAGGTGCTTCTTTAAAATCGAGAGATTTTATTGATATCGCTAAAGTATTTAACGGCTAATTTTTAGAAATGAAATACGTAGAGGTTATCTTTCAAATGCGATCAGGTGAAGAATGGCAGAAGGATTTGTTGATATCTGATTTGGCTGATATTGGCTTTGATACTTTTGAGGATACCGAATCTGGATTTGCAGCTTATATTTCAGCTGCAAATCTTGACTTGCAAGCATTAGAAACGTTGATGCTTCAACCTTATGAAGGCCTAGAGGTCGATTATAAGATACAGGAAATAGAAAATCAGAATTGGAATAAATTGTGGGAAAGCAATTTCAACCCAATAGAGGTAGGAGGGCAATGCTATGTGCGTGCAACTTTTCATGAGGCCAAACCTGAGTTTCCCTATGAAATCATTATAGATCCGAAGATGTCTTTTGGCACCGGCCATCATCAAACAACTTCGATGATGCTTCAGTATATTTTGGAGAATGATTTTATGGGCAAGCAGGTTTTAGACATGGGCTGCGGTACAGGGATCCTGGCCATTTTGGCATCAAAAAAAGGCGCGAAAGCTGTATTGGCTGTGGATTATGATGAGATATGTGTTGAAAGTGTGATCGAAAATAGGGCACTCAATCATGTTGAGCATATCGAAGCGCTCTGTGGATCTTACGAAGTTTTGGCTGGTCGGGTCTTTGATGTGATTTTGGCAAATATTAACCGTAACATTCTTTTAGAACAATTACCTCAGTATGCCTTGAGCATTCGTACAGGGGGTGAGCTGTACCTAAGTGGTTTCTATGAGCAGGAAGATTTAGCAATCTTAAGCGATGCGGCGACCACATTAGGTTTTGAGTTTATCTCCAATAAAGTTTTAAATAATTGGTGTGCAGCCAAGTTTGTGAAGCGATAATTTAGCTATGCGGATTCATTTTATAGCAATAGGTGGTAGTGTGATGCATAACCTTGCTATTTCATTGGCAAAACAAGGGCATCAAGTGACCGGTTCTGACGATCAGATCGTCGAGCCCTCCCGTTCTCATTTGATTGAAGCAGGATTGCTTCCTAATCAATTGGGGTGGTTTGAAGAAAAAGTGACGGAGGATATTGATGCTGTGATTTTGGGTGCTCATGCTCAGGCTGATAATCCTGAATTAAAGCGGGCCCAGGAATTAGGTCTTAAAATTTATTCTTTTCCAGAATTTATACAAGAGCTTTCACAGGATAAAATCCGGGTGGTTATCGCTGGAAGTTACGGTAAGACAACCATAACGAGCATGGTGATGCATGTTATGCGATTTCTAGGAAAAGAATTTGACTATTTGGTAGGAGCTCAATTAAGAGGCTTTGATAAGTTGGTCGATATTACTAAGCATAATAAGATTATTATTATCGAAGGAGATGAATATGTTTCATCTAAGATTGATCCGAAGTCCAAATTTTTGTATTATAAACCGAATATAGCGTTAATTTCGGGTATTGTATGGAATGAGTTTAACTCGAAAATATCTCAAGAGGAATATATTAAACAATTTGAAGATTTTATTGATTCAATTCCGCCTAAAGGTACCTTAATTTATAATAAGGAAGATGTTGTGTTACAGAAGGTTCTTCAAGATACAAAAGATTGTAAGATCAATAGACATGGCTATAAGATTCCTGATTATACAATTAATAAGGGGGTGACTTACATCAATACACCGGATGGCGACGTTCCATTGCAAGTGTTTGGTAAGCACAACCTATCTAATATTGCTGGGGCGTATACGATCTGCGAATGGTTGGGGATCAAAAAGAAAGAGTTCTTTGAGGCCATAAAAAGTTTTAATACTTCGATTCGTTATTTGGAGTTTGTTGCAAGCTCGGAAGGATCTGTGGTTTATCAGGATTATGCCTGTAATGCGGATAAAGTGAAGTCGAGTATTCACGCCGTGAAAGAGCAATTTCCTAATCAGAAATTGGTTACAATTATCGAATTAAACTCGTATGATAGTTTAGATTCATCGTTTTTGTTACAATATGCAAACTCAATGAAAGAGTCGGATGTCTCTGTGGTCTACGTGAATATAAATTCCTGTAAAGAACTTAATAAAGATATCGAAAGTGTCCCCAATAATATTAAGGATAATTTTAATAACCCTGATTTAGAGGTTGTTGTGAGTTTGGATGGGCTCTATTCATTTTTAGATGGTGTCAAATCAAAAGGTTACAATTTACTTCTTATGAGTTTAAATAATTATAATGGGGTTAATTTGTCTGTGCTGGCTGATCGGTTTTTTCGAGATTTTTAGAGAAAAATTTATAATTTAATGTAAATTAAATTGTAATTTATTATTTTTGTTTAAAATATCTACCAGATGAATGCATTAGGAAAAAAAATCAGATTACTTAGACACCAAAAGGGGTGGAGTCAAGAGGATGTTGCAAAACGATTGGATATCTCAATCCCAGCATTTTCTAAAATTGAAACAGGGATTACAGATGTGAATTTGTCTCGCCTGAATCAAATCTCAAAATTATTCAATTTGACTGTTGTTCAACTTTTGTCTACTTCAGATTCTGAAGAAGATAAAGAGTATGTAAACGAGGTGAATGCTTTGACGCAAAAATTACAACAACGCGATAGCGAAGTAATTGAATTGCAGAAAAAGGTTATTGATCTTTATGAGCAATTGCACAAAAGATAAGGCATATTAAAATTGTTACCGAAAAGGCAATCCAAAAGGGTTGCCTTTTTTTGTTTATGCAACTTTATTTTGGTCAAAAGTGATTTTGTTTTTGTTTCTTTGTAAGTATTTTATAAAAAAAATAAAGGTTGATTATTTATGGGGAGATTAAACGGGGATATGATTACTAGCCCGTCGACTGATTTTTTTAAGTCAAATGTATTGGGACAGCGTTCGGGACTCTTTGTCCTTTTCTTTACTGAAATGTGGGAACGTTTTTCGTTCTACGGGATGCGTGTACTCTTAATGCAGTTTTTAACTGCTGCAGTTATTCAAGGTAGTCCTTTCTCGGGATGGTCCTGGACGGCACAACAAGCGGGAGCACTTTATGGAACCTATGCCATGATGCTCTATTTAACTCCTATTCTAGGAGGAATTATAGCGGATAAATATATTGGATCACGGAAAGCTGTGATCATCGGTTCAGCGATTATGACGCTGGGTCATGCTGCCATGGCCTTTGATACTTCCATTATGTTTTTTCTGGGTTTGATCTGTTTAGTTATTGGAACAGGTTTTTTCAAACCCAATATGCCTTCTATCTTGGGTGAAATGTATAAAGATCTACCAGAGAAAAAAGATGGAGCTTATACCATATTCTACATGGGGGTCAATGCTGGTGCTTTCTTTGGCATGATGCTATGTGGATATATTGCCGAAACTTATGGTTGGCATTGGGGATTCGGCTTAGCTGGTATCTTTATGCTTCTGGGAACACTGCAGTTTGTTTTCGCAAAACCGCTCATGGGAAATCTGGGTGTTTTAACTAAGTCTGCCACTGGGGAACACCAAGTTATCGCTGAGGATACCGATACCAGAAATCCATTTACCATACGGGATTATGTATTGATCGCGATAGTTTCTATTATCGGTTTCGTATATGCTTTCAATGACCCTTTGTCTAAGAATGGTATTGTTGATGTGTTTTCTGGTTTGGATACACCGTTTCTTAGAGGTCAATATATTATGGTCATTGTGGCGTTAATTCTCTTCATATATCTTATTGTGACACGGATTTTGCGTTATGATAAGGTTGTAAGGGATCGGATGTTTGCGGTCGTGTTGCTGGCGTTTTTCTTGGTCTTCTTTTTTATGAGCTTTGAGCAGGGGGCAACTTCGTTGGTTCTTGTGGCTAGAGATAATATTGATAGATCACTTACTGGTGCTGCATTGACGACCTTTAATGTGGTAAATGGTTTATTGACGATTGTACCGCTTTCGATTATCTCTTGGGTTCTGATTAAATTGGCAAAAGTAACCTGGAACAAAATTGCCATTTCAAATATCGTATTGTTTATCTGTTTTGGGTTGATCTGGGGAGCAGTAATCTGGATGTTGTACAATGAATTCAATAAAGAAGCATCAGAAATTAAAGTCTCCTGGTTTTCGATCCTAAACTCATTTTTTATCATTGCACTTGCCTCCTCGGTATCCAAAATTTGGGAGTCCAAATATAACCCATCGGCAGCCTTTAAATATGGCTTTGGTTTGATTTTGGTTGCGATAGGATTTTTTATTATTGGGTTGGGATCTATGGGGATAAGCCAAGGGGCTAAAATCTCGATGGTATTTTTGGTGCTGACCTATTTGTTCCATACATTGGGCGAATTATTTATTTCACCGGTAGGTCTTTCTTACGTATCCAAATTGGTGCCGGCTCGCATGCTCGCATTTATGTTTGGAATATGGTATTTGGCGATTGCTATTGCACAGAAGGTTGCAGCGGTATTAGGAGGACAAGTGGAAACAATTCAAGAGGAACACTCCTTGAGTTATTTCTTCTTCTTATTTACAGCAATTCCTGCCTTAGCAGGCCTGTTAGTAATGCTGTTTAATCCATTGATTAAACGATTGATGCACGGAATTAAATAACAAATAGATAAGCTTCTTTTACGAAAGAAGCTTTTTTGATTAATATAAATTAGTATGGAGGTTAGTACAAGGGAATCGCTAGAAGAGATTCAAAATTTTGAGGGAAAGTACCCAAAGCAAATCTGGAGTTTGTTTTTTTCCGAGATGTGGGAAAGATTCTGTTTCTATGGTATGCGCGGTATGTTGGTGTTCTTTATGATCACACAACTCAACTTTGCTGAAAAGGATGCCAATTTACAGTATGGAGCGACGCAGGCATTTGTTTATGCGTTTACATTCATTGGTGGGCTGTTTGCAGACAAGATTCTTGGTTTTAGAAAGTCTTTATTTTGGGGTGGCTTATTGATGATCGTAGGAAGCTTATTTCTTGCAGCAGATCCACATGAATATTTCTTTTTTGGTTTATCATTTATCATTATAGGTACCGGCTTTTTTAAACCTAATATATCGACAATGGTCGGCGAACTGTATAAAAAAGGAGATGTTCGTCGTGATGGCGGTTTTTCCTTGTTTTATGCGGGAATAAATTTAGGTGCATTCTTAGGCGGGTATATCTGTGTGGCGATCGGTAAGGGGTATATGTTGACGTCAATTATTTCTGAGGGACATCGTTGGAATGTTGCTTTTGGTTTGGCGGCGGTA
This sequence comes from Sphingobacterium sp. Ag1, assembly GCF_000988325.1. Classification (NCBI taxonomy): domain Bacteria; kingdom Pseudomonadati; phylum Bacteroidota; class Sphingobacteriia; order Sphingobacteriales; family Sphingobacteriaceae; genus Sphingobacterium; species Sphingobacterium sp. Ag1. The sequence goes on along the minus strand of NZ_LBGU01000014.1, from coordinate 40,126 downwards.
GGGATGTTGGTTAGTTTAGTGAATTTTCACTTTACCAAAAGGCATTTAGGACCAATAGGACTTCAGCCTGGGGATCCTGAAGCCATAGTAAAGACGAAAGCATTACCGAAATGGGTAGAATATGCGGTATATATTGCTACCTTGATTTTTATCCCAATTATTCAGGTCATGGTATCAAAAACGCAGTATACAGACTATTTTATGTATACAATCGGCCCATTGACGCTGTTATATCTTTTTTATGAAATGTCTAAAGTGACTGCTGAAGAGCGGAATAAATTAATTGCCGCGCTGGTGTTTATCCTTTTCTCGATTATTTTTTGGGGAATATATGAGCAAAGTGGCGGTTCCTTAAGCATCTTTGCTGCTAAGCATTTGAATGATTCTTTATTGGGCGTTATGACGCTCGATCCAAATGGCGTTAACAATTCAGGTGGAGCATTATTTATTATTGCATTAGCACCTCTTTTTGGTCTTTTTTGGATTTGGCTGGGCAAACGTAAACTTGAGCCAAATACCATTATTAAATTTGGCCTTGGTTTTGTTTTCTTGGGATTAGGTTATTATGTCCTATTTGCTACGCGATTATTTGCTCACGATGGTATGACCTCATTGGACGTCTTTACCCTTGCACTGCTGGTTATTACCGTTGGGGAGCTTTGTCTATCACCAATTGGTCTTTCCATTATGACGAAATTGTCTCCGGCGAGATTGCAAGGTATCATGATGGGCATGTGGTTCTTGGCGAGTGCTTACGGTCAATATGTAGCAGGTTTGATTGGTGCTAGTATGGCCGAAGCTAAGGAAGGAAGTTCATTGGCGGATAAACTGGTGACTTATACGGAGAGTTATAAACAATTGGGCTTATATTCTTTGATTGCCGGTGTGGTGCTTATCGCCTTGTCGCCAGTTGTGCGTAAGTTGATGGGGAACGTGAAATAAGCGTTAACAATTTTAACATAGTAAGGTTATTCTTTCGATATAAAAAAAGCTTGATTTAATAATCAAGCTTTTTTTATATTAATAAATCCATTTGAATTTATAATCTTTTTCTGGAACCTTCATCCGATCAGCCAGTCTAGCCAAACGATCTGGCAGTTTTAGGAGATAATCTCTCGCTTTCTCTCCTTTATCATTCAGACCAGTGACTTGATCTATTTTCCATTCACTGTTCAGCTCTTTCAAGATATCGACGTAGTCCAAAGCAGTATATACTCCCAATCGTTGGGCTGCGTCCGAGAAATGTGCAAATGCTTCTCCTTGGGGTTCGCCTGCTTCTCTTAAGAATTGGGCCGGCATAACGATTTTTTTACGCATCATATCCTCAAATGCAACCATGACTTCACTCGGGTCTACGGTGATTGCTTTTGAAATAAAAGACATATAGGCTTTGGCATGACGTGCTTCATCAGATGCGATGACCCCACACATTTTTGCTAAAAGCTTATCGCCGCTTTTTTTGGAAAGCCCAGATACACGACGATGGGAAACGTTAGTCGCTAATTCCTGAAATGAAGTATAAATAAAATTTCGGTAAGGGTCTGCACCAGTACCAATATCAAAACCATCTTGAATAAGATATTGTGTAGACATTTCAAATTGGCGCATGTCTATTCTACCCGACAAATAAAGGTATTTGTTCAATAGGTCACCGTGACGGTTTTCTTCAGCCGTCCAAGCGCGTACCCATTTCATCCATCCACCTTGCTCGTTTTTGTCAACGTCTTCTACCATGGTCAACCATGACTCGTACGTTGGAAGGGCCTCTTCGGTGATGGTGTCTCCAACCAATACTGCGACCAAATCATAAGAGAGCTCTTTTGCACTTTCCTGCAACTCTTTTACTTCCTCAAAAAAAGTGTCCCTAGAAGAATCTGGAAGAAAATCGGCAGGTTGCCACATCTCTTCAACAGGCTTCAGGTATTCGCTCATCTCATTGAGCATGAACGGTTCCAAATAGGTCATCACTTCTTTACGTGAGCCTTCTGGTAAATTTAGAGGTAATTCTTGCATATCATTACAAAGGTACTAAATAGCATCAATAAATTATAAAAGCTAACTATAATTGTTTAAAATGCCAGAAATTACTTTTTTGGCTGAGAATACCTTAGAAAAGCGACATTGATAATGACATAAAAAACAGATTGACCGTCCTGTATTCGATAAAATACTATTAACTTTGTATAAATTATTTAGACGACGTTGGAAAAATTTAATATAGATAAAATACGTGCCGATTTCCCAATTCTGAAAAGAGAGGTGAATGGTAAACCACTGGTTTATTTGGATAACGGCGCGACAACACAGAAACCGAGTTCTGTTATCAATTCGATTGTACATTATTATGCAGATATGAATAGTAATGTGCATCGGGGCGTACATTATCTCAGTCAGATATCGACAGACGCTTTTGAGGTAACTCGAAGAAAAGTGCAAGCTTTCATCCATGCCGCGGACGATAAGGAAATCATAATCACCAAAGGGACGACGGAGGGGATTAATCTTATTGCAACCTGTTATGGTAGAGCTTTTATTCACGAAGGTGATGAGATTATTATCTCAGCCATGGAACACCATTCCAATATTGTGCCTTGGCAGATGCTCTGTGATGAAAAGGGCTGTAAAATTCGGGTCATTCCGATGAATGATAAAGGTGAGCTTGATATGGATGCCTACAGCAATTTGTTTAATGAGAAAACCAAATTAGTTGCTGTAACCTATGTTTCAAACTCCCTTGGGACAATCAATCCTGTGCGTGAAATGATTTCTATTGCTCATGGACATGGTGCTGTTGTTTTAGTTGATGCTGCACAGGCTGTTCAACATATACAGATTGATGTTCAAAAGCTTGACGTAGATTTTCTGGTATTTTCCGGACATAAAATGTATGGCCCTACAGGTGTGGGTGTGTTGTATGGTAAAGAGGACTTATTGAACGCGATGCCACCTTATCAAGGTGGTGGAGATATGATTAAAGAGGTTACTTTTGAAAAAACGACCTATAATGAATTGCCTTTTAAATTTGAGGCCGGCACGCCTAATATTGAAGCCGGTATCTGTTTGAATGAGGCCATCGATTATATTAATTCAATAGGTATGGAAAATATCGAGGCCTACGAACATGATTTGTTGCAGTACGCTACGGAGAAGTTGGCTGAAATTCCGGGCATGCGTTTTATTGGAACGGCCGAGCAGAAATGTTCCGTTATTTCATTTGTCATTGATGGCACGCATCCTTATGACGTTGGTGTGATCTTGGATAAATTAGGTATTGCTGTGCGTACAGGTCACCATTGTGCCCAGCCTGTCATGGATAGGTTCGGCATCCCAGGGACTATTCGTGCTTCTTTAGCCGTATATAATACAAAAGAGGAAATAGATATTTTGGTCGCAGGGATCCAACGCGCGGTCAATATGTTGGTTTAATAAAAAATAGGTATGACCATTAATGAAATACAGGATGAATTAATTGAGGATTTTGCTTTCTTTACGGATTGGATGGAAAAATATGAGTACATCATCCAGCTGGGAAAAGAAGTGCCTCTAATTGATGAACAATACAAAACAGATGAATATATCATCAAAGGCTGTCAGTCCAAAGTATGGCTTTTCCCAGAAATAAAGGATGGAAAAGTGTATTTTACGGCAGATAGCGATGCGATTATCACCAAAGGCTTGGTCAGTTTGATGGTTAAAGTGCTATCTGGACATTCCGCCAAGGAGATCGTTGATGCCGATTTATATTTTGTAGATCAAATAGGACTGAAAGAACATTTGTCACCAACCCGGGCAAACGGTTTGCTATCCATGATTAAGCAAATGAAATTATACGCATTGGCATTGCAAGTAAAAGCATAAAAAGGGGATTATTCATCCCCTTTTTTCTTAATACTATTTTAAATAGCTGTTCCCCTAAGCTTGAGATTTATTTTGAAATTATCCAATGAGCTCCTGAATAATGATCTTTTTCATTCTCATGAGCGCTTCATTTGCCCCCGGTCGCTGTAATAATGTTGCAATTTGTTCGGGTACGATCTGCCAGCTTACACCGAATTCGTCTTTGCACCAGCCACACATGCTCTCTTTACCTTTCTTCGTGATATTATTCCAGAAATAATCAATTTCCTTTTGATCTTTACAGAGGATGGTGAGTGAAATACCTTCGCTAAAGGTGAACATTTGGGGAACTCCGCTATCCATTGCCATGAGTGTAAAATCCCGGACTATAAATTGGGTATGTTGGATTGATCCGATATATTCACCTTCGGTGTATTTCATGACCCCATTGCTTCGGAAATCCTGAAATAATTCCGCATAAAATGCTAACGCTTGTTCGCAATTTCCTTGTTGTTCTCCGCAATACATTAGAGTCGGTACAATTGCCTGTTGGTTAGTATCGCTCAGTTTACCGAGGTATAATTGCCAATTGACGCCAAACTTGTCGGCCAACCATCCGTAATAAGGGCTCCAAGGGTAGGAGTTTAAAGGCATTAAAGTGTTGCTGTCCACAGCAAGTGAATCCCAGATACGATCAACTTCCTCTTTGCTTTCGCAAATGACCATAAATGATATGGATGGGTTGGGTTTGAATATAGGACCTCCATTTATTCCAATAAATTTCACGCCGTTTAGGACAGCTTCAACCACGATGGGAGAGCTGTTGCTAATATGGCTGCCGGGGAAGGTACCAGCGTAAAGATCAAAGGCTTCCTGTGCGTTTTGATCGAACCAAATGGATGGGATAATTGAATTATTCATCTTTTTTTTGTTTTAGCATTCACCTATTTGTATTTGTCGTTTAAGCCCTTTTTAGCGAGGACCAACGGTTTAATTTTTTCAATACGTGATTGTTTCGTTTTTTCTTGCTTCGCCTCATCAATGTACTCGATGTATTCTTTCCGCCTTCCCGGTGTTAAAGCCTGGAAACTTTCCCCAAAGGTCGGATCTGCCTGCAGAGCTTCGAGTAATAGACCAGCAGGGGCCTTCGCAGGAGTCTTTGTAGGTTTAATTTCCTTGCCTTCATCGATTGTCTGGATAGATTCCTGAATATAAGCTTTAATCTTTTCGGGGTCCATCGCGTTGGCATCTTCAAAACGCCATTGGCGTAAGGCTTTGGTTTTTCCTTCGGAGGCACTGATGAGATGTTTATCCCGATCGACTAAGAATACACCATTATAAAACCAGAGGGAAAAGAAATTTTTAAAACCACCCCAACCGATGACATTTTTCCCTTTATGGGTATAGATATAGCTCCCCCATTTGAATTCCTTTTTTAAGGAAGTTTGCTGGATGATCTCTTGCATGAGTTCTTCAGCCTCCTGCCAGTTCCCTCGGCTTTGGTACCAATTAGGGCCTTGTTTGTCTTTAAGTTTATCAATATTAAAATTGACAATATCGATAATTAATTGTGTTGGAATCGGTTGATCCAAGGGAATTTGTATTGCCCCTTTTGTGGTTTTAAAATTTTTGAGTTCTGCAGCGAAGTGCTCTATAGCAGCAGGTCCTGGATAGAGGCCCAAATGGTTTTTGTTCATCGCAAAATGGATGATATTGCCCTTGTATCTGAAAGTAGGCATTTGATAGGAGATCGTTTCATCTGCATCGGGAGGGACTAGGCCAGCGATAAGCTGTCTCACCTTGAGCAGATATTCTTTTTTCTCCCCATCAAATTGATTGATATATTCGTCTATTGTTGCGATGCTCGTTGTCATAATTTGTGCTATTCTTTGATTCTCGTATACTTATTTTCAATAAACTGTATCGTTTCGGACATAAGCTGATGGAGTATTTCTATATTAATGTCGCTTAATTTCTTGATGTATATGCAGGCTTTGCCTATTTTAAATTTCCCGAGCTGATCGACTAAATGTCGATGCTCATCGGCACCGGTAAATACATAAAGGGAGATTGCTGATTTTCGGGGGCTAAATGCGATCAAAGGAGCATAGCCTTCGTGCCCACTTGCATAGGTATAATGATAGTTTCCAAATCCGATGATAGTTGGTCCGTACATTCTAGCTGGCTCACCCGTTGTGGTTTCCATTAATTGGATCAGTGTTGTACTATCGATTTGTTTTTGTGGGTCGTCAACTGTTTTTATAAAGTCTTGGACAGATGCTTCGGTATATGCCGTTTTATTTTTTGCCATATATAGTTGTTGTCTTTGACGGATATTCGGATAACCTTAATTGAATATATTGTATTTGAAGTAATTCGATGAGCAGCTATTTTTAGAGAGAACTATTTTTGGAACATAAAATCGAAAGCCCCAGTTCTCAAATTGATATCATATTCTAGATACGCTTTCATGCAAGCTAAAAAGTTGGCCCAACCCTCTGTTTGTCTCATCATTATTAAAATTCCATCTGCATCATTGTTCATCTCGTGTTCTGTAATCTTTATGACAGTCGCGTTTTCTCCGAATGTGGATAGTGCGATTTCTACCAGTTGATTGGGAAGCCCCCCACTCCAGTCAAAAGAGATATATGAATTGCGGCTGATGATTTTTCCTGTCACGGGAAAACTGTCAGGAAATTCTGGAAATGTCCATTCTACCGTTTTATCTGTCTCTAGACGTCCAGTCGAAGATTTTATAAAATAGTGATTCATTTTATTGGGATCTACAATAGCCTCAAAAACTTCGTTGATTGGTTTCTGAATTTGGATGCTGGCTTTGGCGGTTAGTTTTTCCATATTAATTTAAAGTTTTAGACAAATATTCAATAAATACTGATAGCTTGTATCTGGTTACGTTAAAAATATTGAAAAAGATCTTTTTCCATGGACCAATCTAATTGTCCAAATCACTGTTTATTTATTATAAGATGTATAGATTATATAAACACCTTATTGAAGAATAGGTTTTCATTTTGAGGACCCGGATCAATATTTCCCCTAAAATGAACGAATTGTACACTTGTAAAATGTAGTTTTGGCGTATTTTTGACTATAGTTAAAATTGATCCTGCATTCCTTCCGTTAGGTCTCGAGGAACTATAATCCAATAAATTTAGAAAGGGTATCCGTCTGAAATCTTTCAGGTTGTATTTGCCGTCTTCATAAAACCAACGTTATGTTTAAAATCAAGTGTTTTTTTCTTTTTATGTTTTCTTTAGGCGTTTTTTTTTCGAGCGCACAGACTAAAAATGTAAATGAAGGCAATGAGGCTTCAAATATGTTTAATGATGCGACAGCACGTGATAAAAATGCGATTGTTGAGGCGGAAACGGGTTGGTGGAAACAAGCCGTATTAACTCGTGAACAACGCCTGGAAAAATGGAGGGCAGCCTCATTTGGTATGTTTGTTCATTGGGGTGTTTATTCCCAATATGGAAATATTTGGAAAGGGAGGCCGGGAGGGGGCTATGCGGAGCATTTAATGCGTGTGATGAAAATCCCACGTAGTGAGTATCTTGATTCAGCACGTCGATTTAATCCCCTAAAGTTTAATGCGGAGGAATGGGTATTGTTGGCAAAAAATGCAGGGATGAAATATTTTATTATTACGGCTAAGCACCATGATGGCTTTGCGATGTTTCCTTCTGCATTTTCAAGTGACTACTCATTGTCAAGCACTGCATTTAAAAGGGACCCATTGGCGGAATTAGCAGCTGCCTGCCATAGACATGGACTTTTGTTTGGCTTCTATTATTCGCATGCTTTTGACTGGGAGCATCCGGATGCTCCCGGTAATGACTGGGATTACAGTAATCCAGGCGGAGATAAATTGTTGGGCGGCACAAATTGGTTTGACAAACATCCTGAATGGTTGACAAAGGCTCGGCATTACGTAGATCAAAAGGCGATTCCACAGATTGATGAACTTATTCAGCGCTATCATCCGGATTTGTTATGGTTTGATACACCGCATAAATTGCCACTGTCTGAAAACCTGAGAATTTTAAAGGCTATTCGAACAGCTGATCCGAATATCATAGTCAATGGTCGATTGGCACGTACTGAGGAAAAGAATTACGGCGATTACCTGAATACGGCAGATCGACCTGAGGAATATTATCCAGTTGCTTCTGGCGCTTATTGGGAGGCCATACCAACTACAAATGAATCCTATGGTTATTCGTCGACTGATAAGAGCCATAAACCGACAGCGCATTTTATCAAACTCTTAGCGAAGGCTAAGGCCATGGGGGGGAATATTCTAATGAATATTGGCCCCAAGGGTGACGGAAGCATCGACAGCGCTGATGTCGCTATTTTAAAGGGATTAGGTCGGTGGATGCGGGGGAATAGTGAAAGTGTCATTGATGTAGCACCATCTCGCTTACCCCGTCAGCCCTGGGGAGTCATTACTCAGCGTAAAAATACCCTGTATTTACACGTGTTTGAGCGCCCTCAACGGAATGATCTGATTGTCGGCGGATTGATTGCTAAGGTTAATTCGGTTTCGTTATTGTCGGGAGAAACTATCGGAAAATATAGGTCCGACAAAAATGGACTGCATATTCCTATAGATCAAATTGCTTCTGACGAGGATGACCTGGTCGTAGTGGTGCAATTGAAGGATAGCATAACTGATCCAATAAATCCTAATTTAATGTATGTGGATCATAATGTCAATAAAAATCGGCTACTGACCTTTTATGCAAAACAGATCGGGAATCCGATGAAGTTTGGGGACGGTAAAAAGAATCGCTATTATGTGACGGGCTGGACTAGGTTAAGTCAAGGGTTAAGATGGGACACCCATGTGTTAAATGGCGGACGCTTCAAGGTGGCTATACGGTATGTGAAAAATATTGTAGGTACAGGAGGGAAACTGAGCTTGAATTTAGGGGGGAAGAATATTGATTTTACAATAGATGGGTCTTCTTCCGTTGGTTTGCGTGAACGTCAGCTTGAATTAGGTACGGTGGCATTGCTAAAGGGCAAGCAAATCATTGAATTACGTGCCCATACTATAGCGGGAGCAGAAATGGTGAAGTTTTTGGAAGTCATATTGCTTCCGGATCACTATGCTGCCTCAATGGCACGATCAAAAAAGGATTGTTATTATCCTGCTGCAGATTTCGAGCAGCTCAGCATGGCAATCCAAAAGAAATATAAGTTTGAAAGCTATCAGAAACCCATATTGGCAGGCTACTCTTATGGGCAACGCTGGCCTATGGCTCGATTGCCCAAGCCCCGGCAGGTATTTTTCGCGGGGGGATTGCCTTAGGCTTCTGTCCAGATATCAATATTACCAAACCACTCTGTAAGGGCAGTGGATTATCTTCCCATATCTTAAAGCCTGGAAAAAGTTATTACCTGGATCGTAGCGAAAAATTGACCGCTCCGTTTTGGGTACTTAATGGTGTAAAAGATCAGACCTGTCCCTTTAACGCAACGACAGATTTCCTTAAAGGGATATAAAATGTTCAATTGGTCAGCCTGCCCAAAGTAGGGCATGGTTTCTCCATTGCCGATAATTGGCTGCCTCAGTTCGGGATGGCTTTTCAAAAGTTGCTGATGGTGGGCCCTTGAGAAGATCAATTTTTGGTAATTGCCACAATTTCTTGATGATAAGATGATAGAGATAAATATTAAAACTGAAATTTCCTAATACCAGCCTAAAGCTAAAAACAATTTACAATCAGTTTTTAGACAGTAATTAGTCAGTCATTATTCAGTTTATACTGAACCATCACTGAGCAAGCACTGAACAATCACTGAGCAAGCACTGAACAATCACTGAGCAAGCACTGAACAATCATTGTGATAAGAACGAACTTCGTCCCTACGTGATCCTAATTTGTTGAAGCTAAAAATTAAAAAAGAAAAGGACCGCGCTTAGGTAACGAACGATCGTTATTGTGGAATAATAGAACATTTTGGATTGTAGATTAACATATTCCGATCAAACCCTACCGACACTTCCTTCAAATCCTGATATTCCTAAACAAAAAAAGCTAATCTTACGATTAGCTTTTCTTTTTGTGATCCCGCTGGGATTCGAACCCAGGACCCATACATTAAAAGTGTATTGCTCTACCAGCTGAGCTACGGAATCCTTTCTGTTTTTGAAAGTGATGCAAAGGTAGAAAAATAAGTTATTTGTGCAAAATGTTTTTATCTTTTTTGTTGATAAAAATTGTAACTATTTAAAAATTACTGAATTATTTTTTATTTAAAAAGCCTTTTAAAACACTTGCGGATAAGTTGGGTCAGTATAGAAGCAGTTTTTTAGAACGAGGATTCGTGTTTTAAGGTAGAATGGCCATAAAAAAAGTCAGCTAATTGCTGACTTTTTTTATGCTGTAGGGTTGTATTGATACATTATTCAGTTACCACACCCATTTTGCTAAACTTATCAATTCTTTCAGTAACTAAAGTATCGCTATCTTTAGCCGTCAATTCTGCAAGATCTTTCAACAACTGGCTTTTTAGATTAGCCGCTGCTGCCGCAGGATCCTGGTGAGCACCGCCTAGCGGTTCAGGGATAATACCATCAATCAATCCGTTGCCCAACATGTCTTCTGAAGTCAATTTTAATGCCTCAGCGGCTTTTTCTTTGTGATCCCAGCTTCTCCATAGGATGGAGGAACAAGATTCAGGTGATATGACCGAATACCAGGTATGTTCCATCATGTAAACTCTGTTTCCAACACCAATACCCAAAGCTCCACCTGAAGCTCCTTCACCGATAACAACGCAGATGATCGGAACTTTCAATACAGCCATTTCCATGAGGTTGCGCGCAATCGCTTCACCCTGTCCGCGTTCCTCAGCTTCAAGTCCTGGATAAGCACCCATCGTATCAATTAGAGTGATCACAGGCTTATTGAACTTTTCCGCCATTTTCATTAAGCGTAATGCCTTTCGGTAGCCTTCAGGATTGGCCATTCCAAAATTGTGATATTGACGCTCTTTGGTGTTTTTACCTTTTTGATGACCGATGATCATAACGGCATTACCATCAATAGAAGCCATACCGCCGACGATCGCTTTATCATCCTTAACGGTTCTATCACCATGCAACTCGATAAATTCGTCGCAGATAGCTTCTATATAATCATAAGTCTGAGGGCGATCTGGATGGCGTGACATTTGAACGTTCTGCCAACCTGTTAAATTGCCGTATATTTCTTTTTCAGTAGAAGCAAGCTTTTCTTCAAGCTCACGAACGGTTGCGCTCATGTCAACTTGAGTCTTTTCGGCAACTTGAGTTACCTTTTCAATTTGCAATTGCAAGTCTGCAATTGGCTTTTCAAAATCAAACGTGGTTTTCATATATCTATTTTATGAAAATATTCAGAGGGCTAATTTAGCGCATTTTTTCTGAAATTAAAATTAGGGAGGATAATATCATTGGAATTCCTTTGTTACATTTGCGTTATAATCGTACTGGTGGCTTAGTTTTTGATTGTAGGCCTGTGAAAAATGTTGACTTATGCTGAAAAAATATTTTTACTTTCTTTTGTTACTGATCTTACCTACTCTTGTTCGGTCAGAAAGTTATCCTGAGGTTTTATTTGACAATAGTGTTATCAACGGGAGTTATGCGAAGAGTATCACTCATTATACCGGTGAATCATGGATTCAAAACGTGAGCTATAGCCTTCCGGTTTCCGATAGTTTGTTTTTTACGCCAGGCAATTCGCTTTCTTTGCGGTACGTTTCTTCTCCTAATGGTAAATGGGAGGCAAGTATTTTAAACGACAAACAGAAATTTCCCTATTTAATTGCCAAGGATGATCATCTAACTTTTAAGCTTTTTATTCAAAGCAATACTGAAAAGGGACAATTGCCAAAAGTTACCTTAAAACAAAACGACACGAAGACAAATGCTGTGGATATCGCAAATTATATCGATGATTTTGCTTATGATACCTGGCTTAATGTTTCCATTCCAGTCAATAAATTTGGAGGAATTTCATTAGGGAAGTCTGTTTCGGCTTTAATACTTGAACAGAATGGAACTGCCCTGGAGACAAATCAATTATTTATCGATCAAATTGAGTTTTTGCCCAAAAACTATCCAAAGGTAAGACTTTCATCAGCAGCTATCTTATCGAAGATCAGTTCCGTAGATAAACAAGTTGAGCTGGTTTGGCAATTGCCGCTGACACCAAGTATCCGCTATGTGAAAATCTACCGTTCGGAAGATAAACTCAATTTTCAGCCGATAGCAATTTTACCCATCTATGTACAGAAGTCGCTGGATAGGGTGAATGAATATAATAAATCTTATTATTACAAAATAGCCTGGGTAGATTATAATTATGTTGAATCTCCATTTTCTGAGGTTAGGGAGGTACAGACAAAAAAGGGGACGGATAAAGAGATGTTGAATTTTATCCGAAATGCTCATGTGAATTATTTTATAGACAACTATGATGTGAATAGTGGTATGTTTCTACCTGATCGAGGCAATAGACAGGCTATTGTATCAACAAATGAAACCGGCTATGCGATCTTGGGTTTGCTTGTGGCAGGAGAGAACAACTTGATCTCGCGACAAGCTCTTTTGGTCAGGTTAACACGGATTGTGAAATTTTTGAGTAGTGCACAACAACATCAAGGGGTCTTTACAGCGCTTTACGATGGCCGTTCAGGGGTACCTTATTATCGCGATTCAGTTCCAACGTACGATTTGCGCGGTACCTCCCATATTATGGAATCGCTTCTGATCGCCCGACAATATTTTTCTAAGGAGGATCCTGAGGAACAGGCCTTGAGGAATACTATTACGAAGCTCTGGGAACGCATAAACTGGAATTATTTTACGGACGCACAGAATCCTGATGTACTTTGGAATAAGTGGTCTCCAGTAGACAGTACAGCTAGATCGAGGCCTTTGGGAGGATTTAACGAGAGTCTGGGTACTTACTTGTTGGCGATGTCTTCACCTACCCACCCTTTAGCGATTTCAGCTTATATCAACGGATTTGCAACCAAACATAAAGGTAACGAATTGTATTTTGGGGATGACTTCAATGATTTGGCTCCTGAACTCAAAATGAAATTAGATGATTCTTTGGCGCGTTCAATAAGTGCAAACCCTTTAATTGGCGACACTGGAAATGCCGGAGTTTCGATCTACTCCGACGATAAAGTTATTTTTGCCAAGAATATTGCCGGCGGTAGTTTAAATGAATCGTTAATGGCTGTTTATCGTCCCTTTTTGATTATGGATCCGAAAGGAAAAGTGGATGACTTTGTCGATTACAAGAAATATTTGTCGAATTATATTTTGGCCTATAAACGTAGAGATAATGAAATGAGCATAGGGACGCGATTTACAGATATTTGGGGCGTGGAAAATGTGGAAGATACGTATCAGCGATATTTGGTGAATCCTGCGATAGCTATTGCAGCCTACCCATTTGAAAAGGAGATCGGTCTAAAAGCATTACGTAAGTTTTACGAAGAATACGCCGATGTGTTGTTCACGCAATATGGTTTCAGAAGCTGGATTGATATTAAAAACAACGATGTTTCTGAAAGCTATCGTGCGAGGAATCAGGCAACGATTGCCGTAATGATCGAGAATGCAAATTCAGGCATGATCTGGAAATTGTATGAGAATATTCCTGAGGTAAAAAAGACTTTAGAAAAAGTATATACCAAGAAATAGATTTGTTACGTTAGTTATGGCGTAGAAGGGATGTCATATTGGACTTTTTTCGCTATATTTACTTGCTTAAATCGATATTAAATACGTTAGAAACGACATGCTTAGAAAAATTAATTTGGGGATTTTAACCTTATGTGCAAGTTTATCGTTATTTTCCTGTAAACAACAAGCTATTGTAGTCAATCCGGGTGCTGTTGTAACAAAAGATGGAACTGATGATGGTTTGAAAAATGTAAAGAAGGATTTTAATGATGCGAAAAGAACTGATGAGGGGATTAAGTTTAGTATATCGTCCGATTTATTGTTTCCAACAAACTCTTCTTACCTATCTGAGAAGGCAAAAACTGAAGTTAGTAAATTAGCGTTGATCTTGAAAGAAAGTAATAATAAGATCAAAGTTGATGGGTATACTGATGCTACGGGTACTGTTGAGTATAATCAGTGGCTTTCCGATAAAAGAGCAGCTTCTGTTAAGAAGTTCTTAGTAGATTCAGGTGTTGCTGAATCACGCATCACGGCAAAAGGTTTCGGTCAGTCAAATCCAGTTGGCGATAATAAAACTCCGGAAGGACGTCAAAAAAATAGAAGAGTGGAAGTTACTATTTTAGATAAAAAATAGTTTATCAGACCAATTCTTAATATAAAAAAGCGTGGTATTTAAGATATCCCGCTTTTTTTATGCAGTTATATCGCGGTTTTAAATCGTTGTATAGGGTCTCCCGAAATAAGGTGTTTTAAAACAGGAGACATAAAACAAGAAAAGCCCATCGTTAGATGAGCTTTCTTGTACCTAGGGCGGGAATCGAACCCGCACTCCCTTAACGGGAACAGGATTTTAAGTCCTGCGTGTCTACCAGTTCCACCACCTAGGCAGGTGAGCGAAAAACGAGATTCGAACTCGCGACCCCAACCTTGGCAAGGTTGTGCTCTACCAGCTGAGCTATTTTCGCATTGGAATTTTATTTCAATTTTTAAAAGAACCTTGCGTTCCTTTTTGGTGATGCAAATATAGAGCGAAAATTCAATATTGCAAAATATTTATTTACTTTCTTTCTGTGTTTTTTATAACTCCTTTGAATTCAGTATAGAAAAAATTAAATCACTCTCAAATCCGCGGGATAGTGCAAACTGATAAACTTTGTTTTTAACCGCATAGCGGTCCTTGCCGCTAATTTCACGGAGTTTTTTGTCAATGATGTGATTTAAGATTTGTTCATATTCATCGAGATCGATTTGCTTAAATGCAATTTTTATCAATTGTTCGGATACCCGCTTTGCCTTGAGTGCCTGCTTGATTTTTACTTTACCCCAGCCTTTCATGCGGAGCTTTCCGTTACAGTAGGCAATAGCAAAGCGTTCTTCATTTAGAAAATTATCGGCGATCAAATTGGCCAATATATTTTCGACTTCTTCTTCGTGTAGTCCCCAGCTGTAGAGCTTATCGCGTACTTCTTGCTGTGCGCGTTCTTGATATACGCAATAGCTTTCCGCTTTCAACTGCGCCTGATGCTGCGTTAATATCTTCTTATTTCTTTTTTCTTCGTCAAACATATTGTCAAAATTTCAAAAATAATATGAAATAACTAAAAAAATGTTCAGTTTTGACACAATCAAAAAATATCAGGAGAATGTACAAAATATCGGAAATCGCCCAGATTTTACATCCCAATCGCACATTTATCACGGATCCCAATTCTTTTGTCCAGCATTTATTTTACGACAGCCGTAAAATTGTCCAAGCGGACAACGGGATTTTTTTTGCACTTCAGAAGAATAGAGATGGCCACCGTTATATTAGAGAAGCTTATGATAAGGGAGTTCGTAATTTTGTGCTTCAAATCGATAGTGCACAGGAAATGGAGTTTTTGGAGGCTAACATTCTTTGGGTAGCGGATAGTTTGTCTGCTATACAAGAACTGGCTACTTTTCACCGGCAGAAATTCGATTACCCGGTCATTGGAATTACTGGTAGCAATGGTAAAACGATAGTAAAAGAATGGCTTTTTCAGCTGATGTCTCCTGAATATAAGATCTATAGAAGTCCCAAGAGTTATAACTCTCAACTCGGTGTGGCACTTTCGTTATGGGGACTTTCCGATCAGTATAATCTTGCGCTGATCGAAGCAGGCATTTCAGAGAAAGGAGAAATGCAGCGCCTTGAGCAGATGATAAAACCAACCATAGGACTATTGACCAACATTGGTGTGGCACATAAAGCCGGTTTTAAATCGAAGGAGGAAAAGATTTATGAAAAGCTCGAGCTCTTTAAGCATGTTGAAACCATGATTTTTCCGAATACTTACCTTGAAAATGTTCAATTGCCTTATCGGCCACGAAAATTTTCCTGGGGGCTTGATGAGGGGCTTTCTTTGGAGGTGTATTCCATCAAACAGGTCAACGACCGATTTACTATGGTAACCTTCTATTATACCGGGCGCACCTTTGCTGTTGAAGTACCGTTTGTGGATAAAGGAAATGTTGAGAATGCCATAAATTGTGTAGCGGTAATGCTACGTTTTGGTTATGAAAATGAAGTGATCGCATCGAGGATTAAAGAGTTGCAGCCTGTGGCGATGCGTCTTGAGTTAAAAAAAGGAAAAAAGAATAGCTCCATTATCGATGACTCGTATAGTAATGATCTGGATGCACTACAAATAGCCCTGGAGTTTTTAAATCAACAGGGCCAGCATCCGTTCAAGATGTTGATATTATCGGATATTCCCGGTGTTACTATCGAAGATGAAAAAAGCTTGTCCAAGCTGAGACGTTTGCTTAGTGAGTATCGTTTGGATAAATTGATATTGATAGGTGAAGTGTTGCCTAAATTGGCTGCACAATTTGATGTGCCTTCCATTTCATATAGCGATACTGCTGCTTTTTTGGCCGATATAAGGTCGCTTTCTTTTGAAAATGCGACGGTATTACTGAAAGGAGGACGGGAGTTTCATTTTGAACGTATCAGTCAGCTTTTGGTCGCAAAATCACATGATACAGTTCTTGAAATCAATTTGAATGCACTGGAAAACAATCTAAATGTATACCGCCAGTTGTTACCGAAGCATGTTAAGCTGATGACAATGGTCAAAGCTTTCTCTTACGGTAGTGGAAGTTTCGAGATAGCAAATCTTTTGCAATTTAATCGGGTGGATTATCTGACGGTCGCTTTTGCGGATGAGGGGGTGGATTTGCGCGGTGCGGGAATCACATTGCCTATTGTGGTAATGAGTCCGGATGAAAGTTCTTTTGAGTCCATCGTTCAGTACAACCTTGAACCGGAGATTTATAGCTTTAGAATATTGTTTTCCTTCTTGAATTTTCTGAAAACGAAACAGATAACTTCCTTTCCGATTCATATTAAGATAGATACTGGCATGCATCGGTTGGGTTTTATGCCTGACGAGGTCAATCGTTTAATAGCTGTGTTGCGTACGGAAGCGGTTTTAGAGGTTAAATCTGCCTTTTCCCATTTAGCGTCTGCAGGCAATGAAAAGGACCGGGAATTTACGCAGCGACAAATTGATCTGCTGGATGACTTTACGAAACGTCTAGAAAGTGGTCTAGGATATTCCTTTCTACGTCATATTGCAGCAACCTCGGGTATTGAACTGTGGCCGAATGCGTATTTTGATATGGTACGATTGGGGATCGGTCTCTATGGTATCGATATTGAGCGGCATGATTTACCAATTAGGGAGGCGAGTACCTTGAAAACTAATGTGACGCAAATTAAATACCTCCCGGCAAGTGAGACCGTAGGTTATAATAGGCACGGTGTTCTGTATAGAGATAGTAAGATCGCCACGATTAAAATTGGTTATGCGGACGGTTACGATAGGCGTTTTGGTAATGGTGTCGGTAAAATGTTGGTTAACGGTTTTTTAGTCCCTACTATAGGTGATATCTGTATGGATATGTGTATGCTGGATGTAACGGATGTGGAAGTTGGAGAGGAAGATGAAGTTATCGTGTACCCTGATATAAAGTCAGCAGCGAAGGCTATAGGAACGATCCCTTATGAACTGCTGACCAGTATTTCCCAACGCGTAAAAAGAGTATATTTTTATGAATAATAAAGGATATTCTGCATTTTTGAATAATATTTGATTTTCAATTCATGTTTAGCAAATTAATTAGAGGCTTTATTAATTATTTGATAAGAGGTATCCTGGTGGTGGTTCCTCTAGCTGGTGCTATTTTTTTAATAGTTTGGATTGTTGCATCAGTTGATTCGGCATTGAATCTAACTGAACATTTTTTGGAAGATGATAGAGGGCATCCCTTGTATATTCCGGGAATAGGTATTCTGACCGTTATTTTGGTGTTGGTTTTGGCAGGGCTTATTTTTACAAATTTTGTTACAGATCCAATTAAAGTGTGGATTAATCATCAGATCCAGCGGATTCCACTTTTAAATACATTATATTCTTCGATTAAAGATTTTACAGAGGCCTTTGTTGGTGACGCAAAGAAATTTAATGAACCTGTCTTGGTAACGGTGAATGAGTTTGGTCTGAAGAAGATAGGTTTCTTAACGCAACATGATTTAAAAAGCATTGGGCTTGAAGAAGAGGTTATGGTGTATTTTCCATATTCATATTCTTTTGCGGGACAGGTTGTCATTATCAGTGCAGACAAGGTGAAAAAATTAGATATGTCGCCAACAGATGCCATGAAATTGGTTGTATCCGGTGGTGTGAGCGGGATAGCCCATTAGTACTTCTTTGCAACAGTTGACTTTAAGATTTATTTAATAAAAAGGCTGGAAATTATCCACAATTTCCAGCCTTTTTGTTTTCGTCTGTTTTGTCCTTCCAATTGTAATCCCGTACGGCAGATACGTTTGCGATTGCCAAGTTCAAATGAAGAAATAGTGCTGCTAAGCTTTTTTCTGCCCTAAAGTTGGATTTACTGGCGGGATTGGAATATAGCCGTCATCTCCAGGAACCTTTGGAAATTCATGTTTTTCCCATTTTTCGCGCGCTATTTTTAATGTTTCAATGTCCGAAGCGACGAAGTTCCAGTCGATATAGCGTTGTTCAGGAAAAGGTTCGCCACCAAAAATGTAGACCGAGGTTCCAGCCTCCATTTTGAATTCACACAGTTTCGCATCTTTGGCAACTAAAATCTGCTTTGGACCGAATTCCTGACCTTCCGCATGAACAGTCCCATGCAGGATATATAATCCACTTTCGCCATATAGATGATCACCTAGTTTAATAGTTGCATCTTTTTCCGCTTTGATTTCAATAAGGTATAATGGGCTGTATACGGGGACCTCGGAACGGTGATCTTTAATTTCTCCTGCAATTAAGCGATAGGATACGCCATCTTCGGTCCAATGTGGAAGTTGCGGTTCTTCTATGTGAACAAAATTAGGCTCCATTTTTTCGAGTTCTTTTGGTAGGGCCACCCAAATCTGCAGTCCATGGAGGTCGTGCGGCGTCGATCGCAGTTGTTCCGGGGTTCGTTCGGAGTGTGTAACACCCTTACCTGCCGTCATCCAATTGACTGCTCCAGGTTTGATCTCAACGGCATTTCCTAAGCTGTCACGGTGCATAATGCTACCTTCGAATAGATAAGTCAATGTGGATAACCCGATATGCGGATGTGGTGCAATATCCATAAAGTGCGGTTCGGCAATGTTATCAGGTCCCATGTGGTCGATAAAGATAAAAGGGCCGACCATACGTTTCTGCCTGAAAGGAAGAAGTCGCCCAACTAAGAAATTGCCTATGTCAGCGGCTCTTTCTTCAATAACTATTGCAATATTTGACATAATGTTTCCTTATTTTTGTGTTTCTAATCTACAGCAATTTAAGAAATGTCAAGTATAATCAATCGTTTTTTGGGTAAAAAGAGTGTAAGAAATGAAGCGCTTTTGGCGCTGGCAGATAGGTTGTCTTTTAGGAACAGTCAGCTGGACAGTTTTTTGATCGATCACCTAATACAGAGTAACAAAATAGATCCACCGGACTTTTTTGCTTTCCAAGAGCAGTTGCTTAAGCTTCATGTTGACCGATTGGAGTCGATGCAGGTGGAGCTTAGCTTGTTGAACCAATATTTACAATTGGCTGAACGTTTTCTTCCAGTAGGTTTTACCGTCAAATGGGAAAATAAGCTTCAGGCTCAGGAGGAGATTATGTTGCCGCCGCTCATTCTTTTTCCTGTGGTACAGCATGCTGTTGAGAATGGTTATAATACGATGTCTTCTCATCCTGTACGGATCCGATTATCGGGCTCATCCAAGTTGATTATGCTTGAAGTTAGCTATCGCGTGAACCATTATCTGGAAAGTCAATTTAGCAGTACACTTATACGTGATTTTAGACAGCGATTGGACTATCTTTTTCCGGAAAAACATAATTTGCTGATGAATAGCAACAGCAATACTTCTCGAATAACTTTAACTATCCAACTTTAGATGATATTGAAGTGTTTTAATGCATTCCAGATACCATTTTCATCAACACTGTCTGTTATATAATCTGCAATTTCCTTTACCTCGGGATTTGCATTACCCATAGCAATTCCAATATGGGTGTGCGCTAGCATGGTAATATCATTTCCGCCATCGCCAAATGACATAGTTTCTTCCAAGGTAAAGTTGAAATGATCTAAAAAAACATCTATTCCAATTTTTTTGCTTTGCCCCATCGGATTGACATCCGCAAAAATGGGCGTCCATCTCGAAGCAACTGAATTTGGCATCACATTTTCCATGAATTCAGCTTCTTCTTCAGGATTGATGAAAACATTGACCTGCATAACAGAGTCCAGATCAAAATCCTTTTCGTAATCCCGAATAGGTGGTGTCGGCACATTGACCTGTTCGTACATCCGTTGTACCTCAGGTGTAACCTGGTTTAAGGAAATTTCCTTTTCGGACATAAATGAAAAAGTCAGGTCCTCACGCTTTTTAGCATAATCCAATAAGGAGCGAATGTCTTTTTGAGGGATGTTATTTTTATAAATGACTTCCTGTTCCTTTGTGACGCAATACCCGCCATTGAAGGTGATATATCCATCAAAATCGAGGTAACGAATATGCCCCAGCTGATTGTAGGATCTTCCTGTTGAAACAAATACCTTGATATTTTTTTCTTTTAATAATTGAAATGCCTGTTGAGTAGATTCGGGAACTTGATGCGTTTTGAAACTTAGCAAAGTTCCATCGATGTCAAAAAAGATCGCTTTAATCATGGATTTTTGGGTCAAAACCAAATATACTAAATACTTGGGATAGTGTAAGTATTACAATATTAAATTTGGGCTATTTTAACTCCTTTAGGGTTATCTGATATTTAATTGTATTGTGGGTAGAAATACACGGGTAAAGGGGCACCGACCTAATAAGTAGTGTGTTGCGGTTTGAGATGTATTATCTTTCAATGTAGTGTTGGGAGTAATATGTTAATTGTGCAGGCTTGTTGAATTTAGCCAGACGAGTATCGACATCGGTCCTATGAAAATTTTTGCCACACTTGGTAGAGACAAGTAAAGGTTAACCGTATAATTTAGTGAAAATAAAACCTGAAATAAAAGGGACTTAATGGGCAGGTAACAGGGGTTCATCCGAATGAGGTCCCTATAAAGTCCCTATTAGATACCTGTTAAAAGAGCTGTTAAATTGACGTTGGTATAAGTTTAGCTATTTCGAAATACATGATAAAAAAAGAGATGGAGGGTTTTACAATTTGACCTGATATTGACTCTTTCGATATACATAAAAAAAGGAAGATTGAGGAGTTTATGCTGCTGTTTCTTATTAAAGAGGAACCAGCAGGCGGTATTGTGTCATGCTAGATTTTCTTTAGTGGATTTTCGCAAAAATCTGACATAATCTTCTCTAATAATTTCGTAAATTTCAAGTTCAAAAAAATGTAAATTGTCTTGCATTTAATGTGTTGTATTAAAGAGGTTTAGAATTTTATGTATATTATTTTCGATACGGAAACGACGGGTTTGCCTAAGCGTTGGGACGCACCAATTACCGATACGGACAATTGGCCTCGCTGTATTCAATTGGCTTGGCAGATTCATGATGAGATGGGAAATTTGGTCGAACATCACGATTTCTTGGTTAAGCCAGATGGATTTGATATACCCTATGACTCTGAAAAAATACACGGCATATCGACTGCATTGGCAGAAGAGCAGGGATTGCCGCTCCAGGAGGTCTTAGAGAAATTCAATGTGGCATTGAATAAAGCTAAGTTTGTTGTTGGACAAAATATTGGTTTTGATTTGAATATCATGGGCTGTGAATTTTACCGTTATGGTGTCACGTCCAATATGGCTAATATGCCTGTATTGGATACCTGTACGGAAGTAACAGCTGAACTTCTGAAAATCCCAGGCGGACGGGGCGGACGCTATAAGTTGCCTAACCTTACCGAGCTGCATTCTTATTTATTTGGAGTACCGTTTGCTGAGGCACATAATGCAACAGCCGACGTGGAAGCGACAACACGTTGTTTTCTGGAGCTTGTAAGAAGAGAAGTATTCACTGCCGAAGAACTTCAGGTCGATACGGGCTACTTTGTCGATTTTAAAACGAACAATCCTGGTCCTATACCCACTGTTGGACTGAAACATATCAACCTAAAAGCAGCTTCTGATGAAATTAGAAAACGGTCTCAGCCAGATGAAGTCAAGGTTGTTGTTGATGCGGACGCATTAGCAGCCTTAAAGGATGCCAAATTTGCCCATTTACATAACCACTCTCAGTTTTCGATCTTGCAGTCCACGATGTCATACGATAGGTTGGTTTCGGCAGCGGTCAAGGATAATATGCCTGCGGTTGCATTGACCGATCATGGAAATATGATGGGCGCCTTTGAATTTGTGTCTCGTGTTATTGGACATAACAAGGAGGTAGAAGCGCAGAATGCCGAGGCGATTGAAAATGGGCAGGAGCCTACTGGTCAACTTTTAAAACCAATTGTTGGTTGTGAATTTTTTGTTTGCGAAAACCACAAAGATAAGTCCCGAAAGGACAATGGGTATCAAATTGTATTATTGGCAAAGAATAAACGGGGGTACCATAACCTGGCTAAACTGGCTTCCTTTGCGTATACTGCTGGGTTCTATTATGTACCCCGTATTGATAAAGATCTTATCCTTCAATATAAGGAAGATGTTATTGCCCTGTCGGGTAACCTACAAGGGGAAGTACCTAATAAAATACTGAATATTGGTGAGAGCCAGGCCGAAGAGGCCCTGCTATGGTGGAAAGAGCAATTTGGAGATGATTTTTATCTTGAATTGATGCGCCATGGTCAGGAAGATGAAGATCGTGTGAATCAAACCCTGCTTAAATTTTCCCGCAAATATCAGGTCAAAGTTGTTGCAACCAATAATACGTATTACGAGAAGAAAGGCGATGCGCATGCGCATGATATTTTGCTCTGTGTGAAAGATGGTGAGAAGCTATCGACTCCAAAAGGTAGGGGACGTGGATTCCGTTTTGGTTTACCCAATCAGGAATATTATTTCAAATCTTCAGATGAAATGAAGGCCCTTTTTAAAGATCTACCCGAAGCAATTTTAAATATTCAGGAAATTGTTGATAAAGTGGAGATTTTTAAACTGAACCGCGATGTTCTTTTGCCTAAATTTGATATTCCTGAGGAATTTCAAGTGGAAGCGGATCTTGAAGATGGCGGAAAACGAGGTGAGAATAAATACCTTGCTCATCTATGTTATGTTGGGGCAAAAAAACGTTATCAGGAAATTACGGACGATATTCGTGAACGTCTAGACTTTGAGTTGGCGACAATCGAGAAGACGGGATATCCCGGATACTTTCTGATCGTACAGGATTTTATTGCTGCTGCTCGTGTTATGGGAGTTTCTGTTGGGCCTGGACGTGGGTCGGCTGCCGGTTCTGCTGTCGCTTATTGTCTTGGTATTACCAATATCGATCCGATCAAATATGATTTACTTTTTGAGCGTTTCCTAAATCCTGACCGTGTATCCATGCCCGATATCGATATTGACTTCGATGATGAGGGCCGTGGGCGCGTCATGCAATATGTAATCAATAAATATGGGGCCAGTCAAGTTGCCCAAATTATTACTTATGGTACCATGGCTGCCAAGTCATCCATTAAGGACACGGCGCGCGTATTGGATTTACCTTTAGGTGATGCCAATGAAATTGCCAAGCTGATCCCAAATCTTAAATTATCTAAAATTTTTACCTTGGATGATGCGGGGTTAAAGGAAAAGCTAAGAACTGAAGAGATCGAAGCTGTGAATAGGCTAAAGTCTATTGCCGATGGAGCTGGGCTTGAGGCCGAAACGATCCGACAGGCTAGGGTTTTGGAAGGTTCTGTTCGAAATACAGGTATCCATGCCTGTGGTGTTATTATTACGCCAGACGATATTACTAATTTCGTTCCTGTTTCTTTGGCAAAAGACTCTGATCTGTATGTGACGCAGTTCGATAACCACGTTGTTGAAAGTGCCGGTTTGCTGAAAATGGACTTTTTGGGTTTAAAGACACTGACACTGATTAAAGATACGGTTGAAAATGTCAAATTAAGTCATGGTATTGTGCTGGATCCGGATCAGTTTCCGATCGACGATGAGCTTACGTATGAGCTCTTTCAGCGTGGAGAAACCATAGGGGTGTTCCAGTATGAATCTCCTGGAATGCAGAAATACATGCGCGACCTTAAGCCGACGGTATTTGCCGATTTGATTGCGATGAATGCACTCTATCGTCCGGGACCAATCGAATATATTCCAAGTTTTATTAAGCGTAAGCACGGTATAGACCCCATTGTTTACGATTTGGATGCTTGTGAGGAATACCTCAAGGAAACCTACGGTATTACAGTCTACCAGGAGCAGGTTATGCTCTTGTCCCAGAAGCTTGCGGGATTTTCAAAAGGTGATGCCGATGTCTTGCGTAAGGCTATGGGTAAGAAGCAAAAGGCTGTACTCGATAAGATGAAGCCGAAGTTTGTTTCGCAGGCAGAGGAGAAAGGGCATAATGCAAAAGTTCTGGAGAAGATCTGGACCGACTGGGAGGCTTTTGCGAGTTATGCATTTAATAAATCCCACTCGACCTGTTATGCTTGGGTTGCTTATCAGACCGCTTATTTAAAAGCGCATTTTCCTGCGGAATACATGGCTGCGGTACTTTCCAATAACATGAATGATATCAAGCAGGTGACATTCTTTATGGAGGAATGTAAACGAATGGGCTTGCAGGTATTGGGGCCAGATGTGAATGAATCCTATTATAAGTTTACTGTAAATGAATCTGGAGCTATTCGTTTTGGAATAGGTGCGGTGAAAGGTGTTGGGGCAGGAGCGGTAGACGCTATCGTGCAAACACGGCAATCAGGATTGTATAAATCTGTTTTCGATATGGCTAAACGAATCGATCTTCGTGCGGTCAACAAGAAAGCTTTTGAGAGTCTGGCTTATGCTGGAGGCTTTGATAGTTTTGAGAATACGCACCGTGCACAATATTTTCATTCGGATGAAAATTCAACAGGAATGGAAAAGGCGATCCGATTTGGCCAGCGCTTTAAGGAAAATGAAAGTTCGGCCCAAGCGAGCTTGTTTGGTGTAGGAGGGGCTGCAGAATTGCCTGAGCCAGTTTTGGCGCCATGTCCGCAATGGGGATTGATTGAAAAGCTTAAATATGAAAAAGATGTTATAGGTATTTATCTGACCAGTCACCCCTTGGATACCTACCGGTTTGAGATTGAACATTTTTGTCAGAATTCGGTTTCAGATTTGGCCTTGATCAATAAGGTTAAGGCAGCAGAGGTCGATGAAGAGACTTTGCTTGAGTTTAATCGGATCAAGAACAAAGAATTGGTGATTGGTGGTATTATCGCATCGGCAAACCATCGATTGACGAAGACAGGTAAGCCTTTTGCGTCATTTATCATAGAAGATTATAGTGATTCTTATGATATGGCAGTTTTCGGCGAAGAATACGTTAAGTTGAAGGGATATTTGCAAGAGGGATATTTTGTGCAATTGCGGGGTTTGGTACAGGAGCGTTTCAGACAGGTTGGAAATTGGGGCTTTGAGCTGCGCAGTGTGCAGTTGCTTTCGGATCTTCGTGAGAAGATGGCGAAGAGTTTTACGATCAATATTCCTTTACCTAAGTTGAACGAAGCATTTCTTGATGGAATCAAGGATATACTGGCGCAAAATGAGATCGAGGGAGTTGTGCCAAATTGTCAATTGAAGTTTAAAATATGGGATCCACAAGATGAAATATCTGTCGAAATGCCAGCTAAAAGTCTGAAAATAAACCTAACAAATGAATTTTTGGATTGTATAGATAAGTTTGAAGGGATAAATTACCGATTGAATTAGTTTGGATTAGAATTTGTGTAATTAAGATTACAAATACATTGGTAGTTGTTACTATCTTTGTTTATTGATTTTAGCAATTAAATAGTATTATAGATATAACTTCGGTTTATAAAATTAAAAGATTATGGCATTAGAAATTACAGATAGCAACTTTGAAGAAGTTGTCTTAAAAGCAGACAAACCAGTATTAATCGATTTTTGGGCAGAGTGGTGTGGTCCTTGCCGTATGGTAGGTCCTGTGGTTGAAGAATTGGCTAAGGATTATGAAGGTAAAGCTGTTGTAGGAAAAGTGAATGTAGATGAAAATCCAGAGATTTCTGTTCGTTATGGCATTCGTAATATTCCAGCTTTATTGTTCTTTAAAAATGGAGAAATCGTTGATAAACAAATTGGAGCTGTTCCAAAATCAGTATTGAACGAGAAATTGGAAAAACAATTAGCATAATTTAGCTGAAAAATAAAAAAAAGCCTGAAATATAATATTTCAGGCTTTTTTTTGCTGTTAAATTTTATCTATTTGAATTTTATTTAGTGTTTTTTTTGATTTTTATCTTGATTTTTATTCTTTTTATGTTGTTTTTATGTTTTCGTTTATGTTTTTACGTTATTTTTCTGTGTTTGTTTAAATATTTGTGGTTTTATGGTAGTTTTTAGTGATTTATTGTCCTGTTTTATGTTTATATTTTTGGAAATTTAAAATTATTTATGATTTTTTGATAAAAAATTCAATTTAATTTGTAAAAATGAATATTTTTTCCTTCTTTTGAGTATTGAAATTGAGTTTCGAAAAAGATTTGTTTCGGTTTAACTGGTTTCGATGTTATTTTTTTGACTCGGTGGTTTTGGAGTTGTTTTTTTAAAAAAATAGAGATTGATAAAGATTTTCCCTTTCAAATACCCTAGATTATGCCTCGCGTTGCTCTCCGTAACGCGAGTTTTTTTTGGGGGGTAAAGTAGGGGTAAAACAAAAGCGGCTATCCGAAAGGATAGCCGCTTTATATTATTGACTAAATAAACTGAATTATTCAGCAATTACTTCGAAAGGAACTTGAACTTTCACTTCTTTGTGTAAGTTTAAGTTAGCGATGTATTCACCTAATTCTTTAGGTTCTACTTCGAAAGTGATACGACGACGATCTACATCAAAGCCTTTTGCTTTCAACGCATCAGCAATTTGGATGCTGTTTACTTTACCAAAGATTTTACCAGATTCACCTGCTTTAGCACCAATTGAAAGTTTGATAGCTTCCAATTTACCTGCTAATTCAGTAGCGTCTTTTTTGATTTTTTCTTGTTTGAACTGAGCTTGTTTGATGTTCTCAGCTAAAACTTTCTTTGCAGATTCAGTCGCTTGGATAGCAAATCCTTGCGGGATTAAGTAGTTACGACCGAAACCTGGTTTTACATTAACGATATCGTTTTGCTCACCTAAGCCTTTGATATCTTGTTTTAAAATTACTTCCATTCTCTATCGTCCTCCTTATTTAATTGCATCAGCTAAGTAAGGTAATAAGCCGATGTGACGAGCACGTTTAACAGCTTGAGCTACTTTACGTTGAAATTTCAAAGATGTACCAGTTAAACGACGAGGTAATATTTTACCTTGATCATTTACAAATTTCATCAAGAAGTTAGCATCTTTATAATCGATATATTTGATACCATTCTTTTTGAAACGACAGTATTTTTTACGGTTGTCCTCTACTTTAGGAGCAGTTACGTATTGGATATTTTCGTTAGCCATTAGTTTGCGCCCTCCTCAGTTTTAGTTTCAGCTTTTTTGTTGAATGCACCGCTACGTTTTTTCTCGTTGTATGCTTTGGCATGTTTGTCTAAGCTTACAGTCAAGAAACGCATAATGCGCTCATCACGTTTGTATTCAACCTCTAATTTATTGATTAATTCACCTGGAGCCTTGAATTCAGTTAAGTGATAAAATCCAGTCGTTTTTTTCTGGATTGGATACGCTAATTTTTTCAAACCCCAATTGTCTTCAGCGACAATCTCGGCTCCGCCTTCTGTTAAGATGTTTTTGAATTTTGCGATTACTTCTTTCGCAGCATCATCAGAAAGCAACGGGGTAAGAACGATTACAGATTCGTACTGTTGCATTTTGTTAATTAATTTTGTTATTTAAAATTCCACTTTTGTGGAAGTGCAAAGGTAGTTATTATATTGTTATGTTGCAATGCTTTGAAATAAAAAAGTTTAGACCCTTTCCTGGAATCTAAACTTTTTCTCAAACGAATTCGACTATATCTTAGTTCAATTTCTTTAATTCTTCTTTGATAGCTGCCTGGATTTTTTCGCTAACAGGCACTAAAGGAAGTCTTAATTGATCTTTTCCAATCCCCAATTCCTGCAAAATGTATTTTACACCAGCTGGGTTTCCTTCAATAAAACATAGATCTGTGATGTTAAGAAGTTCATTGTGGATTGATCTAGCTTCGGCATAATTGCCTTCAGCACATAACTTCGCTAATGTGGCTACCTTTTTCGGTAACGCATTTCCGATCACTGAAATGATACCAGCAGCGCCAAGCGACATCATCGGCAAGGTAACCGGATCGTCTCCGGAAATCAATAGAAATTCTGCTGGTTTATCCCGTAGAATTTCGCTGAATTGTGCAAAATTGCCGGAAGCTTCTTTGATGGCTACGATATTCGAAAAATCATTGGCCAGTCGCAATGTTGTCTGTGCTGTTATATTGCTACCCGTACGTCCAGGTACATTGTATAAAATAACCGGAAGTGGAGAGGCGCTTGCAACAGCCTTATAATGCTGGTAAATGCCTTCTTGTGTTGGTTTGTTGTAGTAAGGAGATACCGATAGAATTGCGCAAAAACCTGTTGGATCAAAGTTTTTAATTTGCTCCACAATTTCGGCCGTATTATTTCCACCAATTCCAGCAACCAAGGGTAGTCTACCGTTCACGCGCTTGACAGTAAAATCCCAGATGCGCTTTCGTTCATCATTGGTTAAAGTGGCAACTTCTCCAGTTGTACCTAAAGAAACCAAATAATCCATACCTTCGTTGATTTGCAAGTCAATTAGCTGACCTAATGCTTCGAAATCAACAGATTCATCTGAGTTAAAAGGAGTGACTAATGCTACTCCTGCGCCGTGAAGCTCGTTCATCTTGTTTTTGTATTTATATAAATTTAATTAAAAAAACTTACTTGGGATTAATGAGTTCTAATAGTTCTTGATCATTAATCATCGGGATACCCAATTTTTCAGCCTTCGCTAGTTTGGACGGTCCCATTTTATCTCCTGCCACGAGGTAGCTTAGTTTGGCAGAAATAGAAGATAACATCTTTCCGCCGTTGCTTTCAATTACTGCTGCCAGCTCTTCACGTGAATGGTCTGCAAATACACCGGAAATCAGAAAAGTTTTCCCTTCAAGTGAATTGCTCGCCAGGATGATCTCCTTTTCCTCAATTTCGAAATTTAAGCCATAATTTCGCAGCGCGACAATCTGTTGTTGATGAATTGGATTGTCTAAATATTCTTTGACACTCTCCGCAATGCGACGTCCAATATCTTGTACTCCTTCGATTTCCTCTGTTGAGGCTTGCGCTAGTGCATCAATATTTTTGAAATGCTGGGCTAATTTTTTTGCAATCGTCTCGCCGACATGACGTATTCCAAGCGAAAATAAAACTTTTTCAAAAGGTTTTTCTTTGGATTTTTCAATGCCGTTGAGCATGTTATCGATTGATTTTTGACCGAAACGTTCCAGTTGTTGTAGATCATCCTGATGGTCTTTGAGACCATAGATGTCAACGATGTTGTGTAACAAACCTTTTTTGAAGAAAGTATCCACGGTCTCGTCTCCCATTCCTTCGATATCCATCATTTTTCGTCCGATAAAATGCTGCATTTTGCCAACAATTTGCGGCGGGCATCCGGTTTCATTCGGGCAGTAGTGTACTGCTTCCCCTTCTTGCCGTATAAGTGCTGCGCCGCATTCCGGACAGGAAGTCGGGTAGACAAAACTTGTCGATCCCGATAACCTTTTGTCGAGGTTTACCCCGATTATTTTAGGGATAATTTCGCCCCCTTTTTCCACAAAGACAGTGTCATGTTCGTGTAGATCGAGACGTGCGATTTCATTTGCATTGTGTAAGGACGCGCGCTTTACCGTTGTGCCTGCCAGTTGTACAGGTTGAAGGTTGGCAACAGGTGTAACGGCGCCGGTACGTCCAACTTGATAACTAATCGAGTTAAGAATGGTTTCTACACGCTCGGCTTTGAATTTATAGGATATTGCCCAACGTGGATTTTTGGCCGTAAAGCCAAGCTCTTCCTGTTGTGCATAATCATTTACTTTAATAACGATTCCATCAATTTCATATCCTAGGTTATGACGTTCGACATCCCAATAGTCAATAAATGCAAAAACATCGGTTAATGTGCTGCATTTTCTGCTATGCTCGCTGACGTGGAATCCCCAGTCTTTGACATGGTTTAAGCTATTCCAATGATCGTGAAATAGATTTGTTCTGTTGTCGCAGTACAAAAAGTAAAGGAAACAGTCCAATGGGCGTTTGGCAACTTCAGCAGAATCTTGAAGTTTAATGGTTCCAGAAGCGAAATTTCTTGGGTTGGCATAGGTTTGCTCTTCATTATCGGCTCGTTCCTTATTCAGTCGAAGAAAAGCTGATTTGTGCATAAATATTTCACCTCGTATTTCGAATTGATCTGGATAATCGCCTTCTTTGAGTTTGATCGGGATAGAACGAATTGTTTTCACATTGTTTGTGACAACATCGCCTTGTGTGCCATCACCGCGTGTAACGGCTTTACTTAGTAGGCCATTTTCATACGTCAGACTGATCGATAAACCATCAAATTTTAATTCACAAACATACTCAAACTGATCGCCGATGATTTTGCGGATCCGTTGGTCGAAGTCGAGTAGTTCCGCCTGACTGTACGTGTTGCCCAATGAAAGCATTGGCCAGCGGTGTTTTTCCGTTTGAAATCGGGAGGTAATATCCCCACCAATACGCTGTGTCGGGGAGTTGGGGTCGGCAAAGTTGGGATATTGAGCTTCCAGCGCTTCGAGTTCCTTTAATTTAAGGTCGAAGTCGTAGTCCGAAATAACACTGTTCGCCAATACATAGTATTGATAGTTATAATGGTTGAGCTCTGCCGTTAAGTCTTTTATCTTTTTTTCAATATCCATCACCAACATTTTGCAAAATTACAAATAAAAAGTACGTTTAAATAAAATAAATAAAGAATCTTGTTGTAATGACTGCTTTATTTTTAAAATGCGGTTTTCTGCATTTTGTGTTTTGGGAAAATAATATGCTATTTAAAATCCTCTGGATTTAGCTGTGAAAATTTATGTTTGTTATTTGTGTAAAAATCAATGATAATTGATTTTGTGTAATGCCCTTTTGTATTTTCTTTCGCCTTGTATTTTTTTCGTTTTTTAGCATTTTTGAAAATATTCAAGAAGAAATACTGATGCGCACGACTGATTGCCCAAGCATCCTTAGGTTTTCTGTCGATCAGAAACTTAGCAAGGGCAGCAAAGTCAAACCAAAGCCTGATGAAAATAATCCATATGGCTTTGCCTAACGGTAGGTTTTTTTGCAGCATGACCATATTATTCCTAAAATTGAGGTAAGTCTTTTTGGGATTACTTGCATTGAGGGTTCCTCCACCAACATGATAAACAACAGATTTAGGGCAATAGCCTATGCCGTAGCCCATTTTCTTTAATCGCCAACACAGGTCGATTTCCTCCATATGAGCAAAGAAATCTTCATCAAGGCCATCTGCTTCCTTCCAGGCTTTTGAGCGAATAAAAAGCGCAGCTCCAGATGCCCAAAAGATCTCGGATTCCTTATCGTACTGTCCCGCATCATCTTCTACTTCATGTAGGATTCTCCCTTTACAGAAAGGAAAGCCAAAGTAATCCAGATAGCCACCGGCGGCTCCGGCATGTTCAAACTTCTGCTTGTCATGAAATGAACGGATTTTAGGCTGTGCTGCTGCGAGGGAAGGGTTTCTTTCCAAGTATTCAATCACGGGTTCAATCCAGTTTTGGCTCACTTCGACATCCGAATTGAGGAGTACATAGTAATCAGCATCTACACGCTGCAGTATTTTGTTATAACCTCCTGCGAAGCCATAGTTTTTATCATTTTCAAGTATAGTAATCGTCGGATAGTACTGTTTCACAAATGAAATTGAATCATCATCGGAGGCATTGTCTCCAATGACAAATTCGACATTCGGATACGAACTATTATATACGGATGGCAAAAATTTTTCTAGGAAAAATCGACCATTCCAATTGAGGATAACGACAGCTACTTTGGGTAATTTACTCATTTTCTACGTTTTCTTTTCCAGCGATTATGTGACCATAACCAATATTCTGGGTTTTCACGAATAAGCTGTTCAGCAAATTGATTGTGTATATCGGTAATTTCATGCTCGCCAAAGCCACTTGGATCTTCGATTAAAGTAACGAATTTACAGAAATACTGCCCTCTTTTGGGCTTTCTTCCGATATAACAATAGACCACAGGTGCTTTACTTATTCTAGAAAGTCTTTCGGCTCCTGTATAGACCAATGTTTCCTGATTTAGCCAATTAATAAAATAATCGGAATCCGAATACAGTGGTGTTTGATCGGCAACGAGTATACTGATATTGGGCTGGCCCTTCAACTTGACGATATGACGGAGTATTTGTTTCATTGGAACCATTTCAGCGCCAAACCGTCCCCGCATGTCATTGTACACCGTGTCAATGTCTTTGTTGTTGAGTGGTTTGTATACTATCAGTGTAGGGAAGTTGGTGATTAAACTCAAACGGTGAATACCAAGCTCCCAATTGGCATAATGTGAAGTTACCCCGATTACGTTTTTGCCTGCCTCGAGGTGTCTCGTCAATTCTTCTACATCTTCCAAAGTCATCTTTTTCTTGACTTCCTCAGCCGTAATCGTTTTCAATTTGATCGATTCGACAAGGAGATCCGGGAAAAAACGGTAAAACTTTTTGGCAATAACCAGGCGTTCTTTATCCGTTTTTTCTGGAAAAGCATTCTTTAAGTTTTGAAATACAATATTCTTCCTATATCCAATCATATAGTAGAGTATGTAATAAAGCCCATCGGAGATCAAATATAGAAACCAATAGGGGAGAAGAGAGATGATATAGATTAATGCGTTTAACGCTTTTTGTTTCATGCTATAGCTAAAATTCCCAGTGTTCTTTACAAATATCCTTAATTTAAGTTATTTTTGCGTCACTTATAACAAAAATCATCAGTTTTTATGGAATCGCAGTTATTACTTCCGGCATGTTATCTTCCACCAATATCTTATTTTCATACAATACAAGAGCATAATCTTCCTTTGTTCATCGAGAAATACGAGCATTTTCAAAAGCAGAGCTATCGTACGCGAGCACGCATTGCTTCAGCAAATGGTGTGCAGGATTTGATCGTACCCATTCAACATGGCAATAAAGAACGAGTTCCCATAAAAGATATTCGGATAAGTTATGAATTTAACTGGCAACGTTTACACTGGTTAAGTATACAGACCGCTTACCGGAGTTCTGCATATTTTGAGTATTATGAAGATGATTTTATACGGTTTTACGAAGGTAAATATGACTATCTTGTCGATTTTAATGTGGCCCAGCTGGAGCTTATTCTAAAATCAATCAAACTTAAACGAACAATAGGGTTTACAGAAGCGTATGTGGCCGAGCCGTTAGAAGCGATCGATTTCCGCAACCTTATACATCCCAAAAAAGAAAGTATATGGCCTTATCCAAAAGAATATTATCAGGTTTTCTCTGATAAAAATGGATTTTACCCAGATTTGAGTATTATCGATTTGTTGTTCAACCAAGGGCCGCAATCAAAAAGTTATCTATAGTCGGACGATTTTTTGAACAAAATGCGTTTAATATTGTTGTTATTCAATATTGAACGCATTTAAATGAAACAATTCTTTTTTACTTTTCTCCTTCTTTCTTTGTGTTGGAACTCTATACGGGCTCAGGGCGGCGTTGATACGATACATTATCGAAAAGTTTACTATTGGGGTACAACGGGAATGGGTTTTCCGATCGGGAAAACCAAAGATATACTTTCGCCAAAGTTTTCGGGTAGTATTGGTTTAGATATATCCCTGAAAAATTCAATGTTTTTTGTATCCCCCACGCTTTATACACTTTCATTTAAGTACAAACAACCCTTAATTGATCCCGATTTCGAATACCGCATAGAAGATGTCAATACGAATTTCTATACTTTTTCATTCTCGGGCGGGATTAGGAAACAGATGCGTAGACTGAATATCTACGGTTTTGCTGGGCCTGGCGTTGGTCTGGCGAGTGAGCCGAGAGCGCGTGTGCTAGCAGATCAAAAGCTCGTCAAGATGGAGAATAAAAATCACCTGAATTTCTCCAGTAAATTGGGGGCTGGCGCAGATTACAAATTTAATGGCTTCTTTTTAGGGCTCGAGCTTGGTTATCTCCATAATTTTAGGAAGATACAGGATAGGCCTGTTAATATTTTTACCGTCATGATCGGTTTAAAATCCGATATCACGCAGATTGGAGACAAAGTCATTGACGTCATCGGTATAGACGGTTCCATCAGTGGTAAAAAAGACAAAAAATAAATTTATTGTTTTAAGACCTGAATGGTGTCTCCAACATGTGCTTCGGCGTCGCTTCCTGTTTTTTTAACTTTTTCCGTCTGTTCAACCGCTACCGCAAATGTGGAAGGTACAATGCCTGCACCAAATTTAATGGCATAAAACTTGGTGAATTCTGCCCCAAAATACAATATTGCAGCCGAATAGTAGATCCATAATAACATGACTATAATAGAGCCCGCAGCCCCGTAGAAACTTGCTGTGGAGGAAAGGTTCAGATAAATTGAAATGCCGTACCTGCCTAACATGAAAAGTAAACCCGTAAAAATGGCTCCGCCAAGCATGTCTCTGAATTTTACTTTGGCATCGGGAAGAAAGGAAAAGATAAAGCCAAATAAAATGACAATAACCGAAAATGTGATACCTGTATTGACCCATGAAATTAGTGCAATCGGAATGAAAGGGAAATAGGTCATGACTAAATTGGTTACGGCAACGATGACTCCGTTAATCATGAGCGAGGCAATAAGTAAAAAGCCCAAGGCGATCACGATGGAAAAAGAGATCAACCTGTTGATAATTAATTTTAGCCATCCCTTTTTTGGTTTAGGTTTTACTTTCCAGATATTGTTTATCGAATCTTGTATATCAACGAATAAGGTTGTGGAAGACAGGATCAATGTAACGATACCTATCGTGATCCCCATATTGGATTTATTCTCGAAAGTTATCTTTTGAAGATAAGACTGGATCTGCATGGTCACATCCTGTCCAAAAAGAACCATGACTTCCTCCAACACCTGATCCTGCGCCGAAGATCCACTTTGAAGATGTTCTCCATAGAAGAATCCGATACACCAGATCACAATCATAAGAAGTGGACCGATGGAGAAGACGGTATAATAAGCCAATGAAGCGCTCTTCTTCATACATTTGTCATCATTGAATCCGTTAAAGGCATCAACTAGGACATGCCAAATACTTTTCCAGTAAGCGAGTGTAAATAAATCTCGTAGTTTAACGTGCTTCATAAGTACGATAATCAGCTCCAATAATCGTGCAAATTGTTACTCTTGGTTTTGTTCCTGATACAATTTATCGATTACAGCTTCGTTCTCTTTTAAAATAATTTTTCGTTTTAAACTCAATTTTGGCGTCAATTGACCGTCGTTTATTGTCCATTCCTTTGGAAGAAGAATAAATTTCTTCACAATTTCCCAATGTCCAAAATTAGTAGATAATCGGTTAATTTCTTCTTGATATTTTTGGATTACTTCCGGATTTTTGATGATTTCTTCGTTTGAACCGCTGGAAATACCTTTTTGGTTTGCCCATTTTGACAGCACATCGAATGCAGGAACAATCAACGCTCCAGGAAATTTTCTATTTTCTCCGAAAACCATGACCTGTCCGATTAAGGTAGATTCCATGAGTTTGTTTTCAATGGATTGGGGGGCGATATATTTACCACCTGCCGTCTTAAACATTTCCTTTTTTCGATCGGTTATTTTAAGGAAACCATCGGATGTAATTTCTCCAATATCGCCTGTCTTGAAAAAACCATGATCGTCAAAAGCCTCTTTCGTGGCTTCTTCATTTTTATAATAACCTGTCGTGATGCTGGGACCTTTCACAAGGATTTCACCATCTGAAGCAATTTTAACTTCCAAATTTTTCAGTGGTTTGCCCACCGTCCCAAATTTCAATCCATGCGGTAGATAGGAGTTTACGGCAATAACAGGAGATGTTTCAGTCAGCCCATATCCCTCAAGTACTTTAAGTCCAGCAGCCCAGAATACACGTGCGAGTCGCTCTTGAAGAGCTGCCCCACCCGATACAATGATCTTGATATTTCCGCCAAGAGCTTCTTGCCATTTTGAAAATATGAGTTTTCTAGCGATCGCAAGTTTGATATTGTAAAAAGGGCCATTATGTTCAGGTTCCTGAAATTTTAACCCTAGATCAACAGCCCAGAAGAAAATTTTCTTTTTTAATCCCGTTAAGGCTTTCCCTTTTTCAATAATCTTATCGTATACTTTTTCCAGGACTCGGGGTACGGTGGTAAACACATCGGGTTTGACATCGTTGATGTCGGCGACAACATTGTCTAAGGTTTCCGAAAAATAGATCTGGATTCCTTTCGAATAGTACATATACACCACCATGCGTTCAAAAATATGGCATAAAGGAAGAAAGCTTAGTGCTGTTTTGAAATCTGACCGGATCAGGTGGTTGCAGGCCAAGACGTTGCTATACACGTTTTTGTGCGAGAGATAGACGCCTTTGGGACGTCCTGTTGTACCCGAGGTGTAGATTAAAGTTAACAGATCGTCTTCTGTGACTGCATCACGAAGCGGAGCTAGATCAGTTGAGTCATCTTTTGCTGTTTCGATGAATGTTTTTAGCTGGGTATAATCTTCAATGGCATCAAATGTATACAGTTGTGGGTGTATACCGTGCTCCCTGATCGCTTGTTCAATACGGTTTGTCAATTCGCTATTGCTGACAAAGAGTACATTGACATCCGAGTCATTGACGATAAACGAAAGGTCCTGTGCGGATAAAGTGGGATAGAGGGGAACAGTTGCGAGACCGATTTGATTACAGGCAAAATCAACTAAATTCCATTCGGGGCGGTTGCCGGACATGATTCCGACCCGATCACCTTTTTTGAGACCTAGTTTCAGTAACGCCCTGCTTAAGGTGTCAATCGCGTCGGTGTACTCTTTGGTCGAATACGTCCTCCACTGGCCACTTCCATCTCGCCCTGCCACCATGATGTCCTTTGCGTATTTTTCTTTATATAAGGTTATAAAGTCAAAAATTCTGCCCATATCACTTGAGTTTATTTGGTTACTACTACATGCTGTATTGACCTAAATATACAGAAATAAAGTTGGATAATTTGGGATTATTGTCATAACAAATTAAACATTGTTTCGTTATAGCTGTAATAGATATTTACCCTATAGAAAAGGTCCTTCGTAGGGGAAGTTCCGGTAAATAGTTTTATGTGCACTGCAATTATATTGCATATAAAAAGCAATTTATCTATGTTTGGGAAAATGTAAAGCAAAAAAAAGCGTACGATTTTTATGAAAAAAATATTTTTGGCTGTCGGTGGAATGCTGATGTTTGGAGCATTATCCAATCGAGCTATGGCTCAGTTGGACAATAGGGGTGCTATTGGTGGACGATTTGGGTCTGCTCAGGGAATTACGTATCGTCATACGCTTAACCCGGACCACGCATTGGAAGGTATTATGAGCATTCAGAGCAATTCTGACTTCCGTCGTTTCCGCGTTGTTGGCTTATATGAAATCTATAAACCATTAACTGGAGGATTCAATTGGTATTATGGTTTCGGTGGTAGCGTAGGCTCTTATAAAGAGAAAGACAAAATTATCGATGGTCAGCGCCATTCATTTGACTCACAGCTTAACCTGAGTATTGACGGTATCGTCGGTATTGAATATAATATTCCGCAGGCTCCGTTTCAAATCTCATTGGATGTAAAACCTTATTTCGATTTCCTAAACGAATCCAGTATCAAATTGTTTGATCCGATCGGTTTTTCAGTAAGATATAAATTTTAAAAAAGAAAAGCGGGATCTCCGCTTTTCTTTTTTAATGCTACTACTTCCGTGTTAAGCCATCCAGATTTTACCCAGCAATTCCTGTAGAAAGGTTTGTTCTTTGAGTTGGCGGATTTCGTATATCTTTTTATTGCTCTTTCTGATCTGAACAGGGATTTCACGCACTAAACCATCTCGTGCCACCAGGAAGTTTAATGTTTCACCCTCTTTGGCATGTTGAACAATGAAATCAATTTCCTTGTCTTTCACGTCGAGCCTGTTATTATTAATTGCAATCAGTTCGTCTTTTACATTCAATCCAGCGTCATACGCACCAGAGCCTTTTTCCACTGTTGCTACCGAAATTAACCCGTCCACTTTGTTGGTCGTAATGCCGAGTGTCAATGTGTTGTTATCAATATTGGTATCCACAATTTCATAACCAACGAGATTAAAATAATCGTTATAATCCAGTTCTCCGTCCTGATGGGCAGCATTGAAAATGTCGTCCAATGATGTGCCTGCGATGCGTTCAGCAAGGCTTCTCAATTCATTTTCTTCAAATCCGCGATCAAGTTTTAGGTAGAACTCCTCATAAGCCTCACGGATAACATCATCCAATTTTAGTCTACCTTCTGTAGCAGCGATAATTTTAATATCCAACAATGCTGTCAGCATTGCCCCCTTGTTGTAATAGGAAATTCCTGAATTCATCGAATTTTCATCAGGCCTATAATATTTAATCCAGGTATCGAAACTTGAGGCTGCGGCAGACTGTATCGCATGCCCCGGCCGGTTCAATACAATATTGAAATCGTTAGCTAGCAAAGCGAGGTACTCTTTTTCATCATAAAATCCACAGCGTTTAATAATTAAATTATCATAATACGAAGTGAATCCTTCCATGATCCAGAGGCCTGTGGTATAGTTCTCGCCATCGTAATTAAACGGTCCTAAAGCTTTTGGACGTAAGCGCTTGACATTCCACAGGTGAAAATATTCATGTGCAACGAGACTCAAATAGTTTTTGTAGCTTGTCTCATTTAAATACGCATTCCTCGACGCTCCCAATACTGTTGAATTGAGATGTTCTAGGCCTCCACCTCCAGCTTGGTAATTGTGGGTAATAATGACGTATCGCTCATTGGGGTTCGAACCCCAGATGCGGGTTTCCTCTTCGACGATACGTGTGATATCTTTCGTCAGGCGTTCTTTATCATAACTTCCACCTCCGACCATGGCGCATTCATGCTCGACACCGGCCGCTTGAAATTTCCAGACATCCTGGTTACCGGCTTCGATGGGCGTATCGTATAATACGTCAAAATTTGGTGCATAAAACTTATGTTCTTCAATTTGTTCGAGTCCAGTTGATATACTTGCCCAAGAATCTTTTAGTGCAATGCTGACTGTCGAAGGATTGTCTATACGACCATCGATATGAAAGAAAGTTGCCGTAGGGACGATAAATGCATGGTCACTATCAAAAAAGTTGGTACGCACAGAAACTTCAAAACCGTATACAGCGTATATTACTTCGATTTGATCCAAAGATTCTGTGGGTATCCGCCAGGTGTTCTTTGAAATTTTCTGGTGGGCAACTGTATTGCCTGTTTTGTCAAATGATCGGAATCGTTCTACGTTTTTAGCATATTCACGAATTAAATAAGATCCAGGGGACCAGACCGGCATTTTTAGATCGACATAAGGCTGGTTGAGCTTTGCGATGCTCATTTTTACTTCAATATAATGAGCTTGTACTTCTGAAAATGATACCTCAAAATGTATTTCGGGTATATTGAAATGGTCACTGTCCATGAAAGATGATTTTAATATGAGCTTACAAAATTAAAAGTATCGTACGCTTAACCAAACAAAAAAATAGATTGTTGGTTCTACAATTATGAAGCTGCTTGTTACTGTCATCGTTCTTTTAGTAAAAAAAGAACGATGAGAGGAACAAGCTGATAGTATCCTCCAATATACATAA
>NZ_LBGU01000033.1:0-144072 GCF_000988325.1 Sphingobacterium sp. Ag1 | reverse complement strand
TTTTTCAGATTTCCGCGTTTAAAATAAATCCAGCGGGATTTTAAATCCTGCCAAACTCCCTTAAACCCTTCTTTTTTTCATGGTTTCTTCCTGCGAAGTAACCGTCCCTCCCTTGCGGAGTGGTGCAAAGATAGGGAGTTTGTTAACAAACTTCCAAGCCTTTTGTTCTTATTTATTTCATTTTTCCCTTAACTGCCTGTAAGGGTGCGAGATTCTTTTTTTAAAACAGGTGGTCGGAAGGATGGGATGGCTGATTCTGGAGCAGAATAGGCAGGGAACCGGGATCTAACCTGGACATTGCCGGGAACCGCGGCGTGCTGCGTACATACCGGGAACCGGGCTTCGGTACAGGCTTCCCTGGGGAAAAAGGAATGGTGCTGGAAATTGGATCGTACCGCGGAAACCGGGCCAACCCTGCTGTGTTCCCACTTCCCGGGGATAGCGAAACGGTATCGTAAACAGTAAAGATGCACAGGGCATTCTTCACTCTGCTTTTGTCCAAGCGGAGGGGTCACTCTGGTAGCCCTCTCAGCTCAATGCTCAATTGAAGACGACGCGCACAGGCGCAACCGATAGACAAGGACGGGCGCAAAGATGGAGGCCAAAAGGATCAGGAACATCTGCCGGCACAATCCCGGCTGAACTTCTGCCAAAAGCCTGCGCGGCACCCCGGATAGAATCCGTACCGGAAAGGCCGGAAAATTGCGCCGTCGGAAAGATCGCAGCGGAAAGAAACAGCAACGCAGGATATAACAGGGGACGGGATAGCGGGAATGCCCCCAACAACTGGCACACGAAAGCCGCAGTACAATGCACACTGGATAAATTGCGCAGCCGATAAACGGGGACGGCCGGAAAGATGGCAGAACACAGTGCTCTAGAATACCTCCTTTTGCAGCTATACTTTCTTACCTGTTTACTTAGGTTTAGTTTAGGGTTTAGTTAGGGTTTGTTTAGGTATAATATAGGTTGTAGCTAAGCAAACCCTAACTTATTGCTAAGCTAAATATAAACAAAAGCTAACCTAAGGAATAAAGCATCCTTAAGTCTTCGTTATTTAGAGAAAGGTGGTTCCGCTCGGTGACAACGCTCCGGCTGCTGACAAAGGTCTGCAGGAACCTCGGACTGCCCTCCCAATCTATTTCGTACCATAGTCGGAGTTGATTTACCCTCTGAACGTCTTACGTCCGTGCTGCATCCGTATTGAGTCCGACTTCAAGCCCGTACTCACCCTGCTGCCAACACGGACAAATGGCATTATGAACGCGACCATGTCCCCCGAAAGCCCCGGCAAAGGGCCAACGCCAATCCGACCCGCAGACGAAAAACACGAAAAAACGTAGCAAATATGTAAACAACTCGGAAAAACACGCTATAAAGACAGACACAATAACAATTCAAGGGTTCAACATCAGACTGGGAAATACCTCAATTTAACGATTCTATTCATTTTTATCTAGCGACGGTGTTAATCTGAGGCTTGCTCAATAACCGCCTTAGTAAATGTTTGCTCGATTATTATAGGCTTTACCTAGGTTTCCTTGATTAGCATTAGTCTGGGTACTCTTTTAATAAAAGCTAAATATTTCATTAATAAAAGCTAAATATTTCATCCGATTAGCGGTCTGTTTTAAGAACAATTCATCTACTTATATAACAGTCAATTTTACAACTACTGGAATAACGCTTTTTTCAGTAAATTTGATCTAGGTTAATAAATAACAAAAAAGAAGACCTTATTTTTAAGAAATTAAAGATATTAAATACTTTTATTGCAAATAAAACCATATTGGTCCATGATAGATTATGCTCAGCTTTTAAAACAGGTAGAAGAATATGCTGAAACTTATATTACAGAAAATATTTCAGTTTGCCATTGTTTTCACAATACGATACACACACGTTCTGTTGTACGTGCGGCGGAGGAGATTTCATCGTACTATAAACTAGGAGAGGAGGATCACTTTATTGTTATTAGTGCCGCCTACTTTCATGATCTCGGCTACGTAAAATCTGACAATGCTATTGGTCATGAAAAGAGAAGTGTCGAAATTGCTTTAAATTTCCTCCAGGACAAAGGCATACCGGAAGCCATACAGGAAAAAATCAAAGGTTGTATTTTAGCAACGAGAATGCCTCAGGATCCTACAAATCTGCTGGAGCAAATTCTCTGCGACGCAGACCTATTTCATTTTGGGAATGAGGATTTCGTCAACAGAAACAAACTGATGAAAGCCGAAGCTGAAGCAGTACTAGGGAAGGAGATCGATAAAGACGTATGGCGGGCCGGTACAATCAAACTACTAATGAGCCATCATTACCATACGGAATATGCGCAACAAAAGCTTAATGCCAAAAAAGAGATGAATCTAAAAGAACTGGAGAAAAAACAGGAGAAATCTATCTCAAAAAATAAAGAAAGCAAAAAAGAAGACAAGAAGGAAAAGGAGAAAGGCAGTAAGCCAGAACGTGGGATAGAAACAATGTTCCGGATTACGTCCTCAAACAATCAGCGACTAAGCGACATGGCAGACAATAAGGCCAACATCCTCTTAACGGTCAATTCTATTATCCTTTCTGTCGTGATTGCTGTCTTATTTCGGAAACTAGATGCCAACGAGCACCTAATTATCCCAACAATTATCTTAACTACAGCCGTGGTAGCAACCATGGTCATGGCCATACTATCAACGATACCCAAAATTCCGTCGGGTAAATTCTCAAAGGAGGAAATCGAACAGAAATCAGTCAATCTTCTCTTTTTTGGAAATTTTTACAAAATGAAACTCGACGATTATAACGAGGGTATGCAGAAGGTAATGGTCGACTCGGAATTTCTATATGGCATGCTCACCAAGGATGTTTATTCGCAAGGTGTGGTATTAGGACGAAAATACAAGCTTCTACGATACGCCTATGGAATTTTTATGTTTGGACTTGTTATATCGGTTGTTTCTTTTGTCGCCGCAACCATATTTTAATGCAATACTATAAAAACAGTGAAATATTTCAGCATCATGTTTTCCAAACTTTCTTTTTTATTTAAAAAGATGCCGCCTTTAGATCAATCATTAGCTACCAATAGATAGCATCATTATTGATGTTGTTGTAAGCACGTTGCCATAACCATAAATTTATACGGATGAAGAAGGAAGATCTTTATATCAACAGAGACATCAGCTGGCTGTCGTTCAATGATCGGGTACTTGACCAAGCCGCTCGTGAGGAGGTACCTTTACTGGAAAAACTACAGTTTCTCGCTATTTTCTCATCCAATCTGGATGAATTTTATCGTGTTAGAATGCCTGTACTAATGGCTTGGAAAAAAATAATGAAGCAAAATCCGGGGCAGCTCATTCCGAACATCGATATTGGCACGTATAAAAAAGCGTCAAAAACCATCAACAAACAACAAGAAAAATTTGGCTTAATACTAGCTGATATTATCCAAGAATTAGGAAAAGAAAATATATTCTTTATCTACAACCAAGCTATTCCAGCAGAAATAAAAGACCTCGCAGCTCAATATTTCTTTAGTACAATTGCCTCCTACCTCCAAATTATACCAATTGATGATACTTCTTTTTTTCCGATCAACAATCAGCTCTACTTCGTCGTTACAGACGATAATACTGGAGTGGTATTCTTTCTAAATGTCCCTTCAAATCATATTGGCCGCTTTTTCACCTGTGAGATCAATGGGAATAAATATGTCGTACTCATCGATGATATTATCAAAGCATTTTTTCCTGAAGCCATAAGAAATACATCATTAAATTTCTATTCCTTTAAAATCACAAGGGATGCGGAATTAAATCTCCAAGATGAATTTGAGGGTGATATTGCCCAAAAAATTGAGACGGAAGTCAATAAACGTGATCTTGGCTATGCGACACGCTTTCTATTCCAGCCAAATCTGCCAAAACAGCTGATTGAAACATTGGCAACACTATTTGATCTGCGAAAAAGTAGCATTGTCGAAGGCGGAAACTATCACAATCTGAAAGATCTATTTTCATTTCCGATTAAAACAGCAGAACTTTCTTATCCAAAACAGCTGCAAATCAATAAGAATCAGAATTTTAGGGAATCTATCTTTGACCAAATAGACCGAGAGGATCTGTTGATCTGTACTCCCTATGAATCGTTCGATCCCATACTACGTTTTTTTAATGAGGCCGCGATAGATCCAACCGTAGACGAGATTTACACGACCTTATACCGTATCGCCGGTGATTCGCATATTGCACAAGCGCTGGCTACCGCAGCAAAAAATGGGAAAAGAGTCAATGTATTTGTCGAATTGAAAGCGCGCTTTGATGAAGCGAATAATATACATTGGGCTCGGTTAATGAAAGAACAGGGCGTCAAAATCACGTATAGCATCCCCAATTTAAAAGTACATGCCAAAATAGCGCTCGTCAAACGCAAAGAGGGTCGAGAAAGTGCTTTATTAGGCACAGGAAATCTAAATGAAAAAACGGCGAAGGTCTACACGGACTACTTCCTTATGACCTCAAATAAACTATTGACCAACGAATTAGACATGCTATTCGAGTTTTTACCGGCTCGGAGAAGCCCCCATAGTCAAAATGAGCTGTCTTTTAACCATCTATTAATTGCACAGTTCAATCTCAAACATACATTCTTATCCCTGATAGACAAGACCATCCAAGCAGCTAAAGACGGAGACAGCGCTACAATAAAAATTAAATTAAACAATCTGGAAGAAGAATCGTTAATCAATAAATTGTATGAGGCGAGCCGGGCAGGGGTAAAACTGCAATTATTGGTCAGAGGAATCTGTAGACTAAAACCACAAGTACCCGGATTGAGTGACAACATTGTCGTGAAACGGATT
Organism: Sphingobacterium sp. Ag1; assembly: GCF_000988325.1. NCBI lineage: Bacteria > Pseudomonadati > Bacteroidota > Sphingobacteriia > Sphingobacteriales > Sphingobacteriaceae > Sphingobacterium > Sphingobacterium sp. Ag1. The sequence continues at coordinate 139,211 of NZ_LBGU01000033.1, read as the reverse complement.
GTAGGACGATATTTAGAACATGGCAGAATATTTATTTTTCAATATCAAGCACAAACGAGCGTGTATCTAGGCTCTGCAGACTGGATGAACCGTAACATCTACCGACGTATAGAAACTTGCTTTCCATTGCTGAATCTAACATTAGCACATCAAATACAAGAGCTATTCGATATTCAGTTTGCAGACGACACCGAAGCAACTTTACTGGATGAACACGGACAAAATCAGGCAATAGAAACACAGCAGAAAAATGTTTCTCAGCAACAAATCCTTCATTATTTGAAAGGCAACATGAGACAATAGGGCTATTCAACAAGGCAGCTCATTACAACAAGAACAGCCTAAAAGCCCAACAATATAATCATTGAACGTAAGCTCATTCAGAAACCGGATGACTTCCTCAATTTAAAATTTAATCATATAATGATGAAAAATCCCACGATATTGACAACTATGGCATTAGGTTTTGCTTCTGTTATTTTTCTCGCCTGCAATCCGAATAATACAACCAAGGAAAATAACAACAAGCTCGCTCATGTTCAAGCTGAAAAACCGCAACAAATACCCTATACATTATCTTCGGGCATAAAGATGAGTTTGCCTGACCAATTGTTAGAAATATCCGGAATAGCTTTTCTCGCGGGACAGGATGACGATATTTATGCCATTCAAGATGAGCAGGGCTTTCTTTATAAATTTAACCAACCGACACAAAAAGTTACGTTCAACCCTTTTGGAAAAGATGGCGACTATGAGGATATCTCGATAAGCAATACACATTTCTTTATCTTAAAGAGCAATGGTAGCATCTATTCCTTTCCCATTACCGAAAAGGACGATATAAAAAACGTGGTCGAACAGAAAAATTTACTTCCAAAAGGAGAGTATGAAGGGCTTTTTGTTGACCGCGAAAGCAACCAGGCATACGTATTGTGTAAAGAATGTAAGGTCGACAGAAAACAACCGCAAACCTCGGGTTATGTCTTTTCAATTGACGAGCATGGTCAATTCCAGCCGAAAGGAGAATTTGTCATCCAGCTTGATGAACTTCATGCATTGGATGCTAAAATCAAGAAAACGTTCAAACCCTCTGCGTTAGCTAAAAAAGCAGACAGCAAGGAATGGTATATCTTATCTTCTGTAGACAAAGCCCTTGTGGTGACCGATGAAAATTTTCGTGTAAAATCGCTCTCTCCATTAGATCCGAAGATTTTCCCTCAACCTGAAGGCATTAACTTTGATTCAAAATTTAATCTTTACATCAGCAGCGAAGCCGGTAATCAGGATAAAGGGATCATTTATAAATTTGAAAAACACTAGGCATGCAAAAGGTTGTACCATTCTTTCTTCTCTTTCTTGCTAGTCATGCTTATTCACAACAAAAGCATACACAGTCCCCTGCACATCAGGGCAAGTCCTTTGCTCAAACTGTTATCAAGGACAGTGTTAGCATCGTTGCAAATGCAAAATATGGTAAAGCCAGTAAATTCAAGAAGTTCTTCCTTGGCGAAAATTACCGCAAAGAATGGGCCGCAGAAACCACCTTGCCTTTGCTCCAGCTTTCAACCTTGCACGGGGGACTGCATCCTGTCAAACAGGGAGGCGGGATGCAATCGGTTTCCCTACGATTGACGGATTCAATCGGCCGGGAATGGGCACTACGATCAGTCAATAAAAGGACTGAATCCCTCATACCAGAAGAACTCCATGGGACCTTTGTACAGGATGTCTTGGACGATGCCACGAGCGCGCAGCATCCCTATTCGGCGCTTATGATCCCCGCTTTGGCAAATGCCGTGAACGTCCCACATGCTCATCCCATCATCGGCGTTGTTGCACAAGACAGCATATTGGGGGAATACGCGCCTCTTTTTGAGCATACGGTGGCTTTACTAGAAGAACGCGAACCACTTGGTGATTCAGACAACAGCCCCAAAGCTGTCCGAAAACTACAGGAAGATAACGATGATAACTTTAAGGCTAAGGCATATCTGCGCGCAAGAATGCTGGATGTACTGGTAAGCGATTGGGATCGACACGAGGATCAATGGCGTTGGTATAATGAAAATCAGGATAGCACAGATCACGATAAAGACTACATTCCTATTCCCCGCGATCGGGATCAGGCACTGCGTGTCACACAAGGTTTTCTGATGAAAGATATCTATCAGCAATTTGTCAACCCAGTCATGCAAGGTTTCACAACCGGTATTCCCAATATTCGCTATTCTTTATTTAAATCGCGTTTTTTAAATGCCCATCCGAGCAACCAGCTTTCTCATAAGGAATGGGCTAAAGAGGTTAAGCAATTTGTAGCACGTCTCACAGATTCGGTATTATGGGAGTCGGTACGTAGCCTGCCGCAGTCGTCCATTGCTATTCGGGGAGAACAAATTTTTAAAACACTTCAAAGCCGTCGTGATGCTCTACCCTCAGCGATGGAAGAGTATTATAATTTCATCAATAACATTGTCGATATCCATCTCAGCGACAAAAACGAAAAAGTAGAAATACACAGCACGGAAAATAAAAACCTGAAAGTCAAAGTTTCGAAGATCAATAAAGATGGTAAGGTCACCAAGGCATTGATGGACAAAACCTATAAAGACCGCCTAACAAAAGAAATTCGTCTCTATTTAGGTGAGGGAAAAGACTCTGTTGTCATCGATAACGCAAATTCTCCGATTAAACTCCGAATTATTGGAGATAGCACGCCAAAGACTTATGTTATCAACGAAAGCAAATCGAAAATACAGCTTTACGAGAATACCAAAAACTCCACTTTACTGGGTGAGAAGAACAAAATAAAGCTTCATTATGCACAAGATAGTACCAACACGCAATTTGTTCCTGTAAACCTCTACAACACCTGGCTTCCCCTGGTGACTGCGGGTTATAATGCTGATGACGGTTTTTCGCTCGGGCTGGGGGCTGCTTACACACATCAGCGTGGATTTAGAAAAAATCCTTTTACGTATAAGCAACAACTGACTGTAGCAACAGCCTTCCGGACCGGAGCTTATAAAATTCACTATAGAGGCGAATGGATAGCTGTTGTCGGGGATGCAGATCTTGTTGTCGATGCGCTAGCAAAAGCTCCTGACAACACGCAGAACTTCTTCGGCGTAGGTAATAACTCGCTCTTCTTAAAGGAACAGTATGGCGCAAAATATTACAGAAGCAGATTCAATATTTTCAATATTAATCCACAGTTAAGATGGAAACCTTCATCTACGTTAAGCTTCGCCATAGGTCCGCATATCCAATTTTACCACTTAGATCCGATTGAGAATGAAGATCGATTTATTTTAAATCCCCAAGCTTTACATTCTTACGATAGTTTATCGATTACCAAAGACAAAACTTTTGCAGGTATCAATGCATTTTTAACGCAAGACTCCCGTAATCGAAAGATTAACCCAAGTAAAGGGCTATATATTGAAGCCGCTTTGAATTCCTATTTTGGACTCAATCCGTACTCAAAAAATTCAGCGCAGTTAAGTGCCGCAATAACCGGCTATTTCAGTGCATTCAATGAAGGCATTATATTCGCCAATAGAACAGGGGGGGGCGCCGTAGTCGGGAACCCTACATTTTATCAATATTTATTCCTAGGCGGTCATGAAAATCTAAGAGGATTTCGCCAATATCGATTTGCAGGGCAACAGATGCTGTACAACAACCTAGAGGCCCGTGTTAAAGTACTTGATATCAAAAGCTATGTTCTTCCAGGTGAATTCGGACTAATGACCATGTATGATATTGGAAAAGTATGGGCAAAGGGCTATAACAGTGATAAGTTTCATCAAGGTGTGGGCGGGGGCATTTATTACATCGTCGCCAATGCACTTCCTTTGCATTTTGTCATGACGAAATCCAATGAAGGCTGGTATCCCTATTTCAGCACAGGTTTCCGCTTTTAAAATTTCGATCCATGGAAATAAAGAAAGTACAACTCACAACGGCAAAAACCGCCAATACGTATACAAATGGCAGGCTAGACTTTGAACCATTTTTCAAATACCTGGAATCTTTTATTGAAAATGGCACTTCATCGGATGAAATGATTCCCTTGTTTGCGTTGGAACGCATCAAAGAAATAGAACATCTCAACGGCAAACTCTGCAAGCATAATCTCAATGCCTATAAAGATATTCTGCAATTGATTTATAGCCTCTCCGTATCGTTGATTGACACTGCTCCAAAAAAGTACTGGGCACTCACAACAGCCTTAGCAGAAGAAGCCTTCTATGGAACCGAAGCCTTTTTCGACCTATCTAGCCATCAGCTTGTGGAGCAAGAAATGCAAGGGAAGATGCGTGCCGGAAGCCTTCTTACGAATCAAGAAAAGCTCTTTTATACCCTCATCTTCGATAGACTCTATGGCTTTTCTCCCAATGAAAACAGCAGCATTGTTTATCATCACCTCGATGATCAGGGGGAGATTATTGATTATTACGATTTAGACATCGATTTTAAATTTGTTGAGATCAAAGCAAAAAAAACATTGCCGGCACTTGATATAGGTCGTTTATCGGAAAACCCCAGTGATTCCATTTTTGACTGGAATACCGTTATCAACACCGTTAAACTGGAAGATTTTGAGTTATCGGGCTTTAGCATGGTGACTTTCAGAAAGACCAGTACAGAACATACCTTACGGCGAATCCAGTCCATCCTCCTGGATTTGCCTACATACAATTACCACCTCTTTTTAGCTGATTTAGAAAAGATCATCAAACCGCTATTAAAGGGGCCTGATACCGTATTTAGTCTATTTCCGCTGTTCCAATTAAATGGGGTACCATTTTTCGATTATTCAATCACCAATAAAAGCATCTTGTTTGCTGAAGCGTATACCGCCAATAAAACCTTTAAGATCGATCCTGAAATCGCAGGTTACCTGAAGCATCCGCATGTGATATTTTATACAAGTAATGCGACGAATGGTATCCGGAATACCACGTCCGTTTTCGACGAGCGGATTAGCTTGTCGGGGGTAACGACCTATTTGTGTATTCCACTTATTCATAATCATTCTCTTTCAGGCATATTGGAAATATACAACCGTGAACAAGATCAGCTCGACAATGAAACTATGCAAGCCTTAGGTTCTCTGGTTCCGCTTTTATCACAACTAGCTCAGGATATCACCCTGGAATTTAAAAAACGTATCGACGATATCATCATTAACCGATTTACGACAATACAGTCCTCGGTTCAGTGGAAATTTAACCATATCGCGGCCCAGTACATTCAGGAACTGGAAAACGATAGTCAGGATGCCCATATTAAAGCGGTTGTATTTGAAGAAGTCTATCCGCTCTATGGTGCTGTCGATGTCAAAGACTCTACGATCATACGAAACGCCTCTATTCTCAAAGACTTTAGCTTCAAGGTCAAACAGCTCGCCATGCTTATTGATGAGCTCTCGTTAGACGGAAAGCACAAATTGATTATGACTTTTTCAGCACGGGTCGATCAAATTACAGAATCTCTTGACCATATCTCTTTTGATGAATCGATGGTCAAGATCATTGAGTTCTTCAGAAAAGATGTGCAGCCATTTTTAGAAGAAGCCAGAAAGCAATTCCCGTCAAAAATAGCGGTGATTGAACATTATGCGAAGCATTTTTTCACCAATCGGGATACCGGGGAGTTTTATCGGAATGAGTTTGAAACTTCTTTACGCCAGATCAATCAATTGATCAGTAGAGAACTGGATCATTTCAATAGCTTCATCCAGGGAAATTACCCGTCTTATTTTCAAAAGTTCAGGACAGACGGTATTGAATATGACATTTATATCGGCGAATCCATTACGCCCCAACAACGGTTCAGCTACGAATTCATCAATGTATTTAGGCGTCAGCAGATTATTTCGATGGCCAGAATTGCGCTGAAAGCATACCACGTGAAAGCTATGCTGCCACTGGCTTTAGAAACAACACAATTGATTTTTATCAATCCACATAGCATTGATATCAGCTTCCGGGAGGATGAACGCCGGTTCGATGTTGAGGGATCGCTCAATATCCGTTACGAAATCATCAAAAAAAGAATAGACAAAATTCGGATAAAGCGAACCAAAGAACGACTTACCCAGGTCAATAAAATTGCTATTGTCTATTTATCGGATGAAATCCTGGAAGATCTCATGCTAAGTATACAGGCAATCTATGACATGGGCATTATTGAGCATACCATCGAACATTTAAAATTGGAAGATGTACAAGGAATTGCGGGTTTGAAAGCAATTCGCCTTTCGGTGAATTTAAACTATCAAGATTTCTCCTAAATTTGTCCAATAAAGGGAAGTTTATCCCCGTTGATATAGGCTAAATGGGACAACGTCAAATGGAGGATTTAACATATTGATTTAAAAAGGATTACCATGATTACTGATGCCAACTATTTTTATCTAAGCGATTTGCTTGGTACTTTATTTTTTGCAATATCGGGTACCCTCTCGGCAAAACGTAAAGATATTGATATTTTTGGGGCAGCCTTTTTAGGCTTTGTGACAGCCATTGGCGGTGGATCGATGCGGGATGTATTTTTAAATCTACGCCCGGTATGGGTCAATGATAGCAATTACCTCATCGCTATTTTCCTCGGAATTTTAATTGCCATTATCTTCAATAAACAGTTGTATGGTTATTATCGTACATTGACACTTTTTGATGCCATCGGAATTAGCTTTTTTACCATCCTTGGGGTACAAAAATCACTCAACTACGAAAGCAATACCTATGCTGCCATTATTTTTGGAATGTTCACGGCGGTATGTGGAGGGATGACGCGCGACGTGCTACTCAACGAAACCCCGCTAATCTTTAAAAAAGAAGTATATGCTACGGCCTGTTTAGGGGGAGGGCTCACGTATATCTTGCTGGTGCACCTTAATCTCGATATTTCTTGGGCAGCCTTTATAGGAGCTGCTGTTGTCTTTTTAATACGAATGACGGCCGTTAAATACCGTTTGTATTTACCCCGCTTGGATTGAGAAAAGTCCTTCTTAGCATGTAAACTTTCTAGAACATGCTTTACTGGATTAGCGACCCGATCTCAAAAATGGATTAGAAGCAAGCGTTAAAGAAAAAGCGTTAGTATAAACTAACGCTTTTTCTTTTGCAGTGGAAATTTCATTTTATAACTAACGCGAATATTTCCTTTCGCGATAGCATCCAATCGACCTTTTAGCATCGTCTTCTTCAAGGCGCTCAATTTGTCGGTAAATAGTTTACCTTCAATATGATCATATTCGTGCTGTACCACACGGGCAGCCAAACCTGTTAAGTCCATTTCATGCTCTTCAAAGTTCTCATCTAAGTAATTGATGCGAATATTTCGGTGACGCAATACGTCCTCATTAATATCTGGGATACTTAGACATCCTTCACCGAAAGCCCATTTTTCACCAGACTCCTCAACCATGATGGGATTGATGAAAACTTTTTTGAACGATTGGAGCATTTCTTTGTTTTCTTCATCATCTTCTGCGAAAGGAGTTGCATCGATAACGAACATACGTATAGGCAAACCTACCTGTGGAGCTGCCAAACCGACACCATGTGCTGCATACATGGTATCGAACATATCATCAATCAATTTCTTTAAATCTGGATAGTCTTCATCTATTTCCTCAGCGACCTTTCTTAATACAGGGTCGCCATACGCCACTATCGGAAGTTTCATATGTATTATAATTATTTATAAGTGCCGATACTCATTTCTACCTGAGCTCGTTACACGCTGTTTGCTTTTAAAGGTCACTTGGCACCTGTTGTAATTTTAGCACGTTTATATTTTAGATCATGTCAGGCTAATTGCTCATCCTGAGTCATTGTACTTTTTTAACAAGGATACGCTGTAGCTCCATTATATTCTTGGGTACAAAGGTACGGATAATTATTAAAACTGAATATTTCGTCAAAACTTCCATAAAAGTTACTTTTGTTTTATGGATCCTTCATTTATAGATTTGTCAACACAGTTCAAACTTAAGCTTGAGCAAGCTCTTGAAGTGCCATTAAGGCTCTCTACAGTTGATGGATTTATACAAATATCTTCTCCGGAATTAACAATCAATATTTTGTTATACCCTCACGAGAAATCCGTTAGACGTGATACTTCCGATCCTTGTATTCATATCGATGAAGACCAATTAATAACAAAGTTTGATTTGATCGTCAGGCGCATTGTTTCTAGAACAAAAAATGACAAACGCATTTACGCACGTAATACTGTAGTTGCCCGGATCGACAAAAGAACGAGTTTACAGTTCCTCGTGGAACATCATTTACAAACCGCTCTTCCCGGCAAGTATCGTTATGGCCTTTATGAACAGGGAGAGCTTGTTGCAGTCGCGGTATTCTCTGGAGGCCGCCGAATGTTGGATAAAGATGAAGACTATCGCTCGTTTGAACTATTACGCTTTTGTAATAAAACAGGTATTAATGTCATAGGAGGCCTTAGCAAATTAATTAAAGCCTTTTCTAGCGATTTCTCGCCAGGAGACATTATGACTTTCACCGACCGTGATTGGAGCCAACATTCTTCGCTCGAAAAAATTGGGTTTGTTGCGAAGGAAATAACTGCACCTATCAACTTTTGGATAGCAGGGACAAAAAGATATGTTTACCGCAATACTGAAGAGCTAAAGGTATTGATGGAACAATATCCGAAGGGCTTTCCAAAGGAAAATATGGGCAGCATCAAGATGATTTTATATATAAAATAAGCTAAATTGTGTATATTGTACACTGTAAGGGTTTGAAAAATAAATAATCAAAAATAATAACGTTATGAAGAGAAAACTTCGCATGGGTATGGTCGGAGGCGGAAACGATGCCTTTATTGGCGCTGTACACCGTATTGCTGCTTTTATGGATGGCAAGATTGAACTGGTTTGTGGTGCATTTAGTATTGATCCACAGATTTCAAAACAATCTGGAGAAGACTTATTTGTAGCTCCTGAACGTGTCTATCTAAACTATGAAGAGATGATCGAAAAAGAATCTTTGCTTCCTGAAGGCGAGCGTATGGATTTTGTAACGATCGTAACTCCAAACTTTTTGCATTTTGCTCCTGCTAAATTAGCACTAGAAAAAGGCTTTGATGTTGTTGTTGAAAAACCGATGACCGTATCTGTTGAAGAAGCAAAAGAATTACAAGAAACAGTAGAGCGCACAGGCCGCACACTGTGTCTTACGCATACGTATTCTGGCTACCCGATGGTTAAACAAGCCAAAGCGATGGTTAAAGAAGGTCATTTCGGTAAGATCAGAAAGATTGTGGTTGAGTATCCACAGGGTTGGTTAAGCCGATTAACAGAACGCGAAGGTAATGCCGGGGCCGCTTGGCGTGCAGATCCGAAACGCTCAGGTAAATCGTTGGTTATGGGTGATATCGGTACCCATGCTGCGCATTTAGCGGAATATGTATCGGGGTTAAAAATCCAAGAACTATGTGCAGACCTCACAACATTTGTTGAAGGTCGTCTATTGGATGACGATGGTTCGGTGCTTTTGCGGTTCGAAAATGGTGCTAAAGGTGTATTAATGGCTTCGCAAATTTCAGCCGGAGAAGAAAATGCCGTTCGTATCCGTATCTACGGCGAAAAAGGTGGATTGGAATGGGCAAATGAGGATCCGAACAATTTAATCATCAAGATGCTTGATCAGCCTCGTCAGCTTTATCGCACAGGAAATGCTTACGCAGCGCCTTATACGTTGAGTTCTTTTGCAACACATAATACCCGCGTACCAGCAGGTCACCCTGAAGGCTTACTGGAATCATTTGCGAATATCTACCGTAATTTTGCGGCAACAGTTACGGCAAAACGTGAAGGACAAACTCCGACAGCCGAACAACAAGATTTTCCAACAGTTTACGATGGCGTAAGAGGCATGGCTTTTATCGATACTGTCGTAAAAAATAACGAAGGAACAGAAAAATGGACTAAATTTGTTCTGTGATAGACAGATTAAAATATACACTTTCTCTTTTGGAACAGCAAACCGTTCCGAAAGAGAAAGTTATCGTTATCTTAGGGCCTACAGCTTCAGGAAAGACGAAACTGGCCGTCCAACTGGCCCAACGCATCGATGCTGAAATCATCAGTGCAGATTCCCGCCAGATCTATCGAAGAATGGACATCGGTACGGGAAAAGACCTATCGGAATACCAAGATATTCCCTATCATCTTATCGACAGCCATGAACCGGGAGAACGCTATCATCTCGGAAACTTTATCGCTGACTTCCATCAAGCCCGACAATCCATTCTAGAAAGGGGAAAGCGTACTATCCTTTGTGGTGGTACAGGCTTATATATCCAAAGTGTAATACAACAAAATCCATATGCGCTGATCCCATCGATCGAAGGCCTCAAGGAATCGTTACTTCCCCTCCCGGAGACGGAGCTGTTAAAACGCCTTCAGGAATATACACTACCCGCGAACTTCCAAATCGATCTTTCGACCAAAAAACGTATCATCCGCGCAATAGAAATATTAGCATTTTTAGACACTCACCCCGATCACATCGCTCGGCAACAAACGGTAGAAAGCATCGTTATCGGATTAAATCCGTCAGTGGAAATCCGACGCGAACACATTAGCCAAAGATTAAAACAACGATTGAATGATGGCTTTTTAGCAGAAGTGGCAAAACTCCTGACCGAAGGGATTACACACGAACAACTTCAATACTATGGTTTGGAGTATAAATATGCTTCTCTCCATCTCCTTGGACAGCTCGATTACCCGGCCTTTACCAAAAAATTGGAGACAGAAATACATCGCTATGCCAAAAGGCAAATGACTTACTTCCGAAAAATGGAAAAAGACGGTATAATTATCCATTGGGTTTAAAAATAAGCGATCTATAAAAACAAAAAAGGGTTAGTATTACTACTAACCCTTTTCGTTAATCTCTTTCTATTATAACTTAATTTCTTCATCCTTCGCATTGAAGAAATGGAATTCAGTTAGATAATATGACGTCATTGGATTTACTTTAATCCATTTTCCGTACTTCATGAACCATTTCATTCTTTTAGAAATCAAACCAGACTTAATGTAGGCGTCTATATAAGGGTGAACACATAAGGTCACCTTCTTTTCGTTCTGTTCTTGAAGAATAAAGCTCAAATTATTTTCTATATCATCCATAAGGACAATACTTGATCGGATTTCACCTGTACCATCACAAGCCGGACATTTTTCGTTTGTGACAATATTCATTTCAGGTCTAACGCGCTGACGTGTAATTTGAACCAATCCAAATTTACTTGGAGGCAAAATCGTATGTCTCGCTCTATCCGCTACCATACATTCTTTTAAGAACGTATACAACTCTTTTCGATGATTGGGTTTATGCATGTCGATAAAATCGATGACTACAATTCCGCCCATATCACGCAAACGCAGCTGTCGCGCAATTTCTTTTGCTGCTTCCATATTGACCAGCAATGCATTGTCTTCCTGATTCTCCTTATTCGCAGAACGGTTACCACTGTTGACATCGATGACATGCAGGGCTTCGGTATGCTCAATAACGAGATACGCACCACCAGGCAATGTTACCGTTTTGCCAAAAGCTGCCTTGATTTGCTTTTCAACTCCGAAATGATCAAAAATTGGCTCTTTATGTTTATAAAGTTTGACAATTTTCTCCAAATCTGGAGATATATCGTGTATATATGATTTTGTTTCTTCGAAGATCGAAGGATCATTAACATAAATATGTGAAAACTCGTCTGTCAAAATATCCCGTAGAATAGTGGATGCACGATCCATTTCGCCAAGAACCTTTTGAGGCGGTTCAGCATTACGAAGACGTTTGGTAAATAGTTCCCATTTTGAGATCAGGTCCAATAAGTCACGTTGTAGTTCTTCAACACCCTTACCTTCGGAAACTGTACGAATGATAACACCAAAATTAGCTGGCTTAATCCCTTCGACAATCTTTTTTAGGCGGTTGCGTTCATTACTACCTTTGATACGCTTGGAAATGGAAACAGTACTTGAGAAAGGTACCAAAACGACAAAACGACCTGCTATTGAAAGGTCTGAACTCAGACGCGGTCCTTTTGTTGAAATGGGTTCTTTGGCGATTTGTACTGGCACGAGCATATTTTTGCTCAAGACATCAGAGATCTTACCAGCTTTATCGATATCCTTTTCAAGTTTTAAACTATTGAGCAGTTTCTCTTGATAACTGCCATTCTTCACTATACGCGTAAGCTTTAGCAAAGATTGAACTTGAGGACCCAAATCTAAATAATGTAGAAAAGCATCCTTTTCGTAGCCTACATCTACGAAAGCTGCATTAAGCCCAGGCATAATTCGCTTGATACGTCCGAGATAGATATCTCCAACGGCGAAGTTATTATTTGCGGGCTCGCGGTTAAGTTCAACAAGCTGCTTATCTTGTAGTAAAGCAATAGTTACCCCTTTATCAGGAGTTGAATCGATAATTAATTCCTTTACCAAAAGCTACTCATTTTTGATACCTATGCAATATCCTATCGCAATCTTGGGTATCCGATTAAACATTTAAAGAACGTTGTTACGAAAAAAACAATCTACATCCCCTTCACAGACATGTAGATCGTTTCGTAAAGCTATCTCAGCAAAATGGGCCAAGATGTTTAAAAGCTTATCACAAGACTATTTTTTCTTGTGTCTATTTTTTCTTAAACGTTTTTTACGTTTGTGAGTAGCCATCTTGTGTCTTTTTCTTTTTTTTCCGCTTGGCATAGCTAAATTTTTTAATGATTATAAAATAATAAATTAATTACTTGCTCAATTCGGCGATCTTTCGATCGATGAATTGTGATAGGGAAGGATCGGCAGCCAATTCCTTACTTTTTTGAAAAGCTGTAACGGCTTCCTTTTTCATCCCAATATTTTCATAGCCTGTGGCTAAGTAAAAGTATGACTCAGCATCGGGTTTTTGATCGATAACGGTCTTAAAACGCTCGATGGCTTTGTCAAACTGACGGGATTGTAATGAAAACAATCCCAAAGTTTTGTTTGCTTCTAAATTTTTAGGATCGGCAGCAACGACTTCCCGCAATAAGGCAATACCTGCCATAGGGTTGTTCGTTCCCGATACCATTGCGGCACCCAATCCTGTTTTTGCATCTAAACTACTTGTATTCGCTTTTAACGCAGCCTCATATGCATGAATAGCATTTTGATTCAACGCTTGAGCTAAAGTAGAATCCTGCAAATTTGTATAAGCGGCACGATAAGCATTACCTGCTTTCAACCAATACTCAAACTTCGGTGAAACCTTTGCCATTTCCTCATAGATGAAAGCCTGAGGAGCTGGTTTTGCGACATCATCCCACTTATCTGCCAACTGTTGCAACAGCTTTATCTTATCCTCTCCAGAAGCTTTTGCAACTTGGCCCTCAATATCGGAAATTTCTTTGACTAAACTAGCATCTAAACCTTGTTTTGTCATCGAAGATATATTTTCCAAATTCACTTCATTGGACGGCTTCGACTCAGATGCTGCAGCAGTTTGTTTTTCTTTGTTCACCAAACCTTTAATAGGCTGCGCTAAAAGCACAGCAACCAAGGCTACTACTGATCCTATGACTATTATCTGTTTGGTTTTTGCCATTTTAATCTATTTTAAAGATTATTTATTGCCATTCTTTACTTTCTCTACGAAAATTTTTGCTGGCTTGAAACTAGGAACAAAGTGTTCAGGGATAATGATTGCTGTATTTTTTGAAATGTTTCTTGCAGTCTTCTCAGCTCTTTTTTTGACTACGAAGCTACCAAAACCTCTTACATATACATTTTCTCCTCCGATCATTGCGTTTTTGACAACTTTAAAGAACGCCTCTACGGTTTCTTGAACATCTACCTTCTCTAAGCCAGTTTTGGTAGAGATTTCTGCAATAATTTCTGCTTTAGTCATATCTATTTTACTGTAATTATTTATTTTTCAACCCTTAAGCCAACTAATGTTTGGGGATGCAAAAGTATTGTTTTAAAATGAGTAATGGAAATTATTTAAATACTTTTTTGATAAATAAGCTTCCAAAAGCCAAACATTTACAATCAATTAACGAGACATTACGTTCGTCCATCCCTTAAATAAATCTCAAAAATAAAAACAATTATCTAATTTACAAGATGTTGACTTATTAGTTGTCATATAAAAATCAATATATGCCAATTGCATGACTTAGCTGATCCAAATCTGCCTTAGTATGGTGTGCATTTACCACAATCCGATTTAATAGGGGATCTGTAGCAAGAGGATAAGGAAAACTTGACACCAGTACTCCGGCATTCATCAGCCTCGCATAAAGGCCCGTATCCGTTGATGAAAACACCGGAAAATTAGCAACAACGCTTAATCCAGACCCCATATGTGCTTTGAAGGAATCAATATTATTCTGCAACTTTTCGAATTGCTGTAAATAGATCTGCTCTCCATGGATAAATGCATATAAGCTCGCTGGCGAACTTGGAGAAGCCCCTGTATAAAAGTTTGATCGCTTGAAATACTTAATTCGTTCTTCATCGGCCAAAATCAATCCAGCATCTGTTGCCAGGCCTTTCGCCAAGGATGCGACGACAATCAGCTCAATATTAGCCTGTTGAAAACTACTCTTATCTAATGAAATGCCATTCTTGCGCAAAACTCCTATTCCGTGAGAATCATCCAAGAGGAGTATAATTTTTTTGTCCGGATCAATACGATTGAAAACACTGAAATCGTATAATTCCGGTCGCATATTGTCCAAGCTGTTACTAACGATGATAAATGATTTTTGGGGTGAATGATTGATATACTCGATCGTTGCATTGGCCCAGTCAACAAAATGTCCAGTTGCTGCAGGATTTTTATCTAACCATAAAGAAGGGTGACATGCGGGTGCGTACAATACTTCGCCTTCAGTTGCCAAGGTTCTTACAAGAAATTGCGTCGCCAGATATCCACTTGAGAGCAACAGACTTGCTTCAAAACCAAAACGCATTGCAGCATATTCTTCCGCTTGATCAAATATGGCCTGTTGCACATTATTATTTCGTGAAGTGCCATTGTTAATACCATATCGCTGTATACCTTCTATGAAAATCGCAGCATATGCTTGATCTGTTGCCAGTCCTAGATAGGAAGTTCCACCGAAAAAAAGATATTCCTTACCGTCCACTGTGATAACGCGACCTGTTGGTTGTTCTAAATGTGTAAAATTATTCATCTATATATAGCCGATTCATTTAATTAGCGGGTCAATACTTCGGGGTTGGCGATATGCTGTGGATTACCCTCGGAAAAGGCAACAATATTCTCAAAAGCAAGTCTAAATAATCGTTCATAACCATTCTTCTCCACATAGCCAATATGTGGCGTACAGAGCACATTTGGTAGCTGCAATAAAGGATAGTTAGGATCAAAGATTGGCTCGGACTCATAGACATCTACCGCAGCCATTCCCGGAACACCTGTTTCGAGAGCGGTCAATAGTGCCCCCTCCTCAACCAACTCAGCACGGGAAGTATTGACAAAAAGTGCAGTCGGCTTCATAGACCTGAGATCCTCGAGCTTTACGATACCTCGCGTCGCAGGCACTAACCGAAGGTGTAAAGTAACAACATCTGAAAAATGAAAAAAATCGGATTTACTTGTTGCAGCTAAAAAACCGTCTTTTACAGCTTCTTCTCGGGAATTTTCGCTTCCCCAAACAATTACTTGGGCACCAAAAGCCCTTGCATATTGCGCTATTCGCTTCCCTATTTTTCCATAACTCCATATCCCTATTGTTTTTCCGGAGACACATTCCCCTATGTTCGTTTGCCATAGCCCTTTGTCCATATCTGAAAGAGCCTTAGGTAAACCTCGGAGTGCATTCATGATCAAAAGCCAGGTCAATTCAGCTGGAGCAATAGGAGAACCCATACCTTCAGCAACAGCCACACGGAAGCGGCTACAAACAGCCAAATCCAAATGATTTGAAATTTTACCCGTTTGGCTGATTAACTTTAGTTTGGGAAGCTGGGACAACAGATCTTCTGTAATCTGGGTCCGTTCTCTGATGAGCACTAGCGCTTCCGTATCGCTTAATTTTTCCGCCAGTAAAGCCGGATCTGAATAGGACTGTTTCAATATTTGGACATCGTGACCATCAAGAATTTTGAAACAGTCCAACTGTCGGACAGCGTCTTGATAGTCATCTAAAATGGTTATTCGCATTTTTTTTGACTTAATTTTAAACTCTTATTTTCAATATCAAACGAAAGTAAAAGGCTTTTATATGCCTATAACTTCATCGCATATAAAAGCAATATAGTACGTTCCCATCTTTCCATTGCGGAACTTATTTAGGAAGGAAATTTTGCTTTTCGATATCAATTTACAGCATAAAGTTGGAATCCTGCAATTCGTCATGATATTTTGACATTCCATCCACTCTTTTTCGCAGAAGCACTTACAGCCGCTGATATTTGAATAAAATTAAAGAAAAATGAAGCTGTTATTAACCTTACTATTTTTAAGTATTACCATCGTATCGGCACAGTCTATCTTAAAAGGGAAAGTGCTGGGCAAAAACGGCAAACCGATATATTTAGCCAATGTTTTTATTGAAGGCACCTATGATGGCGGCACTACAGATTCACTTGGAAACTTCATGTTTGAAACTAATGAACAAGGTCCTAAAATGATAAAAGCGTCTGTTGTGGGCCTCCCAACATATAGTAAGTCTATTCAGCTACCTCAGAAAGAATTGCTCATTATTCAAATGCAAGAAAGTGAGAATCGCCTACAGGAAGTCACGATTCAGGCAGGGGTACTACAAGCCAATAGCTCCGGAAAAAACACGGTAATGAGTCCATTGGATATTGTCACCACGGCAGGCAGCATGGGAAACATCATCAGCGCATTAGCAACATTGCCCGGTGCACAGGTTGGGGGAGAAAATGGACGTCTTATGGTTCACGGTGGAGATGCCTCCGAAACACAGACCTACATCAATGGAATCAGAGTAGCCCAACCTTACACCGCAACACCAAATGAAGTTCCTGTAAGAGGTCGATTTTCACCCATGCTCTTTAAAGGGGTAAATTTCTCTACAGGCGGTTATTCGGCAGAATTTGGCAATGCGCTATCCAGCATTCTAGCCCTAAACACCGAAAATACCATAGAACAGCGCAAAACAGAGTTTTCGCTATCTTCCGTTGGATTGGGTTTAGGACATACCTTAAAATGGGGCAAAAGCTCCCTCACCTTCAACAGCAGCTATACAAACTTAAAACCTTATTCCAAAATTATTACGCCAGATATCAAATGGACGAAACCGTATGAAAACGCCTCCGGAGAAACGATCTATCGCCATCAGTTTAAAGAAGGTTTTCTGAATATTTATGGGGCGTACAATTTCGAAAATATGGGACTTTACCAAGCGGACATCAATTATGAGCAACCTGTCCCATTGAAAAAGAAATCCAATAATGCCTACGCCAACATCAGTTACAGTCAGAATCTGGGAAATCGATGGACATTCCAGTCCGGTATTGGCCTAGGCTACCTGACCGATAAGCTACACTACGATGAAATCTACCTGCCAAATGAAGAAAAGAGTCTTCACCTAAAAGGAACGCTAAGTAAGATCTGGAACAATAAGATTAAAAGTATTGGCGGAATAGAATATTTCGACACCAATTATCAAGAAGAATATCACCGACAAACCATTGATTATCGCTACGGGTATCATAGCAAAATGACCGCCGTATTTACGGAAACGACCTTCGGCATCCTCCCGAACTTAATCGGAAAGATTGGCTTACGAGAAACTTCCTCCAATTTGCAGGCGAAGAGCACGTTAGAACCAAGAGCTTCGCTGGGCTACGCATTAAATAAATATACGCAGCTCTCACTTGCCTATGGGAACTTCCATCAGCAGGCACCAACACCTCTATTAAAATATGCCCCTCAGCTTGGTTGGATGGAAGCCAATCACTATATCGCAAATTATTTCTATGCCCGTGGAGGGCACTTACTTCGCTTAGAAGCTTATCATAAAGAATACAACAATTTGGTAAAATACAACAGTGCGACGCCAAATTACGACAGCCAATATGACAATAACGGAAGCGGTAAGGTCAAAGGCTTTGACCTATTTTATAAAAACAGCAGTAGCATCAAAAATCTGCAATACTGGATTTCATATTCCTATACGGACAGTAAGCGAAATGAAGCGAACTATCCGACGACAGTCACTCCCCCATATATCTACAAACACAGTTTCTATATCGTTGGGAAATACTGGCTACCCAGTCTACGTTCACAGCTCAGTGTGACAAATTCGTTTGTATCCGGCAGAAATTACAATGATCCCAATCAAACAGTATTTATGAATAGCCATACAAAAGGTTACAATAATCTCTCTATGAGTTGGTCGTTCCTTTATAGCCAGCAAAAAATTATCCATTTCTCCGTCAGTAATGTTCTTGGCGCTAGCCCAATCTATGGCTATCAATATGCAGACCGACCAAATTCACAAGGAATCTATGACCGTAGACCGATTGTCCCTACCGCCAAGCGCTTTGTGTTTCTGGGCTATTTCTGGACAATCAGTAAAAATGAAAAAGACAATCAATTGGACAATCTATAATAAGCATCAACTCATCATCGAAATATGTCGGCCCATCCAAAATTATTTCTGTTTGAAGCGAAGGATTGCCAACTTCAAGAACAATCAATAACATATACATCACACACAACAACAATAACTTAGAAAAATATTTACAACTAAAAACGAAAGATCATGAAATCATTTATTATCGTCCTCATCTGCCTTATAAGCGGAAGCGTATTTGCACAAGGCAATTTTGAAAAAAGTATGGGACAAGCCATGGGTTTATGGCAATCGGGAGAGACACAGAAAGCAGCCGCTCTTTTAGAGCGTATTGCTCAGGCAGAGAAGGATAATTGGATTCCTGCCTATTATCAGGCCATGGTACTGACAACAGCATCCTTTAGGGAGAAAAATAAAGAGACACAGGCAAAATATATACAGTCTGCAGAAGAAATACTAAACAATAGCGCCCAGGACAACAATTCAGAATGGCTTGTACTGAAAGCGATGAACCAAACAGCATTGATGATCACAGATCCCATGACAAAAGCCAAAGAGCTTTCGCCTAAGATTATAGCTCTATATCAAAAAGCCATCAGCCTTGCGCCAAACAATCCACGTGCGGTATTGGGACTAGCGGAATTCCAAATAAACGCAAAAAAAAATTTCAACCAGGATACCAGCAAAGAATGTGAGGATGCAAAGAAAGCACTATCTTTATTCGGTGAAGAGAAGATTACTACGCCATTTGCACCTTCATGGGGCAAAGATCGGGCAGAACAACTCGTAAAGGAATGCAAATAACACGTTGTGAAAAAAGCACCATTTAAAGCGATTATACAAGCACTACTCGCAAGCTTGGTCGTGACCATCTATTTTGTGGTTGTGGCCAAGCTTGACCATAACGATGTCCCTTGGATATCCATCATCTTTCACCCTAATATGGTCCGAGGTTTACTATACGGATTTTTTCTCTTTCTAGGTCATAGCTATCTATCGAAATGGGTTGGGAAAAAGTACCCAAACAGTAAAGATTTTGTGAAGAAGATAATTGTTTTTTACAGTATCAGTTTCTTCTTGACCGTACTGGTCGTTTTTATTGTCAATGCTTTTTTCTCTGGACTTTTTAACCCGGGTGTTCCCAAAAATTTCGCTCAGCGTTTTCACCAATTTATTCATCAACAACGTGTTGCATATTATTTTCAAACCGCGATGATATCTTGGTGCATTTCAATGATTTTTTTTGGTTTCTATTTCTATAAAAGATTCAAAGATTACCAAATCAAAGAGTCTCATCAGGAAAAACAACAAATAGCAGCACAATTTGAGTCGCTCAAGAATCAACTCGACCCACATTTTTTGTTCAACAGTTTGAATGTATTGAATGGATTAATTGAGGAAAGCCCTAAAAAAGCCAGTATGTTTACGACAGACCTTTCTAGGATATATCGCTATGTATTGGAACAAAGGGACAAAAGCCTCGTTTCTTTACAGGAAGAGCTTACTTTTTCAAAGGCTTATTTAAACCTTTTGAGTCTGCGCTTCGAAGCCGGTATACAGATCGATCTACAGATCAATGCGGAGCAGCATACTGGTTTTATATTACCGCTTTCCCTTCAATTACTGATCGAAAATGCAATCAAACACAATATTATTTCGATCAGGAAGCCGCTTTTATTGAAGATTTATAGAAAAAATAATTACCTCTATGTTGAAAACAATCTTCAAAAAAAGAAAGTGCTCCATGATCATTCGGGAATCGGTTTGAAAAATATTCAGGAACGTTATGCTATCCTGTCCAATCTAGCGGTGCATATTCAGGAAACTGATCTATTATTTTCTGTCGGATTGCCCATCATCAATGAAATAACCCCCTAGAACCATGGAATCTTCAATAAATACATGCGGCTAAGCACTGAAAGACAACATCTGCCCAGCGGCATTGTGCCTCACTAAATTAAACGGCACAAAGATTTGATAATCGATAAGAAGCACGATAAGCAATGAAAATATTAATTATAGAAGACGAACTTCCATCGGCGAGATTACTTCGAAGAAAACTTGAGGAGCTCGGTTATACCGTATCTGCTGTACTGCAAACGGTGGAAGAATCCATAGAGTGGTTTATGTCAAACAGTGACCCAGACCTCCTTTTTTTGGATATTCAGCTCGCGGATGGGATTTCATTTGACATCCTGGAGCAGGTGAAACCCAGTTCGGCCATTATTTTTACCACCGCATACGATGAATATATGTTGCGTGCTTTTAAACAAAATAGCATCGATTACCTGCTGAAGCCAATTGAAGATGAAGAATTAGAAAATGCAATTGAAAAATTCCGCCAATTTAGACGCCCCAATCCTCCGTTCGATCTGGCATCGCTTGAAGCGTTGTTTAGAAACCCTACCCCAACATTTAAGGAACGCTTTACAATCAAAATTGGCCAAAGTCTAAAAGTTGTGACAAGCCAGCAAGTTGAATGCATTTACAGCGAAAACAAAGGCACTTACCTTTATACCAACGAAAATGGAAACTATCTTTTGGATCAGACATTGGATGCGTTGATGCCACAACTATCTCCTAAGGATTTCTTTAGGATCAATCGAAGCACGATTATTCAATTTGATGCCATCAAAAATATTGCTGTACATTCCAATGCCCGGCTAAAAATATACCTTAAACATTATGAATCGGATGAGCTTATTGTCTCCCGGGAGAAAGTCTCAGTCTTCAAAAAATGGCTTGACAATTAGTCTTGCCGTTCCCAAAAAGTACGATAGGGTAATTGCTTTACAAGAGAAATAGGCTAGCATAAAAAATGGCCCGTCAAATTTAGCGTTTGGCAGACATAACCAAGCTAAGACAAAGCGCGAAACTAAGCTACATATT
Source organism: Sphingobacterium sp. Ag1 (assembly GCF_000988325.1). Taxonomy (NCBI): domain Bacteria; kingdom Pseudomonadati; phylum Bacteroidota; class Sphingobacteriia; order Sphingobacteriales; family Sphingobacteriaceae; genus Sphingobacterium; species Sphingobacterium sp. Ag1. Next base: position 117,710 of record NZ_LBGU01000033.1, on the reverse strand, counting down.
GATTCGATAATTTAGCGGAATACTAAATCGAAGAGACACCGCAAACCCCTTTATCGGATTATAATCTCTTTTTTCATTGATTGAAAATCCATAACCAAAATCAAGATCCACCAATGTAGCCAAGCTCACTCCAACTTTGGGGGTAATGGTATATGGAGTAAGTTCTGTACGAACAAAAGGAGTCAAGACATAGGTTTGGGGATAATACGTTATTGCAGCCTCAGGGATTACGGCAAACTTTTTTTGTGTCCAAGTAAAGTTTGCTGTTGCATCTGCTCGCAGTATATGATCTCCACTAAAAGGGAATGCGAAATAAGCACCCGTTTTTAATACACTGCCTTTTTGGAACTGATAACTCAGTGAAGGACCGATTAAATAATCTTGCGCTTTTAGGTTGCTAACCAGCGTTAACAACGCAACAAACGGCCCCAGGAGTTTATAGATCGTCTTACTGCACATTTTCCAATTAATAAATATGAAAATTGAGCGGAATATTTACCCCCACTGAAACGGTAATTCCGTCAATCGGCTTAAAATTTTTCTTCGTATTATAATCAAATCCATAACCTATTCCCAGATCCACAATGGAGAATAGACTGGCCCCCACTTTTGGCGTTATGGTGTAAGGTGTTAACTCTGCTTTCACAAAAGGGAAAAGAACAAAATCATTTAGATAGTAAGTAAATCCCAGCTCTGGAATAACCGTCGTTTTACCTTCCATCCAGCTGAAATTAGCTCCGGCATCAATTTTCATATATTGAAAATCATTAGGTGCAAATAAGCCCCAGCCCGAAACTTTCAGAAAATTGCCATTTTGATACTGATAGCCAACTGAAGGACCCCAGATCCATTTATTATGTTGTTTCCAGGGCTTATCTTGTGCTTTAGACAACGTAGTAAAGAGAAAAAGGATAGTAAATAACGATAATATTCTTAGTTTCATCCAGCTAAATTACAAACTATAATCTATTTTATGGAATACAACAGGTGCATACCAGAATAGTTTTACTTAAGACAGAAAAACAGTAAATATATACACACAGTTGATGAACAAAAGTATAGTTTAGGCCGGTCTTTAATAAGGTAATATCTTGATTCGGATAAACTGTGATCGTTCGTTCAACGATCCTTCATCGCCCCAATAGCCATCAATATGGTTGGCAGCAGTATATATACATCCATCGTTGCCCCAAAACATCAATTCCTCTTTCCAGGTTGGCATCCACTCTTTAAAACTAACAAAAAGCATCGGCGTCACCTTTCCTTGTTTCACGTGGAAGAGCTGCAAGTCACCTGTCGATTCATATGGATCGGCGTGCAAAGTCATCAGATAATTTTTATCGGCAGAAAAGTAGGGGTAATCCCCACATTCCACAATTAGATGACCATCCCGTTTATCAAAAAGTCGCACATCAGCACTTTCCCAGTAATTCCCATCAACGGCAAAAGCATTTAGAAAATCATAATGTCCTTTATAAGAATAACTGGCTTCCAATTCATTATCGATATCCTTATCCGTAAAAGTTAACTTTTTCCCATTGGTCAAAGGCAATTCCAAGATCTTTCCGTTTTTAGGATAAGACAGGGTATCCTTGATCAAATAATTTTTGGCCGTATTCTGAGCGGCTAGGAACGTTTGCTTATCAATCAACTCTAACTGGAGATACTTATCTAAAGAATGCCCCTTTTCATAATACATTTCTTTACCATTTATAGTAAGTGAGACGATTGAATTTAAATCTCTGGGGGAAATTGTAATCTGATCCTGTTTCCCCAGCCTGGACTTCGCTACATACACTTTTTCCCATCGTGTAATATCACCTGTTTCGCCATTTTCCCCTTTGTAATCGCGCTGTATACGGTCCATGACAGCAACCCATTCTCCTTCTTCACCGATCACATCCAGCTTGGTGCCATAGGGATATTTTCCTAATAGCGGAGCCGCTCCATCTGCACCTTGTCTAAGTTCGACTCCAGCACGATCAACAACATAGGTGTTTTTTAAAACCTTTGTCTTGTCATAGTCAATCGGCAAAGGAGGAAATTTAGCAGCATTCATCGTATCCTTCACGGCAATGGTTTTAAGTTCAGAAGAATCCTTTAAATCTGTATTATTAACCCTCGTATTGTGACCACAGCTCAAGATTCCCATGAATAATGTTGCTCCAAGGAATAAAGATAGGGGTGAAAATAGTTGTCTATTCATAAAGGTCAAGGTAGCGATTCCCATGCCAAAAAAAAATACTGGTTTTCAGGGGTTCTCCGAGAGCCAATACGATTATCCAAAGGTTCACAGTTTTAGCGAGGTAAAATCTAAAGCTCATTCCAAATTTGAACGAGATCCTTTGAATAGGATATCTATAGCCACAAAGGCTCGTTAAAAACCTGAGGAATTTTTAGTCTCTTAGCCATAAATTTTTCCCTTTAATTTGTAAACCGGCCTCTGACTTCCGTGCATGCACAATGGTATTAATGATAGCGATAAAGATGGTCAAGAAGCGGAAAAAATTGCTCCATCCATTTCCTGCAGCATTGTCTGCAACATCAAAAATCATCCATGCCGAATTCATCAAAACATGAAGTGCTATCGGTATCCAAAGATTAAAACTCCATTCGGCATACAACCACGAAAATAGGATAGAGCCGAAGAAAGTCGTACAAAAAATCAGGGTCAATTCTACGAAATCCTGACTCTGATAAAGATGCAGTATAGCAAAAAGGAATGAGGTGGCTAAAATGGATGGAATAAAACCTAGTCGCGTATAGCGAAAAACTAAACCAAAAAAATAGGCACGAAAGATCACTTCTTCAAAAAAACCCGATGACACACTATTTATTAATAGCGCATTTGGATCTATTTTGCGATTTAAGGTAAAAACAATGGCATACCCCAAGAACATGGGTAAGGTGGCTATAATTCCAAAAGAAAGCCCCTGTAAAAAAGAGCCTTTTAACCCAAATTTTTCCAAGAATTCATTCTGCCCTTTCGGTTTAAGTAGCATTGCCCCTAAAAGCAGTGGTATAAGGCTAATTGCATACGTCAGTACATGCCCCAAAAATCTACTGTGGACATAGTTGCCTATCATGGATTGCAGTATTGCAAAAAACAAATAATCAAGGATAAAGTATATTCCGAAGAAAAGAAATAATACCAGTAGGTTTAAACTTTTTGTGTTCATCTTTTTTTGAGCAAAATTATGCCCTTAACGATGAGTATACAAAGTTATGTGGCGTATGGCAAGATTTAGGGATGATTGACCATAGCGTGGGTGGTCTGCCCTATAAGTAGGGGCTAACGGATTTCAAAGCAGACCTCGAAATAACAGCACAATCTTCGGTATCTGCAAAACGTAACAAAAAGCCCTTGGCATTCCCTTCCTTTACAATGATTTTTTCAAAGTTGACAAGAAAGGACCGATGACATCGGTGAATAGACTTTGTATTGAACAGTTCAGACAAGCGACTTAACGTAATTCGCACCAGCCGCTTCTTCACCGCACCATCCATCCTAAAATAGATCATGCAATAATTATCCATCGATTTCGCAAAAATAAAATCGCTTGGCAGCAACTTCAAAGGTTGACTACCATTGGGAATATCGACCATGGCCAAATGGCAGTCATTCCCTTGGCTCAATATCATAGCCGGCTTTATCGAAAGACTTCCAATCGGCGAGTTATTTTTTTTATGATGTGAATGACGCTTATCAACTCGAAGCAAAAAATAAATCGTAGCGATAGGGCTGTAAAGTGAAAGCGTATAGCATCCAATATAGGGGAGGTTATCCCACTGCAAAGGGGCTTTATTGATGATCCAACCATGATAGACAAAATTTAAAAAACTTGATAATAGGAACACAAGAAAAATACGAATTAGTTCTATCCCAACCGTTCCCCTTTTTTTACGTAAGAGGATAGAAATTAAGACGTATGCAAAGGATAATATAACCCCGTATCCAGATAACAAGCTAAATTTATGGGCATGCTCAAAATTATACGTTCCAAATGGCTGAAAAACCAGCAGGAATACATACGCTGATAAGCCGAGTAAGAAGGCATATATGAACAGCTCTCTTATGGAGACAATTTCGGGAATTATGCTATTTAAATAACTTAGAACAGGTTTTTTATAGATCATGATTGCATAAATTTAGCGTTTTTCTTGTAATTAAAAGCGTACAGTAATAAAGACTTCTTCAAAAAAGGTAGAGAGAACAAAAATTTATAGCGAAAAAAGTGAAATATATTGAATTTATAATTTAACTTAGAAGATATTTTTTCAAGCATATATTAGGCCGCTGGAATTAAAATTGATTTGTCATATTATATATTAACGTAATTCTCCAAGCTATGCGTTTAGGTCAACTACTTACTTTATTTTTTTGTTCGACTTTTATCCTTGTTGTCCAAGCACAGGAAAAGCAAATTTTAATAGAAAATGTTAAACTGCTTGACTATACAACTCAAACGTTAACTGCAGCAAAACATGTTTTGATAAACGGGAACACGATTCAGACCATTAGTACATCTCCTATTGACGCGCGAGCTAAGAATATCGTTAGAATTGACGCTAAAGGCAAAACCCTAATGCCCGGATTGATTGATGTCCATGTCCATTTGGTATTTGGCGCTTTGACAATGCCTCAAATGATGACAAATGAATTATCTGAGGAATTCTTGATCAACACGGTGGGGCTCTCGGCGCAACAGATGTTAATGCGGGGTTTTACAAGTGTACGTGATGTCGGTGGTCCTATATTTCCATTAAAAGCAGCGATTGACAAGGGTAAGCTTTTGGGGCCTAGAATATGGCCTTCTGGTGCTGTTATCAGTCAAACTGCGGGACATGGAGATTTTCGGACACCGGCGGAAAAATCGCGCCGTTTTTTCGGCATTGTCTCCCGTGCGGAGCGATATGGAGCAACATTCATCGCCGATGGTCGTGATGAGGTCCTGACGGCAGTACGAGAGAATCTGCGATTCGGGGCAAGTCAAATTAAACTCATGGCAGGAGGAGGAACTTCTTCAGCATATGATCCTGTGGATGTTACTCAATATACGTTAGACGAAATGAAAGCAGCGGTAGAGGCAGCCGAAGACTGGGGAACTTATGTGACCGTACACGCGTATACGCCAAGAGCAATTCGAAGAGCGATCGAAGCTGGTGTAAAATGTATAGAACATGGACAATTGCTCGACGAAGAAACTTTGCAGCTAATCGCAGAAAAGAATATCTGGCTTAGTTTACAAAACCTAGTGGAAGATACACCCGATATGGATCCACAACGAAGAATCAAGCGTAAACCTGTTATTGAAGGTCAGGAAAGAGTATGGCCTATGGCTAAAAAATATGGAGTAAAGCTGGCTTGGGGGACAGACTTCCTTTTTGAACCGGAACTGAACAAAATGCAGAATGCTTTTATTTTGCGCCTTCAAAAGTGGTTTACAAATGCTGAGATCATTAAAATGATTACCCAAGACAACGGTGAACTTCTGCAGCTTTCGGGGTTAAGAAGTCCTTATCCTGGCAAGCTGGGAACAGTAGAAGAAGGAGCATTAGCAGATCTGATCCTCGTAGACGGAGATCCGCTTAAGAATTTAAAACTATTGGCAGATCCGGAAAAAAACTTCTTGTTAATCATGAAAGACGGTCAGATTCATAAAAATAGCCTCCAGAAGCATTAATATTTACATGGCTAAATTTATTGTATCTCGAAAATACCGCATCTTAAGATGATAAAATGTATTTTCGATGACATCAGTTAAAACGGTCTATTTTGGCTCGTCAAGGTGAAAAAGGAATCAAACAATTTTACCATCACATGGTGCAGGCGGTTGCATTACGGTATAATTTATTTGAAGAGTAAACACCTTTGCATTTAATTGATTAGTTTTGCGTTTAAACGATAAATCAAAGCATTCGGTGGCATTATTATTCAACGACGGGCGTCCAGTAGTAAGACTAAGAGCATTTCGGGCTATCGACGATCCCCAAACCTGTGAACGTTTCATAGAAGGACACGCGCATGTGTTAACTGCTATAGGCGTAAAAAAAGTAACTTCTTCCAAAAATGACTGGATGTACAATCCGGCATCATTTGTCCTGATCGTAGAATCCCTTGATGGTGATAAAGTCTATGGTGGAGTACGTATACACGTATCTGGAGGAAGCGAACCACTTCCGATTGAACAGGCCACGGGAGCGATGGATGCCAAAGTCTTAGATCTTGTTTATGATTATGCGCAACAGGGGACCGGTGAAGGTTGTGGCCTTTGGAACTCCAGGGAAATTGCTGGATATGGCATTGGCAGCATATTTTTGACGAGGGCTGGTGCTGCTATCAGCACACAGATTGGCATTAAATCACTCTTTGCGTTATGTGCTCCTTATACAGTGAAATTAGCAGAGAGTGTTGGCTATCGCATTGATACAAGCGTTGGAAATAATGGCACATTCTATTATCCGAAGCTGGATCTGCTGGCTACGGTAATGATTATGCGCAATCTAGACACCTTGACTGAGGCCGATGAAGAAAACAAAGATGCAATTTTGTCGCTTCGCAATAATTCCAATATTGTCCGCATAGAAACTTTGCGGAATAAGGAGATTGAAATTCACTATCAAATCGATATTCCGAATCTCAATCAATGGGATTTAAATGAAATTATTAAAAACCTGAAACATACATCATTAGATCACAAACCAGATGATCGTAATTTAAATATCTTGTAATGGACACTAAACATTATGGCGCCGGCTATTTAATGGATACCGGTGATTTTCTTAAACAATTAAAAATACATTCATATACTCCTTTTAATACGATTAAAGAAGGCGTTGTCGTCGATCTTGGTTGTGGAACTGGAATGGATGCCATCAATTTGGCCAATATGCTTGGCCATAACGTTCTTGTCGTTGGATTGGATCATGATAAGGCTTTAATCGAACATGCCAAAACAAGCAGTGTGGAGGTAAAGAACGTCGACTTTGTTCAGGGTGAAGTTAATCAACTCAGCTTTACAGATGATTCCATTGCTGGCATCAGAATGGAACGTGTTGTACAACATCTGCCGGAAGCACCGAAAATGTTTGCTGAGGTTCACCGTGTTTTGCGTGAAGGTCAACCCCTAGTCATCGTCGAGACGATCTGGAATAGCCTGACATTTTACAGCAAGCATGTGGGTATTGAGGCTAAGATATGCCATTATTTGACCGAAGAAAAAGTCAACAATGGCTGGGCTGGGAATAAATTAACTTCAGACCTATTGACTCAAGGCTTTAAACAAGTTCAATTGCAAACATTCTGTATGGTAGCCCGCTCGAAAGAAGAAGCCAACCGCTATCTTTTCTTAGATAAAATTCTTTTGGAGATGGTCGAAAAAGGGAAGTTGAGCACAGCCGAAATGGAGGAATTTCAAAACACATTGGACCAAGCTGATGAAGCGGGTTGTTTCCTTGTTTCTATGAATTTAGTTATTGCCGAAGCAAAAAAATAGCATATAGTGATGAAATGCTGGCTTAACTTGATCTTCTTATTTATTTTTACCTGCAGCTCAACTTGTTTTGGAGAGGTTATTATCGATCAACCAACGCAGCGTGTATTGATCGGATATGGTCTCGAGCGTTATATGGGGAGAGGAGAGCCTAACTTTGCGGATACTTCAGCTTCCTCCTTCCAGCCGTTAGGAAGCAAGGTACCCAATTTGGGCATATCACCCACTGACATCTGGTTCCGATTGCCTGTGACAAATAAGGGCAAAGAGAAACTTGAACTCTTGCTCGAAATTGCCTACCCTCTCTTGGATGAAGTCGAACTTTTTGTACCATCATCAAATGGGCATTATAAATCGGTCAAGCTGGGCGAACATCAATCTTTTTCGGCTAGAAAATATAAGGTTCCTAATTACGCATTCGACATCCAATTACCCGGAAATGAGAAGACCATCTTTTTTCTTCGCGTAAAAAGTACGGAACAGATTATTCTTCCGATCTATTTAAGTAACGAACGCAGTTTCTTAAAAGAGATGAATGACGACAGTTTGTTAAGTGGCATCTATATTGGTATTGTCGGTATTATGGCGATATACAATTTGTTCCTATTTTTTTCTGTCCGTGAAAGGGGGTATCTGTATTATGTCCTTTATGTTCTTTGTGCAGGAATAACACAAATGGGTATTAAAGGTTACAGTTTTCAATATTTATGGCCAAATTGGACTTATTTTGCGACAAAAGGTCCTATTATCTTCGGATGTTTATCAGGCTTATGCGCCCTGCTTTTTGCAGATTCATTTCTTCAATTACCGAAAAATGCTCCTCGGTCAAGGCGTGTGATTACTGTTTTTATCATCCTTTTTGTCGCGGGTAGCCTTCTTACACTGCTCAATCTCACACAACCAGCGTTCATGGTTATGCAGCTAACAACAGGAGCAGGGTCTTTATTTGTCCTTTACTTATCCTATCGGGTAATGATAAATGGCTATAAACCGGCTAAATATTTTGTTTACGGTTGGACAATTTTACTATTAGGTTCTGTCGTCTTTTTATTGAAAGATTATGGCATCTTGAAATATAACGATTTTACGAGTAACGCCGTACAAATTGCATCTGTCGTGGAGATGGCTTTATTGTCCTTCGGTCTAGCTTATAGTATCAATATCTTAAAAGAAGAGAAAGAAGCATCACAAGTCAGGGAATTAGCGATCTCATTAGAAAACGAAAAGTTGATACGCGAGCAAAATATCGTATTGGAACAAAAAGTAGATGAGCGGACACGTGAATTAACAGAATCCAATGAGTCTCTACAAACCACTCTTACTCACTTGAAGGAAACACAATCTCAACTTGTCGAAGCCGAAAAGATGGCCTCTCTTGGTCAACTGACTGCGGGGGTTGCGCACGAGATCAACAACCCAATCAACTTTGTTACATCCAATGTCGCTCCATTAAAGCGTGATATCAAGATGATCTGGGAAACGCTGGAGGAGGTAGAACGTATAGCTTTTAAAGAGGGGATATCCGATACGGAAAAGCAATTGCAGATCAAAAAATTCAAAGATGACCTGGATATTGATTATCTGAAAACAGAGGTAGATTTTCTTTTAAAAGGGATGCATGATGGGGCCCATAGGACTGCCGAAATAGTAAAGAGTTTGCGGATCTTCTCGCGCGTAGACGAGGATACATTAAAATTTGCAGATCTAAACGAGGGGTTGGAGTCAACAATGGTTATCCTCAATAGTTTATTAAATAACACGATTGAAGTTGATAAGATCTATGGTGATATGCCAAAGGTCGAATGTCATGCCGGCAAACTCAATCAGGTCTTTTTGAATATTGTGACAAATGCTATTTACGCCGTGAATAAGAAGTTTAATCACGATGTTGGTGGTAAAATCTGGATTGAGACCGGAGTTCATGCGGATAATACCTCCGTCTTTATCAAAATCGCAGACAATGGTATAGGTATTCCAAAAGAAATCCATGAGCGGATATTCGAACCATTTTTTACAACAAAAGACGTTGGCGAAGGTACTGGTTTGGGAATGTCCATAGCCTATAATACCATCGCGAAACATCATGGTAAAATTATTGTGGACTCAGAAGTGGGACAGGGTACAAGCTTTACACTCCTCATTCCAATTCAACAAAACAATTAATACCACTATAAACTTAAAATAGTTCAATTAACTATTATTTTTTCATATCTTTTGTAAGGGATAAAACCATATAATAAAATTATGCAGAGGGAGCTTGAAATATTATATATCGATGACGAAGTAAACAATTTGGTTAGCTTTAAAGCGAACTTTAGATACGATTATGCTATCCATACGGCATCCAATACGAGTGAGGCCGAAACGATCCTTCATGCTCATCCTGATATTCGTATTATCTTCTGTGACCAACGTATGCCGGATGAGATGGGCATCGATTTTTTGCACCGCATTAAAAAAGATTTTCCAAAACCAATCCGTATTCTTTTAACGGCTTATGCCAATATGGAAACTGTAATCGACGCCGTTAATAAGGGGCATATTTTTAGGTTTGTCCGAAAACCCTGGATGAATGAAGAGATCGTTTCCGCAATAGAAGAAGCCAATAAGTTTTATGTTGCAAACTCTATGCTAGAGGTTAAGAATCAAGAGCTACAAAAAGCTTATGATGAATTAGATAAGTTCGCTTATAGCGTTAGCCATGATCTTCGTGATCCATTGACTGGGGTTCTTTCTGCGGTGAAACTTGGATTAGAGTTTGACAGCATAGATCGTATCCATGAGTTGTTATCACTAATGGATAGTTCCTTGGTCAGCTTAGATGCTTATATTGACAGTCTGCGCGACTATTATCTTTTACGCAGAGGGGAACTCATGTTGTCAGCGATAAATTTCGAAGAGCTCTTTGGCAACATACGTCAGTTTTACAGCATGTATACGCAAAATAAAGATGTTGCTTTTGAAATTTCAGTGGAACAAAAAGAAATCTTTAGCGGAGACAAAGCGCTTCTAGAACTAATATTGCACAATCTTCTTTCTAATGCTTTTAAATACCAACGTAAAGGACAGGAAAACCAATACGTCAAACTTTCTGTATCCGTATCAGAACGCAAAGCTAAGATTATGGTGAGTGACAACGGAATAGGCATATCTCCAGAGTATGTTGAAGATATCTTTAAATTATTCTTTAGAGCCAGTGATCAAGCGAAGGGCATGGGATTTGGGCTCTATAATGTTCAGAATGCACTCCTAAAACTACAAGGGAAAATTGAGGTACAATCACAACCAAATCAGGGCACAACCTTTACCGTCGTCATACCGAGCAAATAAGCACCTCTCTTTCGGCAACCCTATACGATTGTAGCGAAGAGTATCACTAACAAACAGACATTTTAAATAAAAGTCGACTTTCCTAAAATGATAATCTTTTAGGAAAGTAGCTTTTGCCGAAGCAGAAACTCCAACTGATCATTTGAAGTCTCAAGTTGAGAATTAGTCTCCACAATCTTTTGACGCTCAGCATAGACATCATAAGCGCGTTGAATCGTTTGATCGAGCTCTTCTTCACTCCAAGGCTTATTGAGGTAATGAAAGATCTTTCCTTTATTGACCGCATCAACAACAGCCGCCATGTCTGTATATCCCGTCAAAAGGATACGCATTGGGGCTGCATTGATCTTAATAATCTCTTCCAAAAACTCTACTCCGGTCATTTCCGGCATCCGTTGATCAGTAATGATAATATGTATCTGGTTGTTTTTGACAATATCGATCGCATCGGCACCACTAATTGCCGTAAACACTTTATACTTTAGTCGAAATGTCGCTTTAAAAGAAAACAGATTGTTTTCTTCGTCGTCAACGTACAATATCGAAATCTTCTTGTCTTCCATAAGCTTATCGTATGAAATACAAATTTACATAATAAATTCGCTGAATTAATAACAGATTAAAGAGTTTTATGTTTTCCTAGCAGAAATAATACGTGACAGCTGATAAAAATAATGGATTAGTTGTCCGACAATTTTAGCATTCGACACTGAAAAACCATTTCAATTTGATACCTGCAAAACGGAAATAATTCAATTTGCATTAAGAATAAAAAAAGCCATCCTACTTACGTAAAATAGCTTTTTGCAAGTGACCCCGCTGAGGTTTGAACCGAAAATATCTTTAAAAATCTGTTACAATCTTTTTAGTGAAAAAATAGCTTATCAATATTCCAAATCAATTTAGCTAAAATATTTAGTAAATCTAATTGTATCAATTTGTATCTTTATAGTCCTTAAAAACTGTGTGCATTAACTGTGTGCAGTTAAAAATTTGATTATAACGTATGGCAATTCCGAAGATATATTTTAAGCAGAAAAAAAATGAACGAGATGGGCAATTGTATCTTTATTATTCTTTTTTTGGTGACCGTCTTGAATACTATACTGGCTTTCGAATTGAGGAAAAGTTTTACAATAACCAATACTTTAAAAACAATCAGAAAAAACCAATCAAAAATAATTACGGTTTTGCGATCCAGGTCAATGATACTCTAGAAGAAATGATGACTTTCTGCATGACTCAGGTCAATACAAATAAAGTTAGATCAAAGGATATTCTTCGAAGCTTACTAGATGAGGAGTTTAAGGATAAGATTATTGTTCTGGATTCTGAAACTATCGAAGTTCAGCACGATCTCATATCATATTTTGAATTGGTAATCAAAGAAAGAAGGGATGGTACCAGGGTAATAATTAAGGGGCCACGAAAAGGACAACGGTATAAGGCATCTTCAATCAAAAACCAAGACACTACTTTGTATAATCTAAAAAAATATATTGAGCTGCATAAGCTCAAGAATATTCCTTTTAATGAAGTAAATCTTACATTCTATAACAAATTCAAAAAAATGTGTTTTGATATTGAAAAGATGACAACAAGTACCTTCGCCACTAGAATTCGCGATATCAAAGCTATCATGAATGAAGCTGGAGAGTTTTTTGTAACAGAAGAGATCGGTCACAAGTCGAGCCGATTTATCAAGCCTGATTATGAATCCGACACGATATCGATCAGTATGCAAGATATTGAAAAACTACATAATCATGAATTTGTCGGAAAATACAATCGGGTGAAGGATCTATTTTTGATTGGGTGCTACAGCGCAATGAGATTCGAAGATTTTAGCAATTTCCAGATACTTAGCCTGGACGAACGTTTCCTTCGGATGAAGCAAAATAAAACCGAGGAACGGGTCACAATCCCTATCATGAAAAAACTTCGGGAAATATTGGAAAAATATGATAACAATTGGCCAAAGCCCGTTAGCAATCAGGAGTTCAATAGAACAATAAAAGAAATTTTCAGATCAAAGGCTTTAAAGATAGATAAGGAAATAACCATTAAGGTCGAAGGGGTATCTAAAAAAGTTATGATGAGTGATCTTGTAGGTAGTCACACCGGCCGCAGGTCCTATGCAACCAATATGTTCATGTTAGGCGTTCCAAATCTTTTGATTATGACAGCTACTGGTCACAAGACGGAAAAGTCATTTTTAAAATATATACGAGCAACTAACGAAGACAAAGCGCGGTTGCTCGCTGAGTGGATGGATAAGCTAGGTATATAGCTTACTCATCCTTTGCATAAACATCTTGCACAAGCTTATAGACGATTTTCTTTAATTGATCGTATTGCTTGGAAAGATCTTCGTAGTCTTTTTGAATAGTGCTCACATCGGATATTAGTGTACTTTTATTTTCGTCCGTAAACTGCATTGCGCCCATACCGGTACAATACCAATTAATATTGAAATTGAATTTTTTACGCAATATCCGTAGATGAGCAAATGTTAATGGCCGCTCTCCTTTTTCCATAAAAGAGATTACAGGCTGCGATGTCCCTAGGATTTTTGACATTTCCTTTTGGGACAAATTCATTTTAAGCCTGAATTTCATTAGCCTAGCGCCTTCACTTTTAAAACCTAATCCTTCTTTTTCTTCCTCCATTATTTTGAAAATTTGAATTTAAGGTTTTTGAAAAACAGTTCTTCAGAAACTTTAAATAGATGCTCGGTAGTATATTCAATTTTAAACCCATCAACTAACGATTGATCTAAAAATAAATTTATCAGCTCACTTAGGTACTCGATCCATAAGTTATCGGTATCTTGAATGTTGACGTTTAGATATCCATCAATATCGCCTGTATCATCATCTTTCATGGCAAATAAAGTATTTACCAAAATTAGCTTTGTGTTTGATGGCCTTTGATCCTTTCCCGATACAAAGAAAATTTCGTCCTCCTGGTCCGCGAAAAATTGTTTAGATTTTAAATAGTTGATAACACTTTCAGTAATGTTCAATTGCTCTTTAATGCTAGTAATGCTCATTATATTTCTACTTCTCTTTTGACTACGTTAAAAATGTATTCCACATCATCCAAACTTAATTCAAAATCAGGGTAAGTATCCTTATCCTCATTAAGAGAATGGAGCTTCACAATTCCGGTATCCACATCATGGGCCGTCAGCTCCTTAAATATAATTCCGTCCGACTTTGTTACAAATACATAAAATGGATATTTATGTGTATGAAACCTGGACTTCCAAAAATCTTTTTTTATTTCACGGGCGATCAATATATCGCCATGTACAAAGGTTACTCTCCGATCGACATCCATGCTATCGCCAATTACCTTAAAAGCTCGGTAATTACCTTTATGATATTTATAGACTGTGGTAAAAATGTATTCCTGATCTTCGATAAATTCAGCGTCCGCATATCCAGTTAGAGAGCCCGCTTTTGCCGTTTCAGCCATTAGGGGAACCTTCATGCGGTAAACTCCAGGAGAAATCTCGTAAAATTTTGTGTTACCTTCTTCGTCAAAAATCTGCATCTCATCATCTGGAAGGTAGCCTAAGGTATTGCCATTTGATTTACTTGGAGTGTATTGGGTTACGCCTTCTCGATACTTATGTTCATCGCCAACTTTTTCAGCTAACCAATCCATGTTATACTCACTAAACACAGCATTAATTTTTTCGTACCGCCCCTTCCGCATTCTATCAAAATAATTAGGCTCTTCTTTTAACATGCTTGAAAGATTGCCTTTATCCATTCCGAGAGCTGTTGCAGCTAAAGCGTCAAATACGAATTTTTCCTTAATTGCCTGTTTGAGATTTTTTAACATCTAATTATCAAATATGTACACATTAACAGTTGTAGTTTAGTTGTATTATTGTTATATTTACAATACTGTTATACAACTACTTATAACATTGTATAACATAAATATAACAAAATTAATACCGTTTTACAACATTCACTACTATGCATATTGTAGAAAAACCCATTAAGGAAAGCGCTAAAGACCTTCTTTTGCGTCTAGAGCTTAATAATCAGGCTTTGGAAGCTGATTTAAGTAAAAAAAATTATTTAAGAAATGTTATAGGTAAAATTAAAAAAGACTATCCTGATTACTATTTTACAACTAAAACAACTGACAAAAAGGTATATGTTTGGCGCACGGACCCAAAGCCGAAGAAAAAAAAGATAAAATAAAAGTTGTATTATAGTTGTATCTTTAAATATCAAGTTGTAACTTTGTGTATCAAATAACAACAAAGCCCCGTTAGAGCGGGGCTTCAAAAGTAACACACACCCTAAAGGATGTGGTTTAAACACAAATCAAAGGTATGAAAAATACAACAATTGTAGAAGGAATCAACGAGAACTTTGTTCTAATTGACCAAGAATCTGACAAAGCGTCATTAAAAGCCTATTATGTCATGCAATCTAAATATAATGACGGCTTCTTTGAAGAGGAAGACATTATATGTGTTGGTGTTGATTTCGTAACCCAAGGTGCAGATGTTATAACAGGTGGATGGGAATCGCCGAACATCGAAGAGAGAAAATTAAGACCAGGCGACGAAGCTTTTAATTATGACGAAGCGGAACAATCGGCTCTTGAAGTAGCAAACCAACTTATCTTAAATTATGAGTTCGCCAAAGTATGATGGAATGGTCTTTAAGACTGTTCCCCACGGTACCGAAGTGATATTTTTCAATATCGTTGATGGACACGAAATTATTTATGAAGATTTCTTTCCTCACCATGATACCGAACAGATCAAATTAGAGTATATCAAAATAGTTTAAACACACAAAAAGTAACACACACAAACATGAAAAAGGTAATCATTTTATTACGGTCAATTCGACTGAATCTTTCGGATGCTTGGATATCTGACATTAAAGAAGGCACTAATTTCCTTCTGCAAATATTCATTGTTGCAGCCTTCTTTACGGTAGTAATTCTTTTCACCATTATTCACTTTTAACCCATGTCAATCATGTCAAATTTAAATATCTATGATAACCTTAAAGAGGTTCCTGAAGAATACTTAAAGCCAATAACTGGCGGAAGACTCAAAGGCATGAGTGACATAAAACCGCAATGGCGAATTATGCGTCTAACAGAACAGTTCGGCCCTTGCGGAATTGGTTGGAAAATACAAAACGTCAATTTCACCTATCAAACTAAAGGTGAAGAGATCGTTTGTAATTGTTCCTTAGAATTCCTTTTCAAGCACGAAAATGAATGGTCTGAGCCAATTTTAGGCTTCGGCGGATCAATGTTTTCAACTGTCGAAAAGAATGGTATTTATGTTTCAGATGAAGCACAAAAGATGGCTTATACAGATGCTATTTCTGTTGCAACTAAAATGATCGGAATGGCATCCGATGTATACATGGGACACAGTGGAAAATACGAAGGCAGTTCGAACGAGTCGCAAAAATCAGAAGAAGTAGTGCCTATCGGTATTGCGCCAACTCTTAAGAAAGTTATTGACAAGACTACTGATTTAGAATCGCTAAATACTATTTGGAACAACAACACGTCATTACATGACAATTTGGATTTCATAAAATTAGTAGCCCTTAAACGAGCGGATTTAACAACCACCGTGGAAGGTCTTGCTAAAATTTTCAACTCTGTGCAAAAGCTTCACACAGATGGTGATTTCGTTTCTCAATTTACTGCGAAAAAGAAGTCATTAGTTGATGCTAAAAACCAAAAACAGACAGCGTAATGGACGAAAATTTAAAGAAAGTATGTGAAGGCGTAGAAGCTGCGCTTTCACTTAAACAATCGGATTTTGGTCTTGTTGCGACTCATTATTTTGAGCTGTTAGATGAGGGCATGATCGACGAGATTGATTTTTTTATCGCGTTCAAAAAAATGGAAAAATTCGTCGAAACTATCATACCTTATTTTAAAGAAAGGATCGATGAAACCAAACTAAAGCATGGTTATGAAAAACATTTTATTACCCTTGCTACGCGAGCTGGCCGACCGTCTTGGGATTTCAGCACTTGTGGCGACACAGAGTACGATTTATTGGTAAAGCAAAAACGCGAGGTTGACGAACTGCTAAAAGGTAAAGAAGCTTTCCTAAAATCAATAACAAAAGAGTTTACAGATGAGGAAACTGGAGAGATTATTAAAGCACCAGTCAAGCATCAGGGTGTTAATATAGTAATAACATACAATAAAAATGCATAATTTCTATATAACCCCGACATTGATCGACAGCTTTCTATACTTGAAAGATGGCGGTTTCCCCCAAGATAAGGTAAAGGAATTGTTCGATAAGATCAATAAGGTTAAAACTGTACAGGATGATTCTGCAAAACGAGGTGTTGCTTTTGAGTCTTGTGTAAATTTAACGCTTACAGGGAATCCAACATATCAATTTAATGATCTTGAATTTAATGGTGATTTGGTAAATAAAGTAGTCAGCAAACTGGTAGCCTATACCGGCATTCAAGTTTGGATTGAAAAAATTGTATCATTTTCTCATGGTAGTTTTAAAGTTGGCGGATTTGCTGATTTTACCTTGGATAAAAAGATCATTGACCTAAAGACTACCTTACATTATAAGCTTGGTAAATACCAAGACTATTCTCAGCATAAAGCATTTGGTTTGATGCTTCCAGAAAATGAGAGATTCGACTATTTAATTACTGATTTTGAGAATGTCTATTTAGAGCCTTACATGAACAAAAAATCTCTTCATGAAGAATTCATTTCAAATGTCGAACTGTTTTGGGACTACTGCCAAGAAAATAAACACTTAATTATTGATACTAAAATTTGGGGAAATGGCTAAGATACTATTTTACGATTTGGAAACAACAGGTGTCATGTACTGGAAGAACGGTATACACCAAATTTCAGGAATCATCGATATTGATGGGGAAATAAAAGAGACTTTCAACTTTAAAATGCAGCCAAATCCAAATGCTGTTATTGATGATAAAGCATTGGCTATCGCAGGCATTACACGCAAAGACCTTGAAAGTTACGATATTGGAATGAATCAAGGTTATAAAAAGTTCTATGATATCCTGGCGAAATATGTTGATAAATTCAATAAGGAAGATAAGTTTTTCCTTTGTGGTTACCGAAATACTGGCTTTGACGATCCATTCGCAAACGCCTGGTTTAAACAATGTGGCGATGATTATTTTTTCTCTTGGTTTTGGGGCAATAGCTTAGATGTAAGCGTCATCGCTTCCGACAAATTCAAAGATGACAGGTCGAAAATGAAAGATTTTAAACTTTCTACTATCGCTGAAAAACTTGGTATTGTCGTTGATCCCTCAAAATTGCATGATGCTTTGTATGACGTGGAATTAACTAGGGAAAGCTATTATAGATTATGTCAGATCAAATAACCGCCAGTACCTCCAGCTTATTAGATAATGCTGTTAGGCTTTCGGAAAAGGTCGAACGTGGCGCCATGGAAAACCTTTTACGTGGTGGTACCGACAAAGTAATTCACCTGGCTAACGTAAGGCAACTATCAAATATTGTTAAGCAATTAAATCACCAATACGATGGACAATCACAAAAAGGAACTAGAGAGACTGACCATAATGGTTACCCAGATTGGTGAAGCGATCAAGGAGCAGGTCGATAGAGATAATCCCGACGAACTAACTGGAAAACTTCAAGAACTAGCTTCGCTTCAAGGTACAGCATCTTGGTGCCTAGCGACAGCGAAAGCACTATATAACTCAAAAATCGCTTCTTTACTCGTTAGTGATTTATACAAAGGATATACGGCTACTGACCGAAAAACCATATTCCTAGAACTAGCAAAAGAGGAGCTTTTTATGCTGAACATTGTCGAAAGGTATGTTGCAAATATTAGTCACTCAATAGAAAGTTTTCGAAGCATACTTTCATACAAAAAGCTCGAATTTGAACAAAGTAAATATCAAACAACATAAAGTAACACACACATGGAAATTAGAGGAAAAGTACACGAAATCGGAGTTATTCAACAAGTAACTGAAAGCTTTAAAAAACGGGAAATGGTTGTCGCTTATGCAGAGAATCCCCAATTTGTCGAATACATTACGTTTCAGGCCACTCAGGATCGAACTACTATATTCGATAATTTACAGATCGGTCAAGAAGTATCTGTTGACTTTAATCTTCGCGGCCGTCCGTGGACAAATAGAGAGGGTACAACAACCTATTTCAATTCTTTAGTAGCCTGGAGAGTTACTCCATTAACCTCGCAAACTTCAGGTGGAAGCACTCAGCCGAACTATAACGACTATCCGGCCCCTGTCGATTTAACTGGTAGCGATGATGACGATTTACCTTTCTAAATATGGCAAAATTCAGGAGACACGTTTCTGTCAACCTGGTAGGGTTGATCGAAAACTACAAAGGTAGAAAGATCACTTTTTTTGAAGATGACGAAGGGAATAAGTTATCTGATAAAGAAGCAAGAGAGGAAATACAAAGGCACCTAGATTTGGGACATAAAATGTTACCAATTGAAGAATGTGAAGGTTTTGATCCCTTTGGCCGCGGATGTCCAGGACACTTAATTGAAGACTAAAATGAACGAAATAAATCATAACAATTTGCCGGAAGCTGTCGAAGCTATTTATAAAGAGCTGTTAGATACTAGAAAGTTACTCGGAGAGGTAATGATAAAGCTCGATAGCTATTCTTCAGCTCCACCTTTACCTGAGTATATCGACGAACTATTGACTATTTCACAAGTCTGCGAATATTTAAAGGTGAAGCCAAATACCATCCATAGATGGAAAAGAAATATGTCGATCCCATATCAAAAAATCGGAACAAAAACATATTTCAGAAAGTCCGATGTGGTAAACTATAATAAAATTGAAACCAAAAAACCGAGAGGATTGAGAAGATGATAAAAATACCGAAACCTGCAGCTAAGCAACAACTATCACCCGAAAGAAAGCATTCTCTTCTATGTGATGTACAGTTCATGGGATCAATTGCTCAAATGCTTGAAAATCGTTGGAGAAACAATCTATTCGACACAAACTTAGAAAGTGCAGCTTTAAGAAATTTTAGTGTACAGATTTATCGATCGGTCCAAGGAATGAAGATCGAAATGGCTAAAAAATTCAATGTTATAAATCAAGACGAATTGGAATATGATATGATCCCTGTATTAGATCGTGTTGTTTCCTTCTTTTGCCTTTTAGATGCTGAATTAGCTAACAAGATTATGGACGGTTTGGAGCAAGGACAAGTGGAACTTATAAAGGAATTAGGTTTAGCGCCAACGGAAGCATAACTTTTCGAGCAAATGTATATCGCATTTTTATAAATGATATATATTACTATTTGCATATATTAAAAATGATTTATACATTTGCTTTATATAAAAACACATACAGGTTCTTTTTGGACTAATTACCTGGAAAGGCAGTAGCATTGTCTTTACAGCACATTTTATTATAAAAGATAATACTATATCCCTTGCCCCTAGATGATGCTACCATCGTGGGTACAGGGATTTGTATTTAAAAAAAGTAACACACACATGGAAATTAAATCAAAATTATCATTAATCCTCAAAAGGATAAAACTGGTCCTGAAAAAGGACATCAAAACCAATTACAGCGATGATTACGCTAAAGGATTTCAACATGCTGCTCTCTTGTTTCAGGTAGCAATGGATAAAGAATTTGGTAAGTACGTCCAGATTGAAGAAAACAAATCATTGATCATTCGCGAAAAAGAATCCGAGATCGAGCAACTATCGGTTTTACTGTTATCAAAACAGCGGCATATTGACCACCTCGAAACTATTTTAGAAAAAGCTTCATTTGATAGCTTAAGCGCATCGAAAATGACTAAAGTGATAAATTTAATTGCTTTTGCCACTGGGCAGTCAACTAAAGTCGTAAGAGGAAAATTGTCGGACATTTTAGAAGGAAAGGTGGTGAAAAATGGATAAGCTCACACACTTCCGTATTGATTATACGGATGTAATCCTTCAAGATTACGAGGATGGAAAAGGTAAGATCATTATTTCAAATGATGACCGGGATATTAACCTGTCATATTATTGGAGTAGTATGGGCCAGGGGTATAACCTTTCAAAATTCATTCTGAAAACTAATGACGAATATTTGATTAGAAAATTGGGCGAAAGTGATGACGATGGCCCTATAAACATGAAAAAGACAATGGCCAGTGTCCGTAGTTTTATTAAGAATGAAACATCTTGGCGTTTTTACATGAACTTGGAAGCTGATAAAAGTCTTCGAACAGAATTAAATGATGTACAAGAATCATCCTTTGATAAAAATGATTTTGTTCGACGGATGCAAGACTTAGATCCCGATTTTCCAAAAAATACTAGATGGCATGAGTTTCAGTCAGAGTGGGATGAAATGCTTCAAGGAATAACTATTGAACCTTGGTATTTTATCGTAAATGATCCGCCAGAAACAAACGTTTGGCTATCTAAATTTCTTCCGAAAATTCGCGAACACTTAAAAAAAGAAAGCGAGGGAGCGAATGGGATATAGATACGGACACCCAGCAACAGCTTTGAACGGAATACTGAATTATATCCAAAATAAGTACCCTTCAAGCTACATTGTAGATTCGTTGAAGGAAAATGTACCGAAAGATCAAAGGCACGCTGTAATGAGCTTAAAAGGGCTAAATAAGTTTATGCAAGAATATCGCTCAAGTAGGGGAAGTAATCCCTCAAACAATTTGGATAAAAACGCTAAGTATATCCAAAAAGATTTCAAACCATTTGCAGAGTACTGCAAAGAAAAGTTAAGCAAAATAGATTGATATGAAAATATTGAAAACTGTGTTTCACTTAGTTGGAACAATTTTAATCTTAGGGCTATTTTGGGGAATTGCTATTGATAACATCTTCAAAAATGGAGATTTAAGCTTTTCAGCTTTCTTATTTATTTGGGGATTTATATGGACAGCATTTTATAATGCGGCGATAGATTAAAGAAGGAAATATAATGTCAAATTCACAGGGCTGGATCAAGCTACACAGAAGTATTTTAGATTGGGAATGGTACGACGATCCGAACACAAAAATTGTGTTCCTTCATCTCCTTCTTAAGGCTAATCATAAAGATAAAGCCTATAAAGGTGTATTGGTAAAACGTGGTGAAGTTGTTACCGGAAGGCTTGTTTTGTCTGCTGAATTACGCTTATCAGAACAACAGATTAGAACGTCGTTAAATAGGTTAAAATCAACCAATGAGATAACCATCAAAACAACCAACAAAAACAGTGTTATTACTATAGTTAACTATGATTTATACCAAGAAGCAGAAAACGATCAACCAGCAAATGAACCAACTGTCAACCAACAAACAACCAACAGTCAACCAACGGTTAACCAACAAGTAACCACAAACAAGAATGTAAAGAATAATAAGAATGAAAAAAATGTAAGAATGAAAGAAGATTTTTCTTTTAGCGCTGGCGCGCAAGAAAATATTTTCGATGCCACTTTAGGATTAAATGAAGATTTCGAAAAAGAAAAAAGTTCCGCTAAAAAAGAAAAGGAATTTGGGAAGCCTGAATTCCGTCAGACATTGATAGATCTTGGTTCGAATCCTCAACATGTTGAAGACTGGATTAAGGTACGCACAGCCAAGAGAGCTACATTCACTCAAACGGTGCTTCAAGCTTTCTTCAACGAATGCGCTAAAAACAACTTTCCAATTCCAGAAGCAGTCAAGATTTGCGCAGAAAGGAGCTGGCAGGGATTTAAATACGATTGGGTTTTAAGAGATATTAACAATGGAAAACAAGCAACAGTTACAGCAAGTAAAGACCGACAAGAACGAATTAGTAGCGTCAAGAGAATGGGGGAAATGGCTCGGGCAATTATCGCAGATGCAATTAACAACGGTTCGTCAAGCGATTAATTCAAATTTGCCTTCAATTGGTATTCTTGGTGAATCGGATCCAATTGTCACTAAATCGACGATAGCAATGGAATTTGAGAACCTTCTCGACTTTCTTAATATCGGAAAGGTTATGAACGACAGCCAAATTGCCCAAACTATTGAGATGATTTTGGCATGCTATCCCGACCTCAACTTGGCAGACATTAAACTATTCTTCATGTGGCTTAAAAGAGGGCAATATGGAAAGTTTTACGACCGTATTGATGGCAGCATCATCTTGGAAGCTTTAGAAGCTTACAACATCGCTAAGATTGAGGAAATAGAGAATATTCACAACGAAAGGAAATATCAATCCCAAGGCTCATTTCATCCAAAAGTAATCGAAGTGATGAACGCGGCAGTAAATGATCACAGAAAAAGGAAATTAGAGGAAAAAAAGTCTGAGCCACCAAGGATTTTATCAGAAGCTGAAAAATTCTATCAGCGTTCAATGAAACAATTT
The DNA here is from genome assembly GCF_000988325.1 of Sphingobacterium sp. Ag1. NCBI lineage: Bacteria > Pseudomonadati > Bacteroidota > Sphingobacteriia > Sphingobacteriales > Sphingobacteriaceae > Sphingobacterium > Sphingobacterium sp. Ag1. The sequence continues at coordinate 94,470 of NZ_LBGU01000033.1, read as the reverse complement.
GATAACCTATTCCGAGGTAGCAAATTGCGGAAATTCAAACTGGAAGCAGGACTAAGAGCTTTGAAAATAGGCGAAACCATCTTCACTATAGACACATTTGTCGAAAGAAAAATAAATAACAAAATCAATTCACAACAATACTAAAATAGACATCATGGCAAACTTAAAAGAAAGATTAGTAAAAAGACTTCCTAGCATTATCACCACTAAGACTGGTTTTTTGAAATTGAACCAGGAGCAAAAGGAAGCCTTAGCCGAGCGTATGGAAATTTTCTTGAAACTCGAATCCGGTGTATTAATCGAATCCCAGGGCGAACATATAGGCCTTCGTGAAATTCCTTCCATCTCAATGAACTAGGAGATGATAAAGGCAAAGGAAGGTAAATGCTCCGACTGCCAAAATAAAACACGATTAATCGCCGGACGGTGCCAATTCTGTTATTGGAAAAATCGTAAAAAAGTCAAGGAGTCGGAAGCCAAAGAATTAGAACCGACGGAAGAAATAAAAGAAAAAAAGGTAATAACGGTTTCCCGTAATAAAAAGAAATATATTATTCCGAAGCAAAGTGCAAAAAGGAGGTCTCAAAATGTTTTGTATCTAAAAAAAAGGCGTATCTTTATGGAGCAATACAATACATGTCAAGCGAGATTATCTAATTGTACTATTCTGTCCACTGATTTACATCATAAAAGGGGACGAGTAGGCAACTTACTTACGAATGAGCGATATTTTTTAGCCGTATGCAGATCATGTCACAATTATATCGAAGCTCATCCAATATTTGCCAAGGAGAAAGGTTTTTCATTAAATAGGTTATAGATGGGAGCGGAGGGAACATTACAGAAAGCCTGCGTCGATTGGTTCAAGTACAAGTACGAAAATCGAGGATTGGGAGCTATTGTCTCTATTCCAAATGAGGGAAGGCGAAATTCCAGGACTGGAGGACATTTGAAAAAGATGGGCCTGAAAGCTGGGTTTCCAGATCTACAGGTTATAAAAAGGTCAGATATCCTTTTCATTGAAATGAAAACACTGAATAAAAGAAGTAAGACATCAGACAAACAAGATGCTGTACATTGTATTTTGCGTTATTTAAAACACAAGGTAGTTGTATGCCGGACAATTGATGAATTCATACAAATGGTGGATAAATTCATGGCCGGAGTATAGCGATATTTTATCACTGATATATTTTATTTTATGGAGTTCGTAAAGCTAATGAAACTTAAAGTTTTGGAAAAGATATCGCCAGAACTTTCCCAGCACATCGATAATGAAATCAAACGCCTTATTGACGAACGGAATAGGGAATATGATGTTTATAAGATCATTGACCAATATTCATTGCTTGAAAATACTCCTATTTCAATACTAAAGTCAAATGATATAAAAACGTCTGTTGTAGAGTCAAAAAGGGAGATATGTATTATTTTCTATCTGCTTAATTGTCCATTTTATCGCTTCTATGGTATAAATGAGAAGATGCAAAAAGAGGAAGTAAAGCAGCTTTGTGACGCACTTAATATATCCAAAGGGAAGTACTGCACCTATATAAGCAGCGCCAAACACTATTATCGTATCTATGCTGATTTCCGTAGAAGGATTGACAATTATTTGCTGACCGAAAATATATCACATTTTTATAAATGATATATATTATTATTTGCATATATCAAATATAGTACATACCTTTGAATTAAAGTAACACACACATTTTAATTTAAACACTCATGGAAAGAGATCACAGATTAGCAGTAGTCTATGCTGGTATGCCGATTTTTAAAAAATCCTATCGTCCTGTTTTAGCCAAAGACAGGCTTCCGGCCAACAAAGACAAAAAAGTTTTATGGTTTGATTCATCGGCTGTTATTACAGAAGAAGAATATGCTTCATACAATCAGGTGAAAGATATGATTGGATTTTTGTTCGATTCCTGGATGGAACTAGATATATCTATCGCAAATCCATTCAATTTAAAGTAAAGTAGGCCATGAAAACAAAGCAAGAAGTAATACAGGAAGCCAAAAACTGGGCTATGTGTATTGATTGTGATTGGGAAGGATATAGAAGCGAGTGCGAACAAGATGGTGAATATTCAGAATGGCATGGAAGAAGTTTCGAATATGATATATGCCCTATATGTGGTGGTGGCGTAGAATTACATCGAGTCAACGAACAACAACAGCAATTTAAATCTTAAAACAAATGAATAACGAAATTCAACAGCGAGCAAAAGAACTTTTGGAACAAGGCGCTGAAAGAAATAAAAAGCGATTTGAGGAAATAAATCGTGAAGAAGAAAAACAGCTTCGTGACCAATTTGCTATACAGGCGCTTAACGCTCTTATTATAGCTCATAAAGGAACCTACGCAGAAATATATGAAGAGTCATATAGCATCGCTGAAAAGATGCTAAAAGCAAGAAAGGAGGTATACGGTGAATAACGAAATGCCTCTACAATGGATCAATAACCACTATGGCCTAAATGCCCAAATCGGACAGGACATATTGCATGGCAACCGTAAAGGGACTATATCAAAAGATATGGGCAATTATATCGGTGTGGTTTTCCATGACGATACAGATAACACCTACCCATGTCATCCTACTAGCGGAATAACCTATTTGGAATCGCGCACCGATTTGAAAAAGTTTAGAAAAAAGAACTGGCGATCTAAGCAACGGTACCAAGATTATATAACGGCTTCCGAATGGTATGGTGGGACATTCTTCGATTATTTGAAGGATGAGAAATTAATCAAGAGCGGCAAATATTTCGATTAGGTATAAGATAAGCTATTTACCAATCGACTTTCCTAATTCTTCAATTAGGTAGGGAACTAAAAAGAGTGCGTTCGCAATCATAATAATAGTTCCAAGTAGGTAAATAATTGTATGCCTTTTCATAACACCAAAATAAGAAAAAGAAATGAACACTGAGGAACTAGGACAACTAATCGAGCTTGTTATCAGCGAGACTATGACATTGGAAGAAGCTGCATCGATAGAGCGTGTCGATCCTCGCGAACTATCCCGTGTGATAGATGAGGTGATGACTTTTCGGTCTCGCCACTCGCGCAGTAATGAGATTGTTGTCCGTATTTCCGACTTTAAAAGACTAGACAATGAGTAAACAAGAATTAACAGTGCTGTCATTCGGAGCTGGGCAGGATAGCTCTTTTATCCTCTATATGATAATTACTTTTAAGTGGTTCAGGGAAAAGTATGTAAAGGGACGTTTGATCGTGGTTTTCAGCGATACTGGTGATGAATTTAACCACACTTATGAACATATCTTATATATCCAACGACTTTGTAAAGAAAATAATATTGAGTTCTATTTTCTTAGCAAGTCTCCATACCACCCTAGAACTTGGAAATCTCTAACTGCACAATTTGAAAGAAATCAAAATATCATGTCAATGACTGGGTCGAGGTCATGCACAGATAACCTTAAGATAAAGGTTATATACAATTTCCTAGACCATTACATTGCGCAGGAATATTATGGGTACAGAGGCTCTAAGATTCCTAAGGGAAAACACTACATCAAAAAATTTGCAGAAGATCAGGGCAAGATACGAGTCATTATTGGAATTGCCTATGGCGAAGAAAAACGAGTAATGAAAGCATCGAAGAAACAACTTAAGAAGATGCAGCGCGTATTTGATAAAAAGTGGAGTCATCCGATACCATTATGGTTCAGAATGGGTATTGAGAAATGCTACTGTCTTATCGACGAAGCAATCGCTCGATGGGATATCCACGATCGTACTGAAGCTATGGGGTTTCAATTGCCTTTCCCCTCAAATTGCAAGAAATGTCCATATATAACAAAACAGGAATTGCTTTGGCTATACAGGTTCATGCCGCTAGATTATTATTTATGGGTCTTTTATGAAAAGAAGAAGATGGTTAAGTGGGAATGTAAAGGCGATAAAAACCATGGCGTTAAAGGCGAAGGCAAAACACTGGAAGATATCCTTGAAGAAGCAATTAAAGAATTTGGACACTGGACGGACGAGCAATTAACAGAATACAAAATGTCGCACGGCCACTGTGTGATGTCAACTTATTGAATTAACAAATATAAAACAAACCAATGGTACTATATAAAAGTAAAACACGCGGGAAGATCCGGCCAATGATACACCCAAGGTCGGTTCTAAATCCTGAACAAGTAAAGTTCTTGCTGGGAGACTTTTTTTGCGGCTTTGGTGGAGTCGGTTACGGTGCAAGGTCTGCAAAAAATACTATTGTTGTCAGTGGTGCAAACCATGACTCAGTAGCGATTGATTGCCATTCTCTAAACATGCCTGATACAGTTCATTTCAATGAAGATATCACAGAATTATATGGTCAGGTAATTCATGGAATCCTATTTAAGTCACCACAACTTCAACGTCTAATCAGATTATTCGACTTATATCGTGCATTCTACCCAAATGCAAAGGTTGTCATGCACTTTAGTCATGAATGTACTAATTATAGCATTGCTAAAGGTGGTCAACCCCGCGATGCAGACAGTAGATCCTTGCCAGAGCATTCAGATAGATATATCTATGCAATAGATCCAGACATTATCACAATTGAGAATGTTAAGGAGTTTATGTCCTGGGGGCCAATGAAAATAAAAGCAGTAAAGGAACATAAAGAGGATTTATCTAAAGGACAGTATGCCCACACCGAGTTGAAATGGATTTATAACAAGAAAAAGGATCGAGAAGAGCCCGCATATATTCCTATCTCCTCTCGTAAAGGTGAAGACTATCTCAGGTGGGTTGAAAGTATAAAAGAGATGGGGTACTCGTATGATTATAGAATCCTAAACGCAGCTGACTTTGGTGCATATACTTCTAGGAATAGATTATTCATTAATTTCTCAAAACCAAACATCCCTGTTGCATGGCCAAAACCGACACATTCAAAATATGGCTCAACTCAACCTGATCTATTTGGAGAATCACTAAAACCTTGGCGCGCCGTCCGAGATTTGATTGATTTCACTGACGAGGGTGAGAGCATCTTTACAAGAGAAAAGCGGTTAGCAGATAATACCCTCGACACTATAATAGCCGGTATTTTAAAATTTGCTCCAAAGAATGAAAACGATTTTATGTATAAGTATTATGGTAACGGGCACAACCTGAACTCAATGGATGAGCCTGCTGGCACAATACCGACTAAAGATCGTTTTGGCAAAATATGCTGTATTCTTCGTAATTACCGTACTGGTTTCACCACCTCAATAGATACAGCAATGGGAACACTTCCGACGGTGCCAAAGGCTAATTTATTGTCATTCATCCGCAATCCGTCGCATTTTGGACATACAACAAGCATAGACACCGCATGTCCAACTGTAGTAGCAAGTCAGCATAAGGCTCCTTTGTTAATTGTAAATACGATTGAAGGGAAAATTAATCCTGCTATTGTTGACTTTCTAGACAAAAAAGACTGGTCATATATTAATCAGGAACCAGGCGCTAAAAAAACGAAAGCAATCGAGCTTATCGAAGTAATGTTTGAATATGGCCTTTCGGACATCTTAATGCGTATGCTCAGAGTGGATGAGCTTTTAGTAATTCAAGGCTTTCCAGAAGATTACATTATGATTGGCCCTGAAACTAAACAAAAGAAGTTCATCGGAAATTCAGTCGTACCATTAGCTTATAAAGTTATTCTACAAGCTCTTGAACAGGAGATATTCTCATACCACGACGATTTCCATAATCATATAAAATTAGCGGCATAATGTTTAACCCCACCCCTATCATATTAGGCGTATAAAGAAGAAGAGAGATGGAAGATAAACAAATACCAAAAGTACAAGGTAGCGTACATATCAGCTATGACATTACATGTCCCCACTGTGGAAAAGAAATAGACGATTACTATGACAGAGAATGGTGGTGTAATAATATAGACCTTGGAGAAGGTTGGAATGTATCACATGATGTCCGATGTCCAAAATGTGAAAAGGAATTTGAAATAGAATGTTTTATACATTAACATGCCTAATATGACAACAGTAAGACAACAAGCCTACGACTTAGTTCATAAGTTCTACATTCAGCTTATTGACTATAAATTCGACGAAGACAGGCACCGATATGGACAAAAGAACCTTACCAAAGCTCGGCAATGTGCTTTAGTGCATTTGGAAGAAATAGGGCAAAGAGATTCAGAATTAGCCGGAGAAATTTCAGATAATAAAAACTGGATATGATTCAAGCAAACGAACTACGCGTCGGAAACTACGTAGCATCCGACCATTTCAAAGACCGTGATGTTATTGTCAAAGTAAGGTTGATAGGCCAAGAACAGGCTATCGTTGAGCATCCTAACGGATTAACAGAGCCTATGCTTTATCAATGTGAAATGCGGGCTATCAAGCTGACAGAGGAAATATTATTGAATTGTGGGTTTGAAGATGTTTCGACATACAAAGACTTTAGGTTAGTGATCAATGAAGATTTATACATTGAAGTATCTCTTCGGAAAAATATTAATGCGTATGTCAGCATATTCGATATTGATATCCTAAATGTAATATACCTCCATCAACTCCAAAACCTATACTTTGCACTTACTGGAAAAGAATTGGAGGTAAAGATATGAATCCATTAGATGACTACGGTTTCTTACTATTCATCTACCACACCAATGATGGTAGATGCCACCATGTCCAAGGTACTACAATAGAATATGAAGCTCGATTTATACTAAAAAGTTGGACTAACGAACAAATTGAAGCAGAATACAAACGCTATAAATTAAAGCGATGAACCTCACCAAACAACAAAGAGAAGCGCTCCGACTAAAGTATTCGGGGAAATTTTTTATTTCGCCACACTTTTGTGTAGAATTAACCAATAAGAACAGAAAATATACTTTAAATTAGTAAGCTTGCAAACTTATAAAGAAATGAAAAGATATTTAATGTTTATTGCGCTACTAGGGCTAGGCTTTAGTGCGTGTAAGAAAGAGCAGGCTGCTGAGCCTGAAAAGCCAACTGTTGAAACTATCAAAATTGCAGGCCACGATTATCCAAAAGATTCAACCTTTACAGTGTTTGCCCAATACTCTGGCTTACCAAAAGAAGATCTTAAATTTATCCAAGATGAGGAGGTCTTCATTTACAAGGACTATTTAAAAGTATTACCATCTGATTACCTAACACTTAAAAAATAATGAGGAAAATATTATTATCCGCTATCTATCTATTTGCTTCCGTTTTGACATTTGCGCAGACTAATCCTGTGAAAGTAACAGATTTTTTTGATGACTTCGAAATAAAACCATACAATGGGAATGTTATGGATACTGTATACAACACAGGTAATGATGTTGTTCTGCCAGTTTTTATGCGGTTTAAATTAAAAGGCCCATTCGGAAGTGGAAATTTCACGATGGTTCCACAAAAAAGTTTTGCACGTATTTTATTTGAGCTCACAAATGGATTCGATTATACACCTCATAGTAATGCTATCGATCTTAGTGGAAATGAATGGCGCCCAATGACAGGTAGTTTGTATTCTCCTTACGTAGTTGTTAATCTAACTTTATATAAAGAATATCTAGGATCAGGAAAATTAAAAACTCATTTTAAGTCTGATTATGATGCAGTGAACAATTCATGGAATCCAGGAATTGTTGCTGTCGCTAAATCAACAAGAAATATAACAGTTATAAATGTTCCTAATTTTATAGGCCCATCTCAATTATGTGGAGAAGCTACATATACCATTGAACGTCCAAGCGCTATAACACTTGAAAACGCGACTGGAATTGCTACTTTAACCGCCTTAGGCAACAATCAGTGGAAAGTAACTAAAATTGGATCAAATTCGGGTACCGTACAACTTGTTTCAACTTCCGGAGGTAAAAGGTATACAAAATCAATTACAGTTGGCACCCTTCCACCAAGAATATCGGGACCCCAAACTGTTACAAGCAACAACTCATACACTTATTCAGTATATAAGAGCGACCCCAACTCTACTCTTAGTATAGAGGCATATGCTGGTCCGGGAATGCCTTATACACTTAATGTCGTAGGTAATCAGATTACATTAAACACGAATTCTATAGGAGGAAATGTAAGGGATTATTATATTCAACTTAAAGCAACAGAAACTAACAGTTGTGGAACTTCTATCCAAACCGTATACAGCGTTCGCTTTAGAGGAGGAGACGGTCCTATAAATTAACATATTGTATCATTATTATAAACAAAGCCTAGACTAACAATCTAGGCTTTTTTGTCTCTAATGGTAATAATTAGTTCTTCTAAGGTGGAAGGGTTATAAGTTGAATTAGTTAAAACAAATGACTTCTCTAAAATTTCATTTCGTTCTATTTTCAATGCTATATCAAGGGCTTCATAATCAGTTAATCCGTATAACTCTTTTAATCCAGCGACTAAATATGAAATCTTACTCTTTACATAAGGGTTGTCTTGCATGAGAAATATAATTTGGTGAATAACTAATATAACGAAAATAATATCAATCTAGGCTTTTACTATTGGATCAACCCAATAAACAGAGTGATTAGTTAGTTTTAAAACGTCGTTTGGAGACACATTACATTGGATTAGATCCTCTATACCATCTCCAATAATAAACTGTAGATCTCCAGGTGGGACAACCGATCCGGTCAATATCGCACCCTCGTCTAATACATAAAGGTCGGAAGTGAGCATATTAACCCGATTCTTAGTAATCCATTCTCGAAACTCCTGCTTTGACATTTGTTTTATTCCCTTAGCTAATTCGCGCGATTCCTCCAATTCGGCATCTGCAATATCTGGGAACTCTTCCTTTACAGTAGATTCATACATATCCCATTTTCCGGTTCGAATAGCTTCATTTCTCAAATATAGCTTGCGCCCGTATTCTCCAGCTTCATTATAGTATTGCTGTAATGTTTTCATAATCTATTCCTCAATAAATACGCTTCCATAAAGATATGCTTCGTCAGCATTATCTAACACATCCTGAATAACCCAAATATTAGGCTCTTTGAACGGTATGTTCGTCCATCCCTCACAATCTAAAGCAACTAACCAGTCCATTACATTTGGCACCGTGATAGCCTTCCATGTTACATTTTCGTTGTCCTCGCAATCGCTTGGAGCTATAAGGACATTATAGCCCTGACTCTGCAATTTTCTCAATACGCCATGAGTAACCTTTTCAAATCGCATTTTATTTGTTACTTTTAATTAAATATACAAAATTATGTGTTACCATACTTCCACTCCGAGCACCAAGCAATTAGTAGACGCTTTACAAGGAAAAAACGTTCATTATCAAAATGAAGAGATTTTTCATGTGAGTGGCTTTACTCGGCCATACCTCCCAGTTACTTTAAACGAGGACCAGGACAGCGTGGTTCCGGCTCGGTGGAAGCTTATACCTTTCTGGGTAAAGACGGAGGACGATGCATCCAAATATGCTAACACATTGAACGCCGAATCTGAATCAATTTTTGAAAAGGCATCATACAAGAATTCCATCCTGAAAACACGTGGATTACTTTACGTCAATGGCTTTTACGAGCCGCACAAAGTCGCTGGCCAAAAAGACACTGAAAACTATTACATATACACTCCTACAAAGGAAATTTTCACTATAGGAGTTGTATACGCTAATTTCAAGGACTACGAGACGAATAACGTCTACCCTACTTTTTCGGTCATTACAACAGCCGCCAATCCTTTACTCGAGGAGATCCACAATGAGAAAAAACGTATGCCTTTAATCATTCCTCCCGATCGTCGCGATGCGTGGCTCAATGCTTCCAGTAAAGAAGATGTTCAGCAACTGATGATCCCTTATGAGGGTGAACTTGGCGCGCATAAAGTTTTCCGTGTTACAGGAGCCAAAGGTGACACTAACCGCCCAGATATACAAGACGCTATTTAAGTTTCTTCCTTTCCATAACAACCCATTTTATGGCGGCTTCCAGTTCGTCTGGCCACGCTTTTAATCCTTCTTCAAGTATCTTTGCACCTGTCTCAATTCCAACATTTTGAGCAGCAAGTAAAGCCGATTCTCTGACATGATTTACATAACCTTCCGGTGGTTGTTTGCTTAGTTTCATAAATCAAATTTAAAATAAATCTTGACATTTTGCTAATATTGTTAGTAATTTTGAAAAATGAAACCGTTAGAAGTCCACTGTCGAAATCGTGTATTGTATGTTCAAATCAGCATACACGATAAGAGTATGGGCATGAAAGACTACTACCTATACAATAAAAACGGTCATACGTTTTATATTTTCCGTAAGTCTGCCGGAGAATGGGAACTAGCATATGGTCAACTTGCCGACGATATAAAGGAGGCCTGTATTGATGCGTTGATAATCAAGTTTGATCACGATGTGCCCGAGCTATTTTATCACCAAGGCAAGCGCCAGGTAGTCGAAGTTCGCGCGAAGAAATATAGCCTTTGGCATATCTATCTTAACAACGCTTATGTTGGCAGCATTGAGCATGACAAGTATTCAAAGACTTTCGATTATCATATTGAAGATAATAGCCTTTTGACCGACGATCACGTGCAAAAATACATAGGCATGATCAAACGAGGCGAACTAAAATGGATAAAGGATGATATTCGATGAAAAAGTTTGCGACATTCGAATGTATGGTGGATGGTCAAAAGCAAGTTGTTCAGCTTTCAGTATTACATGGAGGTGGCACACTTCAAATTTTGATTGATAGATTTTTTATAATGGACGTAGATTTTCGTGGTGGTCAATGGGTAATGCTTTGCAATAACGATAGCTGGCTAACAACAGATGAGCTTACAATATTTCTTGAAGAATTGGGTTGGGAGGAATAAAAAAGCCTTGAGTGGGGAACACAAGGCTTTAGCCATTATTAACCTATATTTTTGAAAAGTATCTATAGTACAAATGCAATTCCACTTTAGTTTGAAAAAAAAAGGCCGAGACTAATCTCGACCTTGACATGTTTTATAGTTACCTAATAGTGGAGAACTTATATAACAAATGTATTTACATATTGTTTTCTGATTTTAGCTTTTTTGGTCTTATACCGAAATATAAAAGCAATCCAATCACGAAGACTAAAGCGCCTATTCCTAACCAAATCATCATTGAACCTTTTGGCTCCTTTTGGATATCCTCTATTTTAGTCGATTCCTTTTGCCGATGTTCCTGAGATGTGGCTACTTGCTTTTCAATATGTTTAGATCCTTTATTTTCGTGGGACTCATTCTTATTATTATATTCAGATTTTCTTTCCTTTTTGTTTTCGGTTTTTTCTTCCTGTGGAGCTTCTGACTTTATGGAAAGACGATTATTGACACTGTCCAATATCGCTGATATACGGAAGCCAGCGGAATCCTTCAATAGCATCTCCTCACCTGATTTCAATTTGTCTAAATCAACAGATGCGTTTAATTTACCACCAGGTTTCTTTGTTATGGTAGTCGTTTCTGTTTCAGTAATAGTTATGCCTTGATCAGTCTTAATCGTTCTTTGTAGACTGTCTTTTTGCGTTTTCTCAGACAAAGAGCTATCGCGCTTACTGACAACTTCCAAAGAATGTTTTTCTACATGTTTAGTTGACTTTCGAAACAACCCACAGGAAGCAAAGGCGGTCACTATGACCACCATTGCCAAAACCTTACTTAACCTTCCCATCCAATACAGCATTAACACTATCCAAATGATTGTTCCACTTCACAACGAACTCAGGCGGTAATGTCTTTTTCTTGCCCTGGTTGTAGCTTGATGCTATTACACCGAATAACAACAGCAATATCATAATAAGTCTTTTCATAGCGACTATTCTTTGTTTATCACTTTATTCAATACGGTATCCAGTTTTTGCATACCCTGTTCAACTCCTTCTTTCATTGGCTGCACAGCATCTTCAACGGCCTTTGGCAGAGCAGTTGAAACCTTAGAATCTACCGCCGGGTTAACCTGCTTGCGGACTTCTTCTGTAATTCTTGCATTCAAATCATTATTTTGTTTGATATATGCATAAAGCAACAATCCTGTTGTTACCATAAAAAACACAGCTACCATAGCAAGAATATCCCTATTGGCCCAGCCAGCAAGTTTACCAACATCATTTACTCGTTTGCCAACGAAATCGTCTTCTTTTCCCTCTGCCATTATTTTAAATACTGATTAGATACCCATCCTTTTAATCCTCCTACTTCAACATTTGACCATGATCCAGACTCCGACAATACATTAACTCGGGTACCACGCGGAAGCTCTTCCACTATGGAAAAGTTGGTTCCTGGACCTGATCGTAAATTCAAACCACTGGTGGTAACTTTCGTCACCACACCAAACACCTCGCGTCTCACTCGATCCATCGGGAACTTTGGCCCCGGATCATCTTTTCGGCCGGCTGGCGTTGCTACTTCTGAATGTGCAAGTATTTCAGTGATTGAAGGATATGCAGCCACCAATGCTTTGCAAACCTCAATACATTTTAGGATCTGTGTTTCCGTCCATTCACTTCTCGCATCTACGTTCTGCTGCTCGATACCAATCGCATACTTGTTCAATCCGGTCAAACCCTTCCAAGCACTAGCCCCAACGTGCCACGTGATCTGGTTGAATCTAGCCATCTGAATAACTTTCCCTGACTTAGCGATATGAAGATCACAGCTGACTTTCGATCGAGGGTCTGTGAGCCAATTTACCGCTGAGGTCTCATTACTCGCTCCATCGTAATGCAGGACAATAAAACGAATATCCTTTTTCCCTGAACTGACATTTGGAGATTGACGGAACTCCACCTGAGTCCCGTCGTTATTGTATAATAAATTGTTTCTTACTTGCATGATATTACCTTTCTAAATTTTACGATTCCCAAAATCTTTCTACCAACCATCCTTTTTTATATGTTAACCTGAGCGTTCTAAAATCTCCAACATCCTGTTTCCAAGCATTTACTTGAATAACCGTATCCAACCCAAGATCTCCACCTACTTGAACATTTCCCTGCGGCACCCTTAATGCTATATCATCGTCACTATTTGGAGAACCAAAAGCTTCAGTTGAGAACCCAACATTAGGAGCCCTTACTCCAGGATCGGTATTCACCGATTGGGACCTAAGCTGCATAGCAAGCTGCGAAGTTGGACTAACATTTACTAATACGCTTTTCCTTGATTTTACTGCTGTCGACCCTGCTTCATCAGCCATATTTGTGCGATAATAAAGAGACCGAGGTGTGAAATATAAATTTGCATCCATCTCATTTGTCGAACCAAAGTAGATTGCGTTTGACATCACATTGAATGCTCCTATTATACCTGCCAATGCTTTAAATGTACCGTCGTCCAATACTTGAAAAGGAGCTGTATATCTATCTTCCTCGTTAGCCCCTGCCCAAAAGCGAATAGACTTTTCATCTCTGTCGGTAACTCCACTTATACCAGCATTTACAAACCCATCAGAACCTACAGTAATGATCTGCGCAAACAATCCTATTACATCAATGAATTCAGCCCCAATCTTCCCTGTGCGAATCGTATCGCCGTTAATATAGGTCATACCATTGGTGAAAGCGTAATCCCTTCGTCCTTCCAAAACGTTATAAAGCAAGCCACAATTGAAGTGATAAAACCCAGCTTCTGCTTCTGTTTTGATAGGTGTTTCAGAAAGTACCCATTGGCCTGTGAGCTGTGTGCGTGAGCATTTCGCGGAGAGGTAATACGACTTCAGTGGGTCCAACCCTGACTGATTCAGTCCTCCCATCTCCCAGATATACCCCAATCCTTCGATTTGTACCTCACGATGAATCAATTTTCCTGCTGTTATCTGAATAGCATTCGGATCGTTGCCTACATTGGGTATTATACGAATGCCATCCAAATAGAAGTTTTGCGACTTGGCTCCAACCGATAACATTAGCGTTTCGATACTTAACGGTTTAATATTAGCAGGGTCGAAATAGTCTCCTTCCGGATCGAAAATCTTGCCTTGTAACTGGCGCATACGCAATGCCTGGCGACGTTGTTCCTCTGCCTTTTGACGGTTAATCGTTTTCACTTCTTCCTTCACCTTACCTGTATCGATCACGTTCTGTGTTTCCTGGGTATAAGTGATCTGATCAGATATTACAACTGTACATTGGTTCGGATTGACAAGCGGGAACGAGACGGATGTAACACGAATCATGTCGTCTATTCCCAACTTATCATCCTTTAAACGCACACGGTCTCCCGATTTTAAAGTAAAAGCATTTTCACGCATATACTTTTCATCAATTTCAACCCGGTATGGAGGTCGTGTGAGCGTTTTAAAGCTTTTCTCAACTTCTTTGAACAATCTGTTTTCAGCATCGGTGATATAAGATTGGGGCTGCTTAATTCCAACAAGCGTGTACTTATCTCCAACTTTTGGAGAAAAGGTCGCATTCGGAGTTTTATACCCATCCTGTTCGGTATTCGTTTTAATTCGGATTGTCTTAGTAGTGTTGTTGTAAGAGGAAATTTCAAATTCCTTTCCGCCCAGCTCACCTGTTTTGAAAACTACCTTTGCAGTTTCCCCTTCGATCAGATTACCGTTAAGGTCGAAATCAAGTGATGTATCAGTAAGGGAAAGCCAATCCGCAGAAACAGCGGTTAAGGTACCTGTACGCTCCGGATAGATATCATCAAACACGACGCTTGTTTCCCGACGGCGTTCACCAGGAGCCAAAGGCCGCTCTATCTTGCCTGTGTTGAATGTTAACCGTTTTGCTTTATTTCGATAGTCCGCAGGAATATTCTTGGTTCCACCAAATCCATAAATCCGATTGTACAACGGAGTCTCCAAGATACCACGCTCTACGGAATACAATCCTTTTGTGCGTCCATAGGAGAATCCGATTTTCGTTTGCTGGCCCGCCTGCTTGGTAAGGTTGATGGTTTTTCCATCACCGGAAAACCAAAACTCCAGCTCAAAATCCTCAGCAAATTTCTGTAGGGCTCCCTTACATGAATAGCCCTGACTATCGGCAAAGAAATCTATCAACTTTTCGTCGGCAACATCACATGCCCCAACCATCCAGCCACTATCGTCAACATTCATACAATCAACAACCAACTGTACAAACTGCACTGGCGTTCCGAAAAAAGAAAACTCTATTGCACCAAGATGCTTGAAAGTAATATCTTTCAGCCAGTATGAAGGATGCTCAAAAGTAATATTGTACTGAATTACCGCCGACCTTGTTACTTGGTAAGGAACATTGATCGTGTACCTTACGCCTTCATAATTGATATAATCGTCAACTTTAATATCCAACACAGTTGGCGAAAAGAATTGACATTGAATATCAAAACGGCCCATACACTCATCTAAGTAGACTGTGTTTTCGTCTATCGGAATGATTACTGTGGCAGCTCCACACCTATATAATTGAAGTGTATTCATAGCCTAGCAGTCCTCGCAGCCTTCAAATTCAGGCAAGGTTTTTAAGTATTCGTAACCCTGTTCAATGAAATTTTGCCCCTGCAGATCTGGAGAAAAACTATAGTTGCTCACAGGTACACGGATATTACGTGTATTATAAATCGGGATTTCCTCTTCCATTACTTCTGTTATAACACTCGCCATCAACGCCAATGTTATACTATCAGCATTTCCTGATATGTAATCTATTTTCAAATAGAGATACTCGTCTGTCTCTCTGATATCTATCAATTTTAATAACAACTTGGGTAAATTGATATTTCCAATATTTAGTTTTAAAGCCATATTATTTAGTTTTTTAAGAAGCAAGTATTCCTGCTGTTCTAAGCTTCGTTTTAAGGTCTCTTAGTTCATTTAGGATAGATTGGACTTCTGATTGCGTGTACGTTGCACTTGGCGAAGGTGCAGAATCTGTTGAGGCCAATGATTGGTTCACAATGCCTTTTAAGGCTGGTGTCGCTGTAACTGGAATGATATCAACCCAAGCTGTACCATTCCAGAAAATCCATTTATTATCGGTCTTATTAAACCAAGGGAGAGTTCCAGAGGTAATAGCTGGGCGGTTTGGCCATGTCGAAGCCCTCATAAAGTTGCCACCAATTAATTGCCAACCATCCTTTGTGGCTAGTAATCGAACACTTTGCCTAGGCTCCATTAGAACCAAGTGATTAGTTTTCGCACCATCAATTAAAATGGAGTCTCCGGCCTGACAAGCTACGCTTGTGGTATTAGCAATATTCTGTTCGAATTCCAATATATTTCCTATCCATTTTTGTGAACTAGGAATATTTTGTGGACCCGCAGTATTCATAAAAACCTTTCCCCCAAAGGTCCTTGAGACTTCTGCAAGGCTCATTAAGGCATTCACAGTGTAATCAGGCTGTTTTTTAAACGAAATACTTCCTGTTGTTGATCCGTTGTGGGAAAAAAGATCAAAATTGGAATATCGGCGCTGATCTGTATCTATTTCTATCTTAGTGTTCAGAATGGCACGAACATCGTTTGCCAGATAGACTCCAGTATAGTGAAGTGGTGTGGCCCTTGTATCTCTAATTTTCGCTTTAATATTATAATTACCAATATCAAATGTTGCATCATAACTAGCAAAAATAACAATAGGACTCCTTCTTAAATCTTGAGGAGCACCATCACCCTCTACATTATTGCCAGCGTCCTCTACATACACGTCGATATCTATTGTTGGAGCCTTATTCACGTCCCATGCCGCCAAATACATCCCCATCGTCTTCGACCTGACAATAGATCCTTGATATTTGATATAACCTGTTAATTTATTTACCCACGGATTAGCAGATCCAAAGCCGTTTAAATAAGCTCCAATGTCATCTTTAATTGATTGGTGGCCAGTTATGATAATATCAGCAGTTTTAGCTTTTAGTTTTGTAAAATTCCCCATTGTGAACAATAAACCAACAGAATTATCTTCAGTGATAGGATCAATGATCCTTAAGCCTGAAATCTCTTCGACAATTTCTTTATTTGCTTCAATGTCAATACCCGCCTTAGGTAACGTTCCTCGCGCGCTCTTGCATGTTGGTCTTATTATCGATACATCATGTCCATTTATGAAACTGATCCCATTTCTATAATTGCGAGTCGCTTTAACATCGGTTAATGTTACTTTAGTTGGTAATTGCCCAGCAACATCATTCCCTATATTCCATCCGTCTCCACCTCCACCTATACATTCTATACCTGATATTGATACATTAGTGCAATAAAGTAATGTTACAACATGCCTCCATTCTCCGGTCGTATAGTCCTCTGGTGAAACAAATTTCGCTCCCATTCCACTGATCGTAATATTAGATGCGCCACCTGATATTCTGAGTGACCTGTCTTGGGTATTGGTATATGACGGTTTGAAAATCAGGAAGCTACTTGCTGTAATAAAGATGTTCAGGTCGCTTTGAGTAATGGTAAATGATGATGAAAAAAACTTGCCATTTATATTTAGATCACCTTTTTTTCGGGAAATGTAATCCAGCGCACTCAATATTACCTGACGATTGTCTGTGCCTGAATAGGTGATTTCATTGCCATCGCTAACAGCGCCAAAATGAAAGAGATCAACTGATTTATCAACCATTTCTAACTTGATATCACCAACCTGAATGATACTAATTGCGTCAACTGGTAATGTTGTTGTACTAAGAAGATAAGTTACAGCGTATGGCGTATCTCCTTTGCTATAAAATCCATTCAATCGAACCCCTTTAAAGTATCCAATTTTTACGAGCAATTGATTATACTCAGAAAGATTACGTAAATCATTAATTGTATCAACCTCCAAAAATAGTTCCCCCCATTGAGGTTTATTTTCTCTTAGATACTCACCAGTAGGCTTATACTTCGAATATACACCCCATTGATCAATCTTTGAATCATCCATAGTGGTACCATCATACCAATTGAGTACAACTGTGTATGAAGTTGTTGAGTTATCAATAATGCTCTTAACATTACTTATTACTACTAATCCGTCTTTGTAAACCGACCGTATCGGTTGTTGTGATAATACTTCCTCCATTTTTACAATCCAAAAAAATCACCATATTCAGCTGGCGCGACCATTGAGTGAGGAGCAATAGTATTTCCCAAAACATCAAGATCAACTTGTTGCACCTCTTTTGTCGTTTCATTTACCAGCAGTAACTTGTCGTTAATGGACATATCAGTCCTTACCTCTGCCTGACTTACGTCCTTCGTTCCTTCTCCTAGTTCTGCCATATTAAAACCCTTTCAATAATTCGGTCAATGGTTGACCATGTTTGTCTACTAAAATTAAATTCGTGCTATCCGTAAGCTTATTCCAATTCTCAAGCATCCTTATTTCTGCAACTGCTAGGGAAAGGAATGCTGTCACCCTATTAGGTGTTACACGAACGTTCGTCACCTTGAACCCATCCTTTACAAAAAACTCACGTGTCGTATTATCATCCAATCTCAACGTCCTCGCATTGGGACGGGAAAACAAATATTGCAGGTTGTTAATACACGACTTAAAGCTGTTGTAGCTGGGATGATCTAAAAAGAAATCAATTGTAAACTCCCTCATGTTTCTACGAACTGGACCAATACGTTCTACTCCATACGCTGTTGTTTCCCATTGCTTAGACGCCGGACGGTTTGCCTGATCCTTAGTCAGCATCTTTGTAATCCCTAATTGAGCAAAACTGAAATTATCAATTCCAACACCGCTGGAAGCTGTAGCTGGTACTGTCCCTGTCATCTCCACGACCGGCTGACGAAATTTCAATTCAATATTACCATAGCCTTGATTGAGATATGAAACAGACGACGCTTCGATCAACTGTACATTCCAGGTTCCAAATTCACTTGACAATGGGAATACCGATCCTTGCAAAGTGTCTATGTAATCGTAAAGAGATTGGACTGTACCAATGAAGTTCCCACGGTCGCCTTGAGATAGCCAACAATACAGTGATATATCCCTACCGCCGAAGAAGATCTCATCCGCTCGCAAATATGGCTCTACTCCATTCTCATCCTGCCAATCGTGAAATACTTTACCTATACGAGAAGGCATATCCCAGCAACCAGCAATAGCGATGTTGCTATTACTTTGGCGGCCGGCTATAAGGCCAAGTTCTTCTATCGGTTTATTGTTGATTTTGTATTCCATACTATCCTCCGTATGCTCTATTTGATTGTGGAGATGTATTCTTCACTAAACTTGAAAGATGGCTAACAGCATTTTTCAATTCTTTTACTGTTTCCTCCGTATTCAGCTGAATAGCATTCAACGCATTATTGCTGTTTTGAGCAATAATGATATGTTTTGCAGCAAGGTCAGTACGCTTTAGACCATCTTCAAAAGTTCTCTTCTGATATTCGAATGTTGATCGATAAAGTCCAGTCAGTTCACTGGCAGTAGATTCGGTTAATTCCTTTTTAACAGAGCTATTGAGACCAGAAGAACTATCGTTGCCTATAATAATGCCTAATTCGTCAACACGCTTTTGACCATCCTTCTGAATCTTTTCCCAAGCATCCTTCAAACTTTTGCGTTCAGAACTAGTAATACCCCCTTCGGCCAAATTATCAAACAGATCATACCATTCTTGTGCAGCTTTTTCAAGGTAATCGCGAGAGAATTTTTGAATAGCATAATTTTTCATTACACTATCAAATCCCTTAGACCACGCATCTGCTGAATCCAAGCCTGAATTAAAAAATAGATCACTAAGATTCCCTAGAATAGACTTAAAAGAATTACCCGTGGTTTCTTCCTTAAGCTTATTTACAGTATCGGTATATAGATCGATTTGATTCTGGAGTTGATCAATTAATTTTTTTGTGTAATCGTCAACGTTACCTAAATCCGCCTGATATTGAAGTTTAGCAAGCTCTTCTTTTGCCTTATTGATATCTTTTGATAAATCAGCGATACTTGATGTTTTTGAAAAACGATCGAGGTGTTCAAGGACAGATAAGGCCTTAGCCAAACCAACGGCATCTCCACGGAAAGATTTTCTTATCTGCTTTTCAGTTTCTCCGTTGTTTAAGCGAGTAAGTATTTCGTCTTTTTCTTTATTGCCAGTCATTAGATAACGACCTTCCAATTGCCGATTGAGATCCTTATAATTATCCTCAATTTCTTTTAGGGTTTTACCGTATTTCTCTAAACGTTCCGCTCCGTAAATCTTATCCATAAGCTCCAATTGTCTTTCAAGCATCTTGGTTATGGCTTCTGTAGATTTTAATTGCCGATCATTCTGATAATCTAACTGATCCCGCAATTCCTTACTATTTCTCTGTGCTGATTCCCTAGAGGCATTTGTGATACTGGAAAGAACAGATACAGCAGATCCAAATATCGAAAAGTAGGGGCCAATGCTAGCAAGGGCATCTTTCATTTTTTTGTTATCGACTAGGTTTGATAAAGTGCTCGATAACTGTCCTGCAGAAAGAACCATACTGTTAAGGATATCCATTCCATTAGCTAATCCATTAGCCAGCTCTACGGCTGATTTAGCTAAATCAGCAAATCCCTTAGATGCTTGTGCTACATTTTCAAGTTGTCCCAAATCTGCACTCTTGGCACCGTCATCGAAGAATTTCCCAAATATCCGGCGCAGTTCTTCCTTTTGAGACTCGGTTGCTCCTTGGATGCCGTCTATTAATCCTAAAACAACGTTTTTCCCATGGCGGTAGGCACTTCCAACCATAGTTCCAACAGCTGTATCAATGTTTTTTAGGGCTTTTTGAAATTCAGGAGATGATTCAATTTCATTGGAATATTTTTGGGTCATCTCCAATCTTAATTGATCGTCTTTTTCCGAAGTAAATTTTCCGTTTTCACGGAGAGCAGCAACCTTCTCTTGGTAATCTTTTTCTACGTCAAAGAGTTTATCAGATAATGTTTTTGCTGACTTTAATGCTTCTGAAAACCTATCAGATTCTTTTTTCCTGATTTCGTCATAGTAGGCAATTTGCTTTTTATAATATCCATCTAGAGCCTCATTTTCGGCAGCTGTACGTAATGAAGGATCAATGGTTGCAAGCACTCCCATTTTTGATTCAAGTTCCTGGATATATGATGAATCGAGATTGATCAGATTTCGGTACCGATCCTTTGCTTTAGCTTCTCCTACTTGTTTCTTATATTCCTCATAGTCATCATATAGGGATTTTTGCCTATCCAATAAATCAACGTCGTAACGGGTTTGAATACGAATATTTGTCTCTGCTAACTCTTTTTGCTCAACACTTGATAAGGACGATGCATCTATTTTACTTTTATTACGTGGATCACGATTGAATTTATCAATCTCCATCCGCAAAGTACGATACTTGTCTTTGACGGACTCTATTTCCTGTTGATCTCGGTTCATCTGCGATCTCAAATAAGCATCTCCAGCCTTTTCGATATCATTCATCATAGACGTGTACCGCTCAGCTCTTTGGAAATCAGCGTTTGTCGTATCTTTATTATCAAGAGAATATTGCTTTTCAACCTCCGCAAGCTGTTTAAGCTTTGCCTTGTACTTGGCTATATCCTTATCACCTGGAGCTAGCGCTTCCATTTTTTCAGTCAATGCCTTTTTAAGGCTATCTAAGTCGGCTTTGCTTTTGGCTGACTTCAATATATCATTAAAGTTTTTGAATGGCTCAGCAAGTTTATCCACTACCTGTACATTTCCATCACTAGAAGATTGTCCGGTAATTATTTCTTGCCACTTATCATTATATTCTTTCTTTAGCTCATCCATTGCAGTAGATAAGGCGGCCTTTTCCTGATTGACTATTTGTTGGCTAGCAAAATCTCCATTAAAGAGCGATTTACCCCAATCAGAAAAATTAATGCCTTGAGATGTTGGCGCAAATGTGTTTTTTAAAGATCGTCCGAGCCTTGTCCAAACACCTATGCCATCAATGCCCTTTCGATTCAGTTCGTCCATCTTCTCTGCCATTGCATTGAACTCATCGAAAGACTTACGCGCTGAAGCAGCCTGTTGAATTTTTAAAATATATTCATCAAGTGTTTTAGTAGCCTTCCCAACGGCAATGTCCTCTTGGGAAAATGAAGCAAGTATACCTTTAGTTTGAGCTTGTAACTTATCATATGCAGCTTTCTTTTGCTCAACCGAAGCCGTATGGCTTTTTATTACCTCAACGAGTTGTTGAACGGATCTCTTTTCACTATCAGCTTTTGCCGCGCCAGCATCTTGAGCCTGATTTAATTTATCTTGCGCCACAGTTGCAGCATCAGTGACCTGCGTTAAACTGTATATGGCAGCTACGGATGCAGCTATTAGGGCAGTAAAAGCAACGATAGGGGAAGCTAACATAACAGCATTCAACACACGTAGTGCGGCTGTTTTTGCAACTATAGCACCATAGTGAATCATTTCAACGGCAGTCATACCAACGGTTGCAGCTGCAGATATTTGCTGAACAGCAGCAGTAACCAATAGTGCCGCTCGATAGGATCCATAAATGACAATTAAGGAGCCGATGACGTCAAGTACTTTTTCGTAATTATCTATGATAACAGTAGCGCCCGCAATTACTTCGTTAATAGTTCCTTCGGATTTTTTGCCCAGGTTGTTAAACATTACGTCAATCGCATCTCCTAAACGTTCCAAATTACCTTGGATTGTTTTTGACTGAGCATCCATCAACCCGCCAAACATCGACCCGGCGGCAGTCATATTTTTAAAAGCTTGTTCAACTTCGGCAAATCCAACTTTACCTGCACTTACAAGATCATTAACTTGGTTTTTATTAACTCCTAATACTTTCGCCAATTCTTGGTAAATAGGAATACCACGCCCTGCAAATTGACGGATATCAACTGCATAAGCTCTGCCCTGGGTTCTAAGCGTACCATAAAGATAAACCAACTCACCAATTGGCTGACTGGTACCGGCCGCTACGTCTCCAAGCATTCTTAATTCACTGGTTACTGTATTCGCACTTGAGCCATATGCAAGAAGCTGTTTGGCTGCATTAGCAGCTTCTTTCATTCCGAAAGGGGTTGTTGCAGCAAATTGAATTAAGTCCTTTGTTAATTGGTCCGCTTTTTCCTTGCTGGCCAACATCGTTGTGAATGATATTTCCAGTTGTTGGAATTCTGATCTAACCTGAATTAGTTTCTGTATGAACCCTTCTGCAGCATTAAGCGATAGAAATCCTCCTGCCACCTTCGCAAGTCTTCCAAAAACGTCCTCCATATCCCGGCCACGATTATTAACGTTTCTGGCAAGATCGTTTACACGTTGCTCTATTCGACGGATTGTTGCCATGAACTCCGTATCCCTAATGTATGCGTCCCAATCTAATCTCATTTCCTGCTTTTCTTTAAGGGTATGTCTATTGCATTATTTGCTTGATGAATTCATCTTCTTCCTCCTGAGTCTCCACTTGGTTGTTTTCTTTTTTCATTTCTGGGATGGCCATTAGCTCCATGTACATGTTGTCCCAGGATAATTCCCACAAAACGTATTCGCGGCTCTCACGATAATATTTTCGATAACTATGTATTCTAATCCACGGGCTATTATCTCCCGGGCTTCTAGGCTCATCTTCTATTGGTTCTCCGTCCGAATCAACTTCGCTGTTCCCGATATCAGGATGATAGATTTTAAGAAATTTTCAATATCGATAGAGCCGATCGACTTTTCTAAAATGTAGGAGAACTGCTCGTCATCAAGCCATTTAACGGCATCTAAAAGCTCCATTGTCGGCTCATTTCGATCGTTTTGAAGGGCAACAGCAACTACATAATTTAAACTTGCTTGCTGATCGACGGTTAACTCAAAAACTCTCTTAAGGATATATGTTTCATCCCGAACAAATTCAGGAAATTCGTATAGTTTCGGAGCAATGCGTTCACGGTTTCCGGTTCGCATTTTCCGTAATGTAAAAATGAGCTCCTTTTTCTTGAGCCCAACCTTTTGTAATATTTTATGAAACCAGTTCTTTGGCAAAAGAGGAATAATGATCTCCTCACTTTTGTCAATGAACGTTTCAATAGCCTTTTTCTTGATTTCTTCCATAAGAATGAAATAAAACGGCTAGACTAGCTAGCCGTTGTATTATGCTGCAGCATCAGTTTTCTTTATTGTTGCTACTCCTGCCTTGGTTGGTTTCAACGGCGTACCGGTGATAATAACCTTACCGTATTGTGCTTTCATGAAGTCGAATTGAGGTTTAATACGAACTTTCATACGAGGAATATCGAATTTAGCACCATTTCTAGTTTCGATTTGTACAGACAATTCGATTGCTTCTGGTACATCAATATCGATGCTATCTCCAGCGCCGGAAGCACCTGCTGTAAATTCACCACCTCCAAGATCACTTAGCGCTTTTGCGGAAACATTGTAAGATTCCAACTGGAAGGCCCATTTAGCAGGGGCGGTATCTACTTCGTCGAATGCTTCGTCGTATTCTTCAACCTCAACGGTTTCGGTAGTACCTTCATTTAATACCAATGAAGCGGAACCTTTTACTGTATCGCCTAGGATCTCTGTAAGAGCTGTACCCATACCGCCATCTTCCGCGATGGCACCCATCAACACGACTTTTAGGCCTAAAACATTTTTCTTTCTAGCCATCTTTTCTTTATTTAATTGTTGTAAACTCTATTTTAAAACTTGCATAATGTTGGTCGCCATCTTCTTCAATTGCATCAGATTCGACCTCAAAGCACACATCTTGTCCTAGCCATAATTCACCGTTATCTCCCTCAAGGACCTTCTGTGCGAGTTTTGATAAATATTTTAATCTTGCTGTATCACGGACATTTTTGCCTGTTCCGATGTCGGGAACTTTCAATGGATCTAAGTTGCTTACGTAGATATTGAGATAGATATATCCACTTTGAACAGGATTTCTATTAAGCCCCAAAATATTGATAACAACATCTTCAAGATTAGAATTTTCTTTCCTATCGCCTTTACACAGTTCTCCCGTAGGCCTCTTAGAGTCACTGAACAACTCTGAAGATTTCAGGTACACGTAAAGAATATCAACTGCTTCGCTACTTGTAATCATTTTTTAGTTTGTCTATAGCTTTCCTTAGCATTTCTTCAACAATGAGAGAAGATCCGGAGATCACGTCTTTACCTTTGCTTTCAACTTTCGTAGCGTAATCCATACCAGCGACACAGAGTAGGGCATATCCTTGGGAATATTGGCGTTTCATTTCATTGATCAGCTGCCTTGCTTGAGCTTTTCCGGTAGCGGTTCCATTGTTAGTATAATTACTATCCATGATTTTGCCACGGTAAACGACAGCATAGGCTATTGAGCTTCTAAGGTTGCGAGTAACGTCGTTGAATCCACCATCACTTGCCGTTTTACCTCTTGCGAGCTTTACGAACTCTTTGCCAGCTTTAGTTAATTCCTTCACAACAACACGATGGAATTTCATCTTTTCCATCTCTATCGCTTCCTTAATCTGGCTTTTAGTAAATCTAGCTCTCACACCCAAATCCTCCCATGGTGTTGAAATTCAAAAGGCATTATAACCTCTGCTGTCAAAATCACCTTTTCTCCTTTTAAAATTTCCACCTCCATACGCCTTTTCATAGTGTCTGGAATATGGTCAAGAAATATCTCAAATGAATACACAAAATCTTGCCCATCATGATTCTTGACTGTTTTCCCTGCACTGTTCACATCGGCCCGACAACTCAATGTAACTGTCGTCTCAATGGTTTCTCCTTCAATCCAATCCCCAAACTCATCACGATAACCATCGGTTGAAACAACTTCTTTGTATCTAAGCTTATGAACTCTCTTGCGTATCATTACCTTAATCGGCTAATGTTCGTAATTTTCGCTACTGTTGACAACTCCGAGACTATGTCCTTGAATCCGTATTTTTTAGCTAAAAAAAGAAGCCTTATTTTAATTCCTTCTCGATCTAGGCTCCATGAAGCAGCTCCTTCGCTTTGGGAATCAACTGCTAAAAGAGAATGGAGACACGGAACAGCACATTTTTCCAATTCAGCCAAATCACCCGTGTATTCATCATCGCCATTGATGTTCGAAGAAAGTAGGTACAGGAGGGCAGTGCTTTCATCTACTGTCCCAACCTGCACTACATTCAAAAAGGCTTCTTTTTTATTCATATCAAGTATAAAATATTGATATACTAAAGAGGAAAATTAAGCCCCTTTAGTGTTAAGGATTCCTATCTTCTTAGCTTGCTCCAAACCTGGGAAAGCATTGTACACACCTTCTGTAATCTCAGCTACTGGTTTACGAGTTCTCCAACGAGAAAGATGGACTCCATCGGCCAATAGATACTGAACACCATCAACAGGTGAGATTTGCTCATCTGCTAAAGCATTGTGAATTACACCAAGGTCTCCTGAAGGGATGAATACTGCACTATCAGGATTCCATCCAGCTGTATCAAGTTTTTCTTTCTTACCATCGTTTTCTACATAAGCTAAGTCGGATATAATCTCAAAAGTTGGGAATCGCTCTGCAGTAAGAGCAGCATTCACGTTTTCAAAATTCGTAGCAAAACGGGCATTGGATCCTGGATTAAAATAGCCTTTCAAGAAGTCACGCATTGACTTGTTCTTGATCAGTTTAAACCATAGTGTTTCATCGATTAGGACTTTATCGAAGCTTGTGCCTAAAGTTTGAGCTTTATTGCGCATAGTTTCGAAATCAGCAATAATATCGGTGTCTACATTACCCCAATCTCCACTAGAAACTGCTTTATTATCCGCTGTAACGATGGGCACATCAAAGAAAATACCTTTAGCATTATTCTCTACTGTCACGGTTACATTACCTGTAGATGTTACCTGTTTACACATAAAGTCTAAACGGCGTAACACAGAGTTACGACAATAAATATAATCCTCAAGTTCACGGCCCATAACCTCCAATAGTCGCTCAGGCAATCCTAATGCATTTGACCCAATAAGAATTTCGAGATTTCTCAGTTCTTGTGCATTAAATTTACGACCCACAAAAATAGGAGGGACCTCTCCCAATAGCTTTTCAAGACCTTCGCGTGTGTGTAATGGAACTTCAGATTCACGAGAACCCACAGTCGCCATAGCTTCTAAAGTTTCTGACTTTAAAATAGTCTTATACTCTAATGAAACCGTCGGATTAAGCGTTCTAAAGTATCGAGGGAACCATAACGGAGCGAAACGAGCTTCCGCTTGTTCAAGCATAACTTCTGGCGTGATTCCCTCATTCGCCAAAAATGCTAATAGAGCTGATCTTTGTAATTCCATCCCCTCAATTATTTAGTTTGTGAAAAAATAACGTTTGGCAAGTTGCTCTTAGTAGTCGCTGAAATAAATCCAATACGACGAGCATATACCAAACCTCCGACTACAGCATCAACAGGATGGGTATTACCTGTAATAACTTTGATTGAGTTATAAAGCAAAGCATTACCATCACCTGATCCGATAACAGCTCCGTTAGCTTCTGCTTTACCATATCCGGCAGCTAAAGTGATAACGTCATGTGTTGGATCGGTGGTAACGATATCAGAGATCGTTTTACCATTCAATTTATCTCCAACAACCAAGAAGTGTCCTTTTGCGACTTCGATAGAAGTATCTGCAGTAGCCACAGCTTTAGTCAATGTTGCTGATTTAACAGGGGTAGCGGTGCGCGCTAATTCATCAACTAAAATGGCTGTTCCCATTCGGATGATTGCACCATTTGGAAAACCTGTCACTTTCAATACGAAACCTCCAGTTAATAACTGAAGAGTTTTGTCGTGTTGAAACACTGGCGGCTCCGAGTTGTATGACTCTCTACGAATGTTCATTGTTTAAAAATTTAAATTACTACGCCTTTTTCGCATGGCGTTCTTGCGATTTTTTAAAACCCTCTAGAGCTGCTTTACCATTCGAGGTAAGCTCTTTAGGTTTTTTAGGATCAGGATCTGTAGGCGTTCCACTTCCAGGTCTGCCAGGCGATTTGTCATTTGCTGCCTTTTTCACGAATTCCGTGCTAAACGCTTTCAACTCCTCCATTGCGCTGTCAAAGTCTTCTTCTTTTGATGGCTGCCATTTTGAGATAAGAGTCTCGTTATTGATCCCGTTTGCTTCAGCAAGCTTGTTCCATTTCTCTTTCAATGAAAGTGATTGGTTTTGCTCCAAAAGCTTTTTGTAATTATTTTCCAACTCCGCAAGCTTAGCTTCAACGCTATTAGGCGCCGGCTCAGTATTTGTAGGATTTGGATTAGTTGGTTGTGGTGCAGGAGTTGGATTCGCTGGCGTAGGGTTCTTTTTCTTCCATTCATTTACGTATCGGGTGTTTTCCGATTGCATAATGTTGAATAAAGGCATAGCACCATTGATTGCCGTTGTGATATCCTCGTCCGTGCTTTCTTCTGACAGGCTTGCGCTGAGGTTTGTAGCCAACCCTTCTACTGTCGTTGCTCCGAACCCCTTACTTGCAACCAAGGGTTTCAAAGCTGTTAAAACTCGCTCTTGAATATTCATGCGTTACTTTTTTGTGTTTTTTCTGAGTTAACACAAAGGTCTCACATACAATTTTTCGTGACGATTATTTGAGTATGAATGAATAATAGAAAATATTTTCCTGTTCTATTTGTAATGAAGAAATGTAGGATAAAAAGAAAGCCCTCGTATGAGAGGGCCTTATATTATTTTTTTAGTTGCTTCACGATCTTACTTGTATAGACTTGGATCGGTATAGTCTTTTCGAGTTTTTTTCCATCCTGTTCAAAGACTAGGATTAGTTTATCCTCCCGTGGTTTACCATTTTGTTTGAAATAATCGTTAGCATCCCGATAGTCCCAGAACATTCCTTTCTTGGATCCGATTTTAAGATCAATCTTTGACCCATTTGCTATTTTAGCATTCGGAGCAACGGAATTCACTTCCTTGGTAGCCAATCCAAATGCAGCGGCACTACCGGCAGCATTATCAACAACGGGAACAGTTTCCTCATTCAGGATAAAGTAACTTTCGGACCAGTTGAAATAAATAGGGGAGCTAGACACATTCTTTGCCTGGACAGTAATTTCAGATATACTTTCTTTTGGTATAGAAAGCTCTACAAGGTCATCAGTATATTTGAATGTTTTACTTCCAGATCCATTATAGGTTACGCTAACCGCTCCCAAATTACGTCCGTAATCCTGGGCCTTTAAGGTTCCGACGGTGGCCAAGGCAAAAAATATGTAAATCAATCTCTTCATAATAATTCATTTTATAAACAAACTTAATCAAAAGCTGGGAGAAAGAAAAAGGCCCTCGTTTAAAGGGCCTAAACTATTAGTAACATCCATGCTGAATTGCCAACCTTCTGACAATTTCACAATTAATACTAAGCCTTGCCCAATACATTGTTTCCTCATGGGTATCTGACCATATCATCTTTTCTAAAAGGATGTGATCAAGTTTTTTCAATTCTTTTCTCATAATAAACAAAATAAAAGCTTTCATGAGAATGTATTTAAACGATAATTGCTTTTTTAATTGATAAGTCGCCTTTATCAAATTAATCAAGAATTAGTTCAACTAAATATTCGTTTTCAATTTCCCAAGCTTCTTTTAAAATTTTTAATAAGTGGTCTTTATAGGTCTCCCCAGCAAATGCTACCGCATGATTAAATTCGTTTGCATCTAAATATACTTCCAAAGTTCCTTTGTGATCATTTAAGCTATTGATAAGCTTTAGATCATATGGTGAAAGTTTTGCCGCTAAGTACCCTAAAACAGGTCTCAATCTTGTGGCTTCAAAATTGGTTGATGATAATTCAATGTGATCAAATCTTTCCATAAAATATTTGTTTAACACAAACGTAATGAAAATTAATATTGTTTAAAAATTCAGATTAAACTTGCTGTGTTTTAAATTTCCAATTCATTATATTTGAATTTAACCTATTTGATTAACGAAATTCCAGGAATATTATGAATGAATATGAATGTATTACAACTGTTCTAGCAACAGGAACACTTTTAACTGGTATTGGTACTATTGCTCTAGCTATAATTACTAATAAGAATAATAAGAAGATCGCGGAGCGCCAGCGTCAAACTGACATAAACATTGCTAAGAGACAAGGAGTTATAGATTTACATAATGCATGGGCAGTTGTAAATGATATTAATACCGCAAACTATATTGTACCTGATGTTATTAAAGCTATAAATGCTTTAAGTTTAACAGCATCACTTTGGATACATGATGTTATAGAAAGAGATTTGCTTTATCAATCATATTGGCAAGCGTACAAGGACCTATATGATAAATTAATCGGAATGAACGATGTGCTGAGAGGATTAAATTATACCCCAAAAAGTAAAATAACTGCTGATATAAAAAAGGCGTATCTAGAAATGAACCAAAAAGAATTATCACACATTAACTCAACTACTATTTAATTATGACAGAATTTGAATTATACAACAAACTCCAAGAAATGTCTAAATTATTGGATGACTATCAAAAAGGTAAAATTGAAAAATCAAAACATGATTGGGGCAAAGAAATTTTGAAAGAATCTCAAGAAATTCTAAGAAAAAGTCATGTAGTTGGGGCTATGGGCACACCATGTCCATGTTGCCAAGGAAGTGGACGATCATAACAAAAAAATTCCCCAAACATTACACGATGCTTGGGGATTTAAAAAAACAGGGCAAGGGTTTCACCTGCAAATGCCTTTCGCTGTATCGACCGATCAGGTGCAGGGCATGGCATTCGCCCACTCCGATTTCCTGAAAACAACTAAGCTATTTTCTAGCTTCCTGTTCCTTAATTGTCTTCCGAACTCAATTCATTGATCAAATCAATTTCTTTAATCACCTCCTGCCAATACTCGGAATTTTCAGAAATCATCCTAATTGATTCTTTTGCATTATCCTTTGCTGCATTAGTCGGATTCCAATAAATATCAGTTTCAGCCCAATAGTCAAAATAGTACTTTACTAGTTCAAAAGCTTTTTCCTTTGGTGTCTTTGCCATACTTCAAATATAATTAAATAAATGTTGGTGTAAACCCACCCTGATAAGTACCAGGCACTGGAAGCATAATATCTCCTGCATTATCGTGATCATCACTGTACTTATTTAGTATTTCCCTCATAGACTGGTACCAATTCTTTGAAAGGTCGCTTACAACTAAAGAAGGTCTAACAATAACATGGAAACCACCTCTAGTTTGGACAATGGATAATGCTTCTTGATTTACAACCCGATTTATTTCACCTTTGGCATATAAAAAATCATCAGGATGGCAATCAAAGTCAAAAGATACGAATTCAGATCGACTCTTAGCTTTTTGTATTTCGCTCATAACCTCCTGATATGGATGGAATCCATTATAAGGCTGCAAAGCCAAATCTAACAATTTACGAACGCTAGCCGTATTTGCCTTTGTAAAACTTCTAGGGTTTATTGTTATGTATAGCGCCAATGCTTCCTGCGGCACTACAATGTCCTTTTGCATATAAGCTCCGACAGGGCATTCCAATTGTCTGATTTTTGACAATAATCTTTCTTTATTGGATGTAAACCTTTTTAGCTGGGCCTTATCACTCCTAATATGCGGCAAATGTGTCGAATCCTTCACGTATTTACTTCTCGCGAAAAGACAACAATAAAATGTCTCGTCGGACTTTAGATCTGGCAACCAATCAATGAATTGTTTTAATACCGATTCATCAGTAATGACTTTGTAGTTTTTCATTTTATCAAGTATTATTAATCTTCCAATACTCCATCCGTATAACCAAAGATAAAACCATAGCTTTGATAGCTTTCCGTAATTATGGCCCGGTAAACAATAGATCCAAGACGTGCGTCAAACCCTTCTTCCTGAAATTTAACTTTTGCTCCTCTTAGCGCTAGTATTGCCCCTGACTTCAAAGCGATATTCAAAATATCCTTTTTGCTAGATACTTGGGTCATTGTATCCATGCTCTCCTTGAACGTCGCACGGTGTTCCCGAAAATTGACTGTTGTGATAGGCTTGGCGACTCCTTTGCCTTTGATCAATAGATCAAGAGAGGTATCTAGGACATTTGAAATTTTACACAAGGTCAAAGGGTTAGGGAATGCCCGACATTCTTCATAAGCTGCCAATGTAGCCCTCTTTATTCCCAGTTGGATAGATAGATCGTTTTGACTTAAATCTTTCTTCTTACGAAAGGATTTGAGGTTATTTGATAATCTTGTTAATATAGCACCTTCAGCGGTGTCTCTTGGTTTTGTACTCATGATTTTTACTAATTTAAAATTCAGCGAAACTGTATTCTATGTAATTCATATCATCTCTCCTTTCTATCACTGTTGCTTTTAATTTTCCTTTTATTAACAACATATGAACCCAATCATCATTCTTATTAATAGACTCATATTCGGTGAATGTGCTTGGATGCTTAGGGTCAATCTCAAGTCTTTTAATGATATCTTGAAAAAAATCCATCACGATATTTCCTTTATTGTGACCTGTAATTTCCCGTTGCTTTCTAGTGTCAAAAGAAACTCGACAAGTGCAATTATCTATACCTCTTGCAGCGCCTCCCATACATCCAGGTATATAGACTTTTCCGGCAATAGGGTCATTGACAAAGTGACAATACATATCTATTTACTCCTATCGGTGATTGTTACTTGTTTATATTCAGCTCTGCCTTGTTTATTGATATATTCAGTTCTGCCGCTGCAATCGCTCCAATAAACATATCTCTCGTCTTTGAATCGATACATCTTACACCCATTCTTTTCAAATAGAAGCTCTAACGTGATGTTATTAGAACGTGTCACCTCGGTTTGAATTGGATCAGACACACAAGAACTAAAGACAGTAAGTGCGACAGTTATAAATAATATTGATTTCATTTTTATTTTCTCCTATAATGCCGTTGGGCAAGTTTATGTTGTTGACGAATGTATTTAGGCTTCTTTTCTTTAGCTGGTTGATAGAAGGGAGCAAATGATTTGCCGGCCGCACTTATGACACTTTGTAAGTCTTCTTTTTCAATGATGGTCTTTTGAGCTACCCGCTGTAGACCTTCCATAGCATCAAATAGATCAAGCCCTATATTGTTTAAAACAATAATGTAATCTTGCAATTGTATTAGCTGGCATCCCGTTAGCCTAAGATTAGCACCTATAATCATTAACCTTCTCACAGCTATTTAATTTTATGCCAAAAATTGATCATAAAACTGCCCAGGAAAACATGTATTAAAATGAACATGATCTTTTCTAAGATGGATTTGCAGTCCTGTAAGCAGTCCAACATCAAATCTTTATGCATGGCCATTGAAGCCAAATTAAGTGCAATAGTGACTAATGAATAGACCATTGCAAAGATTCCCAAGGTTTCTTTAATTAATTCCATATCGTTTATACTTAATTGATTCAAAATTTTATTCCATAAGAGGTTTAAAAAAGATCCGCGAGAAGCTGGGAGAATCCCGCGGATAATAACCAATTACAAACCTAAATATGAAAAGGAGTGGAGAAGGGCGGACTTGAACCACCGACCCTAGGCTCTAACCAACTGAGCTACTTCCCCAAAAAACAGTATCGCAGGTAAAAAGGACGATGAAGTGGGACAAATTGTACAAAACCCGTGCGCCCTTGGGAAAGCATTTATTCCCCCCTTTTTGTTTCATTATTTACTCACCCCAGCCCGTGGGGAATACTGTTTTTTAATTCTTTCTTTCAAAAAACCGAAGGGGACCGGGCGATCCCCTCGGCTAGCCATATATTAACCTATTTTATGAAAAGAGTGGAGCGAGCAGGAATCGAACCTACCGGAAGTCCGCTGGTCTATGCATCAACCATCAGGCGCATCCTTCCTAAAACCTGACATTTAGTGTTCCTAACACTTTCGCCCCAGGTTCCCACGATCCAACCTCACGGCTGTAAGTGGGCTTTTCCCAATAAATGGGAGATTTAATGAAAACATCTTTAAAA
Source organism: Sphingobacterium sp. Ag1 (assembly GCF_000988325.1). Lineage (NCBI taxonomy): Bacteria > Pseudomonadati > Bacteroidota > Sphingobacteriia > Sphingobacteriales > Sphingobacteriaceae > Sphingobacterium > Sphingobacterium sp. Ag1. The sequence continues at coordinate 60,559 of NZ_LBGU01000033.1, read as the reverse complement.
GCAAGGGCAGGGTTTTACCTGCATATCTTCGTCACCACTTTACATCGGGTGCTGTCTCCGGTTTGTCGTATTTACCTCCAATAACCACAAATACGTTGCGTGCGTTTAATTCCGCCACCTTGCTTTATGTTTTTAAAAACCATCGGTTGGACTCCTACTCTGCATCTCGGAATCATTACCTATCACCAACCGATGGTTATATTTTCAAAGAACAATCTTTAGCGGTCTATACGGGATTCGAACCCGTGATCTCTCGGCTGACAACCGAGCACTCTAACCAACTGAGCCAATAGACCGTTTGCATTTTTATTATTACTCTGGAATGCTAACCACGAGGATTCGTACAATGTACCAGAATCGAACTGGTGTTTTTAGGCTGAAAACCTAACGTCCTAACCCCTAGACGAACATTGCGTTTGGCATACTTTACAGATTTCAAAGCCGATTACTGGAAGGCTCGCCGCCTGGTCCAGATCTTACATCAGAACGTTCTTCACGTTGTGGTATGCCAGCACTTTAGATTTCAAAGAAAAACGACTGTCGCAGGCTAAGAGGATGATGTGGTCACCCTTGACCGAGCATTTACGGTCGCCTTATCGTGTTTTGATTCACTCACCATGTTTCAGGAACAGTCGTTTTAATATCTTACCCAAACCGATTACGTATCGTTAATCTTCTCGAACATTTGGTTATCGTTTCAGTATTTCAAAGGTAAAAACAATATTTCATATATGCAAATAAAACTATATATCATTTATAAAATTATGATATATTTTTTTCGACACGTTGATTAGGTAGCTCTAAATCCTGTTTGGACTCTTCCAGGATCTGCGCCATTTCAGCATCTACATCGGCAACCTCACCTAATAAGGTCATGGCTGTCTTACGGCTCATAAGCTTTGCAGCTACTTGTTTCGTGATATTACCGATCACCTCGCCTTTATCAACTGGTAGAGCATCTTTAAATTTAACATTGGGACGCACATTTATCATATCCGCCAATTCTTCCGGGCTAAACTCGATCAACATCTTTTTGATTACGTTTAATCGGCGAATGATCATTTCTTTGAAACGCTTTTGGGCTTTATTACCTTTCATCTGTGGCCCCATAAACAGGAGACGTAAAGCAATGCCGCTCGTACCGTTGCTCATAAGCTTAGACATGGTGTTAAAACCAATATCCGGAGTGTTGGTAATGTCGAACTGCTCCTGCTTGATACGATCGAATTCAAGTGTTTTAGATTCGACCATGGATTCGGGCTGAGCAAAGGAGATACTACCTCGGCCACCGTTTTCGCCTTTGACCTGGATAACCTTTGCAACTTCTCCTTTAGAAGGAAGACTATCGGCATCACCTTCAACAACCATGGCAGGATCGCCGTAATAATCATTTGTATCGGAGAGGTTGGAGAGGTTATTCTCTTCCCGATCAGAAAGCGGCTGCACATCGGCCCATTCTGGACGCTTTTGGCTGTGATAAACGATTGAGACAAACTTATATCCCTCTTTCGTTTCAACCTCCCATTTACCGCCGTCCGGCTGTTTACCAAGAATAATCGAGTCAGCTGTATAAAGTTCAAAATGAAGCGTATTAATATCGGTAATAGGATCTTTTGATGAATATTTTCGTCCAAGGCCGATGAAGTCGTCATGTTCATCCCAAATCGGGTAAATATCGTCTCCATTCTCTTTACAAAGCAACATCATACCAGGCCGGCGGGTACTTCCTTCAAGTATGGTACCGTTCCAGTAGTTTTCATCAGGATAATCATACCAAAGCTCTGCACAATGAGTCTCAACCATACGGCGCTCAACAATATCCTCATTTTTAAAGGATAGCTTATTGTCGTCCCAAACCTTTTTTATAAGATCAAAGAATTCATTTTCCTGATCATTCTCACTTGTGTATTCTATAGCGATATCAGCCCCGCATTCGAAAAAGATCGCAGATTGGACTATCTGTTTTTGTCGGGCAAGCTGAAGCCTGTTGACCTGGACTTCATCATATTGAATACTTGTCTTAATTTGACCAGTAATTTCATCAGTATATTCTTCTCCCTCAAGCTCCAATTTACGATTCTCGCGCTTGGTTGGATCGTTTACATCGTGGAGAAACGGATCATATTGCATTAGGGCCTGATCAACACTTATTATGCTGCTTCCTAATTTAATTCTTCGCTCTGACTTACTGATAACCTCATACGTTTTCGTGAAATCACCGCTGTCGATCAATGTTTTTAACTGTTCTCTTGTCATCGTTTTACTCTTCTTTTTGCTGGTCCAGTCTTAAGTTTTGATACTGCATTTGTTGTCTTTCTCAATGCGTCAGGATCTTTGCTTGTAAGGCGATCAAACGCATATCGTATTGCATCTATTGTATGGTTCCATTTATCAATGGGTATACCTGCTTTTTTATCATTCCAGATGTAGTTCTTGAGTTCCGTTCTAACGTTATTGCTCCGCGAGGTGTAGACTATGGTATAATCCTTCATTTTCAAGAGGGATGCCGCAACCGATCCGGGAGCCTTCCAACATTCGATTATGTTTAATTTACCAAGCTTCTTTATATCTGCGATTAACCTGTCTTCCGAGCTATCCCCAACGATCAAATCATTAGGATGCTTAATCCTAGATTTGTTTATTTCGATAAGCTCATTGGTTCCAAGGTCCTTTTTATCGCAATACTCCTCGTCTACATAAATTCGCATCTTCTTTCTATCGACGGCAACACGTATGAGTGTATCCGGATCGACAGAGAAACCGTAATCCTGTCCATAACAATAGGGGAGGTATTCATCAAATTCACCTTCCTCAGTTTTAGGAAGAATAACACCTTCTTTGATATCTGCCCAGCGACCAATAACGACGTTTGCATACTTCGTCATTTGGAACTTCGCCCTATCAAATTTACCCAACGCATCAGTGGCTTGTCTAATCGACTCCTGCTTTATCTGCTCGATACGCTCAAGGAAGTTGTCCGCAAGATTCTCCAAGTTATCCAAATAACTTGTATGTATATGCAGCACATTTGGGTGAGTCGAAATCTGAACATCTACTCCGTCAATCGTTACAATCTTGTGGGTGTCCTTGATATACTGCTCATAAACGAAATGGGAGTCGTCCGTAGGGTTCATGATCAGAATTATTCTGTTTTGAATACCCTTTTGACGAATGGAGAGCATTAGCTTTTCGTAGCTATCGAAATCGGTCCACTCCTCCATCTCATCACCGACAAATGTCGTAAGCCCTTGTATTGACTTTAGCTTTGCTGTTTGATTGCCGGATCCTGTCTTGATACCACGGAACATGATCGGCACCTTGGAGAACTTATTTATGATATTGTTCTTCTTGACTTCAAAGAAATTCGAGGTACCCTCAAGGTCGATTTTCTCCTGGAATTCTGGAATAACAGAATCGGCAGCAGATGACATCGTATAACGCGAAAAAAGTATACTATGACCTTTTTCAAAACTCAATCTTTCAAGGAACAAGGAGCCGTTAAAGGATTTACCCGAACCACGGCCACCGGTTATGAGGATAATGAACTTATCCGTGTTTTCGTACAATGGTATGTACGGAGGAGCAATTTTGATCTTAGGACGTGTCCTAGTTATCTTCTTCCTCTTCGTTGTCGAGATCTTCGGTGTTATCTTCTCCCTCGTTACCGTCATCTTCATTATTTGCTTGTAACCACGACATAATATTGATACTACCATTAAGCTCCTTACCGTTCGACGTTACATCTAGCTTCTTACCGTCAATAACTTTTTTACGCCATTCCTCATCGTAATTGAAAAGGAGGGTAGCTAAAGCTTGAGCATTCGGGGCCAGTTCCTCGGTAGTTTCTAAAACGATCATCCCATCTGGGTGAATGTCAGATTCATCATCGAAGCGACTAGGGATCTTTCTTGTAACTGTTTTACGCTTTAGACCTCCCAAGGCAACGCCAATGTACTTTTGACGAACTGCTGAAATGATCTTGGATCTTCCGCGCGCTAAGGCTTCGGATATGTTATCATACTTTGATTTAAGTTCACAGAAGTAAGTAACATTCAATCCCAATTCGATTGCAATCTCTTTATCCGTCAATCCCTTCAAAGCATAATTCTCGCAGGCATTGGAAAAACTCTCGCTTTCATATTCGTACTTGCAATCTGCCATGGGAATTAATCTAACTGATACCAAATAGTTGCTGAGATTCCAGCTTCTTTTAAAACTTTCTCTGCAGCACTTTGTGCCGCTGTTCTAGCATTTGCGTTCACTGAGTCTGTTTGAAAAAACGCGAACCGATATCCTGAAAAGACACCTTTCATAGGTTCGCCGAAAGAGACTTGACTATGTAATTGAAGCCATCTGTATTCTCGTCTTCGCCATCCATCCACTTTAAAGACAACAGTATCCATATTGATCGGGCCAACATCTTTTGTTTGCTCTGCGGCTTCATTTGCTGCCAATTTTGCACTTTTAAAAGCTTCTAAAATTTGTTCTCTATCCATATCACTTTCTATATTTTAAACGGTTAGTCTTTTTGTTCCTACTGGCACCGGTCCCGAAACGTTCGCCGTATTCTTTGGGAGTCAATGTCCGAGCAATGATCTTAACTGGCTCGGGATATTGAAAGTGAGTATTTTTAATTTCAAATACCGGATTAGTTGAAAATTCAGGCGATTGGCCATTATCGTCGACAGCCTTACTTAGCCTTGACGAAAGCATATAGCCCACAATGATAAAAGCTATTGCTAATAGATTAAATCCTGTTACCACCATACTATACCTAGGTAAATAAGCCATAAGATGATTAGGATTGCCAAGCCAAGGCAGCTGCTGAAGAAGTCTCCTATATCCCCAGAACCTTTAAATAGTGCAGCGATGATGAATATCGAAATAAATATCATTATCACTAGGTGCCATGTTAGAGTTATAACCATAATTTAATATCTTTTAGTAACTAATTATATCATTATCAGATAGTGAGTGTATCACAATCCAAGTTTTTTGCTTTCATTTGGTAGCGTGGACAATTCGAAGTCATAACCGGTGTATGTTGAACTTCCGCATGCAACCGTGTAAATACATACGCCATTTGGTCTGAGCTCTATATCGGTAACTATCCACTGTTCCTGATTGACATCCGTTTTCAAGTAAACAAAATCCCCAAATGTGAATGCGGTATAGTGAACGTGTTTTTTATGTATATCATTCATAAATTTTTGATATATATCTAGCCAAATTTTTAACTAAAAATGCGCTCTGCAACCTCTTCACCCTTGATTATCTTGTCGTATAGATCTTTTCCAAGGGCTTCCATAAATTCAGCTTTGTTCTGGAAACTATCAAACGATAGTATGACGGTTGGTTCGCCTTCCCATTTTTCATCAACTTCCTGGCTGTATTTTTCCTTTTTTGCCTTAACTTCTTCTTTTGTCAGCGGGGCAGAAGGCGGCGTTAGCATATCAGCTTTCTTAATGATGTCAGTGAAGTCAACACTAGGCGTATCAAGCGATAGCATTGTCAAATCATATTCATCCAATCCAGCCAAAATAGGATCGATGTCTGTGATGATATTGGCCATTAGATCGCTATCGAATTCACCTTGAACAGATTTAGAGTTGAGAAATATGTTTTGCTCTTTTTCTTCTTTGTCTGTTAAATTTACTTTTTCTACAGTGATATCGTAATCGTTTGCCGGATATTTATTGATCTCATCCAGGATTGAAACCTTTTGATGACCACCAACGAGATTGCCTGTTGCTTCATTCCAAATTACACCGCCCATCATTCCGAGTCGTTTGATATTAGCCTTTAGCTGCTTTCTAGCTTCAGCTGATATTTTCCTTGGATTATAATGCGCTAGTGTGATCTGTGATCTTTTTAGCGTTATTGGTTCCGATGATTTATGCTTGTTCGTACTCATATTCAAATACTATTGCTTCCGCTTCCGGATATTCATTTAAGACCTTTCTATAATCTTCTGGGGAATGCCGTTTACACCAAAGGAGAAAATTGATATCCCCCGGGGTTACACCTTGAGATTGATGCCTAGGATCATATACAGTCGGTCTCGGCAATTTCATTTTATCAATGTAAGCCAGTACATGTCCGTTCTTCCAATTTTCAATCGGGTAGACATTTTTTGTTTTTGCATTATATCCAGGGGCGCCCTCTTTTTCCAACCCCATCATCATCAATCGGCGCTGCAGACCGTCGGTTCGCTTAAAGCCGAAACACGCCCATTCAATACCAGTTTCCTTTTTTACATCTTTGGCGATCTGTGACAGAGTGCGTCGCTTCAATTGCTCACCACCAGTATAACCCAAATAGTTTTGCTTTTGATATCCATACAAGGCAAAGTGCGGCCGATCAATGAAAGTTATATTTTTATAACGCGCTTTATGGGCTTTCTTGAAAGCTTCTATATGAGAAAGGTCTTTGACCGTGTAGAGGTAAACGCTTACCACTCGATCAAAGACCTTACAACACAAATCAGTAAGCAAAATAGAGTCTTTCCCATTCAAAGAGCTGAATAGGATAATCTCGCTTGTTACTGAACGAATTTGTTTCAATATGGTGATAGGCGAACTCATGCAAATTATCTACGCACTCGCCTAAAACCACTGTCTTGAGATCTAGAATCTCGTCTTGCCGCTGCATTTGATGGTGTGACAGTTGTAACACCACTGTTGGACCTACGAATTTGATACCTAGGCCTTGCGCTTCGTCTTCGTTGTTCTGCTGTTTCTGCCATGTTCGGAAGTATTAAAATTAGTTTCTAATACCTCGCCTAATTCCAGAACAAAACATTCATCACCTTTTTGAAATCCTTCAGGAATATCATTCCAAAATTCAACAATATAGATGTCTTTGAGTTGTATTCTCATCGTCTTTCTATTTGTCGAATATCCAACCGCTAAAATGATTTCTTTGATCTCTTTCAAATGGGCATATTCACCCTGTTCATTTTTAGTGCTGAACATTTTGAAATAATGCTCACTCAGACTTCTGTATTCCTCTTTCTTAGTACCAGCAAGTATTTCATTGAAATATTCTTCCTTGATAATGAGGATAGGTATTTTTTGCGTTTTTGCCATCATAAAAATTAAGCAAGGCTTTAAAGTCCAAATTTACCCTAAAGCCTCTTTTATATTGGATTTATAAAGATCAATGAATGATCGAAAATATTTTCTATCGCTATTATAGCCGTTGTCTAAATGTAACTAGAGATTGCAAATTCGTAAGATACGCGCGCAAGAGGGGATAGGCATTTTGATTAAATTTTAGTTGCCTGGAACTAAATGGCCGATCAGCCAAAAAATAAGGGCTGCTTATAATTTGTGTTTTCATACTTTGTGTGTGTTACCTTCACGAAAGTACAAATCAATATTTATATATGCAAATTATAATATATAACTATTCTTCAATGAATTCATTAATGTTATTCCGTAACTCTCGAAGAACATTCTTAGCGGATTCTAAATCGCTATCCAAAATTCGTTGTGTACCGGTCCCGGACTCTACGCCCCCAAGTTTATTTTGAAGTTTGTTCCGAGCAACGTTAGTCGAAAGATTTGGATACATCTGTTTCGCTAATTCCGATTTTACTAAGATTGGATTGTTATTCAAAAATTCTTTTAACTCCATAAGACAAATATATGCATTTATAAATATATAGTACAATGTTCTTGCTAACACTGTGTGCAAAAACGTGTGCAGTTATTTTCAACTAAATAAAAAAGCGCTGAAATTCAAGTATTTAAACTTAATTTTTCAACGCTTTTGTGACCCCGCTGAGGCTCGAACTCAGGACCCACAGATTAAGAGTCTGTTGCTCTACCAACTGAGCTACGAAGTCATTCGATAAATCAAATGTAAGATTCACCAAAGAGAAAGTCAAGTGGAAAAGAATATTTTTTTGACTTTTATGACATTCAAGCGAGATTTTTGGCAGCTGCTTTATAAAAAAACAGACTCAAATAAGTCATTTAAACTAATTATTTTTTCGCTCTATAATGTCTTGTTTCCTTGCCACAGCAATCTTTCCCATAATCATTGGTTTAACTTCCATTTTTATTGGTTTATCCAGTTGTATTTTACTCCCCTTTTTGATTGGAATCACAACAGTTTTATAGCCTAACATCTGTGCACGGAGCTCTTGATCTACCCGAAACAGAGCTTGCGGTACCCAAAGTTGAAAATTTCCATTTTCATCCACTTGCGTACGGTAATTTCCTAAGGACACCTCTGTTCCCATCATACTTACATCGCTTCCAGCACAAACTACTTTTCCTTTTATGCTTACTTTTGTGCTATCGGGGCTTCCTTTTAATGTTGAATTATCATTTGTTGATGAGCTAATCTGCCCCTGCTGCTTTATCTGATCATTTTCTGTTTTTGTTTGGACAACGACAACTTCTCCAGTCAATTTGTTTTGTGCTTGAGCAGCATGAAAGTTCAAGGATCCAACCAACAAGAGTCCCGCAGCGATCCCCGGCCATCTTCCTTGCCAAATAGGGTTTTTAGAAAAAGAAAAAGGGACATCCAATTCACGCATCAACTGATCTTCATAAAATCGACCACATAGCCCTCTACCGGCTTTTTTTATTTGATCCACAATTTCCTGATCATCCATCTGTGAAAAATCTACAACCATCTTCTCACATTGACCACAAAAACGCCCTTGTTCTTGTGGCGTCATCTTATCCCAATCTGCAGAGCAAGAGTCCTTCACTTGTAATATAATCTTTTCCATGTTGCCTCCTTTTTATATTTTGAGAAGGGATGCAGGAAAATCTACAATTGCATAATGAAACAGCAAAAAAAATCACTACATACTGATAAACAGGCAATTAATAATACAACTTGAAATTATATGTTGACTCTTTAGGGAAAGGATGTCCCGAATGAAGTACATCATACGCTGAAGGGCAATGTGGCGGAAATCGGAAGATCAGGTTCATAAAAATGCCCCCAGAAAGTATCTAACTTTTTGGGGGCACTGCAACTTTGGACAGTTTATTTAAAGTAAGTAATGCTAGCGCAAACTTCTTTATTTTATAGTGTCAAGAATTTCTTTTATAGCTCTTTCCAACTGCGGATCTTTATTTTCCATCCGATCTTGCACGGTATTTTTTACAAGAATATCTGGGGCAACTCCAGTTTGTTCGAGATCCTGACCATCAAGCGTATAACATCCCCAAGACGGAAGTCGATAGTTTGATCCATCGACTAAGCCTTTAGCAGAAGTAAAAATAATCCAGCGATAGGTCTCATTACCGATGATTTTCCCCAACTTAAGTGCTTTAAAGCCCGCTGCAGTCATTTCAGCATCACTCAGCGATTGCTCATTAATCAATAAAACAATAGGCTTGGCAGATGGTGCAAAATTACTTTGTGGCGCACGTTTACCACCTCGGTATTGCCATTGTAAGTAAGGGCGTTGTGACAGGAATCGTAAAACTTCATCGTGTACATTTCCGCCTGTATTATAACGTAAATCTAAAATAATCCCTTGTTTGTTATTCTCCTGTTCGGCCATGTCGATCAAGAACCGCTGTAACTCAGTATCCGACATATTTTTCATATGTGAATATGCTATCTTATTGCTACTCAACTGATCAACTCGACTTCGGTTTTCTCTAATCCATTGGTCGTAGAGGAGGTCTCTAAACATGGCGCTTGATACCGGACGAATGTTTGTCTGAATTTCCTTGCCATTACGATTCAAGGTCAATTGAATTTCTTCTTCCAGTGAAGGCCAAGTAAAATAACTATCGCGGTCTGCCTGCGTATTCAATTTTGTTCCATTAATCGCTATGAGGATATCACCAGCCTGAATATCAGCTTCTTTCTTTGCGGCGGGGCCATTCGGAACAATATAGCTGATCTTGTAAGGATTGCTGGAATCATAGGTCACACCGATTTCATTCGTTACAAAACCAAACGGCTTACGTTCTTCCTGTCCCATTGAACTGAAACCCAGATGCGACGAATTGAGCTCGCCCAACATATCATTTAAGAGGATGCGCAAATCTGTCCTATCGTTGATACCTGGAAGATATTTTTCATATTTCTTTTTTATCGCAACCCAATCCACTCCATGGAAGTTGCTATCGTAGTAATTTTCCTCCAGATTGGCCCATGTTTCATAAAACATTTGATTGAACTCTTTCTCGAGATCCCGATTGAATTTAAAACTCATTGTAACCGCATCAAGCTTATTCAAGTCAAGATTGTATTTCTGAATCGTTCCTCGGGTCAATACGAAATATTTTCCCGCCGACTCTACAAAATGCTCCATGCCTCCGTCAGCGACTTTTTCGGTTTTGGCTGGTGTAAATAACTCATATACGGTACGATATGTACTATATTTCCCTTCATGATTGGATGAATAGAACAAATAGGATTTATCCCCCTTTTGTATCACCAAAGGATCAGATTGTGTTCCAAATGCAGGACTCACTTGCTCAATTCGATCACGCAGTCCTTCTAAATCCAATTGGACCAAACCAGCTTTCTTGGGTTCGGCTACTGGTATTGCGGTTGGCTTGCCCTTATCGGCATCATTTTTCTTTTTATCCTTAGCGCCAGCTTCCTTCTTAGCTGTACCAGTTTTATTTACTGTTGTATCTTTCTTTTCGGGTGTTACAAATAATTCATCAAACTTTGCACTACGGTAAGGTTGGTCAAAGTTGGTCAATGCCATTCGGAAAATGCTGGAGTTTTGCATACCGGTAGGATAAGAAGGCTTAGTCCTATTACTCGCAAAATAAATATATTTACCATCAGGAGACCAATATGGTGCTGCTTCTGTAACTCCTGTATTTGTCAAATTAGTCGTTTGCTCATTTTTCAGGTTATACACAAAGATATCCTGTTCAAAATTGCGCATAGCTGTGAATAAAAGATAGTTTCCATCAGGGGAGAATGAGGGCGAAGAATTTTGAAATGCCCAGATTTCATCTTTAACAACTGTTTGGCTCTTCAAACTTGTCAAATCCAATATACGTACTTCATCACGACCACTGAGGTACACAGCTTTTGTCCTATCTGCATTGCATGTAATATCACGGTTGTTACGCAGATCTTGTGTCAATTGCTTTACCTCACCTTTACCGTCTGCTGTGCGTGAAAACCAGTTTTGATAGCCTTGATACGTTTGGCTATAGAGTAATGTTTTACTGTCTTTAAGCCATTTAACCTCCATGACACGTTCTCCCTGACCAGGCATCTGACGAACAAACTTTCCTTCAATATCCGAAACGAACAATTCGCCACGTGATACAAATGCCATTTTCTTTCCGTCCGGAGAAACGTCGAAATTACTGATGTTACCTGAAATGTTAAACTCTTTCAGCTTGCCTAGCACCTGATTGCGGTTAAGTGCGATGTTGGGCTGTACGGTTTTCTTTCCATTGACATCATAAATATAAAGCTGATAGCCCTTTTCAAATGCAACTTTAGTACCGTCTGCTGCGACAAACGGACGTTTGATTGATTCTTGGAAAGAAGTCAATTGGGTTTTCGACTTTCCCGTTAGTTGATAAAGGTTGTACTCACCATTGTTTTCGTCGGACACATAGAATATGTTTCCTTTTTGGTCCACAGTGGGCCAAAAATCCTTACCGATATAATCTGTATACTGTTGAAAAGCCTTTGTTTTGGGATCATAAGACTTGATATCTGGATTGAAAGCACCTTTATATCGCTTGCGGTTCGCCGCGCTATAGCCTTCCCAGCTGTCATTGAATAACAATTCTCCCGAAGGAGTTGGCACCACGTTACTGATATAATTAAAGACATGTGGAAATAACCTTGTCGCCGTACCTCCATCCAAAGCAACTTGATAAGCGCTCATTCTATTGTAACGCGATGATGTGAAATAAAGCGATTTGCTATCCCAGCTCCAGCTGTCCACTTCGTCCGAAGCATCATGCGATGTCAGCTGCCGTATATCTCCACCCGCCAAGGGCATTACATAGACATCCATATTACCGTTTTGATTGGCTGAAAAAGCCAACCATTTTCCATCTGGGGAAATTCTTGGATTGATCTCATTTCCTTCCATTCCTGTCAGCCGTACGGCAACACCACCTTGACTTCCAACTTTCCAAAGGTCACCTTCGTAGCTGAAAACCATTTCCTTTCCATCGGGACTTAAAGTCGGATGGGATAAAAACGTGGGTTGTTGGGCAATAACACAGGTTGCTCCAGCATAGGCTAGAACTGTACTTAAAATTAGTTTCTTTATCATGTTATCTAGGAGGCTAATAATTGTTTGCCAATACAAAGGTAGAATAGGTATTGAACAAATTACCATGAAAAAGTGAAGAATTTTATATTTTTATTCCCTCACTATATCAGCATTTAATTGTTGACTTCCTCCCGTTATTTCACTGCTATTATTTTCTAATGAAATGGAAGCCCAAACCTCTCCTATTTTTGACCACCATACCGAATATCTTTTTAAATTAAAGTATGCATAAAAATAAACTGAAACAAATGTGTCTATTTTCGGTTCCTATACAAGGAATGATTATGTACAATATATGATATTGAATAAATAGGTTTAGCCGAATTCAAAAAGCACATCGTATTATTTTCTTACCGGAAGATTGAGACAGAAGATAATTATCGAAACTAGCGCATATAATTATCATCACGCCGATATGCTATTTAAATATAGGCATATTTCGTATCCTTATTGCAACCTAAACGTTCAAATATTTTTTGAATCATTATATTTTTTATGGGATACTTATCCTTAACTTTGCACCCTCAAATCAGAAACTATGGACGCAACGTTAACTCACTCAGAAGAAGACCTTTATAAGAAAAGAAATCGCATAAGAATTGCGGTATCGCTTTTCTTTTTTTGCCAAGGGATCGCTTTTGCCTCTTGGGCAAGCCGCATCCCCGTTATTAAAGCTCATCTCAACTTAAGTGAGGGTCAATTGGGGACAATTTTACTAATGCTTCCAGTCGGACAACTTGCAACGATGGCTCTTTCAGGAAAATTAGTTACAAAATATGGAAGTGCTTCCGTTTTGCGTATCGTACCGATCGCTTATACCTTGGTCTTGTGCTCCATCCCCTTTGCACAGAATGCCTGGCAGCTAGGGGGTATACTATTTCTATTTGGCGTAACAGGCAATATGTGCAATATATCCGTTAATACCCAGGGCGTTGCAACGGAGCAGATTTTCAAAAAATCTATAATGACTTCTTTTCATGGGGCCTGGAGTATCGCTGGTTTCACCGGCGCACTAGTAGGCCTGTTAACGATGAATTTTGGCATGAATACCTTTTACCATTTTTTAATCATATTAGTCATTGTCGCAGTGAATACACTGATCAACCAAAAGTATTTGGTACCGGGCAAATCTCCTCAAAAGGAAAAGCGTAGTTTTTTCTCTAAGCCGGAAGGTGGCTTACTTCAACTCGGTATTATCGGATTTTTCAGCATGGCAACGGAGGGGGCAATGTTTGACTGGAGCGGGGTGTATTTCAAAGAGATCGTTCAAGCGCCAGAGAAATTTGTTGTCGTTGGCTACGCTTCTTTTATGATCATGATGGCTACGGGGCGTTTTGTTGGTGATGTTGTCATTCGGAAATTGGGCCGAAAAAGAACCCTGCAGTACAGTGGCCTGCTGATGTTCATCGGGATGATGACATCGGTTATTTTTCCTGAATTTATCATCTGTACCCTAGCTTTCATGTTGGTCGGAATCGGTGTAGCATGCAATGTTCCTTCCATCTACAGTATTGCCGGACAGAACAAAAATGTGCCCTCTGGGGTGGCTTTAGCCATGGTTTCAAGCATTAGCTACTTGGGCTTTTTAATGGGACCTCCTTTAATTGGGTATATTGCTGAAGCTTTTAGCCTACGCTATTCCTATGGTGTTTTTGCCTGCTTCGGACTATTGATGTTTATAATGGTTGGACGATTATCTTTATTCAAAGATACAAGCCAAACCTAATCGAGCTATGAAAGTATTTTCTTACTGAATTTAAATTTTGACCTGAAGAAATCTCGTGCTAAATGACATGCGTTTATTTTTCAAGACATAAGGCATTGCAAGTAAATAAAAACAAGCCGTACCAGTTCCTAAAATTGATCCAAACCAAACATCTTCTACAAAATGTTGTCCTAAATACACGCGAGAGTAGGCTGTCAATGCAGCGAGAAAAAATAAAGTTAGACCAAAAGCTTTATTTTTTGAGAGAATAGCTAACGTAGCCGCCAGCGCAAAGGCCGAAGTTGTATGTCCGGAAGGGAAGGAGTTAAAGTGCGCTACACGCAACCAAGAAACAACATGGAATGTAGGATCTCCATGAAATACGGTTGCCGGTCTATCGGCATCGAAAAGGTTTTTCAGAACACAGCAGATCAGTCCCGAGAAAATATAGGTCCCGAGGATAGCTCGAGCAAAATTCCATTGCTGTGTACAGCAGTAGGCAATAAAAATACCAATAACAAACAGACCGTCCCCAAAATAAGTCTGTATTGTAAAAAGAATATCGGCCCAAAATGCATGATGTGCATTTATAAAATGGAATGCATCTCCTTTCGGAATAAATACGACAACAGCTGTCATTAAGGCCATCCAAATGCCAAAGCAAGCAAAAAAAGCAGGGTTAGCTGCATATACCTTTCTAAATTGGTATAATAAAAATTTTCCCATTCAATCTATATTACCGGATTACAGGCCAAAAGTAAAATTGCTGTAAATAATTATCCGAAAATAATCATTCCATTAAAAATTTACAATTCTATTACCTATTTATTTTGATAAGAAAAGGAAAAGCTTTATTAATAAACAAAAAAAGCGATGGAAATCCATCGCTTTTCTCAGTAGCCCCGAGCAGAATCGAACTGCTATCAAATGTTTAGGAAACATCTATTCTATCCGTTGAACTACGGGGCCCTTTCAGAAGCCAAACTTAGGCTTATTTTATATATAAGTCAAGAGCTAGTCTAAAATCCTGTTATATTTTTTTAAAAAAGAAAGGCAGCCACTATATAGCCCCGTTATGCCAACGCGATTAACATTGACCATAGCCAAAATATATATCAAAATCGTTTCACGTACGATGGAATAGTCACGATCAACCGCAAATTTAGAACCTGTAAAATAGACTGGATTTAGAAAAGAAAAAATGGTGGAGGGAGAAGGATTCGAACCTTCGAAGCCGAAGCAACGGATTTACAGTCCGTCCCATTTGACCGCTCTGGAACCCCTCCAGCATTGTGCTGTTCTAGAATTGAACGTCGCAAAAGTAGCTTTTGATTTGCAAAACTGCAATAATTTTTGGGTATAAATCTGTAACTAGCGCAGTATGAATTCATTTATTTTCAAGCAACATATAAATGGTCTGTTAATCATCAGATCAACCTATCATTATTATAATAAAAACTTATTGTTATAATCTAGTCATAATAGATTTTGACGATAGTGTATTGGTAAAATCAATTCGCTTTTTGGATCGAGTTGCTGTATCTTTGTGTCAACAAAAAAAAGAAAGATATATTATGAGTTTCACAGGTAAAAGTTTTCCAAGCATTACAGTAGATGCAATTGATTATTTAGGCGACAATTTACAGATCAACATTTTTGAAAAAGCAGTTAAAGAAGGTAAAAAAGTGCTTTTATTTTGGTATCCAAAAGATTTCACTTTCGTATGTCCTACTGAATTACACGCTTTTCAAGAAGCAGCTGCTGAGTTTGAAAAACGCAATACAGTCTTAATCGGCGCTTCTTGCGATACAAATGAAGTACACTTTGCTTGGTTAAACACAGCAAAAGATAACGGTGGAATTGAAGGTGTTGAATATCCTATTTTGGCAGACACCAACCGCAACTTATCAAGTATATTGGGAATCTTAGATGTTCAAGAAGTTGAACATCCTGAATACGGAACATTGGCACAAGGTTCTGCAGTTACTTATAGAGCAACATATTTGATCGATGAAACTGGCCGTGTATTCCATGAATCAGTAAACGACATGCCTTTGGGCCGTAACGTTAAAGAATACTTACGTTTGATCGATGCTTACGCTCACGTACAGAAATTTGGCGAAGTGTGTCCTGCAAACTGGGAAGAAGGTAAAGATGCAATGAACGCAGATAGAAAAGGTGTAGCTGATTATTTAGCTAACCACTAACAATACAAGACCACAGCGTCTTTTCGACAGGAGCTTTTCCCGGCTCCTGTTGATTTCTCCAACAATCACCTTAAAAATAAAATCATGTTACAAGAATTAGAAAACGATAATTTACAAGAAATTGTAAACAATAACGATATTGTAATGGTTCAGTACTCCGCAACTTGGTGTGGTAACTGTAAAATCATGAAACCGAAATTCAAAAAACTGGCTGGCGAAAATGATAGCGTACCTTTTGTTATTGCTGATGCAGAAAAATTTCCTGAATCCCGCAAACTAGCAAATGTCAATAACCTACCCACTTTCGCTGCTTTTAAAAACGGTAAATTAGTCAATCAGGTACAAACAAATAAGTTAGACGCATTAGTAGAATTATTCAATGAAACTACCAGTAATTAAGCATTTGACAGAGTTCATCGAGCAGAATGATGTAGATTATGTCTTGGAAACAATCGAGACACTGGAAGCTTTAACCGAAGCTCCTTTGAAAGATGAAGAACTTGACGTTCTTGGTGAATTGATTTCAAACCTATACGGAGCTGTAGAGGTAGATAAATTAATTAAAGAAGGTAACTCCAAAAAAGACGCATTAAATATGTTTATGAAGCGTGTTCTAGGCGCCATTGATAAATAGTGTTTGGCCCCAAAAATATTCGTGTGAAACTTTCTTTAAAGGTTGTTCCTGTCGTTTTTGAGCATTTGAAACATAGAAACTAAAATCAATTGAAGTTTGTCAAACAAATATGCAATTGGATTTAGACCAATACAGATTTTTTTGAAGGTAGCGGAAAACCTATCTTACCTTAAATATCATTGTATTGCAGCATCTTAAACGCATGACGCCACTATATTATATGTTTTCCAAAAGCTAAAATGTTGACAAAATTTAGCAATGTGGAAAACTAATTAAGGTAATCTGACAGAACTAAATATTTTCTACATATATTTACTTATGTTAAAGGTTGCCACTTGGAGCGAAGCGACAAAATAACTATTCTCTAAAAATTCGTTTCAGGAAAAAATATTTTAATTGTTAAACGGAAATTCCAGCTTGATTGGGATTTCCGTTTTTTATTTATACCTATATTTTAATATTTAGCGATCTATCCCTTTACATCGTCACTCAAACTAGCTTCTTTTTATGGCCCTAAGTTTAATTAGCCTAATATCCGTAAGTCAAAGCAATATACCAACGTCACAAGTGGGCTAATTAAAGATTGTCAATAATAAAGACACGCAATAAAATTACAATCTCCAACAATCCGTTGTTCATCAAAATTTTTATCTTTAAATATGCGAAGACCTTTTCTCTCTGTTATCATTATTTTGGCTGGCATCTTGTCAACTTCAATCGTTAAAGCACAGAATCCACAGTGGAACGCTGCTGAAATTAAACTTCATCTAGAAAAACTGAACGTACTGGGGTCGGTACTCTATTTTGCAGCACATCCTGATGATGAAAATACCCGGCTAATCGCTTGGCTAGCACAAGAAAAAAAATATAAAACAGGCTATTTATCCCTAACGCGAGGTGATGGGGGACAAAACCTCATCGGAACAGAACAAGGTATTGAACTCGGATTGATTCGAACGCAGGAATTACTGGCTGCTCGAAAAATCGATAAGGGTGAGCAATTTTTTTCCTCGGCATACGATTTTGGATTCTCGAAGACTCCAGAGGAAACTTTCGAATTCTGGGATAAACAGCGTGTTCTCCGCGAAGCCGTATGGATTATCCGCAAATTTAGGCCCGATGTTATCATCACACGTTTTCCTCCCGATCCAAGGGGTGGACATGGTCATCATCAAGCTTCTGCGATTCTAGCACACGAAGCCTTTAAAGCTGCTGCTGATCCAAATCAATTCTCAGAGCAACTTCAATTTGTACGCCCCTGGAAAGCTAAGCGCCTCCTTTGGAATACAGCTAATTTCGGAGGTCAAAACAATACCCGTGAAGATCAGTTAAAAATAGATATCGGGGATTACAATGCTCTTCTAGGAGCCTCTTATGGTGAAATCGCCGCACACAGCCGTTCATCACACAAAAGCCAAGGCTTCGGTTCGGCTAGCCAACGCGGCTCATCAATCGAATACTTTGAATATGTAGATGGCGTACCTGCAGAAAATACACTCTTGGATGCTGTTGACACCTCATGGAAAAGAATGCAAAACAGCAGTAAAGTCCAGTCATCCATTGATCACATCAATCAAACATTTCAAATCGATAAGCCCGAATTGATCATTACTGAATTGATCCAACTTTACAAAACATTGGATCAAATTGATGATGAATACTGGAAGTCTGAAAAGAAAAAAGAGGTTGAAAAATTAATTCTTGCCTGCGGCGGAATTTGGTTCGAAAGTATCGCCAAAAATCCATCTTATGCCTTGGAAGATCAGATCAAAGTGGAACATGCCATTATTGTTCGACGTCCAAATGTAACCGTAGAGCTGACCCAAATAAATGGAAATAGCATTCATGAAACACTACAAATCAACAAGCTACACAGAGACTCTGTTCTTATACATGCCGACAGGACGACACAACCCTACTGGTTGATTGAACCGCATGGGAAAGGTAAATTTAACGTCAGCGATTTCAACCTGACCGGCTATCCCGAAAATCCCTACGTTCCAGAGGTATCATTTCAGCTCCGTATCAATGGAGAAAATATCACACTCAGTCAACCCATCAAATATAAATATACCGATCCTGTCCGTGGTGAAATCTACGATCCCATTGTGATCGTCCCACAGTTGACGGCTAAAAGTTCCAGCCCTTTGGCACTTACACAAAATGCTGCTGGCGTCAAAGTAAATTTAACCTTTCAAAAAAATGGACAGGCAGAGACAGCGACTTTTAATGTCACACCTAATCTACCTGAAGGCTGGGAAATTTCGCCCAATTCCTTTTCGCTCTCTTTTAATAAAGGCGACCGTACAATTTCAAAAGAGATCAGCATAAAACCCTTAAACGCCTCGAGATCTTCTATCGATACGCTTGGATTTCTGCTGGCGCAAAATGAAAGTTTGAAAGAGATAAAAGCCATTGATTATCCGCATATCCCCAATATTGTGTATTTCCCAGATATCGCTATAAAAATGAGCAATATCAATCTGATCAACGACGTAAAGCGAGTGGCATACGTCCATGGAGCAGGGGATCTAATTCCGGAGTCGTTGGCTGCCATTGGCATCAAAGTCGATGTGTTAAGTACCGAACAAGCTGTAAAAACAGATCTTTCTAGCTATGACGCGGTAATTCTGGGTGTCCGAATATTCAATGTTAACAAACAAATTGCGCAGCTCCAAAACAAACTACTGCCGTATGTAAAAATGGGTGGAACAGTCGTAGAACAATACAATGTAAACAATGGGCTGATCTCAAAAAACTTTGGTCCCTATCCCTTCAGCATCGGCAGAAGCCGCGTAACGGATGAACTTGCAAAGGTGCACTTCGATAAAAATGATCCGATTTTCAACTACCCAAATAAGATCAGTGAAGCGGACTTTGATCACTGGGTACAGGAGCGGGGGCTCTACTTTGCGGAAGATATTGATAAAAAGTACCGCACTCCGATCACCCTGCAGGATCCCGGCGAACCGTTACATAATGGCTCATTACTCATTGCGCAATATGGAAAAGGTAAATTTGTTTATACATCTTTGTCTTTTTTCAGACAATTACCTGCCGGAATTCCCGGAGCTTACAGATTATTTGTAAATTTGTTATCAAAATCAAAATAATATTATAATGGAAAATCAGATTGACAACAACTGCACTTCAATAGATGCTGGCAAAGCAAAAGGAATTATTCTTTTAGTTGCTGTAGTATTTGGTGCATTAATTGGATTCACTGCAAACGAGACATTTCTAAGCATCTTCGGTGGTGCTATTGTCGGATTGATTATCGCTGCTATTTTTAATAGCGTTATCTATCCCCAAAAGCCTTCAGATAGATAAGAAAGATGAATAGCTGGAAGCGTATCTACTGGTTGGTCGTCATCTGGCTATTTGTATTCATCCTTTTTCTGTACATTTTCACGAACCACTATTCATGAGTACAGCAGATTGGGTCGTTTTATTTCTG
This sequence comes from Sphingobacterium sp. Ag1, assembly GCF_000988325.1. Classification (NCBI taxonomy): domain Bacteria; kingdom Pseudomonadati; phylum Bacteroidota; class Sphingobacteriia; order Sphingobacteriales; family Sphingobacteriaceae; genus Sphingobacterium; species Sphingobacterium sp. Ag1. The sequence continues at coordinate 40,309 of NZ_LBGU01000033.1, read as the reverse complement.
ACACTCTTAGTTATTTTCGTATATGGCGTTTATAAGAGTAGGGGTATAAAAAATATTGATGGATATCTTCTAGGTAATCGTTCTTTACCTTGGTATCACGTCGGATTATCGGTAATGGCGACGCAAGCGAGCGCCATTACTTTTTTGTCCGCCCCCGGACTGGCCTATTCTTCTGGAATGAGTTTTGTCCAATTCTATTTTGGCCTTCCGTTGGCCATGATTGTGCTCTGCATTACATTTGTCCCTATTTTTCATAAGCTAAAAGTATTTACAGCGTACGAATTTCTAGAAAAACGTTTTGACGTCAAAACCAGAGGGCTCACTGCCATTCTTTTTCTGATGCAACGGGGTATATCAACGGGTATTACCATCTTTGCACCAGCTTTAATTATATCGACCATCCTTCATATCGATCTAACATGGACCACGTTGGCCATAGGAAGTTTCGTTGTTATCTATACGACCTATGGAGGAACCAAAGCCGTATCTCATACACAGTTGCTTCAGATGAGCATAATTTTTGGATCATTACTCGTAGCAGGCATATTAGTTATCCATCTCCTGCCAGCGTCTATTGGATTATCAAAAGCACTTCATATTGCAGGAAAATCGGGAAAAACCAACGCTTTGGATTTTACTTTTGACCTCAATAATAACTATACGCTTTGGACAGGACTAATCGGTGGTTTTTTCCTACAGCTTTCCTACTTCGGAACCGACCAGAGTCAAGTAGGCCGTTATTTGACTGGGGCTTCGATCAAAGAAAGTCGCATAGGGTTGATTATGAATGGATTAATGAAAATTCCCATGCAATTTGCTATCCTATTGATTGGAGTCCTGGTATTTGCCTATTATCAATTCCATCAGCCGCCCATTTTTTTCAATCAGGTCGAGATCAAGAAGCTCAAGGAAAGCAAATATGCTCCTGACTACCAGATTCTCGAACAAAAGCATAGTGAGCTATTTAAAACACGTGAATCTGTGGTTCAGCAGCTCAATACAGCATTGGATCACGACGATGAAAAAAGAATTGCTGATTATCGATCCTCACTGGGTCAACTTAATGGAAAAATGCAAGCGGTAAAAGAAGAGACCTTGGACTTAATCAAAAAGAACAACCCCACAGCAGAAACGAACGACAATAATTATGTCTTTCTTTCTTTTGTGACAAGTGTCTTTCCGAAGGGCCTAATTGGGCTACTCATAGCGGTCATTTTCCTCGCATCGATGGGGTCTACGGCAAGTGCTATAAACTCATTGGCCTCAACAACGACCATTGATATTTACAAAAGATTTATTAACCGCAATTCATCTGAAAAACAAGACCTTTTATGGTCGCGTTTATTTACATTGATCTGGGGTATATTTACTGTTATTGTTGCTTTGTATGCTAACCGATTGGGCAATCTCCTCGAAGCGGTCAATATCTTAGGCTCATTATTCTATGGTACTATCCTGGGGATTTTTATCGTCGCCTTCTACATGAAGAAGATCCAAGGCAAAGCTGTTTTTTCTGCGGCCATTCTTTCCGAAATTATCGTGATAGCAATATGGACTATGAATAAGATTCCTTTTCTCTGGTTAAATCTTATTGGCTGCGTAGCTGTCATGTTAATCGCTTATATATTACAGCTGGGAATGAAAGCGCCTCGGTCTATTAAAGACAAAATGGATCTTGAGTAAAATAAAAAAGCCTGATTGATCAGGCTCAGTATTTTTTATAGATATTGTACAATACGCTCTTATCGTATATGGTCAATTCGGGGGTTGTATCCCGAACGACAAACTTTCGTTTAAAGGCAACGATAGCGGCTTTTAAATTGGAGGTGTCATAACCAATAATTTTAAGCGCGTCTATCGCATTAAAGCTATCAGGAGGGGCCACAAGCTGTCCTTCATCATACCATATTCCAAAACCCCGTTCTGCAAGCTTTTTCCATGGGAAAAAAACGCTTGGATCATTCTTGCGTGATGGAGCGATATCGGCATGGCCAATAAAATTATTTGCTGGAATTAAATAACGCGATTTCAAGGTATCAAGCACAGTCATCAATGAATTAATTTGTGCCTCAGGAAAAGGCTCCCTACCATTGTTATCCAATTCGATACCAATAGAACAGGAATTCATGTCGACAATAGAACCCCATTTTGCCACCCCTGCATGCCAAGACCGAACATAATCGTTCAACATTTGTATAATCTCCCCATTCCGGCCAATAACATAATGTGAACTCACTTTAGTTCTTGGAATCTGAAAGGTTTTGATCGTCTGCCCAATACTATCTTGTGCTGTATGATGAATGATGACAAAGTTAGGTTTACGTACATCATAATGTATGGCCTCCTCTTGGCGCCAATAAGGATGGCTTCCAGACTTCTGTAAAAACACAACCTTTCTTTCCTCTGGTGTCAATAAATTGGTATCTGGCTTAGCTTCGACCTTTTCTTCCACAACCAATGCAGAAGCAAATGACGCCACTAGCGGTTTTGCAACCACCGGCTGTATCTTTGACTTGCAGCTTGCCAGAGACAGCAATGAACAAAGCAATATCCCTATTGACACAGGCCTAAACATTATTTTGGCAAACTATAGACTATACCCATCGCCAATGACTGGCTCAACTGTACTCTTGAAATGACATCCGGATCATAGATCATAATACCATTTAAGTTCACATTGATGACTCTAGTGACTTTTGCTGTTACAGTTACATCTAAACGGTGCGTAGGATTGGAAAGTTTCTCGTAGTCAGCAAAAAGGTTATAACGAGCCTTGACATTCAGTTTATCTGTGAAGTTTTTGTCCAAGTTACCCGTTAGCTGAAATGCCAGTGCATTGGCAAAAGAACGGTCTTCCTTTACACCAAATCGTTCACCAGTACCCGCACTTGGATTGTTAGGATCTCTATAATATCCATATTTCTCGAAAAAACCTGCTCCAGAACGAGGCTTAACACGTTCATCCAAGATAAAAGTCTGGCGCGCAGTACCCGTACCGAAACGTAGAGAAAATTCGTTATTAGGCTTATACTCAAGACCGAAAGATTCTGTCAGATAAGCTGGTGCCATAAAAGCATTCTCAATATAGTCGATTGTATCTCTGCCGTTAACTGTTTTATACTTATAACCCGCATCAAATTGCGACTCAAATGTGACAGACGTAAACAATGCCCAATTGGCAGACAATTTATAAGAAAGCTTATTATCCCAAAATATACGGTCATTATTCTTCTTCGCAATATTATTGGTATTCTTTATCTTTCCATACCGCAAATCAACTTCGGTCACAAAGTTGAAATTGTCCTTCGTATAATCCGATTTATGATTAGCATTCAATCCTACAGCAATAGAACCAACACCACCACCTTTCCAATTATCATTAAATGACGCCTGGTTTAAATTTATCCCGAATTTTGTCCAATGTTTCCAATAGTCTACTTCCAGGTCTAGTTTTGGAACTATAGGACGAATCGTTTTAATATTTAACGGTTGTTCTTTCTGTACAGAAATTACGGTATCTGGTTTTGCTCGAAGATCTTTCAGATCCTGTGCTTTTAAGCTGGTAATAGAAAGGCAAAGCATAACTATGCCGGCAAAATTGAATAACTTCATTCTGAAAACGTCTATTTTTTGTTTACGGTACTAATTTATAATTAATTGTTGGAAAAGGCTCAATAAAATATTGCGAAGGGTTCAATTGATACCGTGAATAACAATCCTTGATATAATTCGCCAGTTCATAATCACTCGCTGCGAGTATAAAGAAATAGGAGGGTCTAAATATCCTTCTAAATCGTTCAGCTTCTTCGCTATTTAAGCCTGTAATCTTGCTGATAAGCTCTTTCGTAAATTTATAATCGATCACATTTTCCTTATAATCATTCTCAATGGTTTTAGTTAGTCGACGTGCTCTTTTAGCCTCCTTGCTAAATAAACTATAGATTGAATTAATGCTTAATCCAGCACCATTTTGACCAACAGAAAATACGTCACCATACCCCGCAAGACGATATGCCTTCTCATAATCCTCTTTCGCTTTTTTCAAAATTTCTTCAGGCGTCTTGCGTGCAAAAACCTGAACTTCATCAATATAAAAAGATTCACGCACCAGATGAAACAGCAACACTCCACGGTTATCCACCTGAAGTGTATCTGGAAAATAGCCCTTACATAGCGCAACAATATGATCTCCCTGCTGGGCATTAAAGACAAATTCTCCTTTAATGGTATTATAATTGACCTCCCCAGTACGTAAGTTGGCCAGCTTTACATTTCCGATACGTTGTTTGGTATTTTTATCAAAAACGATACCCTCAACTTTTTTATCTTGGCAAAAAAGTGGAGAAGTAAAGCCCACAAGGGCAATAAGTAGAAAAATATATCGCAATAGTATCACTTTCGTAAAACTACTATATCGCTGTACAAAAGCGAAATATTTAACATCTTTTAAAGCGTAACTATTTAGATATAACCAATAGCTGACCTAAAGATAGGGCATCATCGGCAAGACCGTTTAGGGATTTGATCTGATCAACGGATACATTGTATAGCTTACTAAGCGAATATAACGTATCCTGAGCTTTAACCTCATGAATACGCATCGCCACAGGGCTCTTGATTTCTTCTGTTTTTACAACGGCAGGAGGTGTTTCTTGTACATTTTGTACGATCTCGACCTGTACAGTCTCTTCCCGTACAACTTTTTCACGCGGCGATTCACCACGGTCATATTGATCAAGATGGTATCTTTCGATCATTTCGATCAACAATTCCGGATAACGCGGATTGGTGGCGTATCCAGCCGCTTTCAAGCCTTTGGCCCAACCTTTATAGTCGTTCTTATCCAACTTAAAAAGTGCCGCATATCGTGGTCGCAACAGAAACTCTGAGTGATCCCGAAAAGATTGTTCGGGATTTTCATAAACACGAAAGCAGTCATTGATATTATCATCGGGACGAGTCACGGATTTTCCTTTCCAAACTCCGCCACATTTAATACCGAAATGATTATTAGCCTCACGCGCAAGATAACTGTTACCATTACCGGATTCCAGTAAAGCCTGAGCAAGTTTAATGCTCGCAGGAATACCATATTTATTCATTTCTGCAACGGCCACGTCTTTGTAATGAGCAATATAGTCGTTGCCTGCCATGGTCGGCCTTCCCACAGAAGAGGATGAAGAAGTTTTTGAATTGGAGCCAGATTTAGAGGAGGATATTGTACCTCTTCGGCTTGAACATGATGTAATCAACATCATGAATACAAACATGCCATAAAAAAACTTCTTCATGCAATACTATCGCGCTTATTTTTTTGTTGACGAGAATCTATTTTGCTTAGCATCATTATCAAACATATCCAAATGATATTGTCTAATAGTAGCGAGTACTTTTGCTGTCCAACCTTTACTCGTAGAGTAACCCGAACGAGCAATCGCTTTTACCCAAGCTTCGTATTTTTCACCAGGATGTTTTTCAAAAAGACTCTGAGTAGTCTTTTTTCTTTTTACTATTCCTACAAAATCATCATAAGAGTCCATTACAGACCGATAACCTTTGTAAGCTGACCGAATAACGGTACTGTTGTTTTTTCCTTTGACACCAAAATGGTTATTCAAATTCTTTGCTACCCTGCTACCACCATTTCCGCTTTCATGCATAGCGATGGCTAAGATAACCGATGCTGGAACACCGTGTTCCTCCATCATTTCTTTTGCTATTGGACTGTACTTATCGACATATGCCGCATTACTTTGAGCTGAAACTTTTGTCAATCCAAAAGTTCCCAAAGCTAGTAACAGTACAAAGCTTTTTAATTGTTTTAAATTCATGAAGAATGTTTTAGTTCACAAATTACTTCTTGCGTAAGGCAAAAAGTCCGTCTCGAATCGGTAATATTACCTTTTCTACGCGCTTGTCCTGAGCTAAACGTGCATTCAAATCAATGATCTGCTTTGTTTGGTTGTCTGGTTTTGAATCTAACACCTTACCTTTCCATAAGACATTGTCAATCAAAATAAGTCCCCCAGACGGAACTTGATTTATTATCGTTTCGAAATAATATAAATTTCTCTTCTTGTCCGCGTCGATAAATACCAAATCAAATGTTTCATTTAATGTAGGTAATATGACCGCTGCATCTCCAATATGATAGCTGATTTTATCTGCAAATGCCGATTCATCAAAATACCCTTGTACACGTTCTTGTTGTTCTGCATTGATATCAATGGTGTATAATATCCCATCTTCTTGCAGCCCTTCTGCGAGACATAATGTAGCATATCCCGTAAACGTTCCTATCTCCAAGATACGTTTCGGAGCAACCAATTTACTCAATAAAGAAAGAACTCTTCCCTGGTAGTGACCAGATAACATATGGGGCATTGTTTCCTTCAAATAAGTCTCCCGATTTACCCTTTTCAGTAACGAATTTTCTTCGTCTGTAGTATGTTCCAAATAGGACTCTAAATCGTCGGCAACAATTTCCATAACCACAAAGGTACCAAAAAACTTTTTTATGATAAAAACTTTTTTTTACAAAAAACTGAATATCAGTCAAATACAATTACAACTTTGTAAAGAACATTTTTCGTAAATCGCGTCAGATGCGTAAAAAAGCGCTATTGCCATTTTTTGATTTTCTATTTTGCTTCCAAATTTTATCAAAAAAATAACCCACTAAAAGGTGATATTTTAGCGGGCTATTTTTTATTATTAAACAACAAATATATTAAGCAAGATCAGCAGTGATCAAGCGTAAAAATTCGGATCTTGTGACATCATTTTGAAATGCTCCAGTAAATGCAGAGGTAGTCGTTACAGAATTCTGTTTCTGAACACCACGCATGGCCATACACATGTGCTTACATTCCATGACCACAGCTACGCCACGAGCGCCCAAAGTTTCTTGAATACAATCTCTGATCTCATTGGTAAGACGTTCCTGAACCTGCAGACGACGCGCAAAAATATCAACGACACGTGGTATTTTGCTTAAACCTACAATATGACCATTGGGAATATATGCGATATGTGCTTTACCAAAGAAAGGCAACATATGATGCTCACAAAGAGAATATACTTCAATATCCTTGACGACGACCATTTGACTGTAGTCCTCCTCAAACATAGCTCCCCGTAACACTTCCGCAGCATCGATATCATATCCATGTGTCAAAAATTGCAATGCCTTTGCAACACGTTCTGGTGTTTTCACCAAACCTTCGCGTTTTGGATCTTCCCCCAGACATTCCAATATATCTGTATAATGAGCAGCGATGCGATCTACCTTTTCAGTATTGTATTTGTCGATCTTAATATATCCATCCAACTCTTCGTTGTCAAATGAGTGTTGACTCATAGTTTCTACTATTTAAATGTATTAAAGATTAATCGCCAAAATATTCGACGTAATTATTTTCTGTTTCATGCAAACGGACACTATGCAAGATCACACCCTGTTCATCAAACAGCGGTTTTAAGATCTTAAATATTTCGATTGCGATATTCTCCGTAGAAGCCATGACTCCTCTCATAAAATCAACATCTAAATTGAAATTACGGTGATCGACTTTGTCAATGATACTGCGATTGATTATTTCTTTCATAATCTTTAAATCGATCAAAAAACCAGTCTCCGGATTGACCTTTCCTTTAACTGTTACATAAAGATCATAATTGTGCCCATGCCAATTTGGATTGGAGCAAAGACCAAATACCTGTTCATTCTGCTCCTTACTCCAGTCTTCACGATAGAGCTTGTGCGCGGCACAAAAACGTTCACGACGAGTTATAAATACCATAATAGTACAAAGATAAGGCTTTAGCGGCAATTTTAACATCTCCTTTTAACCAATGCCGTCAGAATATAGTAATATAATGAAGTGCGCCTCCCTTTTGTTATCACACAGGGACAAAAAACTCGTCTTAGCTGTAATGTGATGTCGGTAATTTAATCTGCTAAGACTTTTGCAGCGCGTGTTTGTATGCATCCTGTTGACAAAAGCGTTGCCGATAATATCGACTCTTCAGTATACTTTTATTTTCTTTTTAGATAGGGTTTAGTTAGGGTTAGTTTAGGGTTTAGTTAGGGTTAGTTTAGGTTCAACCTATACTAACCCTAAACTAACCCTAGGCTAAGAATATATAAAAGCTAAGTTAATATATAGGAGATCCTGGGTGTTTCTGATTTCAGTCAGACAAAAACGAGACAGTTCAGACATGATGATCAGAAATTAGTTCGTAGCAAGGGATCAGCTAACCTTTATTATATACTCCTAGTTGACATTTATAAGAAGGACTTCCTGCAAGCGAGATGTTTTTATTCTAAAAAGAGGTCTGCGTACAAGATAATTTGTAATTTACCATCAAAACGAACTCGTTATGCAAATATTAGTGATTGCGGCTACTTCATTTGAATTGCAGCCTTTTCTCGAGGTGATATCAAATTACGATCAATGTGATACCCTAGTTACTGGTGTAGGCATGGTTGCCACAGCCTTTGAGCTGGGGAGAGTGCTGCACGAAAAAAAATATGATCTGCTCATTAATATCGGGATAGGCGGATGTTTGGATCGTACTATTGAAATAGGCTCGGTTGTCCAGGTCGTTACAGAATCATTCGTTGAACTAGGAGCGGAAGACGGTCATAATTTCATTCCAATAGATCAATTGGGCTATGGAAAGTCTTCATTTACCTCCTGTTTATGGAAAGATAAGGACCTTAGGCTTCCTTTTCTAAAGCAGGGGGAAGGAATTACCGTTAACAAAGTCCATGGCAGTACAGAAAGTATCGAAAAAATTCAAAACCTGCATCCCGATAGTCTTGTCGAAAGTATGGAGGGAGCTGCTGTTTTCTATGCTGCCGATAAAATGACAGTTCCCGTGATCGAGATCCGCGGCATTTCAAATTACGTGGAGAAAAGGAACCGTGCCACGTGGAACATTCCACTAGCGATAATGAATAGTAATAAGGCACTTATAAAAACATTGGAATATCTGAACAACTTATATTCAAAAATTTAATACAAAAGTCATTTACTTATTAAAAAATGACATAAAACTATAGAATTAGCGGGTTCAAATCTTCAAAATATCAATTTTAAATAGTAGATTTGTAATCTAAAAATTGACACTATTTTACAACTGATGAGAGAAATACAATTCAGAGAAGCACTTCGTGAAGCAATGAACGAAGAAATGCGTAAAGACGACAAAATATTTTTATTAGGAGAAGAAGTTGCTGAGTATAACGGAGCTTACAAAGTAAGTCAGGGTATGCTTGATGAATTCGGCGCAAAGCGTATCATTGATACACCTATTGCCGAACTTGGTTTTGCTGGTATTGCTGTTGGTGCTGCAATGAATGGTTTGAAGCCAATTGTTGAATTCATGACATTCAACTTCTCACTTGTTGCAATTGACCAAGTAATTAATGCAGCAGCTAAAATTCACTCAATGAGCGGCGGGCAGTTCTCCATTCCAATGGTCTTCCGTGGCCCTACAGGAAATGCTGGTCAACTTGCAGCCCAACACTCTCAAAACTTCGAGAACTGGTTTGCAAACACACCTGGTTTAAAAGTTGTGGTGCCTTCTAATCCATATGAAGCTAAAGGTTTATTGAAATCAGCTATTATTGATCCAGATCCTGTTATCTTTATGGAATCTGAGGTAATGTATGGTGATAAAGGGCAAGTTCCTGAAGAAGAATATTACTTGGAAATCGGAAAAGCTAATATTATCCAAGAAGGTACGGATGTAACAGTTGTATCTTTTGGTAAAATGCTCCCTCGCGTTGTCATTCCTGCAGTTGAAGAATTGAAAAAAGAAGGTATCAGCGTTGAATTAATCGACTTGCGTTCGGTACGTCCTATCGATTACCCTACAATCATCGCGTCTGTTAAGAAAACAAACCGTTTGGTAATCGTGGAAGAAGCATGGCCACTAGCGTCTATTTCTACCGACTTAGCATTCAATGTACAACGTAATGCATTTGATTACTTAGATGCCCCAGTTATCCGCGTAAATTGTGCAGATGTACCTCTTCCTTATGCTCCAACATTGATCGAAGCTGCTTTACCTAGCGTTGAGAAAGTTGTTAAAGCTGTGAAAGAAGTATCTTATATCAAGAAGTAATACGAATTACATTCTTAAAAAAATTAAAATCCCTTTTACTGTGTAAAAGGGATTTTTTTTTATATTTAAACTGGCCAATTGTTGCTTACTAAAAAAATTAAAATTCCATATATGAAAAAATTAAGAATTGCCTCTTTAATGGCTGTATTTGCATTTCTAGTGATATCTGCTTCCGCACAAAAGAAATACACATTACGCGTAAATCCCGATTCAGGAAAAAAAATATCACAAAATCTTGTGATGACCATGGATATTGACGCTGCTGGCCAAAAAATGGTGACAGACCTTAATATGGGCTTTGATATCACCAATACGACGAAAAAAGACAACATATTTGCGTTCGATCTTAAATATACTGGAATCAACATGAAAATGAATATGGCAGGGATGGACATGTCATACGACTCCAAAAATCCCGAGGCTAATGAATTTTCTAAGCAGATGCATGCTACCTTAGGTAAGTTACTCGAAAATAGCATCAGCTTTAATGTTGATCAACTTGGTAAATCTTCAGATATCAAGTTACCTGAGGGTATCAACTTGCCATTTGATAAAAGTATGTTCGAAAATATAAGTACTGTATTACCTGAACAACCAATTAAAATAGGTGATTCATGGACATCTAAAACTGAATCAGATGATTCAGGCATTTCGGTGGAAAGCAAAATGACTTTAATAGAAGCAAATGAGCTAGGCTACAAAGTAAATGTTGAAGGAAAAATGTTCGGTCCGGATGCAAATCAGGTCGGAAACGTACAGGGTTTCTATGTCTTGGATAAAAAGACCTGCCTTACCAAGATAACAGAAATGACAAGTGCGGTGGATATGCCTGAAGCGAAAATAAAGACCACCTTAAAAAGTCAGTAAACGACTGGAAAGAAAAATAAAATAGGGGCTAAAGCCCCTATTTTATTTTTTTATATATCAAAATTATGCGTTGATCTCTTCTTTATATTGATCAGCAGATAACAAAGCGTCTACATCAGCAGCGTTGTTCAATTTAATACGAACAATCCAACCTTCACCGTAAGGATCAGAATTGACCAATTCAGGAGATGCATCAATAGCTTCATTCACCGATAAAATTGTAGCTGATACAGGTAAAAACAAATCCGAAACTGTTTTTACGGCTTCAATTGTACCGAAAACTTCATTAGCGGCTACTTCTTCACCTACAGTGTTTATGTCAACAAAAACGATGTCACCCAATTCACGTTGAGCGAAATCGGTAATCCCTACAACTGCTTCATCACCTTCAACACGAATCCATTCGTGATCTTTGGTGTATTTCAATTCTGCTGGAAAATTCATTGTATTTAATTTTTTGATTTTTAATGCCGTGAAGTTACAAAATATCTTTAATTGTCAAAAATGATATTCATCATAACATTTTTGTGTTTATTTTTAAGCTATGAATCCTCAAATCGAAAGACTTTACCAAATTTCACAAAAGAAAGAACGTCGTATTATTGGCCTGATGTCCGGAACATCCCTGGATGGTCTTGATATCGCCGTGTGCCGCATAGAAAATGCAGGTAAAACAACGAAAATACAGCTCGAGAATTTTACTACAATGGATTATGAGGATGATTTTAGAGAACGGGTGCGTGAAGTTTTTGCAAAACGAAATATCGACCAGCAATTATTTTCGGGACTTCATGCTTATATTGGAGTCACGCATGCCAAATTAATCAATACAGCATTGCAACAATGGAATATATCAAGCAGCGATATTGATTGTATAGCCAGCCATGGGCAAACCGTATACCATGCTCCTCAATCGTTGACCAAAGACCGCAATTGGCCCAACAGCACCTTACAGATTGGAGATGGAGATCATATCGCGGTAGATACAGGTATCATAACCCTATCTGACTTTAGGCAAAAACATATTGCTGCAGGAGGAGAAGGGGCACCTTTGGCAGCGTATGGCGACTACCTTCTTTTCTCGCATGCAACAGAAAATCGATTCTTACTGAATATTGGCGGTATTTCTAATTTCACATTTATCCCAAGCCATCAAACAAAGGCGAAAGCTTATGCAACAGATCTCGGTCCAGGCAATACAATGATGAACCAATACATGAAGGCGAATTTTGATCAGGAAATGGATAAAGATGCCTATATGGCTAAAAAGGGCCACGTAAATGATGCGCTATTGAATCAATTATTAACGGAGGAGTTTCTAACGCTGCCCTTTCCAAAAACCACCGGACCGGAACTATTTAATCTCGCTTATCTCGAAAGGGCACAGGATTGTTCGAAAACAAACCATATCCCACATGAGGATGTTATGGCTACCCTCAATCGCTTTGCTGCTCATGCGATGGTCAATGGCATTCGCAAGCAGTCAGAAGGGCTATCTGATGTAGCGGTGTACATTAGTGGTGGTGGACTACACAATCCATTGCTATTCGATTACATCAAAAGAGGCTTACCTACCTGTAATGTTAAAAGTTTTGCAACATTGGGTATCAACCCAGATGCAAAAGAGGCTGTTCTTTTTGCGCTATTAGCAAATGAGACTTTGGTAGGTAACAAATCCAATGTAGCACAAATTAAAGACTCTCCCGCTGTCTGTATGGGCAAAATCAGCTTACCTGAATAATTATTCTGTATCGATGGCTTCTTGTAAAAACTCTTTAAAAGGAAGCATACTTTTATAGGAAGCCACGATATTATCCAGTGCATTTTTTGAAGATAACTCCTTTGTAGTTAAAGATCTATCCAACACAAAACTTTTCAATTTGATAAAGTCAATAAACGGATTATCTTCACTATAGCCGGCCGGCGCACGTTTCAGTAAATCTTCTTTGAAAAGCGCAATATTACTGCCAGTCAATACTGTTTTTAAAATTTCATCCAATTTATCACCACTGTAATCAATTTCTTGTCTTATTGCCTCTAAATGTTGCTTTTCAGGACGCCAATACCCACAGGCGATAAATGAATTTTCTGCTCCAATATGAATATAGTACTCTGGTCCCTGCAACTTTCTTCCATCAACAGAAATTCCTGCCCCAAACCAACTTTTATAAGGAGTTTTATCATTTGAAAAACGTGTATCTCGGTAAATACGAAACAAACATTTACTTGCTTGAATGGAAGTATTAATTTTAGGGTCAAACTCGCTCAATGCAGCAATTAAATCTGTCAAAAAATTTCTCACATCAGCCAATGCAGCTTCATATTTAGCTCTGTTATCGGCAAACCACTCCCGAGAATTATTGGCTTTCAATTCCGTTAAAAAATCAAATGTAGATTTTTCAATGTGACTCATAATACAATCAATTGATTAAAATTAAGAAAACATAGACCATAGGTGCCGCTAATAACAACCCATCAAATCTATCTAAAAAACCGCCATGTCCAGGCAATATATTTCCGGAATCCTTTACGTGCAAACTACGCTTTAACATCGACTCTACTAAATCCCCCAATGTTCCAATAATACTGATAATTGCCGCAATACTTACCCATTGCCAAAGTGGAAGATAACCAAAATATTTTTCCAGATTTACAGCAGCAACAATAGCCAAGATTAAGCCCCCAAAGAAACCTTCCCATGTTTTCTTTGGTGAGATCCGTTCGAATAATTTACGTTTTCCGAAACTTCGTCCAGCGAGATATGCCCCGGTATCGTTTGTCCACAATAAGATCAAAAAACCTAAGGGTAGTACATAGTTAAAAGTACCTTGCATAAACCCTAATTTGGAAAATAGGAAGAAAGGCAATGTAACATAAGCTATACCCAAAAAAGTATAGGCAATGTCATTGAAAGGAAAAGTTCTCTTCTGAAAAAGTGAAATAATATAAGTCGCACTTATAAATGGGATAATTAGTGCTAAAAATTTTACCGCAAGCAGGTCCATCGAAACTAATGAGCCCAAAACAAATAGGAGTAAGGCCAGTGTTATGCCTATCCACTTATTTGGGGCGCGTTCTTCGGATGAAACTATTCCATAGAATTCATAAAGACACCATGTACTGAGCAGTGTAAAAAAAATGGAATAGACATAAGCGCCCAAAAGAGTGGCAGCTATCATGACAGCCACAAAGATTACCCCCGTTATTGCTCTTGTTTTCATCTCTTAAAGCCCTCTTTCTGCTTCCTCAATTAATGTTTCGGCCACATCAATAGATCCTTCACTGACATAGAGTTCAATTTTCCCAAATAAATAAGAAGAATCTTGTTTATTCATTGCGACAGTAGGAATACCATTTTCTTCCAGCATTTGCTTGACTATCTCGGCCTGAATAGCATTTGTATATGTTTTAATTTTTTTCCAATCGTTCTCCATTATTTTCTTTTTGCGTTGATCTATAAAATAAGAATACAAAAATAAGAGTAAAAATGAAGCCTACAAGATATATCCACCAAGATTGTAATTCAAATGCATTGAATTCATCATAACTCTTTCCCTCTCTTACGTAATAAAATGCCCCGATTGTGGCTCCGGCATTGTTGACAAAGTGTCCAAAGATGGGCAGTACGATGTTCTTGCTCCATACATAAAGATAGCCAAAAAAAGCGCCCAATAACATGCGGGGAACAAAACCAAAAAATTGCAGATGTATCGCACTGAAAATAATGGCAACAAGCCATATAACCACATGCTGATTGCTCAACCATCTTCCTATTATTTTTTGCAAAACACCGCGGAACAACAATTCTTCACCTATGGCCGGCATCAAAGCCAGTACAACAATATTATACAAAAAGCCGGCTACACTCGACTCCATAATAATACCCTTGATTAAATCGGCCGATTCCTTTTCACTACGCTCCATCCAACGCTGCAAAGATTGCATATTATTGGGCAATTGTAAGGATTCATTCCAATGACCGATCAGACTCATCAAAGGCATAAAAGAAAGCATTGCTAAAAATATATAGCCAAATTGCATTCCGCTAGGCCAATTTTTCAATTTAAAATAGGTTATACCATATCCTTCGCGTGTATTCATCAGATAAGCTGGCACAACAAAAGATCCCAAGCTACTCATTAACAACATAAATCGCATATCATTAGCAGAGCCATTCAGTATAGACTCCAAGGAGAAGACCTGCGCTGTAAATGAATAATAACTTGCAATAATCAGAATGGCAATAATCTGCGAAACAATGGAAAAACCAATAACCATTAAGATCAAACGTAACAAAGATTGAAACGGATGGGGTGTTTGTTCAGGAAACATATCTAGTAAATATCAGTTAAAGATAACAATAAAAGCAAGATTTATTAAAATCGTCATGTCCAATCAAATTTTAGCATCTGGTTTGTATTGGCCTAATGAAAACGAATGATATGATCTAATTACGATAAAAACCACACGAGATATATTCAATCATCTCGGATATGGATGCAGTTACATACAAACTATATGATCAAAAAAGGGCTTTGAATTTCATCAAAGCCCTTAGATTTATACTCTTTTAATTCACCCGAATAGGATCGGCTGGTTTTTGTAAATTTTTGTAAGGATACGTTTTCATTTCTTCCAACAATATCTTCACAGTTCTTTCAAGTTGGGGATCACGACCCTCCAAAAGATCTTTAGGCAACTGTTCGATAAATACATCAGGAGCCACACCTTCATTTTCAATAATCCAATTTCCTTTTAGGTCATAGACACCGAAGTTTGGCGAAGTAATACGGCCGCCATCCAACAAAGGAGGATAGCCACTTATACCAACCAAAATCCCCATGGTCGTACGACCGACCAATTTGCCCAGCCCTTTAAAACGGAACATATATGGCATCATATCGCCACCTGAGCCTGCATTTTCATTAATGATCATGGCTTTCGGTCCATAAATACCATTTCCTGGTGTAGTAAATCCTTTTCCATCACGAATTCCCCAACCAGCAATCAGTTCACGGGACAAAAGATCAATGACATAATCGGCTACCCAGCCACCACCATTGTTTCTTTCATCCATCAGAAGAGCCTTTTTATCCATCTGAGCGAAATAATAACGATTGAAATAGGTATATCCTTCAGCACCGGTATTTGGCATGTATACATAAGCTATTTGCCCATTACTCAATTCATTTACTTTCTTACGGTTCCTTTCGACCCATTCCATGCTACGCAAATTCATCTCATCGCTAAACGAGATCGGTTTAACAATTACTTCACGAGCGCCGACCAATGAAGGTTTTGAATTGACCTTCAACGTAACTTGTTTACCAACAGTATTGTCAAATAAACTATAGATATCCTTATCTTCAGTCAATTCAGCACCATTAACAGCAACAATATAGTCTCCTTCTTTGATGTTTAATCCCGGTTCAGCCAATGGGGCTTTGAACGATGGATTCCATTCAAGACGCGTAAACAATTTAGCAATCTGATAGTAACCATTCTTTACGGTATAATCTGCTCCCAACACACCAACTGAAACTGACGGCGTGGAAGGTTGATCTCCAGGATAGATATAATTGTGTCCCACGACCATTTCTCCCATCATTTCATTCAATAAATAACCAAGATCAGAACGATGGTTTACAAAAGGCAGGAATTTTTCATATTTGGTTTTCATCGCTTTCCAGTCAGCACCATGCATGTTTTCAACATAAAAATAGTCTTTTTGCATTGACCAAACTTCGTTGAATACCTGTTTCCATTCTGCAGCAGGATCCACCAATTGCTGAATTCCGCCTAGCTTAACTTCGCCGGCAGTAGGAGAGGCCACTTTTTGCCCAGCCGTTACAATATTGAATCCATTTCCCGTTTGATATAACATCTTCTTACCATCGGCACTAATAACAAAACTGCGGGCATTTTCGACTAAGGTTTTGTTTTCGAGATCTTTAAAATCATATGCTCCGATTGTTCCCCCACGTTGGTAAGTCAATTGATTTGGCACTAAACCATTCAAATTCCAGTAAGGACCAGCAGGCAAAGGGAGGGCAACTATTCGGTTTTCTATACGATCGAAGTCAACTTGAATAGATTTATCAATGGGCTTACTTGCTACTGCCTCTTCCTTTTTATCCTTTTTAGGTGATTTTTTATCGTTTTCTTTTACACCATCTTTTTTATCACCATCTCCTTCTTCCTTTTTATCCACCTTATCCTCACGGATTTGTTCCTCATCACTATCATTCTTAAAGAATGATGGCGTTTTGCTGGATAAAATAAAGGCATATACGGCATAATCAACATTACGCTGTACAGCAGCCATATGTAAGCCAGAATTTGTCAACCCTGTATTTGTACTCGCTGTAAAAAATAGATATTTACCGTCCTGAGAAAAAGCTGTACTACGTGCAGAGCTCATACCATCCGTAATTTGCTGAGTTTTCTTTGTATCTAAGTTATACATAAACACAGCGGGTACCCCGTTTTCCAGTGTACGTATAAAGGATATCCATTTTGAATCTGGAGACCAGCTTGGTTGGAAATGATTGGATACACGGCCAGTTTGACCGCTCAATTTATCGTCTGCAACTTTAACAATGGCCTTTGAAGCGATATCAATATAGAACAGATTAAGATGTGCATCATTGTAAAACAACTTCTTTGAATCCGGTGACCATGTTGGTTCGAAATAGAAGTTCGTTTCCCCTAAGTTAAAGTACAGGGGTTTATCTTTTCCAAATTGATCCATCAGCACCAACTGATAAGATCCATTTTTGTCTGAAATATAAGAAATCCATTTTCCATTTGGAGACCAATCCGGAAAACGCTCATGAGAACCCGGAGAATTAGATAAATTTCGGGCTTCACCTTTCTCCTTAGGTACCGTAAATATCTCTCCGCGGGCTTCTAATAATGCCCGTTGGCCTGTTGGCGATAGGGTAGCATAACGTATATCGTCCTTAATGTCTTTATAATACGGTCTTTTATACATTACATCTGTATTCACCGTAATATGCAAAGGAGTGACTTTATTATCGTTGAGATTGAGCGTATTTAATACGCCAGCATATTCAAAGATCAACTCAGTCCCATTTCCATTCAGCGAACGCACATCGTAATCTTTAAAATCCGTTAGCTTTTCTACCTTTTTGGTTTTGGTATCATAGCTATAGATGTTAACAATTTTATCACGATCGGAAAGGAAGTAGATCTTATTTCCCAACCACAATGGTTTAACATCATTACTTTTAACCTGCGGAATAGCTTCTATTTCTTTGGTTTTCGTATCGAAGATCCAAATTGTCGGCATACCACCACCCCGGTAACGTTTAAAGGCAACTCGATCTCTTTCAGTAGGGTCAGTGTTCTTGATGTAAGCCCAGTAACGACCATCGGCAGAAGGGCTTCCCTGAGTCGCCTCAGGCATAATAAGCGCCTTGTCCATTCCCGACATTTGAATATTGGAGCTGTATAATCGTGGACTTAAAGCATAGGTGAAATCACGAGATGTCGTATAATATACTTCATCATTATTGAGCCATCCCCGCAATACATCCGACGAAGGGTGATAAGTGATCCGTTTGGGCTCACCACCCGTCACAGGGATGACATACACATCTGTATTTCCGTCATAATTTCCTGTGAATGCAACTTTCTTGCCGTCTGGAGAAAACATTGGATTCTGTTCCACACCAGGATTTGTTGTAAGGCGTCTCGGATTGGCTCCATTTTTTTCGGCAATCCAAATATCTCCACCATAGACAAAAGCAATATTGTTGGCGCTGATACTTGGGTTTCGAAGCAATAGGGTTTCTTGCGCTTTTGTTTGCAGAAAGGATGTACCGAGCAAAAAGGCAGCAAATAACTTGAAATGAGTTTTATTCATAAACGTTTAAAGGTTAAATTTACCACACACAAAACTACACTTTTGTAAAGTGGACCTTGTTAGTATATCAACAAAGTTGCATAAAAAATATGACAAAAAAAAAGTCCCACTTTGCAGCAGGACTTTCTTTTATCTATTGAGGATTAGAAACCGTATTCTTGTTCGATTTCTAACACAATTCCTTCATCAACCAAAACGCGACCACAGTGTTCACAAATGATGATTTTCTTACGTTGACGTATTTCTGATTGCATTTGAGCAGGAATCTTATTATGACATCCTGAACAGCTATCCCGATCAATCGAAACAACGGCAAGTCCGTTTTTGAATGAGTTACGTAAACGGTAATATACCTTTACCAAACGTTCTTCGATATTAGCCTCGGCCTCAGCAGCTTTAGCCAACAATGCATCTTCTTCTTTTTGAGTTTCAGAAGTAATTGTTTCCAATTCTTTCTTTTTTCCCTCAAGCTCATTTTTGCTATACTCAAGATTACCTACAGTAGTATCGTAGTTTTCTGTTTTGTTGCGAATCTCAAATTCAGCTTCTTTGATTCGTTTCTCACAAACCTGAATCTCAAGACCTTGGATTTCAATTTCTTTCGAAATAGCGTCGTACTCACGATTATTTTTTACCTCATTCAACTGCGACTCATATTTTTTGATCGCAGCTTGGGCATCTTTAATCATGTTTTTACGCTTAACGATCGAATCTTCTAAATCGTCTAAGTCTATTCTGATCTTCTCAATACGAGTTTCTAAACCCGCAATCTCATCTTCAAGATCTGCAACTTCCATAGGCAATTCTCCACGAACTTGGCGAATCTTGTCTATTTTAGTATGTATGGCTTGTAAAAGCCATAATGCTTTCAATTTTTGTTCTACGGTTTGTTCCATCAACTGTAGTATTTTATAGGATTTGTATCTATTTCTGTTGTTAAGGTTGCAAAGTTAGGAAATTTTTTCGTAATAATGTCGTACAATAATTCTTGCGTAAATTGTTCGCTCTCAAAATGTCCCGTATCTGCAATCACGATTTCACCTTCAGCATCAAAAAATTCATGATATTTATAATCTGCTGTAACAAAAAAATCAGCGCCTGAACGTTTGGCTGCAGCGAGTAAAAATCCACCCGAGCCACCACAGACGGCTACACGACTAACTTTTTTATCTAATAAGGCTGTATGACGAATGACATTCAACCTCAGTTTGTCCTTAAGATAAGCTAAAAATTCCAATTCAGCCATTGGTTCAGCCAAATTTCCAATCATTCCAGCACCAATTTCAGCAGCCGTGTTTTGAATATCAAACAAATCATAAGCTACTTCCTCATAAGGATGAGCTTCATAGAGTGCCAAGAGTAACTTTCTTTCAATAGATTTCAGGTAGATAACCTCAATTCGTGTTTCCTCAACACGCTCTTGAACACCAATCTCTCCAAGAGTAGGATCGGCCCCTTCTAATGGTCTAAAACTACCATAACCCGCTGTGTTAAAACTACATTGATCATAGTGTTTTCCGATTTTACCTGCGCCCGCATCAAACAATGCCTGTCGGACATCTTCAACATGACTCCTAGGTACAAAAACGACCATTTTTCGCAATACATTTGTTTTAGATTGCAGTATAGCCTGATTTTCTAATCCCAATTTATCGGCAATTTTCGTATTCACTCCACCGGTAACATTGTCTAGATTCGTATGAATGGCATATAATGCAACTTTATGTTCAATTGCTTTAATAACCGTACGCTCGACGTAATTTTTTCCATTAAATTTTTTTAGCCCCCTAAATACAATAGGATGATGCGAAATAATTAAATTACATCCCTTATCAATGGCTTCTTTTACAACATCTTCTGTGCAGTCCAACGAAATGAGCACCTTTGTAATCTCTCTATTGGCGTCGCCCACAATAAGGCCAGCATTATCATAAGACTCTTGCAAATCTAAAGGAGCCAATTGCTCCAAATAGTCAATGACTTCTTTAATTTTCATGGTCTACAATTACCTCCTTTTCTCTAAATTTATTATGTTCCTCTAAAATTCTTCTATTCGCGTTAATTTCAAACCAATAATTAGCCAATGTCACAAAATGCATAATGATCAGTACACCGGAAATAGAAAGTGGAAGCGGAATATTTGTCGCCAGGTAAATCCATGCATATAGCGATCCTTTTCTAAAGGTAGGGTTTTCTTCCACAGCTATTTTTCGATCATAAAATTCATTGATCAAAGAATCCCTTAGACGGGAGGCTACCTGAAAATTCCAATAAATATTGACCAGCGGAATGGCAACTAACCACGATTGGTTAGGCGTCATTAATCTATTTTCTTTGGCGACCAATTTTAGTGTCTTTCGAATTGTATTTGCAAATAGAAGCCATACAATAATACGTATAGCAACAATACCCATAGCGGTATAAATTACTTCAGGCTTACTTAACTCTCTTATTAATTCCTCTTGCGTCATTGAACTATCTATTGCTTATTTATTATTCCTGTTCCAACAAATCTACTAATTCTTTCAACTTTTTTATTTGTGGATTATGATCTCCAACAAATTCGACTGTTTTAAAACCTATATTTTTTGCCTTCCTATAAAACGGGTAAAAATCATCATCCTCAATTGTTTTGCCATCCTCATAAGTCAAAATATAAGTACCTGGAATTTTAAGTCGTTTCGGATTTTTTAAACTGATCTTGTCTGTCATTGTTCTTAACGGGTGGGGGACATCCCTAGGAAGCTTCTTAATGTCTCTCACCCAGAAAGGAAAAATATAACCATCCTTTTCTAATTTTAACAGTCCATTTGCTGCACTAGATTTACCCATTAAGTTCATTACAGATTGTTGATCCTCCGGAAGTATAGCATCCAAGTAAACCAATTTACGGATTCTATCCGGAAGACTATCAGCCACAGCCGTGATAACCATACCACCATAACTATGTCCCACCAGTATAATATCATGGAGGTCCTCAAACAGGATCGTATTCACAACATCATCAATATGGGTTTGCAATCGGATAGAAGTATCTGCTAAATGATAACGCTCCCCCAAACCAGTTAGTGTGGGACGGTAAATCTTGTTCCCTTTTTTCTCCAATTCGCTGGCCGTATTTTTAAACTGCCAGGCACCGCCCCATGCTCCATGAACTATTACGTAAGTAGAAGACTGTGCATAAAGACTTTTACCTAAAATAGATAATGAAAAACAAAACATTAAACGCAATAATCTACAGTAATTCATTGTGTTATATATTCAATTATTTTAACACTTAACAAACGCTATTCAGCTCTTATTTTGATAACGCAGTCTACATATTTACTTAAAAATAAAATGTAAGCGCTCACTTACTTTATTAAAACACATTTACCTCGAGTAAAAACAGCTTTTAATCCCTTAACTAACTTCATCATGAAGATAGGGTAGGGGAGAGCTCTAAAAAAAATCATGCGTAAAGTAAAAAAATAGTAGGCTTTTTATGAAAATCATACGATCGTTTTCGCCATTCAGCAATTGTCAAACTTTGTATATTTTCGTCGGCAGCTGTTACATTTGACGCAACACAGAGTAAGCTGGAAGGTTTACATATTTTGAATAGATCGGCTAAAAGCTGATTATTTCTAAATGGAGTTTCAATAAAAATCTGTGTCTGCTTTTCACGTGCTGATTGCTGTTCGAGATTTTTAATTTCCTTAGCTCGATCAATTTTATCGATAGGTAAATAACCATGAAAAGCAAACTTTTGACCGCTAAACCCCGAAGCCATAAGTGCCAGTAGAATTGAGCTTGGTCCAACAAGAGGAACGACCTTAATACCCAATTGATGTGCCCGTGCTACAATAGAAGCTCCAGGATCAGCAACAC
Source organism: Sphingobacterium sp. Ag1 (assembly GCF_000988325.1). Lineage (NCBI taxonomy): Bacteria > Pseudomonadati > Bacteroidota > Sphingobacteriia > Sphingobacteriales > Sphingobacteriaceae > Sphingobacterium > Sphingobacterium sp. Ag1. The sequence continues at coordinate 17,550 of NZ_LBGU01000033.1, read as the reverse complement.
CAGGACATCCTGCCTCGGACATTAAACCAACACTTTTGCCATGTTTCAAGCCTTCAAAAAAATCATTTATATTTCCCTTGTCTCGCACATGTTTCCCATAATCATGGATTTTTAGCTCACTCTGCGGAATCTTTAAACCTGCAAGTTTTAAAAACTTGCGAGCCGTTTTTTCATTTTCTACAATATACTCATCCAATGAATTGATTGTTTCCACTAAATACGGAGTAAATGACTGGTAAGCTGCGTCGTCACTCAATGGAACAGGAATTAAATATAAGATACCATTTGCCATAATACAAACCTACTAATTAAGGTCCATTTGGCTATACTAATTTTACACTTAGCATTATTTAACCTTTTAAAATGATTATAATTTAGATTTTTAAACTCATTATTAGTATTTTAGCGTAAATATTCATTGCAACAATAAACATCATTCAAATGATCACACAAATTACAGAAGGCGTAAAAATCTCGGTTGAAACCATCTATCAATCGGAGTATTCGAATCCGGACCGTGAACATTTCATGTTTGCTTATCACATCAGCATAGAAAATCTCAGCGATTACACGGTTCAATTGATAAGTCGCTATTGGAAAATTTTTGATGCAAAAGGAGACTATAGGGAGGTATCTGGAGAAGGAGTAGTAGGCGAACAACCTATTATAGAACCTGGTCAGACGCATCAATACACCTCCGGTTGCAATCTCAATAGCGAATTCGGATTCATGGAAGGATATTACAATATGATCCGAACACTGGACAACGGCAGCTTTCAAGTTGAAATACCACGTTTCAATCTGATAGCGGATTACGCATTGAATTAATTTTATTAAGGCAGTATCATTATTGCCAATTAATCAAATAACGAAGCTTTTTCGCATCGAATAAGAAACTATTTCTTTATTTTTGCGAGCATTTCAAATGAACAAGCTAACCTCGGGGTCCGCGAATTATCATTTCACCGAACGGCAAAGGCTATTATTTGATCGTATGCCATCCAATAGATTACATTAGTCAGCAATCAAAACGATTATTGATTCAATATATAAATAACTGATAATCAGCAATAATACAGTTAAAATACTGATTATCAACACAATAGAAGCTATCAAAAGAAGAAACCTTTTGGTCGTGTTTTGGCGTGTAAATTGACTGAATATAATTTAGGGTGATATAACGTGAGTATTTTAGCTACAGAACAAGTAAGCCATTCCTTCCATGATCGATGGCTTTTTAAAGATTTACATTTCGGTCTCCAGAAGGGAGAACGTGTGGCCTTGGTCGGAATCAACGGCACAGGTAAATCAACCTTACTCGCTATTTTAGCAGAGCGAATCTTACCAACCTCAGGAAAAGTTGTAAAAGAAAAAGGTATAAAAATTGGTTTCTTAGAACAGGATCCTGATTTCACAGGATTAAAATCAATCAACGATTTTATTTATAGTACAGACAACGATCAACAACGTCTTATCCGCGAGTACGAGGAGCTGTTATTGGAAACTGATATCGATCAGAAAAAATTAGAAGATCTTACAGAAAAAATAAGTTCATTGAATGCCTGGGAGTATGAGCATAATATTAAGACGATTCTTAATCGTTTAAACATTATGGATTTCCATCAAGACATCAAAAGTCTATCAGGAGGTCAACGAAAACGCCTTGCACTAGCCAAGCTTTTGATAGACGAGCCGGACATTTATATATTGGATGAGCCCACTAACCATTTGGATATAGAAACAATTGAATGGCTTGAAAAACTATTAACAACAGGTAACAAAACCGTTCTCTTAGTAACACACGATCGCTACTTCCTGGATAATATCTGTACGGAGATTAGAGAGCTGGATCGGGGCAATCTCTTTACCTATAAAGGTAACTATTCTTATTTTCTAGAAAAGAAGTCCGAACGCGAAACCATTGATGCGGTTATGGTAGAGAAAAGCAGAAATTTACTCCGTCGTGAATTGGAATGGATGCGCCGTCAACCACAGGCACGCGGCACCAAATCCAAATCACGTATAGAAGCATACTATGACTTAGAAGAAAAATCTAAGGCCATTAAAGGAAACGACTCGGTACAACTCAGTGTTAAAGTAAGCAGACAGGGCTCAAAAATACTCGAACTAGAACATGTTGCCAAACGTTATGGAGCAAAAGAAATCATACATAATTTTTCATACACCTTTAAAAAAGGTGATCGTATTGGTCTAGCTGGAAAAAATGGTACTGGAAAATCAACCTTTCTTAATTTAATCACGGGAGAAGAAAATCCTGATACAGGGTCTATAGCGGTAGGGGAAACCACTGTATATGGATACTATAAACAGGGTGGGTTAGAAGTAAACGAAAACGACCGAGTATTGGATGTTGTAAAAAATATAGCAGACTATATCGAAATGGCAAATGGGGAAGTAATCACAGCTTCACAGCTGCTAACTCATTTTTTATTTCCTCCAGAAAAACAATTTGGTTTTGTCAACAAATTAAGTGGAGGAGAGAAAAAAAGACTTCAGCTTATGCGTGTTTTAATGAAGAATCCAAATTTTCTTATTCTGGATGAGCCATCCAACGATTTGGACATTGATACGTTAAACGTACTAGAAGATTTTCTTGACAACTACAAAGGAGTACTCATATTGGTATCACACGACAGGTATTTATTAGATAAATTAACCGATCAACTTTTCATTTTTGAAGGTAATGGGAATATACAGGTGTATAATGGAAATTATGCCGACTTCAAAAGTGAGCAAGACGAAATCCAAAAACTAGAAAAAGAAAAACAAAAAAAGAATATCCAAGAACAAGTAAAACCTATTGTAAAAGAGGAGAAGAAAAAACTTTCGTACAAGGAGCAACTGGAGTATAATAAACTAGAAGAAGAAATAGAAAAACTAGAAATACAAGTAAGATTAAAAACAGAGGAATTAAGCCAGGTAACAGATCATCTAAAACTTTCTTCCTTAGCAGAAGAAATTCAATCAATACAAAAACAGATAGACGACAAATCCGAAAGATGGCTTTATCTTGCTGATTTTATGTAAAATTTCACAAGGGGTTTCACGTGGAACACAAAGAAAAACGTAAATTTACAAAGAAATAAAAACACCACGTTTCACGTGGAACAAGAATAGAAAAATGTTTAAAAAATATAATGTAATTGTAGTTGGTGCAGGGCATGCCGGATGCGAGGCGGCGGCAGCGGCAGCCAACTTAGGTTCGTCCACTTTACTCATCACAATGAATATGGGGGTAATAGCTCAAATGAGTTGCAACCCCGCTATTGGTGGGGTAGCCAAAGGACAAATTGTAAGAGAAATTGATGCCATGGGAGGATATACCGGTATCATCGCAGATAAATCAACTATTCAATTTCGAATGCTAAATCTTTCGAAAGGTCCTGCTATGTGGAGCCCCCGCACGCAAAATGACAGAATGAGGTTTGCAGAAGAATGGAGACTACAACTAGAGTCTCTTCCAAATTTAGATATGTGGCAAGATACCGTAAAAGAAGTTATCGTCAAAAATGGAAGAGCTTGTGGTGTCATCACTTCAATGGGAATAGAAATAGAATCAGATGCTGTGGTACTAACCAATGGAACGTTTCTAAATGGTGTGATTCACATTGGCGACAAGAAATTTGGAGGCGGTAGAACAGGAGAGAAGGCAGCCACAGGTTTAACCGAACAACTTGTTTCTCTTGGCTTCGAGTCCGGTAGAATGAAGACAGGAACACCACCACGTATAGATGGAAGAAGTCTCAATTATGCGTTAATGGAAGAACAGTGGGGCGATGAAAAAAGAGGGCGGTTCTCCTATACAGATGTAGAAATACCAACTGAGCAACGCTGTTGTTGGATTACCTATACAAATGATAAAGTGCACGAAATGCTACGCACAGGGTTTGAAAAATCACCCATGTTTACAGGACGCATCAAAGGATTAGGACCACGCTATTGCCCTTCAATCGAAGATAAAATAAATCGTTTTGCCGAGCGTGAAAGGCATCAGATATTCGTGGAGCCAGAAGGCTTTAAGACAGTAGAAATATATGTCAATGGATTCTCTACCTCATTGCCAGAAGATGTACAATTGAAAGCTTTGCAATTAATTCCAGGTTTTGAAAATGCGAAGATGTACCGACCAGGGTATGCCATAGAATACGATTACTTTCCACCAATGCAATTGGATCTAACCCTAGAAACCCAACTAGTGAAACATTTATTTTTTGCAGGACAAATCAATGGGACAACTGGCTATGAAGAGGCCGCCGCCCAAGGTTTCCTAGCCGGGATAAATGCGCATCAACGTATCAATGATGATAAGGAACTTATTCTAAAACGATCCGAATCATATATAGGTGTATTGGTGGATGATCTCGTAACAAAAGGAACTGAAGAGCCGTACCGCATGTTTACATCAAGAGCAGAACACCGTCTACTTTTACGCCAGGACAATGCTGATATTCGCTTAACCCCCTTAGCTTACAAATTGGGATTGGTAGGAGAAGAAAGACTCAAAAAAGTCCAAGAAAAAATTGATAACTCCAATAAAATAATCGAGTATCTAAAACAAAATTCAACCAATGTCGAAAAGATGAATACCGTACTAGCCGAAGTAGGCTCAAGCCCACTTCCACAAAAAACAAGGTTGAGTAATGTACTTGCGAGACCACAAGTTGGTATCCAAGATATTCTGAAAGGAGACGAAGGCTTTGCACACTATGTATCCCAATTCGATAACGATACCATCGAACAAGCAGAGATCAATCTCAAATATGAAAGCTATTTCGATAAAGAAATGGAAATTGTCAATCGTATGAAGAAGATGGAAGATAGAGAAATTAATCCTGAGTTCGACTACAGCCTATTAACATCTCTATCCATTGAGGCAAGACAAAAGTTATCTAAAGTTAAACCACGTACACTGGGGCAAGCTTCAAGAATTTCGGGCGTTTCACCCTCTGATATCACCGTATTGATGGTTCACATGAGTTAAACAACTGAAAAACAAATACTTACATATTAAATATTACATAGCTTGAAATAAGCGATTTAAGACAATATTCTATTTTTTATGACAACTTCTTTAAGAGAAAATAAAAGTGGTTCAGAAAGGCTAAAAAGTAGCTTAAAAACAAGATTACTTATTTTAAGCATGTTTATTATGCTTATTGGCTTATCTATACAATGTGCAAGCATACAACAGCCCACGGGAGGGCCAAAAGATTCCATTCCCCCGAAAATACTATTGGAAAGTCCTACGAATTTTTCGAAGAACTTTACAGCTAAAAAAATAGTGATCACGTTTGACGAATATATCAAACTAGCGAATCAACAAAAGGAATTCAGTATTACGCCAGACATGGGAAGCAATCCAGAATTCAAGGTGAAGAAAAAAAATCTAGAAATTACCTTACCTGATTCCCTAGAAAAGAATACAACTTACAGCATATACTTCGGTAAAGGACTAGTTGATTATAACGCTGGAAATGCATTGGTCAATTATGCTTACATATTTGCAACGGGAGATAAAATAGATTCACTCAGTATATCCGGTAATGTAAAAAGCGCTATAACCAAAGAGGTTCAAAAAGATGTTAAAGTCTTGTTGATCCCCATCAGCCAAGATTCCATTTTCGGCAAAAAGAAGGCGAATATATTTACGACAACAGATACCGCAGGTAATTACAAACTAAACAATCTAAGAGAGGGAACTTATCGCATTTACGCACTTCAAGAAAAAAATAACGATAGAATCTATAATGGTGCTGATGAAGAAATAGGTTTCCTAAAAGACTCTATCGTGCTAGAGCGAGACTTAAGCAATATCAACTTGGAGATCTTCAAAGGAATCCCAAAAAAGTTTAGAACTCAAGAGAAGAAATTTGAAAAAAATGGAAGTATACTTCTTGTTTTTAATAGAAGAGTCGACAAACCCAAACTTGATATCCTAAATGACGAAGTAAATAACAAGGATAAAAAAGTACGTTTTTCAAAGACATCAGACTCGGCTACTTTGTTTATTCCAAATTTAAAAATAGACTCCCTAAAGCTTGTTCTGACAGAAAATGAAAGACCATTGGATACCATTCTCATTAGAAAAGGGAATGTAAAAATAGAGCAGACAATTGAGCCTATTTTTACGCCAAATAATGGACGAGTCGATCGCATTACACACCTTCAGGTATCTGCTTTCACACCGATCAAAAATATCGATAAAACCAAGTTAAAATTCAAAGAAGACTCATTGGTCCGGACCAATTACCAACTAGCCGTAGATACAGCAAATACCAATATCTACCATATTCGCTATAATTGGAGAAAAGAGAAAAAGTACCAAATCGAGTTTACAGAAGGCGCTATAACAGGCTATTTTGGCGAACAAAACAAAGAGAAAAAGCTCGATTTAACCTATGACGATAGTGAAAACTATGGGGATCTTACATTTGATTTTACAGATCTAGATAGCAATACAACCTATTTGGTTGAGTTAATCAATGAGAAAAAAGATAAGGTCTATCGCGTCGACAAAATAAACATGAACAACCCGGCTGTTGTATACAAACAGTATCCTGGAGGAAAGTATAGTATACGTGTGATACGCGACGACAATGATAATGGAATCTGGGACACTGGAGATGTCGAAAAGAAAACGTTTCCTGAGCCTGTTGTATATCTGAATAAAGTATTTACAATACGTGCTAATTGGGAACAGAAAGATAGTTTTTCATTGAGTGGCCTCAAAAAAAATTAATTGAGGCCATTCTAAAATAACTTATTTAGTATTGCTAATTCGATTAAGCTAAAACCAGGAACTGTACAGAACATAATTATCTGGTAGCTTCTGCAATAGATCTTTCTGTTCTTCAGTAAGTGCTTTTATCTTTTTGGCAGGTACTCCAGCATATAGAAATCCCGATTCACAACGAGTATTTTCCAAAACTACTGCACCAGCTGCTACAATAACATTCGATTCAACAATCGCATTATCCATAACGATAGCTCCCATACCGATGAGTACATGATCTTCCAAAATACATCCATGTACCATAGCCTGATGCCCTATACTTACATAATTTCCGATCGTAGTACCGCATTTCTTATAGGTACAATGTATAACAGCTCCATCTTGAATATTAGTATAATTACCGATACGAATATAATTGACATCTCCGCGTATGACAGCATTAAACCATACCGAACAGTGATGTCCAATCTCCACATCGCCTACAATCGTTGAATTGGGTGCTAAGAAGCATTCTTCGGCTATCACCGGAGATTTATCCAAAACAGGTAAAATAAGTGCCATATTCCTTAAAAAATTGTATCCTGTAGTACTTCCGAATGTTTCGGATAGTCCGTTGTATAATGCAATCCCCTACTTTCTTTCCGTAACATAGCTGATTTTGTCACGATATAAGCTACTTGAATAACATTACGTAATTCACACAATTTAACAGAAAGCCTTGTATTTCGATAAAATTCTTCGGTCTCCTCATACAAGAGATGTAGCCGTTTAAGAGCTCTTTCAAGCCTAAAATCGGAACGGACAATACCAACATAGTCACTCATAATCTTTTGGCATTCGCGCAAATTATGACTTACCAAAATATCCTCATTTGAAAGAGAGGTTTTAGAGTCATCCCATTCGGGGACGTCAACAATATGGTTAATCAATCCTATCGACTTTGTGGCGTCCAGGAAAATACGATGTGCATAAACAAGTGCTTCAAGAAGTGAATTAGAAGCTAATCGGTTTGCCCCATGTAGGCCAGTAGAAGAACACTCTCCGCAAGCATATAAGTTAACGAGGCTACTGCGTCCAAAATCATCTACATAAATGCCTCCACAGAGGTAATGCGCAGCCGGTGTAACTGGTATAAAATCCTTCGCCATATCCAGTCCGATCGAAAGACACTTTTCATAAATATTTGGAAAATGCTTGATAATATCTTCCTTATTCCGATGTGTGATATCAAGGTACACATAATCTATACCGGATTTCTTCATCTCGGCATCAATAGCTCTAGCAACGATGTCTCTTGGTGCCAAAGAAGCACGTTCATCGTACTCCTCCATGAAAGATTCACCATTGATCCTTCTTAAAATACCCCCAAATCCACGGACGGCTTCAGATACCAAAAATGCAGGAGAGTCCTTTGGATTGTATAAAGAAGTAGGGTGAAATTGCATAAACTCCATATTACGTACCTTACCTTTTGCCCGATACACCATAGCAATACCATCTCCAGTCGCAATAGTTGGATTTGTTGTACTTGAATAAACATGCCCTGCTCCTCCAGAAGCCATCACAGTAACCTTACTTAAAATCTTATCTACTAAATGTGATGAGGTATTAAAAGCATAAATTCCATAACAGGTAATGTCTTCCCTGTTCTTATCCACGTATTCACCCAAATGATGCTGTGTAATCAAATCAATGGCAAAGTAATGCGTTACAATTTCAATGTTGGGATCACTATGTGCTTGCGCCAATAATGCACGCTCAATTTCATAGCCGGTTATATCTTTATAATGTAAAATACGATGAGCGGAATGTCCTCCCTCTTTTGCCAGGTCATATAACCCCGACTCCTCTTTGTCAAATGATGTTCCGTATGAAATAAGTTCTGCAATCCGTTCCGGTGCTTCTCTCACTACGTTTTCCACAATTTCAACATCGCATAAACCATCCCCAGCAATCTGAGTATCAATGATATGCTTTTCAAAGCTATCTGACTTATCCACAACGGCAGCCACTCCCCCTTGCGCATATTTTGTATTAGACTCATCCTCATTGGACTTAGTGACTATCAATACTTTACCGAATTTCGATGCTTTTAAAGCAAAGCTTAATCCAGCAATACCTGATCCAATGACCAAAAAATCTACCTTTCTATCTGCCATATAAATTAAAATTCACAAACTATCCCCAAAAGTGACGATTCAAATTAACGAAAAATGTGGAAAACGTGTAAATAAAAGGTTAAATAAAAATGAAAAGTATTTAACAATTCACAAATCCCCTATTTTCTAGTCTTATTTCTAAAATTTTTCCGCATAAAAATTCAGAGATTTCCACATTTTCTAAACAAAAACTATTCAACAAAAATATATGGAAAATAAAAAATACGATAAATTAGAATTTTAAAAATCAACTATTTAATAGATAAAACCTGTTGAAAAATTGTTGAAAACTCTATAAAAACCTAAAATCAAAATCGAAATAAGCTAATTTATACCACTTTTCCACACCATAATAAACAATAAGAGATTTTCTATTTTAAATAATTAGTATTTATTGAAAAAAAAGATTGTGGAATACGTTCGAAAATCTTTGTTTAGTTTTGTCAAGTTCGATTAGAGGCCATTAGATTTCGATATCTAGGAATTATAAAGTCCCCTATTGAAATATTTAATTCTAATTGAGTTTATTTTATTTTTTCAATTTCCTATTGACTTTTAAAGAGCTTTAGGATTGAATATTTATTTTTTATTTTTCTAAAAATGGATTTAAAGTAGTTTCAGCGCGTTATTTATAAATTTTTTAAAAAAATATTGGTTTGAAGTGTTTTATACTTGCATATTTTCTCTTGTGGGATCTTATTTCAATTTTATCGCTTTGTAATCGATAGAAATCGGCTAAGAAAAGTTTTTAATTCTACTTTGGATGCTATGAGATTTTGATATTTCTGTCTTTAGAACAGATAAATTCTTTTATTGAATTCTAATAGTTGCTAATCGTTGCTTTTAAAATTTATATGAAAAAGGCAATTTAGTTGATATTGATATTAGGATTTTAAACCGTTTTAGGTTTGCGTATTTGCGTATTTTTTTCAAAAATATGTGAATTTTGCCTTTTCAACGAGGTAAAATTGAAGTGCAAAATTTTTGTAACTTTATTAGCAAATCTTTCAAAATTAAAATTGAAACGTATTTGGTTATTGGAATTTTTTATTCCTGGATCTGCTGATTATATTCAGATTTGGCTACGATATTTGTTTGGTTTTCGCGGGATTGAATTTTAAACAGAATCTCAAGGTGATTGTTTAAAAATATACCCGTTTAGAATTGGATATTTTTTTAAAATTTGTTTTCAGAGCTTTTTAATACATTCTATGGCTTTAAATAGCAAATTTTTTAAGATCTAAGTGAAATTTGAAGATTAGCTTGTTAATAATTTTGGATTGCAGATAATTTCTTCAAATAATTTATTGCAGAACAAACAATCTTACTATATTTGCAGCCCAACATCGGTTGGATGGAAGAATTGCCCAAATTAAATCAGTGACATTAGAATATTTTGGATCATTGCCATTTGGCATTTTTTTAAATCATTCTCAGGACTTATTTTTCTAAAATGAAGCTCTTATAGATTGAATATATTTTGTTGATTCGTTATTTGTATGGAATATTTAATTCTAAGCGACTTTGTTGTTTTTAAAGCGCTTTATCACTTGCATATTTAGTATTTTTTTTAATATTATCTATATATTTGAATCTCAAGTGTTATAATCCGGTAATTTTAATGCGAATTTTAAAAATAGCTAAATTTTAAATAATTTATTTTATATGATTACTATCTTTTAAGTTATCTATTTTGAGTTTTTTATAATTTATACGATAATTATTGCCAGATGATTATTTTAGCGGGATATACGCTCCGATTGTGTTATATTGAGTTTAGAATAGCGCTATTTACAGGATTTTTATCCAGATACAAGGTATTATTAACTTTATTTTGTGTTATTTCGACTGAATTTGTGATTGCTATAAAATTTCCTGTAATTAGATAGCAAAAAAAGTTTTATTAAGCTTCTTAGAATTAAATAAAAGCACTATTCTAGATCACAGCGGTCAATTTTTAATTCTCATCCAGTTTATTTTGGATACTATACACATTATTTTAGTCGTATTTCAATTTGCGGAAATAGTGCCTTTTAAAGTCGCTTCTACTCGACTCATTTAATTTTTTTTATAAATATCCAATTCTTATCGTGTTTATTCTGAATTATTTTATTCAACCCTATTGGACCTGATCCGCTAAATTTGTCCCTGTTATATTCCTATATTCATTTTTACAGGCTAATAATACTTATATATGCTATTCTCAACGGGTTTATTTTGGAAATAATGCTATCTATTGAATATTTGCGGCGTATTATGATTTAGGAAAATTGATTTTGGCCCCACGCTGGTCATCGTTGCTGTATGCGTTGGTAAATGGAGAACATATGAACTTCAGCTACTCGCGATTAGAATGCCATATATTGGTTAGGCAGTGATAAAATATGCTATAGACGATTCTAAGAGCGTTTATTTCATTTTCGGTGCTATTTTTATGCTTTCAGTTGCAGCACGTATACACAGTTCTCTCAAAATTTGCCAAAATAAACCCGCTGAGATTTTGATATAAAATTATACATCAATCCAAGATTTATTAATCTATCCTATACGACCTCAAAAACGTTTTCTTATCTGAAATGTTAATAAATAGAGCTTCCTTTTGTGCTATATTTTTCATTGTTTTGTAATATGCCTAAAAACGTTTCTTAGGCTAGGAAATTAAGTTATGGATGAAACTGATTTTCGAAGGTCGAAATAATGTGAAATAAACCCTTTCACGTTTTGGTATAAACGAAGAGCTTAAATAGTTTCCCAAATATCCAACTCTAAAAGAGTTTATATGGGCATAATACTGTATGATTAAACTGTGTATAAATTAATTTAACTATTAATACTTGTAAATGTTTATTTTGCATGATCAAATACATATTTTGCTGTCAGTTCTACAAGATCATGGAATTGGACAAAAGTCGCCATTGTTCGATCAAATTTACAAACTGACATTATCCAATGAGCTCGACTTAGCAAACACGTTGTAATCTGTTACTAATTAATAATAGGTTTTATATCAGTGTTTTATTTATTATTATCTACTAATGGATCAAATGCAAGCGAGAGGTATATTACCACGACTTTATTAATTTGCTTTTAATTGACTTTTATATATATAACAATGCTTATTTTTGCTGTTCATAAAAGTTGAAACTACTCGCATGGAAATTGTAAATTATGAGCTTCAAGCAAAAGGTTATATCGATGCTCCGATTGATCCCTCACTGGATTTGATTAAAGAGATCCAACGCTTAAAGAAAGAAAAGAAGGCTGTCATCTTGGCTCACTATTATCAAGAGTCTGAAATACAAGATATAGCAGATTATATAGGAGATAGTCTTGGCTTATCGCAGGAAGCTGCGAAAACCGATGCAGATGTAATTGTTTTTGCTGGAGTACATTTCATGGCTGAGACGGCTAAAATACTTTCACCGACGAAGAAGGTTCTTTTGCCAGATGCTAAAGCCGGTTGTTCATTGTCAGATTCATGCCCACCACATCTTTTTGCTAAATTTAAAGAGCAATATCCTGATCATTTGGTGATTACCTATGTAAATTGTACGGCTGAATTGAAAGCTCTTTCAGATATTGTATGCACATCAAGCAACGCTGTTCAGATTGTTGAGAGTCTTCCGGAGGATCAGAAAATCATTTTCGGTCCAGATCGCAACCTGGGTGCATATGTTAAGAAGAAAACAGGACGTGACCTGGTACTTTGGAATGGAGCTTGTATGGTGCATGAAATTTTTTCTCAAGATAAAATTGACCGTTTGAAAAGCGAGCACCCCGAGGCTAAGTTTATTGCCCATCCAGAGTGTGAAGATCATATACTCGCGATAGCTGATTATGTGGGATCGACTGCTGGAATGCTTAAATTTACCCAAACAGATAAAGCCCAGGCTTATATTGTTGCTACAGAATCAGGTATTCTTTACCAAATGCAAAAAGCAAGTCCACATAAGACGTTTATTCCTGCTCCTCCTAATAATGCCTGTGCATGTAATGATTGTCCGCATATGAAGCTTAATACGCTTGAAAAGCTATACAACTGTCTAAAGTATGAGTCCCCTGAAATTCTTCTTCCTGAGGATGTGATTCTTCGTGCACAACGTCCTATTGAACGTATGTTGGAAATATCAGCGCGCTTAGGACTATAGATTTGTTGTATTTTTGCTACGATTAGCTATCGTAGATTATTGATTTTTAATGTAATACAAACAATTTTTATGAATGTTTGTCCTAGCTTGTAATCAAGACGCTTAGCTGGATAAGCATATAAATTCATTGGACTTATAGCTATACTTGTTTTGTAATGCCATCTTAATGCATCAGTCAAAGATGATTATCTGGCATTACCTATATTAAACTTTTAAACTTTTTAGCATGTTTGATTTTGATAATACCGAGCGGACCAATCTAGAGGAAATGGGCGAGTTTGGACTGATTGATTATATAAGTAAGGCTGTTGAATTGACAGAGAAATCCACTTTGAAGGGGATTGGTGATGATGCGGCTGTTTTAGATTTCGAAGGTAAGAAGACTTTGGTATCGACTGATCTATTGTTGGAAGGGATTCATTTTGATCTTCGATATGTACCATTAAAACATTTAGGTTATAAAGCTGTTCAAGTCAATTTGAGCGATATTTATGCGATGAATGGAATAGCTTCTCAAATTACCTTTTCAATCGGTATGTCCTCTAAATTTCCATTAGAAGCTGTAGAGGAAATTTATCAAGGAGCTTTGATTGCCTGTAAGAAGTATAATGTCGATTTAATCGGGGGTGACACTTCGGCTTCAGCACAGGGGCTGGTTATTTCTGTGACAAGTATAGGCTATGCTGATGCAGATCAGATTGTTTATCGTAGTGGAGCACAGGAAGGAGATCTATTGTGTGTGTCCGGTGACCTCGGTGCAGCTTATATGGGCTTACAACTCTTGGAACGGGAGAAAGAGATTTATTTAGAAAATCCGAATGTACAACCTGATTTGGAAGGAAAGGATTATATCGTTGAACGCCAATTGAAACCTGAAGCCCGGAAAGACATTGTTGAATTATTTGCCAAGCTAGGGATCAAGCCCACAGCGATGATGGATATTTCGGACGGGCTTGCATCTGAAATTCTCCATATTTGCAAACAATCTGACAAAGGTTGTAGATTATATGAGGAAAAAATTCCGTTAGATCAGATGACTTATGATACGGGGCGGGAATTTGGCATTGATCCAACTGTAGCAGCGTTGAACGGTGGTGAGGACTATGAGTTATTGTTTACCATAGCGCAAGCAGATCACGATAAGATTAAGAATCTACCCGATATTAGTATTATTGGTTATATGACGCCAAGATCTGAAGGTTGTGAGATGATTTCCAAATCTGGGAATCTTTATCCGATAACAGCCCAAGGTTGGAATGCGTTTAAGAAAAAAGATTAATACGAAAAAGACCTGTTCAAAACAGGTCTTTTTTATGCTTCTTCCTCCTCAAACAGGAGTTCCTCCGTCTCATTTGGATCTCTTTCACCTACATTGAAATTGTTATAGCCTAAGCCCACTTCGATCTGTAATAATCGCTGCTGGAGCATTTCGAGAATCGCTAAAAAGTTATAGACGAACTGTATTTTATTTTCTGAGTTTTTAAGAATTTCTTGAAAATCTAATTTTTTATTGATTTCAATCAGTTCAGCAATTGCTTTCTTCTGTTGTTCAATGGTGTATGGATATTTGACAACTGTATGGGTTACTTCAGGGGGGCGATTACGGAATTGATACATCATTTGCTCGTAAATCATCATTAGACCATAGAGGTCGAAGCTATCCAAATTTTCTCCGGTAGAATCTAATTTTAGTCTTTGTTGGATATCATAGCGTATGTTGCCTCGGCTGTATAGTTTGAGACGATTCTCTTCCAAGACTCTCAAGTCTTCACAGGTCTCTTTAAATTGCTTATAGAGAATAAGTTTTTGAACAAGATCTTCTCTAAGATCGATTTCATTCTCGTTTTCGTCCAGATCTAGACGTGGCAACAGCATTTTAGCTTTAATACGCATCAATGTAGAAGCAACAAAGATAAACTCGCTTGCCATTTCCATATTGAGCGCTTGCATTTGGCTCACATACGATAAAAAATCATCTGTAATCTTTGAAATCGGTATATCGTGGATATTTAGTTCATCCCGTTCGATAAAAAATAATAATAAATCAAAAGGTCCCTCAAATTGAGGAAGCTTGATTTCGTAGCCTTCTTCTACTTGCATATCTTATACAAATTTACATATAAAATCTTTTGGAATAACTTCGATACAAACTATTCATTATTTTATTTGTTGTTCATCAATATGTAAATGCGATTTATTTTAAAGATTAAATAAAATTGTCGTTACTTTGTACGAACATATCATGTAAATAGCAGTACTATGCAGTTTGAGGCTGGAGAACTATTAAGTAAAATAAACGATCCCTCTGATCTTAAAAAGCTAAAGGAAGACCAATTAGAACAGTTAAGTCAGGAATTACGTCAATTTATTATTGATCAGGTTTCGGTTAATGGTGGTCACTTTGCAGCAAGTTTGGGAGTCGTCGAGTTAACGGTAGCGTTACATTACGTAATGAATACCCCATACGATCAATTGATCTGGGATGTAGGTCATCAGGCTTATGGGCATAAAATCCTAACGGGGCGTCGCGATATATTTCATACCAATCGAATTGAGAACGGAATTTCGGGTTTTCCCAACCGTTTTGAATCTCAATACGATGCATTTGGCGTTGGGCACTCGTCTACATCTATTTCTGCAGCATTAGGCATGGCGGTCGCTTCCCAAATAAAGGGTGAAAAAGATCGTCAGCATATCGCAGTTATTGGTGATGGTGCCTTGACTGGTGGAATGGCATTTGAAGCATTGAATCACGCCGGCATTTCCAAATCCAATCTTTTGGTTATTTTGAATGACAACTGCATGTCCATTGATCCTAATGTAGGTGCATTGAAGGAATATTTGACTAGTATTACAACCTCAAAACGCTATAATCGTTTTAGAGACGATATCGCAGCTGTATTAACCAAAATTTCGGAAGTTGGTCCAAATGCACTTGGTATTGCCAAAAAATTGGAAAAAAGTATAAAGGGAACTTTATTAAAAAATGCCAATCTCTTTGAATCTTTAAATTTTAGATATTTTGGACCGGTTGATGGGCATGATGTCAAGAAATTGGCTAAGACCCTTGAAGACCTTAAACATATACCAGGGCCCAAATTATTGCATGCCGTCACCATTAAAGGAAAAGGCTTCGCGCTAGCTGAAAAAGATCAGACGAAATGGCATGCTCCAGGTTTATTCGATAAAATTACGGGTGAGATCAAGAAATCTTCGAATGATAAACCAGTAGCACCTAAATTTCAAGATGTTTTTGGACATACTTTAGTTGAGCTTGCGGAAGAAAATGATAAGATTGTCGGTATAACGCCCGCGATGCCTTCAGGCTCTTCTATGAACATTATGATGAAAGCTATGCCTGACCGCGCATTTGACGTTGGTATTGCTGAGCAGCATGCGGTTACGTTCAGTGCGGGACTTGCAACACAGGGGCTATTACCTTTCTGTAATATCTATTCGTCGTTTATGCAACGCGCTTATGATCAAGTCATCCATGATGTCGCATTACAAAATCTGAATGTTGTTTTCTGTTTAGATCGTGCGGGAGTGGTCGGCGCGGATGGTGCGACACACCATGGCGCTTATGATATAGCTTTTATGCGTTGCGTTCCAAACATGACGGTTTCTGCGCCGATGAACGAGGAAGAGTTACGAAATTTGATGTTTACTGCGCAGTTGCCTAATAAAGGTCCTTTTGTTATCAGATATCCAAGAGGAAATGGTGTTATGCCGGATTGGCGTCGTCCATTTACAGAAATAGAAATAGGAAAAGGACGTCTTATAACAGCTGGGGAGGAACTTGCTATCTTAAGTTTTGGAGCGATAGGAAATGAAGCTGTTAAAGCGGTACAGCAGTTAAATGAATTGGGAATACATCCAGCACATTATGATCTTCGATTTGCTAAACCATTGGATGAAGCTTTACTTCATCAGGTCTTTCAGAAGTTTGATAAAATTATCACGGTTGAGGATGGAAGTTTGCAGGGGGGAATAGGTTCGGCTGTATTGGAATTTATGGCTGATCACGGATATCATAGCCAGGTTGTTCGTTTGGGTATTCCGGATAAGATCATTGAGCATGCTGAACAAAATGCACAGTGGAAGCATGCACACTACGATGCTGATGCTATCGTATCAGAAGCCAAAAAACTTTGCAATGGAAAATTGACCAGCTCAATGGTCGGATAAGAGCTATACATTTGAAAAATGAAAAAGGAGATAAATTTTGATCTCCATTTTCAATTTTCAGGACTAGTCAACGTGTTGGTCTGTTTAAGTTTTACAATCATCTCTTCTGTTACAATTTGTTTTTTTATGTCCTATAATTTGAGCTTATTTTTGGTTTGTGGTTGTACATTAATAAGTTTAATAGTCCTTTGGCAATGATGTTAAGTTGGCTTTAAATTCTTATAAATTTAATATTAAAAATATATGAACTAAAGATTGTAATTGGCTATTATTTTGGTTAATTTAGATCTAGACCTTAAAG
>NZ_LBGU01000027.1:0-108659 GCF_000988325.1 Sphingobacterium sp. Ag1 | reverse complement strand
ATCCATCCATCCATCCATCTACCCCAAGATTTAAAAGCGATGATCTAAACAAAGTTTGGCATCGGGTTTGTACGACAAGTAATATATTATTACTTTATTTACTCTTTATAAATTAGCACATATTATGAAATTTATTATTAGTCTTTTACTTACTGGTCTGGTAGTCGCAATTGCTTGCTGGGTTGTTCCTGGTGCTGAAGTTGCTGGTTTCGGTTGGGCTATCGTTACGGGACTTGTCATTGGATTTGTCAACGCCACTGTGGGATCGATTTTAAGGTTGTTTACTTTCCCATTGAATTGGCTTACCCTTGGTCTGGTTTCCTTTATTATTACCGTATTAATGGTCTTGTTGACCGATTCACTACTCGGCTCCAAATTTGATGTACATGGATTTTGGACCGCAGCACTGTTTGCCATTGTCGTTGCCATATTGGAAATGATTATTGGCAGTATGTCAAAAGATTAAGAATACATTCATTACATAGCATAAGGGGCTGTCCAAAAAATTGGATAGCCCTTTTCACATTCCTCCACTGATATCATCTGCCAGTTGAAAACATATTTTTTACCGGTCAAATTCCTTTAAAATAGTCGTCTTTATGAATGAGTTTATCCCCATTTCCCTCGCTTTTTACCGCAGAATTCGCTAAATTTAATTCTCATAAAGAACCGCTGATATATGTGCGAACACAACCACGAGCATAGCCATGCCACACCGGAGCACTGTCTTACAACAAAGCAACAGCCTTGGTGGATTACCCAGCGTAAGCTCGTCATGGCTCTCGTCATCTTACTTACTTTACTCCTATTGAAATATGCGTTTAAGATCAGCCTTCCCTTTGGCATCAGTTTGACCTTAAATAGCGTTGCCTACCTTCTCGCGGGAATCCCCGTTATTCAAATGGCATTTCGCAAGGCAAGCCGTGGTGATATTTTTAATGAATTCTTTTTGATGACCGTTGCGACCCTAGGTGCATTTGCTATTGGAGAATTTGAAGAGGGTGTTGCGGTAATGGTATTCTACCAAATCGGAGAATGGTTTCAGGATACCGCCGTCGATAACGCCAAGAAATCAATCAAATCGCTATTGGATATCCGTCCCGATAAAGTAACGGTCCTGCGCAACAGGCAACAGCAGCAGGTAAATCCAAAAACCGTCACAATTGGCGAAATTATCCTTGTAAAAGCAGGCGAAAAAGTGGCGCTGGATGGTAAATTGAAAACGGAGAAAGCCGCATTTAATACCGCAGCATTGACTGGAGAGAGTAAACCCGATACAAAATATAGGGGTGAAGCTGTTTTTGCAGGTATGATTAATCTGGAAACGGTTGTTGAGATCGCGGTAACCCGTACATTTGAGGATAGCAAATTGAGCAAAATTCTCGAAATGGTACAGGATGCTACCGCACGGAAGTCCAAAACACAATTGTTTATCGCCAGATTTGCCAAAATATATGTTCCTATTATTTTCGGCCTCGCGCTTTTGGTTCTTATTTTACCCCTGTTTTTTGTTCAGGACTATAGTTTTAAGGAATGGTTCTACCGGAGTTTGGTCTTCTTGGTGATCAGCTGTCCCTGTGCCCTGGTTGTTTCGATTCCCTTGGGGTATTTTGGTGGTATAGGTTTAGCCTCCCGAAATGGCATACTATTTAAGGGCGGGAATTTCCTCGATGCCATCACCGCAGTCGATACCATTGTCATGGATAAAACGGGTACACTTACAGCGGGTGTATTTGAAGTAACGGAAGTTTTTGCTGTCCATGGAGATCCAACGGAATTACTGAGTTATGCTAAGGCTGTCGAGGCACATTCAACACATCCCATCGCAAAGGCGATCGCCAGTTATCATCCCGGCAGTCCCGCATTGCAAGCTGAGAAAACCCAGGAAATAGCAGGCCACGGACTCCTCGCCACTGTTAACGGAAAACGTACACTCGCAGGCAACAGCAAGTTACTGGACAAATTCAATATCAGCTATCCTGCAGAGCTAAGGCAAGTGGCCTACTCCATTGTATTGCTTGCCATCGAAGATCAATATGCGGGTTATATCACTGTGGCGGATCGGATTAAGCCCGATGCCAAGGAAGTGATCCAAACCATGCGTGCTCAAGGTCTATACACCGTCATGCTATCTGGTGATAAGGCAGCTGTAGTAAATGAAGTTGCCAAAGAACTTGGGCTCGACAAAGCTTACGGGGACCTCCTTCCGGAAGATAAGGTAAATCATGTCCAACAACTAATCGATCAAGGTCGCCACGTTGCCTTTGCCGGTGATGGCGTAAATGACGCACCAGTGGTTGCCTTAGCGCAGGTCGGCATCGCCATGGGGGGACTCGGAGCCGATGCAACCATCGAAACGGCTGATGTAGTGATCCAGAACGATGAACCCCACAAGATCCTGTCTGCGATCAAAATCGGTAAAATTACCCGAAGCATTGTTTGGCAGAACGTCATTCTCGCGATGGGGATCAAAATCATTGTTTTGGTTCTTGGTGCCGGTGGTGTTGCAACGCTCTGGGAAGCCGTTATCGCCGATGTTGGGGTAGCACTTTTGGCTATTTTAAATGCCATTCGAATCCAGCAGAAAAAAGTCTAAAATAGAAGATACCCAAGAAATCTGGTCAACACCTGTAAAAATCGGATATCAGAAGTAGTAGAATATCCCTAAAATTGAATAAAAGCGGGGCTGTCCAAAAGTTGAACAGCCCCGTTTCTTATGTTTCATCCCCGATCTAATTTAGATCACAGTGAGCAATTTTAATCCCGCCAAGCTTTGTACGCATTGATCAATCCATTTGTCGAAGAATCATGACTTGTAACCGGATTGGCGTCGCTTAATTCCGGGAGGATTTGATTGGCCAATTGTTTACCGAGCTCGACACCCCATTGATCAAAACTATAAATATTCCAGATCACACCCTGGACAAAAATCTTATGCTCATACAATGCGATAAGTCGTCCTAAAGTGCGTGGCGTCATTTTTTTGAACAGGATGGAATTCGTTGGGCGATTACCTTCAAAAACTTTAAAGGCTTTCAGTGCTTCAATTTCCTGATCCGACTTTCCGGCTTTCTTAAATTCAGCAACCACTTCGGCCTCCGTTTTTCCATTCATCAAAGCCTCGGTCTGCGCAAAAAAGTTGGACAACAGCAATTGGTGATGGTTTCCGATCGGATTAAGACTATTGGCAGGTGCAATGAAATCACAAGGAATCAACTTGGTTCCCTGGTGAATCAACTGATAGAAGGCGTGCTGTCCGTTCGTACCAGGTTCACCCCAGATAATCGGTCCAGTCTGATAATCCACCTGTTGACCATTGCGATCAATATACTTACCGTTACTTTCCATATCCCCTTGTTGGAAATAAGCGGCAAAACGGTGTAGGTATTGATCGTAAGGAAGAATTGCGTGACTTTCCGCTTGGAAAAAATTATTGTACCATACACCGAGCAAAGCCAATATCACAGGAATATTGGATTCAAAGGAGGTTTCCTTAAAATGAACATCCGCTTCATAGGCACCTTTCAACAGTTCCTCGAAATTATCGAAGCTTATTGCCAAACTGATTGAAAGACCTATTGCAGACCAAAGGGAATAACGTCCGCCCACCCAGTCCCAAAACTCAAACATATTTTGGGTATCTATTCCAAAGGCACGTACTGCTTCTGTATTGGTGCTCAATGCAGCAAAATGCTTAGCGACATCTTCCTGAAGGGCACCACTGGCCAGAAACCAATCTTTAGCGGTATGTGCATTGGCCATTGTCTCCTGTGTTGTAAAAGTTTTTGAGGCAATCAAAAACAAGGTTGTTTCAGGATCCACAGCTTTCAATGTTTCAGCAATGTGCGTACCGTCTACATTGGAAACAAAATGTACATTTAAACGTGTCTTATAAGCTTTTAATGCTTCTGTTACCATTACAGGGCCGAGATCTGAACCTCCGATACCGATATTAACCACATCGGTAATTTCTTTTCCTGTATATCCTTTCCACTGACCAGATAGAATCTCTTCGGTGAAAGTTCTCATGTGTGCCAATACTCGTTTAACATCAGGCATGACGTCCTTTCCATCCACATACACGGGTTGATAGGATTGGTTTCTCAAAGCAGTATGTAACACCGGTCTATTCTCGGTCACGTTGATCCGCTCGCCAGAGAACATCGCCGCTATCGCTTCTTCAAGACCACATTCTTTAGCCAGCTGTACCAAGAGCGCTTTTGTCTCTGCAGTGATCCGATTTTTGGAATAATCCAAAAGTATATCTTCGAAAGCGATCGAGAATTTTTCAAAACGTGCGGGATCTGCGGCGAAAAGTGTGCGTAGATCATTTTTTTCGCTATTGTTAGATAGACCTGATAAAGAACCAAAATGCTGTGCTAGATTCTTATAGGCCTCAGTCTTTGTAAAATTAATTTTTGGGAACATACTGTTTTTACTGAAATTAGTTGTTTTAAACATCAATAAGAGCCTTCCGTATTTCATTGTTACACATCGTGTAGATCCTTAAATGAAGGTTTATTCTGTTGACAATACCAAAACTAAAAAAAAAAGGTCAAATTATCTCTATTTGACCATCTATAGGACGCGAAGTTATTAAGATAGAAGCGCGAATTTATTAATTAAAATTTCTACTTTAGCGGATATGACAAAAGAACAAATTCAAGACTTGAGGGATCGTGTTACTTCCCTGAGGAGGCATCTTTGACATCGATGCACGCAAAGAAGAAATAGAAAGAGATCAAGCTATTACGCTTGAAGCAAGCTTTTGGGATGATTCCAAAGCTGCAGAAAAAATACTCTTGGCCATAAAAAACCAAAAGGTATGGACAGACCACTTCGACGAAGTTGCAGCGGCGGTTGAAGACGCCTATGTCATGTATGAATTCTTCCAATCTGGCGACGCGAGTGAAAAAGAAGTGGACGATCAATATAGAGTAGCTTTAGAGAAAGTCGAGGAGCTCGAGTTCAAAAACATGCTCAGTGCCGAAGAAGATCAACTGGATGCAATCTTACAGATTACAGCTGGTGCCGGAGGAACTGAAAGCTGTGACTGGGCAGCCATGCTGATGCGGATGTATATTATGTGGGGCGAGAAAAATGGATATCGAGTGACCGAACAAGATTCGCAGGAAGGTGATGTTGCAGGTATCAAGAGTGTAACGTTACAGATATCCGGAGATTTTGCTTATGGCTACCTGAAGGGCGAAAACGGTGTACACAGACTCGTTCGTATTTCTCCGTTTGATTCCAATGCAAAACGCCATACCTCGTTTGCTTCTGTTTATGTCTATCCTTTGATTGATGATAATATTGAGATTGATGTTAAGGATTCAGAAATCGAATGGGATACTTTCCGCTCGGGTGGTGCAGGAGGTCAGAACGTCAATAAAGTGGAAACAGCTGTTCGATTACACCACAAACCTACGGGCATTATTATTAAAAATCAGGAATCCAGATCGCAATTACAAAACAAAGAAAATGCGATGCGCTTATTGAAATCACAGTTATATGAGATTGAAATGCGTAAACGCCAGGAAGCTACCGCTGCTATTGAAGGAAACAAAAAGAAAATCGAATGGGGATCCCAAATTCGAAATTATGTCCTCCATCCTTACAAGTTAATTAAAGATTTACGGACCAATTACGAAACCTCCAATACACAAGCTGTCCTGGACGGCGATCTAAATGATTTTCTAAAAAATTATCTGATGGAATTTGGCGGATAAAGATCATTCCGAAACTTGATGATATTGAAGACGTCCCCCTTTGGAGGCGTCTTTTTTTTTGTACTATCCTTTGCTTTTTTTATTTGGCTTAAGCTGAATTTTTCCAACCTGCACATTGCCCCCTTTCCTACACAGTTTGTCGCAAAAACTGTCAATTTCTTTTAACAATCTGCATGCAAATGTTAAAAAACCTTAAAAGTCTATTGAATCGATCGTCGTTATATTTTGGCATAATTCCGTTACAATAAAACCACAAAACACTACAAATCAACAGATTATCCACCTGTTATTTGTATCAAGAACGTTACAATTAGAAGAGGTTGCTTATTTTTGGCACAAAATAAAGGCATGTGTTTTGCGTTTATGGAATCGTAATATTTTCATTACAAATGATATCACAAACGGTATCGAAGTAAATATTGAACGAAAGAATGTATATCTAAAATAGAACGGTTATGAATTACATGAAAGAAAACTCGATCGTATCCAAGCAGATGGCCAAACAATGGAAGCCTGCGGTATACGATGTAAATGCAGGAGAAAAGCGATCTGATCATACAGTGAGCAAAAACGAAGAAAGCAACTTTGGTCCAAAAGAATATGGTATTTTTGGAGCGACATTTTTTATACTATTTGCGTCGGTTTTTGGCGTATACATGCTTCAACCCGATTTCGATGCATTACGTTTCCAACGTTTAGACAGCATCGGTGGAACATTTTTAATTGCGTTGGGAATATTTCTAGCTGTTGTTGCTATCAGCTTTTTGATTTTTTTGATTGTACTGCATCGTAAATATAAACCCATCGCTTCTGTATCGGACGACGAGCTACCGACTTGTACGATTATCGTTCCAGCTTATAACGAAGGACAATTAGTTTATGATACCTTACATAGTTTGGCTAGCAGCGATTATCCGGAGAAGAAATTGCAGATCATTGCAATTGACGACGGTAGTAAAGATAATACCTTTGCCTGGATACAACGTGCTAAAATGGAATTGGGCGATCGTGTTGAAATTTATCAGCAGCCCAAGAATATGGGTAAGAGACATGCCTTGTACCGTGGATTTAAGTTAGGTACGGGAGAGATTTTCATCACGGTTGATAGTGACTCGATTGTTAAAAAGGATACCATACGTAATATGGCGAGTCCATTTGTAACAAACAAGGAATGTGGAGCAGTTGCGGGTAATGTGCGTGTATTGAATACTAAAAAAGCGATTATACCTCGTATGTTAAATGTGAGCTTCGTATTCAGCTTTGAGTTTGTACGTTCTGCACAAAGTATGTTGGGTACGGTAATGTGTACACCGGGAGCATTATCTGGCTATCGTAAAGAGGCTGTCATGAACTGTTTGGAAGATTGGATTAACCAGACTTTTATGGGACAACCGTCTGATATCGGTGAAGATCGGGCGATGACCAATATGATCCTGAAACAGGGGTATCATGTTTTATTTCAATCTAACGCATACGTTTATACCGACACACCTGTACGTTACAAAAATCTGTACAAGATGTTTATCCGTTGGGAACGAAGCAACGTGCGTGAAAACATTGCGATGAGTCAATTTGCATTTAAGAATTTCCGTCAGGGACCTAAATGGGGAGCACGTATCTTATTGCTTATGCAATGGAAAAAAGTGTTATTGTCTTATCCGATGATGTTACTGATGTTATGGACCGTATTTCATTATCCACTGATGTTCTTAAGCTCAACATTGGTCGGTATCTTAATATTTTCCAGCATCCAGGCCTATTTCTTTGCTTCCAAAAACTCGGATGCCAAAGAAGCTTTTTGGGCGTATAGTTACAGTATATTTTATGCTTTCAGCTTATTCTGGATTACACCGTATGCTATAGCGACAGCTGGACGCAGAGGTTGGTTGACAAGGGGTTAAATGATAAGATCATGCGGCGGTTTTCCTGTTACTTTATATGATCAGCAACAGGAAAACCGCCGTTTTTTTTTATTAAAAATCCTATGCAATCGTTTGATTAAAAAAAACATTATCATATGTTTTGTTTTTAATACTAACTTAACACCACAATTATAAATTTGGCCTAAAATAAACTAAGGGAGTACACAAATTGCGGTAATTATGGAACAGTTAGATGACACCGTGCTATTCGTTGGGATTCAAGCCAATGACCGTCATGCTTTTTCGGAATTAGTCAATCGCTATTCTGCTATACTTTTTCGATTTATACAGCGCCGTGTTTCCTGTGTTGAAGATTGTGAAGATATCCTACAGGAGGTATTTGTCGCCCTTTGGAACAATAGGCACAAAATCAGCATTGAATCTTCGCTTTATCCGTATCTTTTTAAAACAGCCAAATACAAAATCATCGACTGGACCATTCATGAACAAAGGAAAGTTGTCCGCGCTGAGAGCCTCTCCCAGACCTTTCAAACACAAGCTTTAACCACGACATCTGAAGAAGAACTATTGGCAAAGGAACTCGCTCTACTTATCGAACAAGAAATTGACAAGATGCCTTCAACAATGCGGTCTGCTTTCTCGCTTAGCAGAAAAGAATCCATGTCTATTAAAGATATCGCGACGGAGCTTGCACTATCGGAACAAACCGTAAAAAACAATATCTCCCTAGCTTTAGGCTGGCTCAAGCTCCGATTTAAATAATACCGCTAAACCAACTTCTCTTATGTGATCTCATTTTCCATTAGCCTCATAATTTAAATCAACTGGAATACAGTATTTTATATTTTTTTTGATTTTTCTTCGGTACTTCTCTTCACATAAGGAGATTATAGGTTTGTATGAAGGAACAAGAATCATCAGATCAAGCCAAAGCCTTGCTTAAAAAATACTTGGAAGGCCAATGTACAGCTGCGGAAGAACAACAGGTACTCCGTTGGTTCTACACATTGGATCAATCCGATAAAGACCAATCTCAGGAAGAGCGGCCAGCGGGCGAAATTCCGCCCCACCTAGCGTCGCGCATCAATACAAGATTGGATGCTCAGCTATTTGATGAACCTGTACCTATCAAACGACTGACTTGGATACGATCTACATGGATGGTTGCTGCCACACTTATCGCCATTTCGGGATTTAGCTTCTGGTTCTATCAGAAATTATCTTCAAAAGCCGAGATACCGCTTACATTAGCGGCTGAGGTTCATTCCCACAACAAGACTTTTCACAATGATATCCTTCCAGGGGGGCATTATGCAAAACTAATAACACCGACAGGAAAAGAGCAGCAGCTGGCAGATCCATTTGTTCAGCAGCATAATTCGACGACGGAAATAGCGGGTAAAAATTTCCGGGTTGATGTGCCAAAGGCCGGTACCTATATGGTCATTTTAGAAGATGGTACAAAAGTATGGCTCAATTCGCTCACACAGCTTTCTTACCCAACACATTTCGAAGCAGATCAACGTCAAGTTACATTAACGGGAGAAGCTTATTTTAAAGTCGCGAAGGATGCCAGCCGACCTTTCCGCATCCATGCCAATGGCACAACGATCGAGGTTCTGGGAACCACATTCAATGTCAACGCTTATCAAAATGAAGTGTCCACATCACTCGTAGAGGGAAGTGTAAAAGTCCTTAAAGAGGGTAAGCAGACCATTATTAAACCCGGTGAGCAAGCGACAACATTGGCAAATGATATTCAGGTCAAAGTAAGTGATCTAGCAAAAAATACCGCATGGCAGCGCGAAGAATTTTATTTCGACGGCAACAATTTCAACGATATCACGCAGCAAATTGCACGTTGGTATAATGTTGAGTTTATAAATATCGAAGCCATCAATACCCCTTCTACGTATAGAGGCTCCATTAGCAGAAACAGTAAGCTTTCGGAAGTTTTAGAAATCCTGGCTTTAGCGACAGGGCGAAAATTCGACATTAACGGAAGGAAAGTAATAGTACAATGAAATTGATTATCTACCTTAAAAATTTATCTATGGCATAAACCTCGACTTATCGCCTGGCAATAACAAAAGAAGGGGATGTTGACGCATCCCCAGTTAAATCCAAGGCTTATTTTACTGATTACCAACAGAAATTTAAAACCTCAAAAATCATTCTAATTTATGAATTTTTTTTCTCCAATGAAAAGGCAGGAGAAAACACGGGAATTCCGGGTGCCTCCAGCCTTTAAAACTTTATGTATGATAAAGTTAAGCACTCTTTCTTTGCTTTCCCTTGCTTTGGGAGCACATGCTTCGGGAACTGCACAAACAGTCAATCTCTCCTTAAAAAAAGTAAAGGTTGAAAAAGTCTTACAAGAAATTTCTAAGCAAACCGACTTGCGATTTTTTTATGATGAAAAACTGCTGAATAATCTGCAGCCTATCAGTGTGGATGCAAATCACGCTTCCATTTCGCAAGTGCTCTCCAAAGCACTGAAAGGACAGAATCTAAGCTTTCAGATTCTCAACAACACCATCGTAATTTCCGAAAAACAACGTACAGATATCGAAATTACAGGTACAGTTCGCGATGCACAATCAGCACTTGCCGGTGTAACGGTATCTGTGGAAGGAAATTCAGCATTATCTACAAAAACAGATGCCAACGGACACTTTTCGCTCCGTATACCCGAGAAAGCGGTGCTGACATTTCAGTATATGGGCTACACAACCGAGCGTATACCGGTGGGGAACCAACGCACATTGAATGTCACTTTACAAACGAGCACATCACAATTGGATGAGGTGGTGGTCGTTGGTTATGGTACACAACGAAAAATCAATTTAACGGGCGCTGTTGACCAGATTTCTGCCAAAGAAATTGAAAATCGACCAGTTACCAATTTAGGTGCTGCCTTGCAGGGATTGATCCCCAACTTAAACATCACCAATGCTAGCGGTAATCCTTCGCAAAGTGCAAAATTCAATATTCGGGGTATCACATCAATCAATGGCGGAGAGCCGCTTATATTAGTAGACAACATTCCTGTTACCGGTGATGAGCTCGCAAGACTCAATCCAAATGATTTTGAAAATGTATCGGTATTAAAAGATGCGGCCTCAGCTGCTATCTATGGTGCCCGTGGCGCATTCGGTGTAGTTCTAGTAACAACCAAATCTGCCAAGTCCGAAAAACTTCAAGTGAACGTGGGGATGAGTACCCAATGGCGCACCACAGGTAAATTGCCTGAAATTGTCACAGATCCACTTACCGTGATGCAATATAAACACGATGCAGCTTACCCGCTGTATGATTTGTATCCGGATGCCGTACGTGAATATGCGAAAAAGCTTCAGCAGGACCCGAGTTTACCGAACACGATCCTAGACCCTACAAACCCAGAGAAATGGGCGTACTATGGTCAAACTGACTGGATGAAGGAAGCCTATAAAAAATTGGCTCCAACCAATACGCTTAATTTGAGCTTGGGTAAAAGAACGGACAAATTAAGCTACTTATTTTCTGGTGAATACTATAAGCTCGACGGGGCCCTAAAATATGGGAATGACAAACTTAACCGTTATAATGTCCGCAATAAAATGGATATGCAAGTCACTCCTTGGTTGAACTTCGGAAATAATACGATATTAACAAGCCGACAATATGAAGCGCCTGTTTTTATGAGCGGAGATTTCTTCTGGAATGTGAACCGCACCCCGTCTTTGGATGTTCCTAAAAATCCGGACGGTAGCTGGACCCAATCAGGGGCTAGTTTATTAGGACTATTACAAGAAGGAGGACGAAGAAAAGAAAACATCAACGAGTTCCAAACGACATTCAATGCCAAAGCAGATCTGATCAAAAACATATGGACAGCCAATGCAGATGTTACTTTCCGTCGTTCCTTTGGTGTAATCGATGGTTATAATCGTCCTGTACAGTACAAGACGGGGCCGAATGCTACGCCTCAATATGCTGGTGGAACTGTACCTTCCGCATACAAACAGCAGGAAAACACCCGATATGATGTAATCAACGTGTATACACAATATACACAACAGTTTAATGACCACCATGTCAGCGCCCTAGTCGGTTATAACCAAGAATATCGGAATACCGAAAAGAATTACGCGCTTAAAAATGGTCTTTATTCGGCTGATATACCATCCATCGGTTTAGGTAGTGGAGCGACAACCGTTACCCATAGTATCGACGATTATGCACTGCAAGGTATATTTTATCGTCTGAACTATGATTATAAAGGGCGTTACCTCATTGAATCAAATGGACGTCTGGACGGTTCTTCGCGCTTTCCAAAAGGAGACCGCTGGGGATTTTTCCCGTCGGTATCCGCGGGATGGGTACTTTCTGAAGAGCAGTTCTTTAGCCCGCTCAAATCTGCGATCAACTTCTTAAAACTTCGGGGTTCTTATGGACAATTGGGCAACCAGACTGTCTATGATAATAATATGAATCCGCTAAGTTATCCTTATTTGCCATCTATGGCAGTCGATAATGGTATTCCTCGCGTTATTGAAGGCAATCGTCCGATCTCCCTTAATCCACCATTAGTCGTGGCCAAGTCCTTAACCTGGGAACGTATTTCAACAATCAACGGCGGTATTGACCTGACTGTACTCAACAACCGTCTGAATACGACATTTGATATTTACAAACGTACCAACGAGGGAATGCTGATCCCAGGAAGAACGCTTCCCGGGGCTTTTGGAGCTGACGCGCCGAACTTCAATGCGGCCGACATGAAGACGAATGGTTGGGATTTACGCATTAGCTGGAAAGATAAGTTCGACCTAGCTGGATCGCCATTCCATTACAACGCTACATTTACACTGGCAAACAGCAAAGCTACAATTACCAAATTTGATAATCCAACGGGTGATATCAGGCAACATTATGCCGGACAGCGCATCGGTGAGATATGGGGTCTTCAAGCAGATGGTTTCTTCCAAAATGAGGATGAGCTAGCTAAACTGAACCAAACCGACGTAGGAACGGACGATCAACAATATAAATTCTATGTTGGTGACATCAAGTTCAAGGATATTGCAGGAGGGCCTGATGGAGGACCTGACGGAAAGATCACCAAAGGAAAACAAACGCTTGCTGACCATGGTGACCTCAAGATTCTAGGTAACTCGGAAGTTCAATATCCATATAGCTTCGACCTATCAGGTTCGTGGAAAGGTTTTGACCTACGTGTATTTCTTCAAGGTGTCGGAAAAAGAGACTGGTATCCACCGGGCAGCCAAATCTATTTCTGGGGAGTTTATGCACAACCTTGGACTAATGTCACCAAGCAAAACTTAGACCACTGGACTCCAGATAACAGAGATGGATATTTTCCACGGATAAAATCGTACAGTGCAGAAGATACCGGGGAAGAACTCGGTATGCCGAATACACGCTACTTGCAGAATGCAGCTTATTTAAGGGTAAAAAACATCACTTTCGGTTATAGCCTTTCGCAGAATTTTACAAAAAGAATTGGATTACAGGCCGTGCGCTTCTATGTAAGTGGCGAGAATCTATTTGAACGCTCAGGGCTTAAAGTAAGCATAGACCCAGAAGCTCTAGGAAGCACACGAGTATATCCTTTCCAACGCACTTATGCATTTGGATTAAATGTTAAGTTTTAATACGCATATTCATGAAAATATTTCACTATACTACACTAGCATTGTCTTTGTCACTACTGACAATAAGCTGTAATAAAGACTTTTTGGATCGTAGCAACAAGACTGCTGTGACAGACCAAAATTTCTTTAAAACGCCTGAAGATCTCAAAACCTATACCAATGGCTTTTATCGATTTATGGGCGCATCATATGACGACATCTTCTCAGATAATATCGGTGGATTCACAGGAAGCAGCTCAACCAACAATATGCTCCGTGGTACGCTAACACAAGGTAACGCATCTGGTTGGTCCGATGAATGGAAAAATTTACGCCGCATCAACTATATGATGGATCACCTTGGTACTGTAACCGGCGATCAGGCACAAATAGACCATTATGTTGGCATCGCCCGTTTCTTTCGTGCCTACATCTACTTTAATTTAGTGCGCGATTACAACAATGTTCCTTGGTATGACACGGCTTTGGGTGCTGAGGACGAAGCGATGTACAAGGACCAGGATTCGCGCGAGGTTGTTGTTAAACATATGATGGAGGATCTTGAATTTGCGGCAGCCCATATCAGAGAAGATAAAGTGGCCGGTAATTTCAAAGAACGTGTAACACAAGGCGCTGCATTAACACTGTTAGCTCGCATTGCCTTGCACGAAGGAACATTCCGTAAATACCACGAGGAGTTGAATTTACAAGCTACGGCAGATGAGTTCTTAAAAAGAGCAGCTTCAGCCTCTCAAGAAGTTATCAATTCTGGGAAATACAAAATTCATAACACCGGCGCCAAAGAAGTTGACTTTAGAACATTGTTCAGCAGCAACAATCTATCGTCGAATACAGAAGCGATTTTTATCCAAAAGAATGACCGTTCACTGGGTATAGCAAACAATTCACACACGGTATTGGACTGGCAATGGGCGTTAAGCGGAGAATTAATGGAAGAATTTCTAACAGCTGACGGGAAATCCTTTACATCAACTCCGGATTATAAAACGAAAACCTTTACGCAAATATTTCAGAACAGGGATCCTCGCCTGGCTGAAACCATTATGCCTGCCGGATTTAAGACTGACCCGAATAATCCTACGCCTTATTTAATAAAACCTAGTTTTGGCGGATATCTACAGATTAAGTTCTACCCTAGAGATCCTGCTCTTCGCGGCGGCTGGGTAGCAAACTACACCGATCTTCCTATTATGCGTTATGCTGAAGTATTGCTTATTAATGCCGAAGCTAAAGCCGAATTGGGCACGCTTACACAAGCTGATTTGGATGCCACCGTGAATGTTTTACGTGGGCGAGTCGGTGTACCAGCGTTACAGTTAGCAACAGCCAATGCACAGGTAGATCCTGTTCTTGCGGCACGCTATCCAAACGCTCAAGGAGCCAATAAAGGAGCCTTGTTAGAAATCCGTCGTGAGCGCCGTGTCGAGCTTGCCTGTGAAGGTTTCCGTTTCAACGATGTGCTCCGTTGGAAAACCGGCGACCTACTGGCGGTTGCGCCGCATGGAATCTACGTACCTGCATTAGGTGCCATGGACGTTACCGGTGATGGAAATCCGGATATTGCCATTCTTGAAAATGAGAAAGCAACAGGTCCAATCGACCAGTTACCAGATGCTGTAAAAACCAAACTCGTAAAATATTACCTCGATGGGGGCGCATTTTACCTCAGCAATGGTACTTCGGGATATATTATGATGACTGTTGACCAAAAAAATAAGCGGTCATTTGTCTCGCCAAAATACTATTACAAACCAATACCATTGGGACAAATAACATTGAATCCTAATCTAAAACAAGTTTTTGGATGGGATAAATAGTTAATAACCTTCACTTTTTGCTAGCTCTGAAACCGGAGCTAGCTTTTTTATTTAAACAACATGAAATTATTCCAATTACTTGCCTGCTGTCTTCTTCCAATTCCCGCCCTTTTTGCCCAACAACGCGTCGGTCGGGTTTATGAAGATCAGAATGCGAATAACCTGTTCGAACAGAACGAAAACCTGCTCGGTGGAATCACAGTATCCGATGGCTATGACGTGGTAAAAACCAATAGCGACGGAACGTATACGCTGCCCCATAATCCCAACGCCCGCTTTTTGTCTGTCACTGTCCCGAGTGGCTACAAGGCAACCAAAACACATTACATTCCATTGCGTGCGGATGTCAAAAATCTGGACTTCGCTTTAGTTAAAGATGCGGTTCAACAAAACGATTTTCTACGGTTTATCCAAATCACCGATACAGAAACACCTTTATACGGACCTTGGATTGATAATGTCAGAAACTACGCCAAACAACAGCGTGCAAGTCTGATCATGCATACCGGAGATATCTGCTATGAGCCAGGCATGCTTTTTCATGCCAAGCAGGTGAACAGTGAACTCATGGGCAGACCGACTTATTATACGGTCGGAAATCATGACCTTGTCAAAGGTGAATATGGCGAGAAGCTATTTGAAGATCTTTTTGGCCCGACCTATTACTCATTTGATGCAGGGCCCGCTCACTTCGTCGTTACGCCAATGCCAAATGGAGATTATAAACCTAGCTACACTGCTGATCAGATCATCGCCTGGCTCAAAAAAGATCTAGCTGCCATGGATAAATCCAAGCCGTTGATCTTTATAAACCATGACTTCTTTGTAGGTCCTGACTTTGTACTTAAAGGAGAAAAAGAACAGATTGATTTAAAACAATACAATCTTAAAGCTTGGTTCTATGGACACTGGCACAACAATTTTGTCTTCAAACAAAATGACGTCTATGTCGTCTGTTCCAATGCCCCTAACAAAGGTGGTATTGATAATTCCGCTGCACAGTTTGTTGTCGTTGATATTGACAAACAAGGTATCAAGAATATCAAGCCGATCTACACAAACTTACGTGACCACATCCAGTTGGTTCTGCCCGTGCTCAATCAGCCGTTAAATGCAGACCAAACAGTGCCTATACTGGTCAATGCCTACGATAGTGAGCGACAAATACAAGGCGTAGACCTCACGGTATACGCGTATGAGACCGGAAATCGCATAAGCTCGATTCCGTTGAAAGCCTCCGGAGATTGGACATGGCAAGCAAATGTCCCTTTCAAAAAACAAAATCATAAGGGACAATACGATGCACTTATCACCGTTCGCTACGAGAATGGCGAACAGACCTTAAAGAAAGAAACGTTTAACCTTGCGCCAGCAGAAAATGATAAGATTAAACTACAGTGGTCCACTTCAGTAAGCGGAAATATCTGGAAAACAAGCCCACTGGTTGTTGGCGACAAACTTTTTATAGCCACAATGGATGATGGTTTAGGAACCAATCACGCGATCAAAGCCCTAGATAAACAGAGTGGGAAAGTATTGTGGTCTCTGCCAACGATAAATTCCATTAAGCATAGATTGCGTTTCAGCGACGGCATATTATTGGCTACGGATGTTGAAACCAATGTTTATGCCATTGATGCAAATACAGGCAAAGTCCTCTGGACAAAGAAACCTTCGGCTCCAAGTCTCCCGACCTTTGTTTCTGGCGCTGCGCTTGACAACGGGATCTATTATACTGGATTAGGAAAACGAATGTCTGCGATTGATATCCATACGGGTAAACCGTTATGGGAAGGTGTAGAACCTTCAGGCGGAGAAGCTACTCCAGCAGAGCTATCGGTTGTCGGTCAGGTTCTTTTAGCTGGATACAACTGGAATGCACTTTGTGCTTATGATATCCACACCGGAAAACTTCTTTGGAAACGTCAGGAAGATGGTTTACGTTTTAGAACTGGTGGGGTAACCGCTCAAAATGATTACATCTATACGACCGGCCTCAATGGCATCTTTAAGATCGATCTAAAAACAGGAGAAATCGTACAAAAGAGCATTAAAACCGACGATTTTAAGGTAATGACCGCACCAAAAATCGGTGACAACCTTTTGGTTATGCCAACGTCCACCAACGGAATCAAGGCGTATGATCTACAGACTTTGGAAGAGAAGTGGCATTTTCCCACTGGAGAAGCGCTTGTCTATTCTTCGGCATACAGTAGTCCTGATAACCGTAAGCTGGTCGGCACAGTTGAATCGGCAGTTATTGAAGTCAAAGACAAGTTAGTGTTTGGTGCTTCAGACGGCTATGTCTATGTCCTTAATAAAGCGGGCAAACTCTTATCAAAATTCAACCTGGGTGCCCCTATATTTTCGGACATCACAGTGGATGGCAATTTGATGTATGTGGTTGATTTCACCGGAAATGTTTCGTGCTTTAAACTCTAGTAGCTCTAAATAAAACAAGCGCGGATCTAACTTTCATTTAAGTTAGATCCGCGCTTACTTTTTCTATTTTTACAAGCGAATGCACATTCCATTTCTGCTCGAGATTAACAAATCGTAGGACAGCTCTGTACCTCATCTTACCTAAAGTCAGCTACGGTTCCCAGTCTTTTATAACCGACAAAACATGTGCGTCAGTTTCTACAACTTACAACCAACTTACGCTACCAGTTTCAACGTCATAGTTCGCTCCGACAATCTTAATTTTACCCTCTTCTTCAAGTTTACGGAGCGTTGAACTCTGTCTGCGAATGTCACGGATCGCATGTTTAATGTTCTGTTGATTTAGCTTTTCAAGCAGCACACTATTTTTAGAAGAACGTTCTTCCCCCTGCTCGATCACTTCATTGATGATCGGATCAAAATGATTAATCAAATGATTTAGGTTGTCCATTCCCATGCCCTCGATCTGCGCAGCATCCAATCCTCCTTTTAATGCCCCACATTTGGTATGCCCCAAAACGACAACAAGCTTAGAACCAGCTACATTGCAACCAAACTCCATCGAACCCAAAATATCCTGATTGACAAAATTTCCGGCAATCCGGATGCTGAAGATATCACCCAATCCCTGATCAAATATAAGCTCCGCTGAGGTGCGGCTATCGATGCAGCTTAGCACTACCGCAAATGGCCACTGCCCTTCACGCGTAGCGTTCACCTGTTCGAGTAGATCGCGGTTAGCTTTCAGGTTATTAACAAAACGCTGGTTTCCTTCTTTCAAAAAGTCCAGTGCCTTCTGTGGTGTAATTGTTGATTGTGTTTCGTACGTATGTGCCTTCATAAAATTATATTATTTGGAATATTAAAGGTAAAATTAATACGTTACATTTATATTACCAACAAGACAAAATACGTGTAATAGCTTACATAGCCCCAGTGACTTCGTTGTTTGTGTAATAATCCATCCAAGCTTTAATTCTTCCGACAAACATTTTAAGATAATTTTCTGTCAAAAATATGTTGGACCAATCAAATCTCTGTGCCTGTACTCCAAGATAAAAAACAAAAATAGCAGCGCCTGCTTTTGGTATTAACCTGAGCTCTTTTTCAGATAAAGGTCTATTACTTTGGTATCCACGCAGGAAACTTTGGATTTTTAATTCATACTGCTCTTTATCTGATTCTATGAAAAACAGCTGTTTGCAGAAATATCCAACGTCTAAAATTTGCCATCCATTTCCACAAAAGTCAAAGTCAAAAATGGTAATCTCATGCTCGTCTGTAACGGCCATATTATCATACCAGATATCCATATGTATAATTCCGGTTTTTGTATTATCAAAATCTGAATTTTGAAAATTTCTGCCAAACCCCTCGATGAATTCCATTTCTGGCAACTTGTCTGAAAAGAATTGTTGTAAATACGCATAAGGTAGTTCTATAAGAGACTTCTTATTGTAAGACACACGGTTAATATTCTTGTTTTCGGTATAGTTGTGGATATTTGCCATTAGAGAACCTATCCTAAAACACGTTTCGATGTCCATAAATCGAATTTTCTCCCCTTGAGCAAAGGAAAAAAGTACAACGTATCTGATTCCTTCAGGCGCATTTATTTCTTGAATGAACCCTCCGTCTTTATCTTCAATTGGAAAAGAAACACTTAAATTATTCTTCTTCAATGATTTCAAAAGTTCAAGTTCTTCAATAATTTCGGATTTTGACCGCCAATTATGACTATAAACGCGCAAAACGTATTTCGTTTCGGTGTTGGAAAGAAAATACGTGTGATTCATTCCTGTTCTGAATAAGGAACATTGGTATTTGTCGTCTAGGCCATATCTATTTATCACAAAATCGCCTAATTGTTTGGCAGAAAGAGTAGATGCTATAACAGGAAATGTTGTCATTTTTTTTTTAAATTTATGATTTCGTTGATGAAGGTTGTTTTTTCGAATACATACGAGCCCCGGCCATTTCCCTTTTTCAATTCTTTTAGGCTCTTTTTTATTTTAGTTATTTCTGGAATTATTAATCGAATCAAGGCTTTAAGCGAATCCTGTATTCCCCTACAACTTTTGTTTATGGCCCACTTCGTTTCTTGAAAGTTCCTATTGGTTTTGTAGATACTAAGACAAAAAAAGCTTGCAATATGAATTGCAAGCTTTTTTAAATTTTAATCTTTCGATCTGTAGCCCGTAGGGGAATCGAACCCCTGTTTCAAGAATGAAAATCTTGCGTCCTAACCCCTAGACGAACGGGCCGTTTTCTGTTTCGGTGTGCAAATATAGAAATATTTATAAATCTGTCAAAATTTTTATCTTTTTTTTATTCATTTTTTTTGAAATAGATCATAAAACCCTCTAAAATAGCTATATTTAAAGTCATTGAAAAAGTAACCAACATGACTAATTTAAAAAAAATCAAAAAACCGCTACTCTATGCCGGACTAGGCTTGGCTTTGTTAAGCCAGGAAGCCTATGCTCAGAAATCGAGTGCAATCGCAGATCAACTGCAACTCACCTGGAAGGTCAAAGACGGAGAGAATATCCGTAAAAATCCGGTATCCACCCTAATTTTAAAAAACAAGGGAAAAAGTGCTGTTCAACTCAACGACTGGAGCCTTTGGTTTAATTTTATCCGATCTATCGACCCCGATAAGGTCGACAAACGTTTTGCGATAGACCACCGAAACGGGGATCTCTTTCAGGTTAGCTTTAAGAAAAATAACTTTTCATTAAATGCGCAAGATACGGTCCACATCGATTTTATCACAACCGGACTGGTCAATTATACGGATGGGCCAATTGGTCTATACCTAAAAAATAATAAGACAGGGCTTGCAACAAATATTTCGGATTATTCTGCTGTTAAAATCGCTCCCCAGTCGGACGCTGAAAAAACAGATTACTTTGCTTATAAATACGACCAAAACAAGCTTGTAGAGGGGACAGCAGCACAACATATCATTCCCTTACCAAGTAATATCAGCATCAATACTAACGAGAAATTCAATCTATCGACAAGTACAAAACTTTTTGTCGATAAGGATTTTGCGAGCGAATCGGACTTTCTGACAAACTTTTTTTCAGCATATTCAGGTATTAAGCTAACGGCTTCATCTAGCCCTCAGGGTGGCATCGAGATTGTCAAAGCAAATAACTTAAAGCCAGAATCCTATCACTTGACGATTGATGCGAAAGGTATACGAATAGAAGCTTCCGATAAAGCCGGTGCATTTTATGCCATACAATCTTTAAAATCGCTGATCAATCACAGTCAATGGAATAAAGCCACAAAATCAATCGCTTTGCCATACGGTAACATTGAAGATAGTCCACGCTATGGCTACCGTGGATTTATGCTGGATGCTGCCCGTAATTTCCATAGCAAAGCCGAGGTTTTAAGAATATTGGATCTCATGGCTTCTTACAAGTTGAACAAATTCCATTTCCACTTCATTGACGACGAAGGTTGGCGATTGGAAATTCCTTCGCTACCTGAATTAACGGCTATCGGAGCCAATCGTTCGGCTAATTTTGAGGATGGAAAAGCGATACAGTCTGCTTATGGTTCTGGAGCGACCACCAAATCGCATCAATTCTACAGTGTTGCTGACTATATTGAAATTTTAAAATATGCACAGGCAAGACATATCGATGTCATACCCGAAGTAGAAACTCCTGGTCATGCGCGTGCAGCGATTAAAGCAATGCGGGCGCGTTTTGCGCATTATTCAAAACTTGGCGATAAACAGAAGGCAGAGGAATTCTTGCTGGACGATGCTGAGGACAAGTCCGTTTACAACTCTGCACAAAACTGGAATGACAATGTCATGAACCCTGCCCTACCTTCAACCTATCACTTCCTGAGCAAGGTGATCGATGAAATCAAAGCAATACATGATCAAGCTGGAGTTCCGTTGAAAATTATCGATCTGGGAGGCGACGAAACGCCAAGTGGTGTTTGGGAGAAATCGCCCAAGGTATTGGCCTTTATGAAGGAGAATAATATCGCCAATGTACTCGATGTATGGCCACTGTATATTGCCAAAATTAATACCCTTGTTCAAGAAAAAGGATTGACGATGTCGGGATGGGAAGAAATGGGTATGCGCAATAAAGGAAAAGGCATGGTTGTAAATGCCGATCTGGGAAAATCCGGCATCCATTTGAATGTATGGAACAATCTCCCTGGCCAAGGACAGGAAGACCTCGCTTATCGATTGGCAAATGCTGGTTATAAAGTTGTTTACACGAGTGCGGCAAACAACTACCTCGATATGTCTTGGGACCGTGACTTTGCAGATCCAGGACACAGCTGGGTAGGCACGGTTAATCTGAATAGAACCTATTCGTTCTCTCCTGAAAATTTCTTCATCAATCTACGCAAGGATGATACTGGAAAAGATCTTAAACCAGAGGCTTACACCAATAAAGAACAGCTTACAGCCGAAGGGAAGAAAAATCTCCTTGGTATTAAAGGTGCTTTATGGGCAGAAAAGGTATCCACTGACCAACGTCTTGAGGAAATGATATTCCCACGTTTGATAGCGATTGCTGATCGCGCGTGGGCGCCCGAACAAACCTGGGAAAAAGGAAATTCTTTTGACGAGACCACTTATCGCAAATCGTATACCGCCTTTATCAAAAAATTAGGTGAGGATGAATTGAGAAAACTGGATAGGGTAAATGGGGGCTATACCTATCGACTTCCAAAAATTGGGATCAAGAAAGAGGGCAGCCAACTCCTTATCAACACCGATTATCCCGGTTTCAAAGTCTATTATAGCGATAATGGAAGTACGCCAACATTGAAATCAAAAGTGGTTAACGGTCCGATACCTTTCCAGAACGGAAAAAAATACTTATTTAAAGTATTTGATGCCAAAGGACGGTCAGGTGATGTAATCAGCTATTAATTCATCGGGATTCATCATGGTGAACGCTATTGGTGTCGATAACGCAAAAAAAAGCTGCCTAAAATAACATCAGTCGATCCAGCGTCCACTAGATGAAAGGATACTTAAGCTGATAAAAGAAAATAGCATAAAAATAGGGCTGTCCAACTTCTTTGGACAGCCCTTCTGTTTATATAGACTTATATCTTTAAAACTTATAACTCAATGCAACCGCAGCATTTCTTGGATCAATCTGATTAATAAAACCACCGCGGAAGTATGAATTCAATCCGATCTCATTGGTGATATTATTTACGAAGACTTTCGCATCAAATTTGCGCCATTTGTATCCCACCTGCGCATTTAATGTGGTATATGCTGGCATATTGAAAGGTTCTGTACCATAATATTCGCCGTGCCCATTTGGGGTTAAGCTATATTCATTGACAGGTCGGTCTCCAACATAATAAACTCCGGCACTTAAGCTCAGGTTCCGAAGAGCTCCTTGATTAAATACATATTGTATCCATGCATTTGCCGTATGTTTTGGCGCATTCATCGGTGCCGATCCATCCATATAAGATGGTGAATTTTTATAACGTGCGTCTAAATACGCATAGCCCAACATCACAGTCAAATTTTCCAATACACGACCGTTCAACTCTGCCTCAATACCGTCGCGCACCAAATCCCCGGCCTTAAAGTATAATCCTGTGGCGACATTCGTGCCTGGTGTATACTCCGCATTCGTCAAGTTTGAGGTATAAATATGGAAATAGGTTAAATTGAAACGTAAACGATTATTCAGCCAATCGGATTTAATTCCACCCTCAAATTGTTCGGTTTTAGAAGCACCTGCCGCTGTACCATCTGTTAAAGGATTCGCAGCATTCCTTAAATTCGTTGAGTTTGTATAAGATCCAAATACATTGAAATTTTCAAATGGCGTAACAATCACTCCCGCCATTGGATTCCAAGCCGACTCCCTTTTATTACCGTTTGATGTAAAATCCTTTGTTGTAATTTCGGAATAACGTAAACCTAATACAGCCTTAATGTATTTGTTAAATTCAATAACGTCTTGCCCCATAAATCCTATAGAAGAATAATAACTCCGTACAGGAGTTCCTGCTGTATAGGCAATTTGCTTTCCTTTCCGCTGGTTACCCAACGAATCGACGTATACCACTTCCGAAAGATCATTCACCCAATCACCATGGATATCAATAATATCAATTACATTGCTATTTTGATCGGCTTTTTTCAAAAGAACATTTTTCTCCAGTGGACTTAATTTTCCGGCAAAAGAAGTTGTTGTTGCATCAGCAATACGATAGTCCACCCCTGCCTGAACCAAATGTTTTACCTTACCCGTATAAAGATCTTTTCCGATCAAGTCAAACTGAAACGTTTTATTCTTGTCATCGCGCAGGCTCTTGCTCATTGAGCGCGAGAAGGTATTATATTGTTTTGCATCATCTTTAATCAATGAGGAAGATGATGATTGGTTATCAACCTGATAAGATGACGTTGCAATAGAAGCTCGGATGCTCCAGCGATCAGTCAGTTCATGATTGATCTGCGCCATAAAGCTCTTCATCTCTGTATTATTATTATCGGAATTGAAGCCCAAAAACTTATTGTTCGGGATAACATATAGCGCATTCACCCCCTGTGAAGGATTTAAATTGACAGCGGAATTAACCGGCGTGCGATTATCATTAAAATAATCACCCTCCAAAGTAATTGTCGTCTTATCCGTTGGTTTCCAAGCTAACGATGGATTTAAATAAACACGGTTAGAGGATACACTTTTACGGTAGCTATCACTACGTTCATACGCTCCATCCATTCGAAAAGCAACGGTCTGTTTTTTATCCAGTACCGTTTGGAAATCAAAGGTTGGGCGGAATTGTCCCCAGCTTCCTGCACGGACACCCACCTCACCGGAATTCGTGAAATTAGGGGTTTTAGTGACCACATTGATTACCCCACCAGCATTACCAATATCGGTAATAACCCCCTGTGTAACGGCAGCAGACCCTTTAATCATTTGAATAGACTCCACACCTTGCATATCAACAACTCCAGACGCCGTCTGAAATTGAGAGTCCATCCGCACGCCATTCTTCAATACAGGTACCCCTCTGAACCCACGGGTTGACAAAGATTCTTTAACACCCCCATAAGAACCAAACAAGGTTACACCGGGAATATTTCTTACAGCATCCGTCAAAGTAAGAATACCCTGATCTTGAATTACCTTATTGGAAATGACAGAAATACTCTGAATTTGATCCGAAGGTTTTAATGGCATACGTGTAATCATCTCCAAGCCTTTTGGCTTTTTGTTACGTTCACCAAACACTTCTACCTCATCAATGGCCTGCTCATTGCTCACTAGCGTAATGGGATCAATAATCACTTCAGGGCTTTTTGTGCTAAAAACATAATCGATAACGGTTGTTTGGTAGCCCATGTAGGTGAATTTAATCACCGTATTTTGGTCGATGCCATGCAGTCTAAAATGACCTCTATGGTCCGTACGTACTTTTTTATCTCCGATTGAAACGGTTACTGAACTTAAAGGATTATTTTG
This sequence comes from Sphingobacterium sp. Ag1, assembly GCF_000988325.1. Taxonomy (NCBI): domain Bacteria; kingdom Pseudomonadati; phylum Bacteroidota; class Sphingobacteriia; order Sphingobacteriales; family Sphingobacteriaceae; genus Sphingobacterium; species Sphingobacterium sp. Ag1. Next base: position 83,629 of record NZ_LBGU01000027.1, on the reverse strand, counting down.
TGTATCGACGACTTTACCTTTGACGATTCCCGAAGTTTGACCATATACTGCACCTCCGATTAAAAATGTAGAAGCAAGAGCTAGTAAGTGTTTGTCCATGTTAATAATTTTGGGTAATTATTTTTAATTATTCTAAATAACAAAGCAAAGGTATAAAAAATAAACTATTTAGAATGATTAAAAATAAAAAAGTCCTGAACCAACTCAGGCTCAGGACTTTTTTATTTATTTAGACAATTATTTTAGTCAAATTTCCATCTTACGAACGCTTCGATAGCTTCATAGTTTGCCAAACCTAATTGGTCATATAAAGCTGCGGTTTCGCTTGTACGGTCTTCAGCACGCACCCAGAATTCACGTGGATCATCTCCAGGGAATACAGGCAAATCTTTTTGAGACTGGTGTTTAAAGATGGCTAAACGTTTGCGATAAACTTCTTGTGGCGATAAAGGAACGGCCATTTGGATCTCGTGGATAGGATATTCATGCCATGCTCCACGGTATAACCATAACCAACAATCTTTGGTCCACTCATCCGTTTTACTCAATCTGTTTAGTGCTTCAAACAGAATGTCGAAACATACTTTATGTGTACCGTGTGGGTCAGCAAAGTCACCCGCAGCAAATACCTGATGTGGTTTTACGTGGCGCAACAATTCCATTGTTTGTTGAATATCATCTTCAAAAGATACATTTTTTGAAAACTTCTGTCTATCATAGAACGGTAGATCTTGGAAATGGATATTCTCATCTGGCAAACCTACCAAACGAGCTCCTGCGATCGCCTCACCCTTACGGATTAATGCTTTGATTTTACGGACAAGTTCAGTATCGATCTGATTTGGTTTTTTTGTTGCAAAAATTGCTCTTTCCTCATCATAAATGCGGCCGATCTGAGAAGCTTCTGCCTCTGCCCCAATTTGTTTAGCAAGATCTTCAGCAAACTCCAGATAACGTACCACATCATCATCCCAAACAGCTGTATTACCACAAGTTTGGTAAGCAACATGGACATTGTGTCCTTGATCTGCCAGGCGAATAAATGTACCGCCCATTGAGATGACATCATCATCAGGGTGTGGAGAAAATACAATCACATTTTTCTTCGCTGGATTGGCACGCTCAGGACGTTGTGAATCGTCAACATTGGGTTTACCCCCTGGCCATCCCGTGATCGTATGTTGAAGTTCGTTAAATATACGGATGTTAATATTATATGCTGGACCGGTCTCTGTAACCAACTTGGCCATCCCGTGCGCATTATAATCCTCGTCGGTAAGTTTCAGGATTGGTTTTTTGATCTCTAAAGCCAACCAAACGACTGCTTTTTTAATTAACGAAGGTGTCCAGGTAACATCTTCTGCCAACCAAGGAAGATCAAAACGTGTCAATAATGAAGCTGCCGCTTCATCAAGGATAAATTCAACGTTGTCCGATAACTGAAGATAAGTTGCAGGTATCTCTGCGGAGATTTCTCCTTCAACTGCTTTTTTAATGATCTCGGCCTTTGTCTCGGTCCAAGCCATTAAAATAATTTCTCTCGCTTTGAAAATTGTACCTACGCCCATGGTAATCGCTTTTGTTGGTACATTCTCTTTTCCACCAAAAGCACGGGAAGCATCGCGACGAGTCAAATCGTCCAACGTTACGACACGTGTACCTGAGTTAGGTGCAGAACCTGGCTCATTGAAACCGATATGGCCGGTACGGCCAATACCTAATAATTGAATATCTAAACCTCCTGCTGCTGTAATCTTCTGTTCGTAAGCCTCACAGAATGCATTTACTTGGTCAGGAGCTAAGGTACCATCTGGAATATTTACATTAGCCGCATCAATATCTACGTGATCGAACAAGTTTTTGTTCATAAAGGTCACATAACTCTGATCGGCATCAGGTTGCATAGGGTAGTATTCGTCAAGATTGAAGGTAATCACGTTCTTAAAGCTTAAACCTTCTTCTTTATGCAAACGAATCAATTCTTGATAGACTTTTACCGGAGTGGCACCGGTAGCAAGGCCCAGAACAGCTTTCTCACCTTTCTCTTGCTTTGCACGAATAATTTCAGCAATACGATTTGCAACGTTTTTCGAAGCTGAATTTTGATCTGGATAGACGCTCACAGGGACTTTTTCGAAGCGTGTTTCTTCCAATAAATTTAATCTAGCCATTTTATGGGTATGTTGATAAACGTGAATTACAAATTTATAAAATTAGTACCTCAAGTTGAAGTAAAATTTTAATAAAGTGGTTCTTTCTTAGCGATATTTTAAATAAAACCTTTTAGCTATTCTTTTACCTCAATAATACAGCTATACCTTATTCAGAATCTCGACAGCTTTTAATAGCGTTTCATCCTTTTTAGCAAAACAAACCCGCAAAACTTGTTGATTTGTAGCTTCTTTATAGAACGCTGAAAGTGGGATGGTTGCAATTTTGTGCTGCCTGGTTAACGAACAAGCAAATTCAAATTCCTTCTCCTGACTGATAGCACTGTAATCGATATTCAGGAAATAAGTTCCCTCGCAGGGAAGAATCTTAAACCGGGATACCTTTAATCCGTCTTTCAATAGGTTTCTTTTTCGCTCAAAAAATTCCGATAGACCTTTGACATAGCTTATATCCTCCAAATATTCCGCGATAGCGAATTGCATGGGTGTATTTACGCTAAATACATTGAATTGATGTACTTTTCTAAATTCCTGCATTAATTGTGGCGGAGCAATGCAATAACCAATCTTCCAACCCGTGGTATGCAATAGCTTTCCAAAGGAAGCAACAACAAAACTTCGCTCGCGTAAGGAGGGTATTTCCAATACCGATTGGGGCGAGACACCATCGAAAACGATATGCTCGTACACTTCATCGCTCAACAAGAGTGCGTTGGTACCTGCCAACAAGTCTCCAAGTTTAATTAACTCTTCTTTACCCAGCACTTTGCCTGTTGGATTATTCGGATTATTAATGATGATTAAGCGGGTTCTGGAATTAATTAACGTAGCGACGTAATCCCAGTCAATCTGAAAATCAGGTGCCATTAATCGTACAGGAACAACTTTACCGCCAAACAATTCGATAGTCGGCGCATAACAGTCGTATGCCGGTTCAAAGATAATAACCTCATCTTGCGGTCTAACGACTGCGGCAATAGCTGTAAAAATTGCTTGGGTACCACCTGATGTCACAGTAAGCTCCGCTGTTGCATCGACCGCCACGTTATAAACTTCCCGGTATTTTTTGGAGATCGTATCGCGTAATGTCTGTGCTCCGATCATTGGCGCGTATTGGTTATGTCCCGTTTCCATTGCCTTAGAAACCAATTCCACCAACTTCGGATCGGTCTCAAAGTCAGGAAAACCTTGCGACAGATTTAAAGCGTGCTGCTCATTCGCAAGCATCGTCATTTTAGTAAAGATCGTCGTACCGACATGTGGAAGTTTAGAAGTTAGGTTAAAGTTCATTTTTTGACATTTTATTAATCTACTAAATTAGTGGATTTTCCTATATTTGTAAATATATATAAGAATAATAAGATGATAAAATACATCACACTACTTTTTTTAATTCTGCCATTCATTGGTTCTGCACAAAAAAAGGAACTTACCAAAGAGGAGTATATTGCCCGCGTTAAGGCTGCTCCGGATTCTATCTCGACATTGGTTGACTTGCGTAGAGTTGGCGGATATGACCCGGTTTATCCCGAGCTTCAGGCGCTTTATAATACGTTGAGTAAAAATGTCAAGAATTCAAGTGAAGGGAAAGAGTTCCAAGACTATTTAAATACCTTGGAAACGGTTCAAATTGGAAAAATAGCGCCAGCGTTTACGCAAAATGACACCACTGGAAATCCTGTAAAACTTTCGGACTTTAAAGGAAAATATGTGCTTCTTGATTTTTGGGCATCTTGGTGCCCCGATTGCCGTGTCGAAAGCCCGGATCTTGTCAAAACATACCAACAATTTAAAGGTGAAAACTTCGAAATATTGGGTATATCCTTTGATAAGGATCGCAATTCTTGGATCAAAGCCATCCATGCAGATAAATTGCACTGGCGTCATGTTTCGGATCTTAAACGTTGGCAAAATGATGTCGGAACCTTATACGGCGTAAAATCTATCCCGCAGAATGTTCTGATCGATCCCAACGGGAAAATTGTCGCGAAGAACTTACATGGTGATGCTTTACGTGCAAAATTGAAAGAAGTATTGAAAAAGTAAACGATAGGCAATACATAAAAAGACCATGCTTTAAGAAAGCATGGTCTTTTTATTTGTATACTCCTCTTTTAATCCGCTAGCCAAACAGGGCACTGAAGATGTCCTCCAATTTAGCAACCGGACGGATGGCGATATTATATTTTTTAGCGTCCAATCCTTTGGTATTGAATTTAGAAATAAAAATACCATCAAAGCCAAGCTTCTCAGCCTCCTGTATCCGCTGTTCTATACGATTTACGGCTCTGATCTCGCCCGATAAACCAATCTCACCTGCGAAAGTCACATTAGAGCGAATCGCGATGTCCTGTTGTGAAGAAATAATTGCAACAACGACAGCCAAATCGATCGCAGGATCTTCAACACGCAACCCACCGGCAATATTCAAAAATACATCTTGTGCGCTTAACCTAAAACCAAAGCGTTTCTCTAAAACAGCCAACAGCATATTTAATCGCTTCGTGTCGTAACCTGTGGAAGAGCGCTGTGCATTTCCAAATGCCGTATTACTCACCAGCGCCTGCACTTCAATCATTATAGGGCGCATTCCTTCGAGCATCGCCGCAATGGAAACCCCACTGACAGGTTCATCGCGTTGGGAAATCATAATCTCCGAAGGATTCGACACTTCCCGCAGCCCCGACCCCTGCATTTCATAAATACCGAGTTCTGAAGCCGATCCAAAGCGATTTTTTACGGCCCGTAAAATTCGGTAGACGTGGTGGCGATCACCTTCGAATTGAAGCACCGTATCCACCATATGTTCTAAAACCTTGGGACCTGCGATAGACCCGTCCTTGGTAATATGCCCAACAATAAAAACTGGTGTACTCGTTTCCTTTGCAAACCGAAGCAACTCTGCGGTACATTCGCGTACCTGAGAAACCGATCCTGGCGCCGATTCAATTTGTGAGGAATGTAAAGTCTGTATAGAATCTATGACAATAACATTGGGCTGTACCGTCTCGATCTGCTTGAAAATATTTTGAGTAGATGTTTCGGTAAGAATATAACAATTTGCTTTGGATGATTGTGACAATCGTTCTGCCCGCATCTTAATTTGCTGTTCGCTTTCTTCCCCAGAAATATAAAGTGTCTTGACTTGTGGGATCGATAAAGCGAGCTGTAACATCAACGTAGACTTCCCAATACCCGGTTCGCCTCCGATAAGTACCAATGACCCCGGAACAATACCGCCGCCAAGAACCCGGTTGAACTCCTGATCAGGAGTCAATATCCGTAATTCATCCTGATAGACAATTTCGTGGATGATCGCAGCTTTATTCGCTCTCTTTGTGCTTCCTCCTGTGGTAGAACTACGCCATTCAGGCACTTTTGAACTCGACTTTTCGACGACTTCCTCAACAAAACTATTCCATTGCTTGCATGAAGGGCATTGCCCCATCCATTTGGGAGACTCGTAGCCACAGTTTTGACAGAAGTATGCAGATTTTGATTTTGCCATACTACGAAATTACAAATTTATAGCGGTTAAAAGCGTAATATCCTGCCCCGCACCTATTATATGCATTATCCAAGATATTACGCAAGGACTGGTTAGCCCTTCGCTAATACTGCTTCGATAAGGGTTAAATTCATACGCTGTATTATTACGGTATATACTACATCACTGCTTTAACAATACCTCAACAATACTGCATGCATACTTGAACCCCACTGAAAAGCCTTAAAAAAGCCGAAGTGTTTATCTTTCATTTTCTTTTAAGATCCGCAAGAAATTTTGTCCCATAATCTTCGCAACATCCGTCTTTGTATATCCTCTTTCCAACAGCGCTTTGGTCAGTAACGGAAATTTAGAAACATCTTCTAGACCTTGGGGTGAAGATTCTATGCCGTCGAAATCCGAACCAACAGCAACATGGTCTATACCCACTTTTTTGACCAAGTAGTCAATATGATCCAATAATTTCGACAGTGGAGCATCGGCTTGCTGTTGAAGTTCCTTTGGCAACTTTTCATACATGGCCCAGGTACTCATTTTTGTATCCCCGGTATCACCAAATTGACTTGCATACAAACCCTTAAGCCTTGTTTCATAGGCAGGATCCAAAAAACCTGAATAAAAATTCACACCAACAACGCCGCCATTTTTTTTCAGGGCCGCTAATTGTGCATCTTTCAGATTGCGGAAATGTGGACATAATTCATAGGCATTGCTATGCGAAACTAAGATCGGTTTGGTCGTTATCGCCAGCACGTCATAGAAAGTCTGCTCTCCTCCATGAGATAGATCTACCATCATCCCCAATTCGTTCATTTTGCGGATAATTGCTCGTCCTTGCCCCGTCAACCCCTTATCTTTGGAACGCATATCTCCCGATTCCATCGCGGCGCAGCTTGCCCAAGGCAAATTGTAGTTCCAGGTCAAAGTGAGGTATTTGGCGCCCCGCTCATGAAGCCGAACCAAATGGTCAACACTTCCTTCAATCATATTTCCACCTTCCACACCGATCAACGCAGCTATTTTACCTGTTTTTAAGATCGCATCAATGTCACCTGAAGATTTTGCCAAACTTATTTTATCGGCATTTGCTGCAATCATCTTTTCCAATGCATCGATCTGGTCATTGGCATGCTTAAATGCTCCGGATTTCCACTTCGCGTCATCGGACCACACAGCAAAGACCTGCACATCTACACCGCCTTCCCGCAGTCGAGGCAAATCTGTCGCTCCCGTACTTATTCGCTGGCCGATATCTTTTCCCTGGAAAATGGATTCATAAATCACATCATTGTGTCCGTCGACGACCACCAAATCTTGGTGTATCTGTTTATAGTCTTGACTATATCCAACATTGTTGAGTGTTGTCATTGCTAGTCCAAGTAATAGGAGACCTTTTATCATTTTTGACTTTCATTGATCGTTTCGTAAATGGCGTCCTGAATCCGACTTCTGATATTAAGGTCGAGGAGCTTGGTATTCACCTGAGGATGTACACGATTGGACAAAAAGATATAAATCAACTGATTTTGCGGATCAATCCAGATACATGTTCCCGTATAGCCTGTATGTCCGAATACAGTGCTATTCGCTAACTTAGATGGATATTCATTTTTCGGATTCGGATCCCAGCGGTCAAAACCTAGTCCCCGCCGACTGCTTGCCGATTGCTTTGAGGTAAATAAATCGACTGTTTCTGTTTTGAAGTAACGTTCACCCCCATACTCCCCTCTATTCAATAGCAACTGACCATAGATTGCCAAATCATTTGCGGTAGCAAATAATCCAGCATGCCCAGCAATACCGCCAGCCATTGCCGCCCCCTGATCGTGTACGTAGCCTTCTAACAATGTTTTTCGAAAGGAGGTATCCTGCTCGGTAGGAACGATTTCATCCTTTGCAAAACGCTCGCGGGGAAGATAGCCAGCACGCTTCATCCCCAATGGTCTATAAAAGTTCTCCTGCACATAATCTTGCATTGGCTCAGCAGTCTGATGTTCTGCAACTTCTTTCATGACATACATGCTGATATCACTATACACATAATTTCCCGTGGGTTTTACCGGTGATTTTAGCATATCTGGCCACATGACGTCACGGTAATAATTGTTGAGGATATAGCTATTATCGGCCATTTTCACCTGATGGTTAACGTCGGCTGCCGACACAACATCGCCTCCTTTCAGATATTTATAAAAGGGAATAAAAGGTGTAAATCCAGCTTCATGTAACATGACGGAGCGAAGCTTGATATCCTTTTTATTGGTATACTTTGCCTGCCATAGGTAGTGGCCCATGGTACTATCCAAATTAATAATATTGCGCTCGGTAAGGCGCATAATGACAGGAGTAGTACCCGCAATCTTACTGACAGATGCGAGATCAAAAATATCACTTGTTTTCGTGGAAATAGCTTTGGCATACGTGTGAAATCCGTAAGATTTCTCCAAGAGTACTTGTCCATCCTTCACGATCATGACTACAGCCCCTGGGGTTGCTTGCTTATCAATGGCTTCTTGTGCAATGGCATCAATTTTCTTCGTCAGCTTGTTGAGGTTGAGATTCGAGCTTGATGCAGCGCCATATTGTAGTCTTGTCTGCGTGGTTTTGACGTTACCGGCGGTAATTGGAAGCCCACCAAAAATAGACATTGCCATCTGACGTTGTCCAATTTCTGAAAACGGAGCAAGTAATTCAATCAAATCAGATTGTGGATGCTCAGATAGGCTCTTTTTGTTTTTGTCATTTTCAAAAAAATGGCAAAGGATAACTTTTTTATTGTTTAATACAGCCTGCTTCAACTGTGTTAGACAATCGGCATCTAAATCATCTTCCTTTCCGGCCACAATAATGGTATTATAATATTTGATGTCCTCATCAAATTTATTAAAATCAAAAACTCTGGTATTTGCATAACGAGCCAACTGGTCCGTGAACATTGAATATTTTGCCGCGTTAGGAACAACAACTGCAATACGAAGTTGATCCAGATTTTTTAAAGGTAACAGCTGGTCAAGGTTATTAAACAGTATCGTTTCGTTTTTAATTGTAGACTTATATTGAGCAAACAGGGGGCTAATACAGAACAAACCTGCAAATAATGCCCCAAAAAATCGTTTTTTCATTCTGCTTTTATCGTTTTTTAGGTTCTATCAAATAAAAATACGAATTTAATAACGAAGGAATAGGTTCGTTCGAAAAAAAATCAATTTTGTTACTTTATACCTTTCGTGCATTTCCAAATTGATGTATTATTTTTTTGCCATAGTCTTCAGGCTACGCGCAGCGACGTTCCTGAAAACCCCAATTGGCGTCGCTCCAAATTGCATCATGATGGTTTTTTCTGTAAGTTTGACTAATGCCAGAATTGATTCAAGATAAAACGATATTTTCCTTGCTGGAAGTCAGCCGCAGTATCCAAAAGACACTTGCAGAGCGGTATAAGAGTTTGTACTGGATCAAAGCTGAAATGAACAAGCTCAATCATTATACGCATTCTGGCCACTGTTATCCTGAACTGGTTGAGAAACAGGATGGTAAAATTGTCGCTGAAATTAGATCCATCTTATGGAAAGCTGATTACAATCGTATCAACAACAATTTTCTTAAAGTTGCCCAAGAACCTTTACGAGAAGGAATCACAATGTTATTTCAGGCAAGTATTTCCTACGACCCCATGTACGGGTTAAGCTTACGCATTGTTGATATTGATCCGACTTTTACCTTAGGTGAACTTGAAAAGGAGAAGTTAGATAGTATCCGAAAGCTGAAAGCAGAGGGCATATATGAGTCCAATAAATTATTGGACTTTCCAATGGTTCCCAAAAGACTGGCAATTGTTTCTGTAGAAACAAGTAAGGGGCTTTCTGATTTTTACAAGATTATTAATCAAAACCCTTGGGGTTACCGCATCGAATCCACCCTCTTCCCGGCATTGTTACAAGGAGACAAGTCAGTACCTTCTATTATAAATCAGCTTGCCATTATTGCTGAAAAAATAGACCGATACGATGTGGTCGCCATCATCCGTGGTGGAGGCGGTGAGGTTGGGCTTTCCAGTTATAACAACTACTTACTAGCACGCGCTATCGCTATATTCCCTATCCCGGTATTGACTGGCATTGGACATTCGACGAATTATACGGTGAGTGAAATGGTCGCCTATAAAAACGCGATTACGCCCAGTGAACTGGCCGATTTTCTGATTCAGAAGTTCCACAATTTTGCTATTCCGGTCGATCGGGCTGCGGAACGTATACAGCAGCTCATTCTTACCCGATTTAAAGAAGAGCGCAATATGCTATCTCAACTGGCAACGCATATACAATGGATCGGAAAGAGAGAAATTCAGACCTCGAGGGCGGCCATCCAGCAATTTCAACATGATCTTAACGCTTTGATAAAATTGCGCTTTTATGAGCACAGAACGGCACTGGATCATACCGAACGAATTATTCAGCTATCTGATCCAATTAGACTACTAAAGCAAGGTTTTTCAATTACTAAGGTTAACGGAAAACTACTGCAGTCGGTGACACAAGTATATCCGGGCGATGTGATACAGACGATACTCGAATATGGAGAACTTACCAGTACTGTAATGGATACATCGCCGAAAGAAGGCCGAGACGAGCACAATACTTAATTTCACATCGGTACACAAAATTTAAAGAAAGCATATCAAGCATAGCATAATGGAACAGAATTATACCTACACAGATGCCTTTAACGAGTTACAAACGATCGTGAGGGAAATAGAAAATGGCACAACGAACATTGATGAGCTCGCGGGAAAAATCAAAAGGGCTTCCGACCTCATTCAAGTCTGCAAAGCTAAGTTAACAGCGACAGAGGACGAAGTAAGCAGTTTATTACAAAAGATATCCCCAACTCAGGAAACAGATGATGACGTATAGTTTACACCAAACGACAAGGCACATCGAGATCCTCTGTAAAATAATAACTGGCACATAAACGGTGGTAACCATCTGCTATGATCAGTTTTCCATTTGCCCGAACCAACAGAATTGGAGATAACTTTTCTTTCTTCTTGATCTTTCTTAGATTTTCCTTTATATGAAAGTTGGTTTCAGGCAATAAAGGGAGTCCACTGGCCCGTAAAATATCCTTGGACTTCTTTGTAATTGTGACAGCTCTCCGAAGTTTATCAACAAAAGTCTTACATTCTTCCTGAACAAATAAAAGCTCCAAATAATCGTAAGCTGCAGGGAAGTCATGCTCCTGAGGATCCGCTAACCAAAAAAATGGTTTTTTCTCAATTTTAACAGTACTCATACGTTGGTTTTTCTCTCATAAATACATTTCAGATATTGTCGTAATTCCCTAATATTGATAAGCAACAACCTGCCTATCACGTCGCAGGGTTTCTACAAACTCCCGATGTTTACTCACATTCCCCGTCAATCGCCATATTGTATTCAAGCTTTCTTTGTTATAGCGTTGACTTATCACGACAGCTTTAAAGCCCATACTTCGGATTAACTTTTCCGTGTGTTCAAAATCTGCTTCAGATGAGGTCTGCAGTTCATAGTCTTTTATTTTGTGATAATTGTCAATATAGGTCTGTAAATACGTTAACAATGCCAAAATCGCCAAAACCAACCCTACACCAATAAACGCCAAAAATATATATCCGGCACCGACACACATACCCAAAGAAGCTGCAGCCCAAATTGTCGTAGCGGTCGTTATCCCACTTATTTTATTGTCTTCTTTGAAAATCACGCCTGCACCTAGAAAACCGATACCCGTAATAATATTTGCTGCCAATCGATCTGGATTTGCTACTCCAATTTTTAACGAAAGAATAGTAAAAAGGCAAGATCCAAAGCTTACCAATATAAACGTCCTCAAACCCGCAGATTTATTGCGATATTCACGTTCAATCCCAATCAGCAGACCGATTAAGACTGATAACATAATAAGTAAGACGTCATGCGATTCAAAGGGTTGTAATAGGTTATCCATGAGTTTATTTCTTCTTCATCCAATTTAAGAAAAATAGGGAGATCTATCAAATGCCCGCCATTCAAGAATAACGTTTCCTAGACCTAAAACACAGGAGCTTCAATCAACAGTAATAATGCCGCACCATAAGCCTCATTTTTTGTCGACCTAATACATTGGAACTTCAATCAGCAGTAACGATGTATCATAGTACGCTTCAATGCTTATTTTTTCTGTTTCATATAAACCAATGGCATCCCTTCTTGAAAGCAATTCATTTGCTACAGCGATCTTTCCTTCCAAAACAAAAAGATAAAGTCCATTTTGTTCGGAATGAACAGTATAGTCTATCTTTTTACCTACCTCCAGATTTGCCAAGTTAATATAGGCATCCTGATGTATATGTACAGCTGTGTGATCCATTTTATCCGGCGAAACAATAGTGGCAAATTTATTATTCCGATCCAGCTGAAGGTAGGATTTCTGATCGTATCTGGGCTCCAACCCTATTTCATTGGGGATAACCCAAATTTGTAGAAATTTAACAGGAGCCTTCTGATCACTATTAAACTCAGCGTGCTGCACACCCGTACCTGCAGACATGATCTGCACTTCTCCTGTTTGGATCGTACGGCCATTGCCTATACTATCATGATGTGAAAGTGCCCCTTCAAGTGGTATACTAACAATTTCCATGTTGTCGTGACCATGCTGGTCAAAACCTTGTCCTCCTTCCACCTGATCGTCATTCAACACCCGCAATGCACCAAAATTCATTCTTTCGGGATCAAGATACTGTCCAAAACTGAATGAATGTGCGCTTTTCAGCCAGCCAAAATCGACGTGTCCACGATCATTTTCCCGATGTATTATCTTTTGCATATTGTCCTCCTTACTGCATAAGCCTCTCGCTATCAGCGAGACAAAACTCATACCAATAGGGACACAGATCCAAAATCTGACAATTTGTCAAGAGACACGTTACAGCGCTTTTAATTTATCCGGGGCAAATGAATGAACAAGTGCACGCGCTAGAATTCTATTCGGATCTATGACAATCATCCCATTATAATCCCGTTCAGGAATCGCTAAAGGTAACTCTGCGCAACCCAAAATAATGACCTGTGCTCCTTTCTTTTTCAAGTCATCTATGACCAACAATAGATCCTCCCTTGCTTTATTCGCGATCGGTACCGGTTGGGCCTTTATTCCATACTCCTCGTCATAGATTGCATTGTTTACCTTCTCTTGCTGTGTTCTTTCTGGCTCGACAACAACGAAGCCTTTTCGAATAAATGCTTCCCGATATAAACTGTAAATCTGCTCTCCAGCGGTAGATAAAATGCCTACTGCCGTTTCGGGATAGTTTTCGTCAACAAACCGAACCGTCTCATGAACGATATGCAATAGTTTCAACGCACTCCCCGTACGCGCCATCTCATCTTGAACAACAGAAAAAATCGGCTCAGCGTGTGCCGTATTGGACGGAATAGCCGCAATGGTCGCTCCAGCCACTTCAAGTTGTCTTAAAATTGCAGCGATAGCCTTACCGGGATTAGCATTGGACTTATCTAATAAATATGCCGTTCGGTCAGGGATCAAATTTGGACATGAGAATAACAAGAGCGGCAAGTGTTCCTGATCGGATCTTGCCGCAGTCTCATCTATAATTTTCTTTGTAATATCCAGGCCTCCATAAGGGCCTAGTCCGCCTACTATTCCAATCATAAAAACTATTTTTATATCATAGATATAACCAACAGCCCTACAAATGGTTTGTAGAATTTACCATTCTATGGACTGATCTTCGTCAGGAATCTGTGTATTTAGTTGCCGTTCCAAGATCAATGAGCCCGAAACCTTAAACTTAATGGCAGTCGTAGAAACCAGGGTATAATCCGTAAATTCATAATCCACATTATTTATTGTAATATAACGATGCAATAAGTAAGGACGTACGGCATCCATCTGTTCCGAAACAGTATAACTTGCATCCTTTTTAACAGCAAATTTCATATTTGGATTTTCAGCCCGAAATGTAACCCCTCCTGTTTCATTGAACGTTGCAAAGACCTTATAATTCTTTCTGTCTTTACGATCCTCATCAATATTCCCCGCATAAAAGAAAATTGTATTTTCATCGACTACATAGCTTCTTATTTGACTCTTTACAATCGGAGTTTCACTTTCATGCCCATCCATAACGACTTTTAAGGCTGTACCGCTGTAAGTTCCTGAATAATTATTGAAAGGATTGACACGCAGCAATGCTTTCTTATAGTATTTCCTAGGATTAATTTTGTATTTGGCCGTCGGATCCTCTAAAATGGTCAGTGGAAGCACCCATTTTTCGGTCATATCAATTCCTTTTAACGAAAAATCGATAGCCATTAACGCGGTGTTATCCCCCGACTTTATATTCACAGTCTCAGGTATAGAAAAATACGTATTATTCAGCTGCTTGTAATAGAAATCTTGCCTGGTCTGGAAACGTTCATAATTCAATATGCCCACTGTATCGGGATCCACCGCAACATGTATTGAAAGATCCTTATTATTTGTAGTCGAACCACTTACTTCCAATGGCTGTAGAAATGTCGTTTTTTGCCCCTCTTTATACCGGACATAAATATTTGCGACACCCTCGTTATCCAGAGGGGCCTTAAATGAAACGTAATGTTCAAATTGTTCCTCTTTCCATTCATCGTTGCATGCATAGCATACGCATAATACCATCAGGAACAAAAGCTGTATAGATGACTTTTTCATAAATTGCATAGTTGATTAATCATTATAAGTCCAACCAGGGTTTTGTGTTAAATTTTTATTGCGCTTAAGCTCTGTATGACTAATTGGCCAAAACCACATTTTATCCGCAAAGGTCGTTTTCAATGTCCAGATTGCGACGGGTTGATAAAAAAGATCGCGTTCCTTTTCATTCATTAGTACATTACAGCCGTAAACGGGCAGGGCCTCTTCCACTGGGGCGTCCATCCAGCGACGTAAATCGTAATAACGTTGCCCCTCGCCCATCAGCTCAATAAAACGTTCACGTTTTATTGACTTACGTAAATTATCCTTACTTCCATATATACTCGCCGAAAAATCAGGAACTCCACCTCTAATGCGAACGGGCCGAATACCTTTTTTAATTTCAGCGACATCACGACTTATCGTATAACTTCCACCACGCCAAGACGGAATCGTAAAAGAGCCACTTAATTCATTTAATGCTTCGGCATACATCAGTAATATATCGGCATAACGAATAGCGGGTTCTGCCTTTGGGACGACACGTGATCCGACACCCCCTTCATAGGTATCACTGGGGTGAACAAACTTTTTAACACCAAAACCCGTACGCAACCAATATCCATTGGCAGAGTTAAAGCCATTACCTTTTGGGTCTGCACTATAATAAAAGATCTGTTTATTTCGATTTTCCTCTTTTGTCTCATTCAGCAAGGTCCAGAAACTTCCGCTATAGGCCACTGAAGCATAAAATCTCGGCTCACGATTCGCATATTGTAAAGAAACTCCGGCACGTAATGGCCTGTATTTTTTCGCATTATAATCGTCCTGACTGACGTAACCAGCCACTCTACTTGAACCATTCCCACGCCCAATCTCCTTATCCTTTCCGGGTACATCCGTCCCATCATTCATATAATAGGCGTCGACCAGTTTCTGTGTCAGTCCATGTGTATTCCATCCTGTTGCAGAGCGTGGTAATTGATGAATAACCATTTGGTCAATTCCTTCATTGGGCTGATTACTACCACGTGTAAATATAAGTTCAGGATTACCGGAGGCAGATAAAGTTCCGTCAAAGACCTGTGCGTATGATTTTGCTGGATCAATATTTGCCCATCCTTCAGGCCAGTTTTTACTTGAAAAATCATGATCCTCAGGTGGTTTGACTGTTGCATCATCCCCTGTTTCCTGAAAGGGTGCTGTATAAAGTTTGTATACTCCCAATTCGATCACATCTCGGGCAGCAGCAGCAGCCTTCGCCCATTTCTCTTCGTTAAAGTCGACAGACAACAATCGTTTTCCTTGTTTGTCTACCAATAGTGCTGCATAGCCGGAATTATTACCATTGGCTAACGGACTTGCAGCATAGAGCAGTACTTTAGCACGTGCTGCCAATGCAGCACCAACAGTTGGCCGAGCCGAACCGTCCTGCCCGCGCTTCATACCTAAGGATTCCATTTCTTTAGCAGCCTGTACCAACTCATCACTTATATAAGTTGCACATTCCTCATAGGTGCTTCGGGGAATTGCCAGATCGTCATAACTATCGGTGTAATCCAGCCCTTCGTCTGGCAATAATGGAATCGGGCCGTATTTACGGAGCAATAACCAGTAAAGATAAGCTCTTGCGAAACGTGCTTGTCCGCGATAATCTGCAATTTCAGTTGCAGACATTTCGGTGTTCATATAGATGTTCTGAATAAAAGTCGAGGCATTACGAATGCCAAAGTAGCATTGCGTCCATGTACCTTGTTTATCTGCTTCAGTATATTCTCCCATCTTGAACATATTATAGGACAACTCATTTTTCGATGGATCGTATACTTTATCTCGGTCACCATAGTACATATCATCCGCAAAACAATGCGGCGTCAAGCCTTTACTCGCTACATCCGCATTCTCACCAACAAATTGCTGAAATACTTCGGCCAACCATTGCTCCGAGTACACCTTACTTTTAAATGTCTTCTCTATGGTAAGACGATCCTTAAAATATTGATCGGACTTTAAGTAATCTTTTTTGCAGGCTGAGAATATACCTATTCCCAATACAAGCATCACGGCTATGTTTAGTTTCTTTCTTTGCATCTTAATAAGTTTTATAGGTTGACATTGACGCCAAACGTGAACGATTTAGGCAAGGGATAATCTTCTCCTCGTGGTGATGCAAGCTCAGGATCCCAAAGCTTGAATTTCGACCAGGTTAGCAGGTTACTTCCAACCAAGAAAATACGAATGCTATTGGTTTTGATTCGGTTAGTAAGTTCTTTTGGTAAGGTGTAACCTATATCCAATGTCTTGAGACGGATATATTGGCCATTACGTAACCAAAAAGTTGACTCTCTAAAATTATTCGGATTCTCACCATAACTCAATCGGGGATAAGAGGCATTAGGATTTTCTGTTGACGGGTCACCAGATATATCTGCAGATATCCAACGGTTATCTCCCATTACGCCCTTCAACACTTGCCCCCATTCCCCCTCACTAAACGCATATACTGTCTTGCCATAGGTAAAGAACGTGGATTTCCCGGCGCCCTGGAAGTGAACGCTGATATCCAAACTCTTCCAGCTCACTGATGTTCCGATACCATAAACAAGATTTGGCCGACGTGTAGCTCCGATCGCTACGCGGTCACCGTCATCTACGATACCATCACCGTTGACATCTTTATATTTAATATCTCCAGGCTGATAAGTTCCGAATACTTGTTTCGGACTATTTCTTATATCATCATAGTCTTTAAATAATCCCAATGCTATAAGTCCCTTCGCCTGATCCACCCGATAGCCTTTCTGATTTTGATAACCGTATACATTATTTTCTTCATCAATCTCTGTGATCGTATTCTTACTGAACGTAACATTGCTGCGTGCAGTCACATTCACTTCGCCAATCTTTTGTCTATATTCAAGACGCCCATCAAAACCTTCAGATTTTACAGCCCCCACATTTGCACTTGGCACACTCCTAAGTCCAACCATGACCGGCAGATAATTCCTTGCCATATAGATCCCCGTCCGTTCCTCATTGAAGAAGTCCAAATTCGCAACAATCTTATCTTTAAGCAGGGCGACGTCAAAGCCTAGATTTCTTTTTGTGGCCATCTCCCAGGTAACATTTGGCGAAGCGACCTGGGTATACTGCATGCCAGTGAAGTAACGGTTAGATCCATAGTCCGCCCATTGATAACCATTATTTGCGATCTCCCCGATGGTATATAGGTAAGGGAATCTCACACCACCAGCCAACTGATCATTACCGACCCTTCCCCAGGAATAGCGAACCTTGAACATGTTCAACCAGGAGACATTATTTTTTACAAAAGGCTCTTCTCCAATGTTCCAGGCTGCCGAAAACGCCGGAAAAAATCCATATTGTTTGCCTGGGGCAAAGTTTTCTGAGCCATTATACCCAAAGTTAAAATCAGCTATATAGCGTGACTTCCAATTATAGGTCAGTCTCCCCGCAAGACCTTGGTTTCTTCTTGCGATTCCATTTTTGATATCATCGCCAAGATTGACCGTCCGAATAAGAGCATCACGCGTAAAACGGGCCACTGCACCAATATTATGATTTCCTATACTGCGGTCATAATTGAACATCATGTCATAAAATTCGCGACGTTCTCCGCTGGCAGTACTGGACTGATACAATTCGTGCGGATCGGAAATATGGGTAAACACTAGATTTCCATTTTCGTCCCGAGCACGCTCTGCCCGCCACTGTTCAGGCCATTTACGACGAGAAATACTATTATCATTGTTTGTATCATAACCAATAATTCCCCTAAACCGTAATCCTTTGGTTATAAAATCAAAATTTTGCTCAATAGAAATGTTCGTCTGTATCTTGTTTTGCCAATTCTCATTATACCCAGTTTGTGTTGCGACCACCCAAGGGTTTGTCTGATTTCCTGTTCCAATTGCTGGAACATAACCATTTGAATACATGACAGGTGTACGAATTGGAGAATAGCCAAATAATACACCCCAGAAATCATTATCTCCCAAGCCCGGGCTATTCCTTTTATTGAGGGACCCTGCAACGCCAATTTTCAGAACTGTGCTTTTGGTCACGTTAATATCTGTGTTCAACCGGTAGTTATATCTTTTGTAATTTGCATTCGTATTGTAATCATTCCGCAATGTTTCATCCGTCTTGTACATTCCGCCCTCATCGATATAACTTCCAGACAAAAAATAACGTGCGGTAGATCCGCCGCCGGTCATATTCAGATTGGCACGGTAGGTCATCGCCCCATCTTTGAGCAACAGATCTTTCCAATTGACATTAGGATAAAGATCTGGATCTAGTCCCAATCGTAATATTTCTAATTCCTCAGGTTGATAGATGGGTGCGAAATTGCGGGTAATGCGCGCTTCGTTCAAGAGATTGGCATACGTAACACCATCTTCAAATTCAGGCGTAATGGTACGCGCGTTATAGATATTCTCATCTTTGAAATTGATATTAATCTTCCCGTCTTTACCACGCTTTGTGGTAATTAATATAACACCATTAGCTCCTCGAGAACCATAGATTGCGGTAACTGCAGCATCCTTTAACACCGTAAAAGTCTCTATATCTTCAATATTTATGTCATTAATATCACGTTCGATATTGTCCACCAATATCAGTGCAGAAGAGCCGCCACCAAATGTGGATATCCCTCGAATCCAGAATTCAGAAATATTTTTTCCAGGTTGGCCCGACTGTCCCATCGCAAATACCCCCGGCACGTTACCTGCCAATGCATTCGATAAACTAGAAGTCGGATTTCCTTTCATGGTGTTTACATCAACACTGCTCGTTGCCGCTGTCGATGTGAGTCTTTTTTGTGTACCGGTTCCTGTTACGACAACCTCTTCGAGCACACTAGTCTCTGATTCTTTTAACGTCACATTGATAACATGACCATCCTTTATTAATATTTCTTGTTTTACATAACCTACAGAAGAGAACACGAGGGTCTTGTAACGTTCTACTTTTATCTTAAAGTTACCCTTATTATCCGTTGTCGTCCCAAGTCCGGGAGCATCCTTTATGGAAATGCTGACACCAACAACAGGCTCCTTTTTAGCATCAGAAACGACACCTGTTACTTCTAGAATATCCTGTGCAAAGACGCCTAAAGTGCCACACAGAAGTAACAAACATGTTAGTAATATTTTATTCATCATCTTTCTCAGATTAATCTTGGTTATTTTCATCCATTTCTTCTAATGCTATTTTGCGGATTCGTCTATTCTCGCGATCGCCAATATAAAAAGCCCCTTCTTTCTCATTGTAGGCAATACCCGACGGACGGTCAAATCTTGCTTCCTCTCTCAAGTCACCATTGACATAACCATATGGATTTGAATTTAAGCTTGAACTGCCACGACCAGCAAAAGTAGTTACCGCCCCTTCCGGTGTAAGTACTCGGATGGCATGATTCATAAGGTCCGTAAAATAAAAGTCATACTGATCTGGCTTACCTGCTTCTACATAGGCTTGATTTTTCACAAATACTCCTTGGTAAGGCTGATTGACGCGAGCGGATGAACCGACACCATCCTTGTATCCCGACTCCCTGACTTTTCCACAAACAAGATAAGGCTGGTTAAAACGTTTCTTTTCCCAATTGTAATCGGCACGCATAATATAGCCTTGGTTAATAATCAAAATATAAGCGTAATTTCCACTTGGATGAATCAATGCTCGGTATTCCCATTCCGGATCCTGAATGACATATAGAAACTCTGCCTTAGTCGTTTTATCGGTGAAATATTGATTCAAGTCGAAACGGTAAAACTCTCCTTTCGCATAGCTATTAAAGTACATTTCGCCATTGACCGGATGGACAGATGCGCCATTACATTGCTTACTTCTTGTCAATACCTCTTTATCCAAAAAGTTCCTGGCACGCGAAAAAAGCAGAGTAGATTCATCATTTTCTCCACCACGATCCTGGGCCACAATCATGTAGTTACCATCTAAAGAAAAATCAACGCTACGTGGACGAGAAAAATCCGAACGCTTTTTAGTAATTGTACTATCCTCAAAATTAACGAGATAAAGTCCATTGTTATCATCGAAGGTTACCCACAGGTGCTTCGGATTTAATGGATCAAACTTCATAAAAGAAGAAAGCCAAAAACCACTTGCCATCTGATTTTGATCCGCGTCTTTAAACTTCCCATCTTTCCACGGTTCATCGCCGCGAGCATTTCTATAACCTGCCAAAGTTGATACAACAAGTTTACGCTCATAATCAAAATTTGACTCGGCCTTTCCGATGACAGGTCTCGCCTCCTCACCAACGCGTACTTCGATGTCACCTCTGAAAGCCTGTTTTGGCACGAGACAGTAAAGAGACTCCCCCAAAGCATTAATAACGACAGCCTTTTTCCCTCCAATAAAAACAGCTACATTTTTTGGATCATTTCCAAAGTTTTTACCATAGATTATGAGTCGCTGTCCCATTCCTCCGGATTTTGGAGTGAAGTCCGAGACAACAACCGGTTTGGACGGATCAAAGGGCACACCTTCTGAAATACTGCCAAGATTGTCATTCTTACAGCTTCCAAAACTCAAAATAAGCACCATAATGGGCCAAATCATCCGATTTAGAAACCAACTATTAGTCGCTATTTGTTTAGTTTTCATAAGTTTTTTTTAATAGGTTAGAATTTATTCTATAAACATTACTATATCGTCGCAATGAATACCAGATTCTTTGATCTTCTGATACATCCATTAAAATTTCGTCAGCATAACAGCTATTTTAGAGGGTATTTTTAGGACGAACGGATTGAGGCCCGCCTCATCATTGAGCGAACGCTTAGTTTTAATTTCCACATAATTGGTTACTTTTATATAAAGCTAAATGGTATTAGCTTTCTTAAGCTAAAAAAAGACTCTAGGACAATCGCTTCAAAGTCTTCCGGTTTTTAAAATTACTTTTCTACTAATTTTCTATTTTATACACACAATAGATTATTGACCTTATCAGCTCCCATTCCGACGTTATGCATTATTTTTCTTTCACGAAGAAAATGGATGAATGATTTCTGATTTGAATTTCTAAATGCTTCTCTAAGGTTTTCTTTCTATAATTGATTATTCAAATTTAGGGATTGTAAAGATGCTGATACTATATAATTTTCTCAATAATATGCTTATTTGTATCACACAAAATAAAGAGGATACGCATATTTTCGCATACACCTTTCTATGACTATTATTTCGAAAAAAGCATTGTTATGTGAAAAACTCTTCTCTTTGGCTAATTTGAGAATTATCAGGTCTTCAAGAATTGTCGATAGTGAGGTGAAATATCCTATTAGGATCTTATGAAGAGAACGGTATCATATATTGTTCTCTCGAATACAAACAAAAAAACCTGCAAATATTTGCAGGTTTTATCTTTTGTAGCCCGTAGGGGAATCGAACCCCTGTTTCAAGAATGAAAATCTTGCGTCCTAACCCCTAGACGAACGGGCCTTTTTATGCAACTCCAATAACATTGTTGTTTTTGGAGTTGCAAATATAGACCTTAAAATCAGTATTCCAAAAATAATTTTAAATATTTTTTAAATAAGGTCGAAACCGATATCTCTTCTGAAGTATTTACCTTCAAAATATATCCTTCCGGCATCTGCAGTTGCCTGCTGAAGGGCTTCAAACAGCGAATCTTGCAATGTGGTAACAGCAATTACACGTCCCCCTGCAGTAACAATCTTACCATCCACCTCCTTCGTACCTGCTTGAAATACGATCGATTCTTTGACATTTTCAATATTGACGATCTCTTTTCCCGACTCATAATCTCCAGGATAACCTCCCGCAACCAACATAACCGTTACAGCAGTTTTAGGAGATACCGTATAAGAACGTTGATCCAAATTGCCTTGTGCCACACCCTCCAGTAAATCCAATAGATCCGATTCTATACGCGGCAAAACGGACTCAGTCTCTGGATCCCCCATACGAACATTATACTCGATGACATAAGGTTCCCCTTCCACATTCATCAGACCGATAAAAATAAATCCTTTATACGGAATACCATCTTTTTTAAGTCCTTCAACTGTCGGTCTGATAATACGTTCTTCCACTTTATTCAAAAATGTCTCATCGGCAAAAGGAACCGGAGATATCGATCCCATGCCTCCCGTGTTTAAGCCTGTATCACCTTCCCCGATGCGTTTATAATCTTTTGCAGAAGGAAGCACTTTATATGAATTCCCATCTGTCAAAACAAAAACAGACAATTCAATTCCCTTTAAAAATTCTTCAACAACCACCACCCGGCTAGCTTCTCCGAACTTTGAATCTGCGATCATCGCTTTTAGCTCAGCTTTAGCATCCTCAAGAGTCTCACAGATCAATACTCCTTTGCCTGCGGCTAAACCATCAGCTTTAAGCACAATCGGCAATTTTTGCGTTTCAAGGTAAGCCAATCCATCTTCCAATGATGTTGCATCAAACGATCTTGAAGCGGCAGTAGGTACGCCATGGCGATCCATAAATTGCTTTGAAAAATCTTTTGAGCCCTCCAATTGAGCCCCTTCCTGTTGTGGCCCTATTATCGGGATATTTTTTAAATCTTCCCGATTTAAAAAATAATCATGAATACCTTTTACCAAAGGTTCTTCGGGACCGACGAGCACCATTTGCACGTTATTCTCCAAAACAAAGGAAGCAATAGCAGCAAAGTCGGTCACTTTAATATTTATATTCTGACCATACGCACCTGTTCCAGCATTTCCTGGAGCAATAAACAATTGATCTAAACGTGGACTTTTCGACAACTTATAGGCGAAGGCGGATTCACGACCTCCTGAACCGATTATTAGGATATTCATAACACAAAGATATTTTTTTTATGCTAATTTTAAGGTATCAGATCGTTTAAAATGAGACTAATATTTTGATTTATAAATTGATTAAAGGAAAAATATTTTCTAATTTTCATAAAACATTAGTCATATGTACGCTAAATTACTGCTGTTAGTAAATTGCTTGCTATTCGCTTTCCTGGCGTCGGCCCAGATCGATCAGACCTTGCAGAAACTGGATACTTACCATGAACAGCACATCAAGGAAAAGATTTATCTCCATTTGGACAAAAATGATTATTCGGCTGGAGAAACCATCTGGTTTAAACTATACTGTACCACCGCCCCATTTAATTATTTGAGCAACATCAGTAAAATTGCTAATGTAGAATTGATTTCTCCAACCAATAAGATCATTAAAAGTATCAAAATTCCAATTACACTCGGTCTAAGTATGGGCGACTTCAGTCTGCCCGACACCTTGGAAGAAGGCTCCTACCGCGTTAGATCATTTACCCGATGGATGCAAAATGACTCAATAGCCAATTTCTACGAACGCGTCGTTCCCATTACCAATGGTCGATCTGATCATATCATCACGAGAAGTGAACTGATCAAAAACGGAACAGAAAACATGTTCCAGGTTAATCTCAAAACGATACAGGGAGCTCCGCTGATTAATAACAACATCAGTTATACCCTACAACCGAACAACAATAAAGAGAAATCCGGCCGATTAAAATCGAATGATAATGGAACAATAGCGCTGGAATTGAAAGATGAGTTTAAAGGCGGGACGCTGTCTTTACAATTTCTTTCGCTGGATAAAAGACGTATTTTAAAAAGTTTTGTCATCCCGGATCCAAACAATCAAAATAGCATCCAGATTTTCCCGGAAAGTGGCGAACTGGTCAACAATATATTATGTAAAACGGGGTTCAAAATCCTTGCTCCTAACGGTTTGGGAAAAAAAGCAAAAATAACCATAGTAGAAGAAAACCAGACAACTGTTGCAGATTTTGAAACAAATTCACTGGGAATGGGAAGTATCCCGCTCGTCTTACAGACGGAAAAAAAATACGTCGCCACAGCCCTTTTCGAAGATGGATCGTCAACAAGTGCCTCTTTACCGCCTGTACGAAATTCCGGATATGTGCTAACGGTAAATTCGGTACTAAAAGATAAGATTGCAGCACAACTTTCCGCTACTGCAGACCTGGTCAATGGCAAAGATATTTATCTAGTCGCCCAATACAATGGCCTTGTTCTTCATGCCGCTAAGCAAAAACTAAATGGAACGGACATTTTATTCAATATCCCCAAAAAAAACCTGCCATCCGGAGTTTTACAGTTATCCGTCTTAACAGACCAAATGATTCCTATTGTGGAAAGACTGATGTTTAACTACAATACGACATCGACTTTACTTCCAGTATCCGTAGAACTCAACAAACCCAGCTTCACAACACGTGATAAAGTGATCGCAGATCTTTCCGTTAACTATGAAGAGAGTGACACCACGAGGTTTGCAGCGCTCTCTGCATCTGTGGTAAACCTTAGCAAGGTTGATTCTGCAACAGATCGCTATTATTCATCTATTGTCTCGGAGCTTCTATTGAAATCTGATCTTCGCGGCTTTATTGAACGTCCCAATTATTATTTTGAGGATTTAACGAACATCAAGCTGACAGAACTGGACAATCTCATGCTTATCCAAGGTTGGCGCAAGTTGGACTGGAAGAATTATACAAGTACAGCAACCGCTGCGTTCCTTCCTGAAAAAGGACTTACCATAGCTGGGACCATCAAGAAAACGGCCCGAAAAGCCGTAGTTCCAAATGCCAAAGTAACAATTATACCGACGAGCAACATGTTGCTGAGTATAGATACGCTGACCGATAATAATGGCCGATTTTCATTTGACGAACTTTTATTTGCAGACAGCGTCAAGTTTATTGTGACAGGTGATGGCCCTAAAGAGAAAAAAAGAGTTGACATTGTTATCGACAACCCGCTCAACCCTACAACAACTACGAGTAAAGATCAACCCTTATTGCTTAACGACATCAATACCAACTTACTAACACAACTGAAAAATAGTCAACAGTTTCTTAGCGAATTGGAAGCCGCGGGCATAATTCAGAAGAGCATTCGATTGGAAGAGGTACAGGTCAATCGGGTAAGAACAAATAAAGCTGACAAGAACTCCAGAAACCTCAATGGGCCGGGAAATGCCGATCAAGTCATTTCAGCCGAAGACCTTTCCTCCTGTACGACACTGGAGCAATGTCTCGCGGGTCGATTAGTTGGTGTTATGTTCCGAAATGGTGTCCCTTACAGCACAAGATCCATGGGATTAAATGGCGGGAGTCCCATGCAAATTGTCCTTGATGGGATGTATATTGAGCCCGAACAAATTGATATGATCAATGTCGCCGATATTTCTAGTATTGAGGTCCTTCGCAGTGCAGGCAACACGGCCATATACGGAAGCTACGGGGGCAACGGCGTTATCGTGATTACCAGTAAATCGGGAGATGCCATCTCCTCATCTTATACCCCCACAGGCATTGTAACCATCACGCCAAAAGGGCTATACGTACCCCGAACCTTTTTCAAACCTCAATACGATGCAACAATCCAAAATAAGCTTACACGCGACCTAAGGACAACAATCGCCTGGGAACCGAATCTGATCACGCCAAAAGATGGGAAAACACATTTCGAATTCTTCACTTCTGACGAACCCGGGACTTACAAACTAACCGTTGAGGGAATAAGCATGGATGGCAAAATTGCTCATCTTGAATATTTAATAGCGGTAAAACCACAATAGCAGTGCAAACAAATCGTTAAATTTAAAAACACGGTTATGGAACATATTAAAACCAAAATAGAAGATCATATCTTAAGTATTTTTCTCGACAGGGGAAAGTCAAATGCCATCGACACACAGCTATTGAAGGAACTGATAGACATCTTGGAATCCTCTCAACAAAATGAAGCTATTTATGGTGCAATATTGATTGGCAAGGAAAACTTCTTTAGTGCGGGACTCGATCTAATTACCTTATTCCAATATAATGAAGAACAGATTCGGGAATTCTGGAATTTATTTCTGGAAGCGACATCGCTACTAGCCGCTTTTCCAAAACCAATAGTTGCTGCAGTATCGGGTCATAGTCCCGCTGGGGGCTGCGTACTGGCGCTCTGTTGCGATTATCGGATTATGGCCGAGGGGAATTTTGTGATCGGTCTTAACGAGATTCCTGTCGGACTAATCGTCCCTGAAAGTATATTTCAACTTTATGCATTTTGGATCGGAAAACGGAATGCTTATCAGAATTTGCTCGAAGGTAAATTGCTTACTCCTGTAGAAGCTAAAGCACAGGGGCTTATAGATGACATTGTACCCGCTAATATCCTCTTCAATACCGCAACAAAAAAATTAAAACAGATCACGCAGTTCAACCAAAAGACCTGGCAGACATCCAAATTGAACTTCCGAAAGGAAATAATCCTTAAATTGCGCGAGAATAGAGAAGAGACAATCCAGCGCATCCTCGAACAATGGTGGCTTCCGTCAACGCGCTCTATTTTAAAGTCAATCATTGAAAACTTGACTTCAAAGAAGTAATATTAAACAAAATCATCATGAGAAATCTCTTTTTCTTTATTCTTATTTGTCTCACTACAAGCATGATCTCCTGCAGAAATAGTAAAAAAGAAGATAAGGCTGTAAAAATTGTACAGGATTCAATTCCTGTGGATACCCTACAAAAACGTGACACGATTGAAAAGGACGTAAAGAAAGAGAACTCCGAAACACTGGAGGAAGTATTGGAGAAACTTGCCAAGGCCTATTCAGAACAGGACGGTAAAACAATAAATACCTACATACATCCCAAACTGGGAATTTATATGATCTACCGTCCAGGCGCACTTGATTCTTATGTACACCAAAACAGTTTTAATTTTTCTAAACCTGTGCCAGAGTATCATTCTTATGAAAAGTTAACGTACAAGGGCCCTTTGAAGTCCGGAAAACTACCTATTTTTGATTGTGGTACGATGAAGTGGGATAAATCCGGATTCTATTATGATAAAAAATCCCGCCCCAATGAACTATCGCAAACGGCAAAGTTCATGAATGAAATTCTTGATGCCAAAATTAGTAATACTGAATTACAGCGACTAAGGAACATAGAATCCAGAAGTTATAGAGCCATTATGACCTCCAATGAGCATGAGGAACCCTTTGTTTTTCATGTGACAAAAGAGGGAGAAAAATGGTATATTACAGTCATAGACCGCGCTTATGCCGGATGTGACGCATAGTATTTTGTAAATTTTAACCAAACTTAACGATAATGAAAAATTTAGATAAGGACATACAAAAGAAAATCGAAGATTGGTTAACCCCAAGTTATGATGAAGGAACGCGAAAAGCAGTTCAGGATTTAATCGACAATAATGAGGAGACGGAACTTACGGATTCTTTTTACAAGGATCTCGAATTTGGAACCGGAGGTTTAAGAGGCATTATGGGGGTGGGCTCCAATCGTATGAATAAGTATACGATCGGCAAAGCAACTCAAGGATTAGCCAACTATCTAAAGAAACAGTTTCCAGATCAGGAGATTAAAGTAGCGGTATCGTATGACAGCCGCAACAATTCGCAGGCTTTTGGCCAGCTGGTTGCCAACGTGTTTGCGGCCAACGGCATCAAGGTACACCTATTCACGGCATTGCGCCCGACCCCAATGCTGTCGTTCGCCATCCGCCATTTCGGCTGTCAAAGTGGTGTTATGCTAACGGCTTCACACAACCCAAAGGAATACAATGGTTATAAGGCTTATTGGAATGATGGATGCCAGCTGACGGCCCCACATGATAAAAATGTAATCGATGAAGTAAACGCAATCAATGCTGTGAACGACATTAAATTTGAAGGGAACACACACAATATCATTCCCGTCGGCGATGAAATTGATCAGCTCTATATTGACGCCAATAAAAAATTAAGTATTCACCCTGAAGCGGTACTCGCTCAAAAAAACTTGAAAATTGTTTTTTCGCCGATACATGGAACTGGAATTACTATTGTCCCTAAAATGCTGGAGGCCTGGGGATTTGAAAATGTTTCAGTCGTTGCTGAACAAGCTACACCTGATGGCAACTTTCCAACGGTAATCTATCCAAACCCCGAAGAGGAAGATGCGATGGCCTTAGCAAAGAAAAAAGGAGAAGAAATTGACGCTGATCTTGTATTGGCAACAGACCCTGATGCCGATCGTGTAGGTATTGCCGTAAAAAATAATAAGGGCGAGTTCCAACTGCTCAATGGGAATCAGATCGGAAGTTTATTGGTATACTACGTCCTCAGTACAAAAAGTGAACTAAAACAACTCGGATCGAATCCATATATCGTAAAAACCATCGTCACCAGCAATTTACAAGCCGATATCGCAGATCACTATGGTGTAAAACACTATGAAACCCTTACTGGCTTCAAATATATCGGTGAATTGATTACCAATTTAGGTGATTCAGCACAATATCTTGTGGGCGGAGAAGAAAGTTATGGTTTCTTAGTAGGTGATCTCGTGCGGGACAAAGATGCGCCGAACTCCTGTGCTTTCCTAGCCGAAATGACCGCCTATTTCAAAACAAAAGGAAAAACAGTTTACGAAGTCCTATTAGATATTTACAAAGAATTTGGCTGTTATCAAGAAAAGCTCATTTCCCTAACAAAAAAGGGAAAAGCTGGTGCCGAAGAAATTCATGCCATGATGAATGGCCTACGTCACAATCTACCAACGACACTGGGAGGAATAAAAGTCAAAGAAATCCGGGACTACCAACTTTCCCAAACCACAGATATGAGTACAGGGGAGCGAAGAGCAATCTCGTTACCAAAGTCTGATGTATTACAATTTATAACAGTAGATGGCGATGTGATCTCTGCCAGACCCTCAGGAACAGAACCCAAGATTAAATTTTACTGTTCTGTAAAAGAAAACTTAACGGATACGGCAGATTATATCAATGTGCAAACTGTTTTGGAAGAGAAGGTTGACCGTATGATGAAAGATATCGTAGGCTAATGGAAAAATGGAAACTATTATCCTCTGCATATATCTGTAAAGAGCCTTGGGCCACGCTGCGCAGAGATACTTGTGAGCTTCCGGATGGACGGATCAATGATCATTATTACGTACTGGAGTATCCAGATTGGGTCAATATGATCGGAATTACTGAACAGAACGAGCTTTTGGTTATTAAGCAATACCGTCATGGAGCCGGCATTATTGCATTGGAGATTCCCGCAGGGACAACAGAACCCGGAGAAGACCCTAAAAATGCTGCTGTACGTGAAATGCTTGAAGAAACAGGTTATCAATTTGATCAGATTGAAGAGATAGCCACTCTTTATGCCAATCCGGCGACAAGTGGCAATATTACCTATACCTATCTGATGACAGGAGGCAAAAAAGTTCAGGAACAGGCGTTAGATGAACATGAAGAAATCGATGTCTATCGTATACCGCTTGAAGAAGCAAAAAGGATGCTACTGGACAACGAATTCAATCAGGCACTCCATGCGAGTGCGCTATTCTATGCTTTCAATAAATTAGGCTTGTTATAAAACAAGCCTAATTTTATTCTGTTTTTTTCATTCATACTTTTAATTTTCACTAGCATGCTGATTTTTGTACCTTTGCGTTATGGCAAGAGAAATTTTTGAAACCAAACGAAAGGCCCTGAAAATAAATCTAAACCCAGAGATTTATGGAACCTTTGCAGAAATCGGTGCTGGACAGGAAGTCGCACGTAACTTTTTCAACGCAGGAGCAGCATCAGGCACAATTGCTAAAACAATGTCGGCTTACGACATGGCTTTCAGTGATGCGATTTATGGTGAAGAGGCTGATGGTCGTTACGTCAGCAGAACACGTTTAAAGAAAATGCTCTCCCATGAATTCGATCTTCTTACCCAACGGCTTCATGGCGATAAATACTGCAACAAAAAATTCTTTGCCTTTGCAGATACCGTAACAACGCTCAATTTCACGAAGACAAATGAACCTCATGGCTGGATCGGACTTCGCTTCCAGCATGAAGTGGGAGGCCCTACAAATGATATTATTGTCCATGTAAGACTGCTAGACAGCGACAACCAATTACAACAAAAAGTTTTAGGTATCATTGGTGTTAACCTGTTATTTGCAGCTTATTATTATACAGACAATGTGCAGACCATGATCGAATCATTGGTCGACAACCTTTCTGTTGGTTCCGTTGAGATTGACCTGGTTAAATTAAACGGACCGCTGTTTGAAAACGTCAACCAACGTCTCATCAACTTATACCTGATCGCAAAAGGATTTGCTAAAGCCGCAATATTCCAGCCTGATGGCAAAGCGGTACAAATTAAAGATTATCTGTACAAGAAGAACATTATTTTACTTCGTACCAAATACCGTCAGAAATCCCTTCCAAACTTTGACTTATTCAATCTTGCCGTTGAACAGTTCAAAAAAAATACGGGTGCAACTGACGCAGACACCATTGTATTAATTGAGGTCCTGATGGGAAATGTCTTGGAAGATACGCATGAAATTACAGATGAAGACCTTCAAGAATTTGCTTCTAGAGCTGACGAACTATGTGCGACAGGCAATAATATTATCGTCAGCAACTTTAGAAGAAATAATCATTTAGCAGAGTTTATAAGCACCTTTAAGCCCAAAAACATTGGAATTGCAACCAACGTTTACAATTTAAAGAACATTTTTAATTCAGATAATTATAATAAAGAGCTATACACAAATGAACTCCTTTCCTATATCTCGGGAATGTTCAACAAAAATGTGAAACTCTATGCATATCCTTATCTCTTGAAAAAAGAAAATAAGATTATTACGACGCACAATATGCCCGTTTCTGAAGAAGCCAAACCTTTGTTTGAATTCTTAATTAAAAACGGCTATATCATCGATATTGAAAATTACGACGAGAAATTTGTAAAAACCGTATAAGCAAATCGTCTACAAAATTTAAATTCATTATCTAGCCCAATTTTCTTAAATTGGGCTATCTTTATTTTTATGCCTTATGACGCAAGAAAATGTAATCCTGGTCGACAGCAATGACAATATGATTGGTAGCATGGAGAAATATGAAGCCCATGAAAAAGGGCTATTGCACCGTGCTTTTAGTGTATTTTTGTTCAATGATCAAGATGAATTACTGCTGCAACAAAGAGCATTAGGTAAATACCACTGTGGCGGACTTTGGACCAATAGCTGCTGCTCTCATCAGCGACTGGGTGAAAGTAACGTAGAGGCCTCCAAAAGGCGTTTAATGGAAGAACTGGGCATTACAGCAATGGACCTTCAAGATACCTTCTCGTTCGTTTATAAGGCTCAATTTGACAACGGACTTACGGAGCATGAATTCGATTATGTCTTATTCGGAAAATTTAATGGAACTCCACAAATTAACGAAGAAGAAGTTGCCGCAACAAAATACTTGAATCAACAGGAAATTCAAGATGCAATACAACAGGCACCCGAGCAGTTTACACCCTGGTTCAAACTCATCGTTGAACGTGCTTTTGATACCTACTTCAGTATATATAAAAACAAATTATAACAATCGTATACCCTACAAAAAAAGATCCTGCCTTTCAAAAAGCAGGATCTTTTTTCTTTCGTTTAGCAAAGCGCTATAAGAATTTTTTATAGATGGAATAAAGGATCTTAAGGTCATTCTCTCCCATGAACGCTGTATTTACGTCCTGCTGAATGTAGTGAATCTTAAATGCTTTTATTGCCGCATCGAGATTACTCACATCGTATCCGATGATACGTAATGCCATTTTCGGGTTAAAGTCTGCTGGAGGCGTTTCTAAATAGTCCTCATACCAAAAACCGAATCCTTGATCAGCCAGTTTTTTCCAAGGAAAACGTGATGGATCGTTTTTTCGAGTTGGTGCCAGATCCATATGTCCAATAAAATTTGCCTGCGGAATTCTATAAGTCGTTTTTAAATAAGCTAGCAACTGCGTCAAGGCATTTATCTGTGCATCAGTCCAAGGGTCAGTGGTCCCATTATTGTCCAGCTCAATGCCAATAGAAGAAGAATTGATGTCCGTATCATTGCCCCATTTCCCCAACCCTGCATGATGCGCACGATAGAGGTCATTGACCATCTGCACTACTTTTCCATCCCGACCGACCACATAATGGGAGCTTACACCTGCTTTCGCGGAATGAAATGTACGAATGGTCTGTCCCAAAGAATCCTGCGCCGTGTGATGAATGACAACGAAATTGGGCTTACGTATACCGAAATTAATCGATGCAATCCATTGTTGATCTTTGACATTCGCCTTCTCCAATTGACCCGTGACAGGCGACTGTTTATAGAGTTTTGAAAATTCTTTTGCTTGCTTCTTATATACCTTTTCAGTCTTCGCGTATTTCCCTCCTGCACAGGAGACCAATAATGCTGTTGCGACACAAAGATTGATGGAAAATTTTAGTATCTTCATATTGAAATGTTTCAGCACAAACTAAGGCAAATTTGCCAATAAAAACAAATTTATTAAGTCCATCCTATCGTCGGGTATATTTTCCAAACGCTCTTTTCTCATGCATATATGGGACAATGTTGGTTGTTAAACTGGGACAATACAGTTTTAAAAAAAAGCCCAAACCAATGTTTGAGCTTTTCCCTATCAACTATGCATTTCTTCTTTATAGTATAATTACGTTTTTATTATTTCAGTGTGCTGAGGTTTAATTTTGTCAAAAAACCTTTTAGCTCGTCCAGGCTATACCCATTTCCCCGAAGGGTAATTAAATAGCGATCTTTCTCGAGATAACTTATTTCGGAACTTTTCGCCGTTGAGCCTTCCACTCCTTTGCTATCTGTTGTTTTTGCCCGTTTGCCTTCAAACTTGCCAGTTTTTTCTATTTCAGTATCTGTAATTTTCTCTGAATCTACCATGAAGCCCATTTGCGCTAAGCCCACGATTGCCGAAGCTGTCTCGCCCGCCCCATCAATAATATTGACTTTAATTTCCTTTTGGTTATCGTCAGTATAAGTCGCCTCTCCAGATACGACCTCTGCCCCATACATGGATCCGCCAGAATAGGAAGTTCTTTTTAAACCATCTAAGCTTTCCGGTAAAAAAGCCTTCAACTCTTCCGAACTTAATGGTTTTTCGGATTTAAGTTTGGCTTGAAGGTCTTCCAATTTTTTTGCTCCATCACTCAGGTTATCCAAGTTGGATACTCCTTTAACTACATCCGAAATCCCAGCCTCTTTCTCCTTAGCATCTTCACTCCCTTCACTGGATTTGCTGTTGCCGCAGCTCGCGACCAAAAGGCCCAGTCCTAAGAGAACAGGCATTACTTTCCATTGTCTTTTCATGATTATCAGTTTTAATTAAAACGCCAAAAAGAGCAAAATAATATAATTAATCTAAATTTTAAAATCGGTTTGCATACGATCCTTCGACGGTAAAGTTTAACTAGAGTACCTTTCTATTTTTCTTTTACCCACGCATCTGAACAGATTGCACAAAAAAAGGCCTCTATACGAATATAGAGGCCTTCATTATAGCTACCGAGACTATGCTTCGGCGTACTCTTCAATTGATGGACACGAACAAATCAATGTACGGTCACCTTGAGAGTCGTTTACACGTCCTACCGAAGGCCAGAATTTACGTTCTCTTACATACTCCAATGGGTATGCGGCTGTTTGACGGCTGTAAGGTCTGTCCCACTCATCTGCGGTTACAACCGAAGCGGTATGTGGTGCATGTTTCAGTACATTGTTAGCTTGATCTACCTCTCCTGCTTCAACCGCAGCGATCTCTTCACGGATAGCAACCAATGCATCACAGAAACGATCCAATTCAGCCTTAGACTCAGACTCCGTAGGCTCAACCATCAATGTTCCTGCCACAGGGAAAGAAACAGTCGGTGCGTGGAAACCATAATCCATCAAACGCTTTGCAATATCTGCAACCTCGATACCAAAGTTTTTGAATCCACGGCAATCTAAGATCATTTCGTGTGCGCAACGTCCGTTAGTACCTGAATAAAGTACTGGATATGCATTTTCTAAACGCGCTTTAATATAGTTTGCATTTAATATGGCTGTTCTTGTCGCATTTGTCAAACCTTCACCACCCATCATTGAAATATAGGCATGGGAAATAAGCAAGATTGATGCTGAACCAAATGGAGCTGCAGAAACGGCAGAGATACCCTCTTCACCAGAAGTAGAAACCACTTCGTGGTTAGGTAAGAAAGGAACCAAGTGTTTTGCAACACCGATAGGCCCCATACCTGGACCTCCTCCACCGTGAGGAATACAGAATGTTTTATGGAGGTTCAAGTGACAAACATCAGCGCCAATATGGCCTGGGCTCGTCAATCCAACCTGTGCATTCATGTTCGCACCGTCCATGTAAACCTGACCACCATTTGCATGAACAATTTCACAGACTTCAATAATAGACTCTTCAAATACACCGTGTGTAGAAGGATAAGTCACCATCAGTGAGTTCAAGTTTGCAGCATGTTCAGTCGCTTTTGCTCTTAAATCTGGAATATCGATATTTCCCAATTCATCACATTTCACAACAACCACTTTCAATCCAGCCATAGAAGCAGAAGCAGGGTTCGTTCCGTGTGCAGAAGCAGGAATCAAACAGATATTACGTCCGTGATCACCACGGCTTTCATGGTAAGCACGAATAACCATCAGACCAGCATACTCACCTTGTGCTCCTGAGTTTGGTTGGAAACTCATTTTTGCAAAACCAGTGATCTCAGACAACCAATCGTTCAATTCGCCAATCATTTGCATATATCCAGAAGTTTGATCTGCAGGAGCAAATGGATGCAAACCGCCAAATCTCGCCCAAGTAACTGGTACCATTTCGGCTGTAGCATTCAATTTCATCGTACATGAACCCAATGGAATCATCGAGTGGCAAAGCGACAAATCTTTTGCTTCCAAAGATTTGATATAGCGCAACATCTCATGTTCAGAATGATAGCTATTAAAGTTTGGATGTGTTAAGTAGGCAGAAGTACGTACTAAATCGGCAGGAATTGAAGAACCTAAATTCTCTTCCAATGCATCGAAATCTACGTCATTCAATGTTTTACCTTGAATTTTAGCAAATACTTTGACGATTGTCTTGATATCTTCGTATGTCGTTGTTTCGTCTATAGCAATTGAAACTTCCGAACCATTGTAATAGAAGTTTAATTCGTTATTTAATGCTTCAGATTTCAAAGCACCAGCATGAGCACCTAAGTCTACACGTAGTGTATCAAAATAAGCTGCATTCAATTGCGTATAACCCAATGATTGTATTGCTTGATCCAACAGGTTAGCCAATGCATTGATACGTGATGCTATATTTTTGATTCCTTCAGGGCCATGGTATACGGCATAGAAAGAAGCCATAATCGCTAAAAGAGCTTGTGCAGTACAAATATTTGAAGAGGCTTTATCGCGACGGATATGTTGTTCACGAGTCTGCAAAGCCATACGCAATGCATATTTGCCATTTGAATCAGAAGTAACACCGATAATACGGCCTGGGATATTACGTTTAAAGCTGTCGCGTGTCGCAAAATAGGCTGCATGAGGGCCGCCAAAGCCCATTGGTACGCCAAAACGTTGCGAGTTACCGACAACAACATCTGCTCCCCATTCTCCCGGAGGCGTCAATAAGGCTAAGCTCATCAAATCTGCCGCCGCACACACGGTAATATGCTTACTGTGCGCTGTAGCAGCAAATGATTTATAATCGACAATGGAGCCATCAGCAGCAGGATATTGAACAAATGCAGCAAATACATCGTCTGTTAATTCTGATTCAGCGATAGCCGCAATTTTAAGCTCGATACCAAAAGACAAAGCACGGGTCTTCAATACATCAATCGTCTGCGGATAGGCATTGTTCGACACCAAGAAAACATTAGCATCTTTATTTTTCCGAGCTGAATAAAGCATAAACATGGCTTCAGCTGCAGCCGTAGCTTCATCCAACAAAGAAGCATTGGCAATTTCTAAACCTGTGAAATCACAAATTACAGTCTGGAAGTTCAATAAAGCTTGTAACCTACCTTGTGCAATCTCCGCCTGATAAGGCGTATACTGCGTATACCATCCTGGGTTTTCAAATACATTGCGTTGAATGACGCCCGGAAGGATTACATCGTAATAACCTTGACCAATAAAAGATTTAAAAACTTTATTTTTCTCAGCGATTTCCGCAATACGCTTTAAATAGGCTACCTCAGACAATGCTTTGGGAAGATTTAAAGGTTTTGGAGCACGAATTTGAGAAGGGACCGTTTGGTCAATAAGCTGGTCAATTGACGAAACGCCTAATTTAGCCAACATTTCATTCGCTTCAACTGGACTTGGGCCATTGTGGCGACTTTCGAATTTTTCTTGGAAGTGTATATTGCTCATGTGTGCAAAAAGTTAACGCTTATAGATAGTTAGCGACATAATAATTAGGCAATTAACTCTCTTATAAACAGTCGTTTTTTGGATGAGCAAAGATAGCAAAATAAATGACTGAAAACGAAGCAAAAAAGTGGATAAAAAGTCAGTTTTACTGAGCTACCGAAATGCAATCGATTGTCTTTGTCAATTAATTTTTGGAATAACCTCAAACATACAGGTTGTTCATTATAAATATAACAAACAATACAACAATCGCTTGCTACAATTTTAAAAAAAGACAGGATTATCTGCTATTTCACCCGCGCATTTCTTTCATTACTTCACTATCCTTTTTTGCAATGCCCATGAATTTTCAATAAATTAGTATATGTACCAATTGTAAAGTGACTTCGAAATAACGATATACACTTTTTTGCTAAGAACAACTGATATCAAGAGTATGTTGCGATCAGAAATCTTAACGAAGAAAACATTATCCAGCTAGGGAAGCATCTCTTTTGACAAATGTAAATTATCACAAAAAACGAATATCATTTCTTTTTAACGAATATAAAACAGCGAAGTAACGATTATAAACCATGAGAAAACAGGTAACAGACAGCGTTCTTTTAGTAAGACCCGCTGTCTTCCGTAAAAATGAACAGACCGCGGTCAACAACTTCTTCCAAAAGGATATCGAAAACCTCAGTATAGAAGAAGTCAACAAAGAAGCGCAAGGAGAGTTTGACGCGCTAGTAAATGAATTGAAGTCACATGGAATTTTGGTGACTGTCATTCAGGACGACGAGAAATCAGAAAGCCCCGACAGTATATTCCCCAACAATATTGTCTCCTTTCATCAGGATGGAAAAATAATTTTCTATCCCATGTTTGCTCCAAATCGTCGAAAAGAACATTTATTGGATTTCGAAGGGCCATTGAAGCAAAACGGTTATTATGTAAAACTAACCAAGGATTTAAGTGAAGCCGAAAACAATAAACAATATTTGGAGGGCACTGGCGCGCTCGTCTTGGACCGTGCTCACCGTATAGCCTACTGCGCCTTATCCGAAAGAGCGGACAGAAGTATGCTCGATGAATATTGCAGAACTGAAAATTATACACCGGTTGTATTTCACGCCTTCCAAACGGTCGATGGAGAGCGGAAACCTATCTATCACACCAATGTCGTCCTAGCGGTGGGTGAAGACTTTGCCATCTTATGTCCGCAGGCAATCGATAATCAGTCTGAGCTCGAAACGCTACTAAAAAGCTTAAAAGATACAGGCAAGGAGATCATTGAAATCAACGAAAACCAACTCGAATCTTTTGCGGCAAACTGCCTACAGGTAAGAAATAAATACGGGAATCGTTTTATTATCCTGAGCAACAAGGCTTTATCTTCATTGACTTTATACCAAACAGCGCAATTAGAAAAGCATGGCAAAATCATTCATCAGGATCTCCATGTTATCGAGACCTGTGGCGGTGGAAGTGTGCGTCACATGATGGCCGAAGTTTTTCTTCCAAAAGAAAAGGTCCCTGTATAGCGATCAAAGATCTGCCTACAAACCCTATTGCATGTAAACCTTCATAAGCTTAG
Source organism: Sphingobacterium sp. Ag1 (assembly GCF_000988325.1). Lineage (NCBI taxonomy): Bacteria > Pseudomonadati > Bacteroidota > Sphingobacteriia > Sphingobacteriales > Sphingobacteriaceae > Sphingobacterium > Sphingobacterium sp. Ag1. The sequence goes on along the minus strand of NZ_LBGU01000027.1, from coordinate 45,307 downwards.
ATCTAATGACTGTAAAAGACGAAGCCCCCAAAACTAGTGCTTTTGGGGGCTTCGCCATGAAAAGTATCTTTTATATCGTTTTATGTGATTAGAACGAATACCTTAATCCCAATTGGAATTGATAGGGATTACCCGAAGGTGAGACGATACCAGAGTTGTTTACATTATAATTAAACTGCTGTTTCGTAACATCAAAAGGCACCAATTTCTCTCCAGCGGCATCCTTTCCGCCTAAAGCATATAGATTTTGATTACCCAAAGACTCATTTACGCCCCAAGTCTTCTTAAATAAGTTGGCAACATTGAAAAGATCTCCCGAGAGCTCCAATGCATGGTTTTTATATAAATTGAATTTTTTAGCAATTCGAAGGTCGATCAAACCATAAAAACCATTTACTCCACCATTACGTTCAGCTATTTTACCTTGATATTTTTTAATAAAATCTTTAAGGCTCTGACTCGCTTCTGGATTATTCAACAAATTATTCAATCCACTAATCAGCTGTTTTGACGTATTGGGATTATTGGGATCAAAGATAAAGGCCAGATCATTGTCCCCAGCAACAAAGTCTCCATTTATATTTCCTCCGGCCAACAAACTGTATCGCGTACCACCAATACCTGAGTACCGTACTCCCACGCTGACACCATAAAATGTTGGTAAAGTACCATAGATCACAATCTTATTGCGGAATTGATTGTTCGAATAACTCATCTTGCTCAAATCGCGCGGATCATCTTTTACTGCCAAAGATAAGGTCGCTGTATTCGCCACGTTTCCATTGAAAGAAGTATTATCTTTCGCATCATTCCAGGTATAGCTAACCGATAGAGATCCATCTTTGTAATATTGATAACTTGCATCCAATACGACTGCAAACTGATTCACTTTTCCTTCAGAGTTCAATTCTAGTACGCGGCCGAATTTATTGGAAATCCGTCCCTTTTTCCAATCCGGAGCCCCATCAACAATCGATGCCGCAGGAACAAAAACGCCCCTATTGTCTTCATTCGCTAATCTAAAGAACGGATCTTTCACCATATTACGATCCACATACATATAGTTATTACGCCCAAGATTCATATACCCTGAAAGACTCGCTTTTAACTTTTCGGTGAAGAAATGCGTATAAGATACATTTGCCTTGTAGACTACTGGAATTTTAGCGTCGGGTCCATAGGTATTGATCGTAGGTACTTGAAACTGCGCCAATGTTGGTGTTGTCAACGGGTCCTTTCTATAGCCCACAAAATTAGGTGTAGGTACATCATTACCTCGGACATCAACCGTCGCAAAATGCTTACCGTCGAAAGTCAAGTTATTGATGGTCATATAATTGTTAATATCTGAGGCGAAAACACCTGCTCCTATCCGGAAAAAGTCCTTTCGTTCTTCATTCACATCCCAAGTCATCTGGAAACGAGGCTGTACAACAAAAGATTTCAATTTGTGATCTGTACGCACCCCCACTTCTTTCAGCAATTCTTCATTCAAAGGAGAGGTTGGATAATGTCCGTAATCCAATCGTAATCCCGCAACCAAATCCAACCCCTGTGCCAACTTGGTCTGTAACTGACCATATGCACCGGCATTGAATATCTTACCGACCACAGCTGGATCACTTACCAAAGGAACTTCACGATAATAAGCATATGGCTTCATGTCGTTAAAGTTTTGCATGGCTGTCTTTCCATCACTCGGTCTAAAGTGAAAGCGCCCATTGACCTCACTTCCATAAATCGAGTTTGCGTGGGTATACATCAAGTCGACCCCAAAGGTGTAATTGATATTATCGGTACTGTAATAGATATTATTAACAAGCTGAAATACATTATTTTTAAATGATTCCTGTGCAAAACGATGTCCGCCCAACTGCAATGTGGTCTTTTTATCTTCTCCAGCGACCTTAGATACTGCATCCTCTACAATTGCACGGGGAATATTTTGACTTGGTAAAAGATCTCCTGGGCTACTTTTTTGATAGGTATAGAGATGTTGTACTTTCAATTCATTCGTTACCTTAGATGAAATAGTCGTACGCAAAGTTGCCAATAGACTGTTATCAATGTTTTTATCATTTCCATAAGATTCATACAAGGTAATTGGCTTATTATCCTGTAATCCCAACTTATTATTGTCACTTGTAAAGTTATTTCGGATCGTCAACAAGTTTTTCTCATTAATTTGCCAGTCAATTCGCCCAAAAATCGCATCAGACCCTCGCTTTTTATCAAAAGCACCATATTGACGTTCATTGCCCAATCCATACTTGTTACGTCCGATATTGACAAACTCATCCAAGGTGGCATTAGTGACATTAAATCTCTTCTCGTCGGCCTCAGAATTGATATCCGCAATAATCAGTGGGCGGGCATCGCGTTGATGATCCCAGGCTACAAAATAATGTAATTTGTCCTTTATAATCGGGCCGCCCAATGTAAATCCGTATTGATAGGTAGAGAAATCATTGCTTCGTTTATTTCCTCTGATATCGTACGGACTGGACAACCAATCGGCCCTTGAATAAAGCCATGCGCTTCCGTGCGTTTGATTTGTTCCCTGTTTGGTCACCGCACTGACTGTTCCTCCTCCCGCTCTTCCGTAAGTCACATCATACTGGTTGGTGACCACTTTAAATTCACGGACTGCTTCTATCGAAATGGAAAAAGGTGCGCCACTACGACTGGTTGTTGAACCCGCAGAAGTCGGATTTTTGGCATTCATACCATCAATCGTAAAATTAGTAGAAGAACCCAACTGGCCACCGATATTATCGCCCTTACTCAAAGGAGACAGATCCATTAACGACGTAAAATTCCGGCCGTTGACAGGCAACTTCGCGATGTCCTTGGCTGTAACCGCTGTAGCAGCACCTAGATTTTCTATTTTATTCTTTAGCGTACTTATTCCTGTTAATTCAACGGTTTCCAATACATTCGACGTGTTTTGAATAGGAATGGTCAAGCGTACAATATCACCCTGATTTAAATTAAATCCCGAACGCACCTGTTCGCCATAGCCTATATAAGTAACTTTGATCGTATATGGACCGCCTAAAGGTAACTCCTTAAAGTTGAAGTCGCCATTTGCATTGGTTGAGGTCTTCGTTGTGAAACCGGTCGATTCATTCCGCACTTCGATGGAAGCACCATGAACCCCTTTGTTGTTCTCGTCCGTAATCTTTCCGGAAAACCCGGCTTGGGTCGTTTGTGCGTACAACCCTGTTCCAAGTGCGATGGCACACGTTGTAAGTAGAAATTCTTTCATTTAGTTGTTGGTTGTGATAATGAAAGCAAAACTACATCGGAACTGTTAACAGGAGCTAAACGAAATATTATGAAATTATAAACAAAGCATTTCAACATGTATATAAACAAAATGAAACTTCTTTAGGAAAAAAGAAGCAATATCGGAACAGGCAACAAAAGTATTTTAACATAGGTATAGAAATATCCCGATACTGCAAACATCATGATTTAGCAGACAGTAACAAAAAGAACGCAAACTGAAAATTCTTTCTGGCCAATAACATCACAAAAAAGTCAGCCGAAGCTGACTTTCTAATATAAAATCGTAAACTTAAAATCCAATGGATTAAAGTACTTGTAAAGATCCCTAAAGAGGCTATCACCGTATTTGACATAAAGCAAAGCGAAATTTTCAGAGCGCTCCTGCAGTCCTCCGCCAGGAAAAAGTTTTTCCTTCACATTATCAATATCCGTTAAAGCATGCTGATGATTTCGCTTCTCAGCTTTCATCAGCTTTTTCTCCAAGTTATTGATCGCTTTCTTTAACCGTGCTTTTACGGCTTCAGTGCTAGGACCCAAACTTGGATCTATTTTATGAGTTCGTAACCTTATCTTACCAAAAATGGCGTTCAGCTCCATCCATTCGTCATTGAGATTCAGTCGTTCTTTGGTATGACGTCGAACATACTCTTTTTTCAGCACTTCTGCCGGCCGGAAAATACTCTTAAATGTAAGATCAACACGAAACAACTTAGCTGCAACGTTGTCCTCGGTAATCATTGCTGAATTACGAGGGATCAAAATTGGAAAATCTACCTGATATTGTTCAAAGTTGGATTTTAGCTGCATCCAATAGACCATTTCGGCGCCACCGCCAATATAAGCAAGATTGGGAAGTATAATTTCCTGATACATCGGCCGCATGACCACATTTGGACTGAAACGCTCTGGATAACGCTCGATCTCCTGCTCCAGCTCTGCTTTGGTAAAATAAATATGCTGGTGCAATACTTCGTATCGGCCGTCAGCAGTCAGTACTAAACGCTCTCTAAATTCGTCCGTCAAATAAAAGAAATTAATCTCACGGGCATGCACTTGGGTAGAGAAACCATTTGATTCCAACTCTTCCGATCGCGCTGTTATTGCCTTAAAGCTTTTTTCAGAGATGATATCTTCCTTAATAATTGGCTTGAACAGTTCCTTCAATTCCCGGTCATCCGCATCGACGATCAAAAGACCGTAAGACTTAAACAACTCATTGACCATATACCGTGTTGCATCTGCTAATCGATCATGGTTCAAATAGGCTTCTTCTACAATGCGTGTCAGTCTGGTCGAATTTTCGGAAAGCCCTAAAATATTGGTGTACTGCTTCACAGCATCAACGATTGTTGCGGTATCCATTCTCCCGGTAGCAGAAACAGCAGGAGTATCCCAAGCAATTTTCTTACCGAAGACTTTGGTGTGGTTGATCTCTTCAAAGTCATGATCTTCAGTTGCCATCCAATATACCGGAATAAAATTTTTATCGGGATGTTTGCCTTTCAAATCTTCGGACAAACGTATTGCTGTCATTATTTTAAAAATAAAATACAACGGTCCGGTAAAAATATTGAGCTGATGCCCAGTCGTAATGGTATAAGAATTTTGGTCCAGCAACAGTTCTAAATTGGCGGCTACGGCAGGAGAATCTTTTAATAGTTCGCCATATTGGTTTTTAAGGCGCTCAACAAGAATCTCCCTGTGTTCAAATTTCTTCTTTTCATTCAATTGCTTTTCAAAACCAGCCCAGGTAGGCCAATTCCCAACAAAAGGTTTTAAGGCTTCATCATGTGCCAAATAGGCTAATAAAGTCTTGGAGAAGCTATTTGTTTCACTATATTCAATATAAGTTGCTTTCATCTGCAAATTTATTATTCATTTTCTATTCTTATTGATTACGAAAATTCCCAAAGCAACCTGATCGGAGGGAGAATCTTTTTCGTCCCAACAGCACCTATTTTTATCTTAATCAAAAGAATGATTCATCCTGAAACTACAGGCCTTCATAAATCTGATTTTAAACGGTTATAGATTGTTTAAAATGGGGATTGTACGCTTACAAATGTATCTAGTTTGCGTCGACAAAATAGTGATTTTTCGCAAAATGCTTGTCCCACTTTTAAATTATATCATTTCACTGACAATTGCCTATAAACAAACGGGCCTCCTTTGAATAAAGGAGGCCCGTTTGTTTATAGTATTAGCGATAAGCTGTTAAACTTATTTCCTTACAATCTCACCATATAGATCGAAATCTTCAGCTCGGTCGATTTTTACCTGAACAAAATCACCAATTCGTGCATAGGTATCTGCAGCAGGAATCAAGACCTCATTGTCGACCTCCGGAGAATCGTATTCTGTCCGGCCAATAAAGTAATCGCCATCTACCCGATCAACCAGCACTTTATAGGTATTACCGACTTTGGACTGATTGATATCGTACGAAATACCTTGCTGTACTTCCATGATAGCTTCCACTCGTTCTTCTTTTACTTCCTGTGGCACATTATCCTCCAAAGAATGTGCGTGCGTCTTTTCTTCATGAGAATAGGTAAAACACCCTAACCTGTCAAAACGGGTCTCTTCAACCCAATCCAACATCTCCTGAAAATCCTGTTCAGTTTCACCTGGATAACCACAAATTAATGTTGTACGCAACGCGATATCTGGAACCTTGTCACGTATTGCGTTGACAAGATCGATCTGTTTCTGTTTCGTTGTACCTCTGCGCATAGACTTCAACATTGGATCAGAAATATGCTGCAATGGCATATCCAAGTAATTACAGATATTCGAACGTTCGTTCATTGCATCCAAAATATCCATTGGGAAGCCGGAAGGGTATGCATATTGAAGCCGGATCCATTCGATTCCATCGACGTCCGACAAATGACGCATTAAATCAGAAAGATTGCGTTTTCCGTAGATATCGAGACCGTAATAAGTGAGATCCTGTGCGATTAAAATTAATTCTTTTGTCCCATTAGAAGCTAAATATTTTGCCTCTTTGACAAGATCGTCAATGGATTTGGAAACGTGTTTACCACGCATTAAGGGAATTGCACAGAAAGAACAAGGGCGGTTACACCCTTCTGCAATCTTAAAATAAGAAAAATGCGAAGGCGTTGTCAATAAGCGCTCTCCCAACAATTCGTGTCGATAATCAGCTCCAATGGTTGACAACAGATCCGGTAGATCATTTGTACCGAAAAAGGCATCAACATTGGGGATTTCAGCCTGTAACTCCGGCTTATATCGTTCAGAAAGACAGCCTGTAACGATCACTTTGTTAATTTTACCCTGATCTTTTAGATCCGAATATTGTAAGATCGCATCAATTGATTCCTGTTTGGCATTATCTATAAAACCGCAGGTATTGATTACGACAATATCATTCTCCTGTATATTGGATGCTTCATGCACGACTTCCATCTGATTGCCCTTTAACTGGCCCATCAGGACTTCACTATCGTGAATATTTTTCGAACAGCCCAATGTTACCACATTGACGCGTGGTTTATTAATCAAAGGAGCTGGTTTCGCGTATTTTGTCTTCATATGATTAGACGGTAGACTCTATTTGAAAAGGGAGTCGACAAATTCCTTTTTGTTAAACAACTGAAGATCACCAATTTTCTCTCCTACACCAATATATTTCACCGGGATCTTAAATTGATCAGATATACCAATAACCACCCCGCCTTTAGCCGTTCCATCGAGTTTAGTCAATGCTAAGGCGTTCACATCAGTTGCCTGTGTAAATTGCGTGCATTGTTCAATGGCGTTTTGCCCTGTCGATGCATCCAAGACCAACAAGATTTCATGTGGTGCCCCAGGAACAACCTTCTGCATAACATTCTTGATCTTCGTGAGCTCATTCATTAGGCCAACCTTATTGTGCAAACGGCCTGCGGTATCAATGATACACACATCTTCGCCATTTGCTACTGCCGATTTCACGGTATCATAAGCCACTGAAGCAGGATCCGAGCCCATGGCCTGAGCGACAACACGCACGCCAACACGCTCACCCCATAATTTAAGTTGATCAACAGCAGCCGCCCGAAACGTATCCGCTGCCCCCAACACAACTTTGCTTCCAGCTTGTTTCAGCTGATGGGCTAGTTTGCCAATAGTGGTTGTTTTGCCAACCCCATTGACACCTACAACCATAATGACGTATGGTTTATGATCGCCATAATTGAAGTTCTCGAAATCAGCACTATTGTTTTCTGCCAGCAGCGTTTGAATTTCTTCTTTCAGGAGATTGTTGAGCTCAGAAGTAGAAACGTACTTATCTCGGGCAACACGGGCCTGTATGCGATCAATGATTTTTAAGGTGGTCGTAACCCCAACATCAGAAGTAACCAAAACTTCTTCCAGATTATCCAGTACATCGTCATCTACTGTTGACTTACCAACGACAGCCTTTGTAATCTTAGAAAGAAAGCCTTCTTTTGTTTTTTCCAAACCTTTATCTAAGGCCTGTTCTTCTTCTTGTGTTTGTGGTTTTTTCTTAAAAAAATCAAATAATCCCATGGAGTGTTTAGTGAAAATTGATGTTCAAATATAAACAAATGTCCTCAACAAAAAAAGCCCTTTCGGTAGGATACCAAAACGGCTATTTTTATCGAATTCTTTTTAAAGAAAAACTTTAAAAAAGGAAAATGCTACTCGTTATTTTTGAGCTGCAGCAACGACGTCTTTCACTTTATCGTTGTGAACCATACCTTCTTTGAAAGTATACGCGCCAGTTTTTGCAGATTTAGTAGTAATAATAACCTTTGTAAATTCTTTACCGCCACCTTTTTGTAACGATGCAACTGCTTTCTTTGCCATGGTATATTAATATTTTACTTAGCCTCTTTTTCAAGTGCCAAGATGTGTGACTTACTTAATTTCTTTATGAACAGTAACTTTTCTCAATACTGGGTTGAATTTTTTCAATTCCAAACGCTCAGTTGTGTTCTTTTTGTTTTTAGTAGTGATGTAACGAGACATTCCCGGAAGACCACTTTCTTTGTGTTCAGTACATTCTAAGATAACCTGTACTCTATTTCCTTTTTTAGCCATTGTTTTACTTTATTTTGAATCCTCTTAAGGATTGAAATTTCATGAATAATCTTAATCTAACAGGCGAAACAATCAATTAGATTGAACCTTTAACGATAAATTTATTGATCGCTGCTGTAATCCCGTTCTTGTTGATAGTTTTGATAGCAGAAGTAGATACTTTCAATGTAATCCAACGATCTTCTTCTGGAATGTAAAAACGTTTAGTTTGTAAATTTGGATAGAATTTACGTTTAGTTTTAACGTTTGAGTGAGAAACGTTATTTCCTGTTAACGCCGCTTTGCCTGTTAAATCACAAATTCTTGACATGATATTATTTTTTTGTTGTCTTTATTACAATATGTTAATCCTTTGCACTCTCTGCAAAGAGTTTGCAAATATCTATATTTTTTTTTAGATAAGCAACAAGATAATTGGAATTATTTTTAAAAATAGTTCTACACAGGAAGGGTAAGGGCAAAAATAAAGGATTTTATTGTATTATATTTGCTCTGTAAAGAAAAATAGTTTTCAACAATTCACATTTATGAACAAATATCTTCGCAAGGGCTTAAGGGAAATAATCATTGGTGTCGTACTTGTAATCTTAGGATATTACCTCATGGAACAACGCTCCAACTGGTATAAACTTGCTATGCTTGTCGGAGTTATTGTATTTAGTATCGGTGTCCTGACTTTGATCTATCGCATGATTCGTAAAGTAGACCGAAATGCCATTATGGAGATGCGCGAAGAATCGCATAAAAAAGAGAAAGAAGGAGATGCTGATCAAAACTAGGGGTATTGTCCTAAAAACAACCAACTATTCGGAGAGTAGCCTTGTTGCGCAGATATACACGGAACAGTTTGGGATGCAATCCTATCTCATTACGGGCGCAAGGAAGCCTAAAGCAAAGATCAAGGCCAATATTCTTCAACCCTTACATTTACTGGAAATTGTCGCTACACATAAAGATAATGGTTCATTACAACGGATATCCGAAGCGCGTCAAGTCCCTGTTTTGCAAGAAATACCTTATGACATTGTTAAAAGCTCACTTGCCCTTTTTCTCAATGAAATACTCTATAAAATTCTGAAGGAACAAGAAAATGACCATTATCTTTTTGAGTTCATCCACCAGTCTGTCCGCTGGCTAGATGAAACGCATTTAAATCTGGCCAATTTCCATCTTGTTTTTTTAATCAAGCTAACACGCTTTCTCGGGTTTTATCCCGCTGAATCAAAACAGCCCCGCCCTTATTTTAATCTTCATGAAGCTACCTTTTCCGATAGCCTTCCTGAACATCCACTTGTATTGCAGGAACCGCATACGTCAATTTTCAGAAATTTAATCGAATCCGAATATTCAAACTGCGACCGCATCAAAATGACCGCTTCTGATCGGCAATTCCTGCTGGAAAAAGTGCTCGACTTCTATCGTCTCCACCGCACAAATTTTAAAGAAATAAAATCGCTGTATATACTCGAAGAGATTTTTAGATAAGCTACGCACAGCTTTCTCCTTTGAAAGCGAATTCTATGCTGCCTTTAGATCCAAAACAGGCAGATGAACGCGGCTATTCTTTTGCCCAAGCGCAGCAACTATAGCTCTTCCAAACACTTACCCTTTTATAATAATTGATCTCTCGGATAAATTCTTGGTACATTTATTGTAACAAAATTGAAATAACATTTTGATTTACTAACATCATTTTCACCTAAAAAAGTCTTAAAATATGGAACTTAAAGAAAACTTTTTAAAGGTTGTTCGAGACAACTATGCCAACTTTGAAGGAAGGGCTCGCCGTAAGGAATATTGGATGTTTTTCCTTGCAAATCTCATCATTAGCGCAGTATTTGCAATACTTGGACAAATTGCAAGCTTATTTACGTATGTCTCAGGTTTAGTAAGTTTAGCTTTACTAATTCCCGGGATAGCCGTTACGGTCCGAAGATTACATGACACCAATAAATCAGGCTGGTTTATATTAGTTGCATTGATTCCATTTATTGGTTGGATCTACCTGCTTTACTTATTGGTACTGGAAGGCGACAAGGCTTCAAATCAATATGGTCCAGATCCCAAAGCGCTGGAAAACGCAACAAATCATCCTTTTACACAAAGCCAAGATCCCTTCGGTTCTTCTCGGCCACAGGACCCATTTGGAAGTTCACAACCATCAAATCCTACGCCACCAGCACCTGATAAAGATCCTTTTGCTTAGATGCTAACAGCATAAAAAAAGCTTTCACAATTGTGAAAGCTTTTTTTATATTATTTTGCTTCTTCTCTATACCACATCAATGGTCGTCAAAAGAAAATATTCGATAGCCTACAAACATGTATACGCTCGTCGAATGCAATCCAATAAAAAATTAATGTCTATGCTTTTTCTTTTGTTGTCCTGGAGCAAAATCACGTGCCGACTGCTCACCATAGTATTTTTTAGCATGCCCAGGAGGCATTCTTTTCGGACCACGGCCATGACCATGGTGATGATGGGCAGAATAACAGGCCGACATGGATAGCGCAATAACAACAGACAGCCCCAATACTAGAATACGTTTCATCTTCACTAACTATTTTTAAATATCCTATTACAATTATCAGTCCAAATTATTTACTCAAGCAAGTAAACACGCCCTGTCGCAGAATATCCTTTTCTAAGAGCCAGATTTCCCATAAAATAAAAAAGCCCATGCTGTTCGCATAGGCCTTTTCACAATAAATATATCTTGAATCTAATTAGATAACTCTTACATTTACCGCATTAAGACCTTTACGGCCTTGTTCAACTTCGTAAGATACATTGTCATTCTCACGAACTTTGTCTACTAATCCAGAAACGTGAACAAAAATTTCGCTCTCGCCTGAGTTAGGGATGATGAAACCGAAACCTTTGGTCTCATTAAAGAATTTTACTTTACCTTCTTGCATGGCACTATATTATTAATTTCCCTAAAGGTAGAGAAATAAAATCAAAAATCTTAACCTTTTTATTTTTTTTATCCGTTAAACTTTTTCATAAACTTTGGCTCCAATCTTGTAGCAATGCGATAATGGCAATCGTATTATTATAAAAAGTTAAAGACGAAAAATATGAAAAAAATACTATTAGGACTAGCCTTTTTAGGTTTGATGACCCAAGTAAACGCGCAACAAATGGTTAATAAAGAATTTGTATCTACGGTAGGCCGTGCAGAAGAAGAAGTAACACCAGATATTATCTATATTGATGTTACCCTAAAAGAGTTTTATGAGAACGGTAACACGAAGAAAAAGGCCGCAATAGAAAAGCTAGAAAAAGATCTGTTCGATTCGGCGACAAAAGCGGGTGTAAAAAAAGAAGATTTTACCATCCAGAATATCTGGAGCTATAATGTTCCGGATAAAAAGAAAAAAGACACCGATATCTTGCTCTCCAGACAATACCGTATTAAGGTAACCAACTTGAACAATTTGGGCCAACTATTAGACGGTGTTGACAAAGCCGGTATCCAAAGCACCTATATTAGCGAATATGATTATTCAAAGAAAAAGGAGTTGGAAAAAAGTTTAAAAACCAAGGCGGTATTGGATGCAAAAGTCAATGCTCAAATTTTGGCAGAAGCCGCAGGCCAAAAAATTGGTAAAGCGATCGTATTATCTGAAACACCACAACAAATTATATTTGGCGTACAACCGATGATGCGTAATGCCATGTATAAAGGTGCTATGGCCGAAGCAGCAGACAGCGCTGGTGACAGTGGGTTAGATTTAAATATCAGACCGATGAAAGTTACGAGTGAAATCAGCGCTTCATTTGAGTTATTGTAATCATGCATAGGGAAAAAACTCCAGCAGATAAATTAAAACAAATTGACCAAGATTTCGGTTGGATTGACCGAATATCTTGGTTAATGGATAATCAATTCAAGATTGGAAACTTTCGCTTCGGACTGGATCCAGTCTTGAATCTCATCCCCTTAGGTGGCGCGATAGCGGGCTTCGGAACTTCCCTGGTTCTTGTCATAGCCATGTGGCGTAACGGTGCCAGTCCAAAATTAGTCATACGCATGTTGCTCAATATCTCGATTGATGCCGTTTTGGGTAGCATTCCTTTCCTCGGAAACTTTTTTGATTTTTTTAGCAAGGCCAATGAAAAGAACATCAAATTATTACGACAACATTACTACGAAGGCAAGCATTCAGGCTCGGGTATCGGTATAATCATCAGTATTCTAACGGTCTTCTTCTTATTCATCGGTGTTACATTTTATCTTATCTGGACGTTGTTCTCTTGGGCATTCTCGCTATTGAATACCCTCGGATTCTAAATAAACCTCCTTGCTTCACCTATAGGGCAGAATCCTTCGCATTTCTCTTAAAACAGTTGCCCATATCTAATATCTATTTAATAATTTTGATCGCGATAGTCATCGTGTTATGACATCCAGAACTTAATCTCAAATTTAAAATGAGCAAAAAAAGAATATTTTCACTGATTTTGATCGTCATCATGCTGGCCGCAATTTTGACTAACCCAAGCAAAGAGGAACACGAAAAGGTTGTACGCGCGAAAGCTGAACAGCTATTGAAAAGCCAGCTTCATGCGAAAGATCAAGAGTTTTTCGGATTGGGGATGCAGCTCTTCGGAAATGACATCGTCGATAAATTTATCCAAAGTTCCGTTGTGGTCGACAACTACTATTTGTTTTCGCTAACCAAAATAAAATGGCAGGGTACAGAACAGATTATCGGTGGCGGAGCTTTTAAATACATCTGGCTGAGCCCAAAAATTGATGAAAAGGCCGACGAAATTATTGCTGCATTGAAAAAGATTTAACATGCCTTTAGAAATACTTTATCAAGACGAATCCATCGTTGCAATCAATAAACCACATGGACTATTGGTGCACCGATCTGCTATTGCGCGCGATGCTTCAGCGTTTGCCCTACAGCTCCTTCGGGACCAATTAGGAAAAACCGTTTATCCCGCACATCGTTTGGACCGGAAGACCGGAGGCATTCTGTTATTTTCATTAAACAAGGAGACGGACCAATACTTACAAAAAAGTTTTCAGGAGCGTAAGATCAACAAAAAATACCTCGCTGTTCTGAGGGGCTTCGCGCCAGCAGAAGGCCTGATTGACTATCCCTTAAAAAGGGACGATGGCACCGTTCAGGAAGCACAAACATCTTTTCGCTTACTTGCTCAAGGCGAGTTGGCCGTTCCCTTCGGAAAATTTCCGACAGCACGATACAGTCTCGTCGAAGCCAACCCAATTACAGGTCGTATGCATCAGTTACGTCGCCATTTTGCGCATATCTTTCATCCCATTATCGGCGATCGCCCGCATGGATGCAATAAACAAAACAAGTTCTGGAAAGAAGCCTACCAAATGGATACCATGCTATTGCATGCCTCGGAGCTGACCTTTAAACATCCTTTATCGGGCGAAGACGTTCATATCAAAGCGCCCCTACAACCCGATTTCATCCGGGTATTGGAAATATTAAACCTCAACGCGATATGTTAAAATTGATTCTCGAAGCCTTTATCAGCATATCCGGTATTACCGCAGCTTCTGGTATTGTCTATCAGGATAGGCAAATCCATATCGTTTCTGACAATAGCAATTATATCTACAGCTATAGTATCACAGACCAAAAGTTGTCAAAAACGGCACTACGGCAGTCTGATCCAATGGAAAATAGGGCTAAAGCAGCTAAAATGGATTTGGAATCGATCACTTTCGATGGAAGCCGCTATTATCTCTATGGTTCTGGTTCTACCCCAAACAGAAACACTCGTTTTATTTGGGACGGCAAAACAGTCCTTCAGGAAGACTACAGTAACATCTATTCTTCCTTAATGGAAAAATTCAATATTTCCAAAGAAGACTTCAATATTGAAGGCGTAGTTCATTTAAAAGATAAGATCTTATTTTTTAACCGGGGAAATGGCCCTAAAGGCATAAATGCCATTTTAGAGTATCATCCGCTTGCTGCCGAACAATCCCGCTGTATCCCGATTGAACTACCCAAGCTCAATGGTATATCGACAGGTTTCTCAGATGCGACCCTGGTTGGAAATGAAATCTATTTTATTGCTACTGCCGAAAATGCAAAATCGACTTATCTGGATGGAGAAATCAGTGGTTCTCTTCTTGGAAAAATACCTTCCGATCTTTCCGGCAAACCCGAGACATTCGAAATTCCCGAAAAGCATAAATTTGAAGGAATCACATTGAAAGAGGAAACGGCCCAAGGCCTAATGTTCCTGCTATGTGAAGATACCGATAGCGAAGATGATTATATGACCATCTATTCGCTCCGGGTAAGCAATTAAATCGATTGTTCTAAAATGGATTCACAGTGAGGAATCACGTATATTTTATTAAATTTGTAGCTGATTAAAACTTAATTTTTATGTTAAAAAATACTGCCCTTTCGGAGACGCACATTGCTTTAGGAGCAAAAATGGTTCCCTTTGCAGGCTTCAACATGCCCGTACAATACACAGGCATCAATGATGAGCACGAAACAGTTCGCACAGGTGTAGGAGTTTTTGATGTAAGCCACATGGGTGAATTCATCCTAAAAGGGGAAAAAGCCCTGGATCTACTTCAAAAAATCTCTTCCAATGATGTGTCAAAATTATACGATGGCAAAGTTCAATATGCTTATATCCCCAATGAAACTGGCGGTGTAGTTGATGACTTCCTAACCTACCGTATAGACGATAAGACATATTTTTTGGTTGTAAATGCGTCAAATATTGAGAAAGACTGGAACTGGATCTCCAAGTACAATACAGCTGGTGTGGAGATGAAAAATATCTCTGATCAAACCTCTTTATTTGCGGTACAAGGTCCTAAGGCTGCGGATGCACTTCAATCGCTTACAGACATCGAATTAGCTCCAATGGAATACTATACCTTTGCAAAAGGTACATTTGCGGGCGTAGAAAATGTGTTGGTTTCCGCAACAGGATATACGGGAGCTGGAGGTTTTGAAATCTATGTAGCCAATGAAGATGCCCAAAAAGTATGGGATGCTATTTTCGAAGCCGGTAAAGCTTATGGAATCAAACCAATTGGTTTAGGTGCCCGTGATACTTTACGTCTGGAAATGGGTTTCTGTCTATACGGAAATGACATTGACGATAATACATCTCCTTTAGAAGGCGGTTTAGGCTGGGTCACCAAGTTTACAAAAGACTTTGTGAATTCCGCAGCACTTAAAGCAGAGAAAGAAGCTGGTCTAAAGAAAAAGCTTGTTGGTTTCGAAATGATTGACAGAGGTATTCCTCGTCATGATTACGAAATCGCTGATGCTGATGGAAATGTAATTGGACGTGTGACTTCAGGTACGCAATCACCAACATTGAAAAAATCAATCGGTTTAGGTTATGTGGATACAGCCTTTTCAAAAGACGGCACCGAGATCTTCATTCTAATCCGCAATCAAAAAATAAAAGCAAAAGTAACAAAACCACCATTTGTGAAGTAATAAAAAAAGCCTGCTTAAAGCAGGCTTTTTTTATTACTTCTTCTTTTGTTTTGTAGTAGGTTGTTGTTTACCGCTTTCTTTTTGCTGAATAAGTGATCGAACCCGCTTGCTTAAAACAACACGGAGATAGATCAAAACCACCAGAAAGGCGATGGATAATCCCGTTACCAGCATGTTGCCGGCCTTATACCCTTCAAAACCACTGTAAACTAAAAATACAATAGCCAAACTCAACACTATATTTAGAAAAAAATACTTTAACATATCACTTTTTTATTAATCCCAATACCCGCTGTCTCCATCCGCCAAAGAAATAGAATGCTCCACCAACAATGTTTAATAAAACAATTGTCAAAGCCATCAGCATCCTTTCTGTGTTAGAAATTGTCCTCGAAAGCATGATTTCCCGTAGAACCAATATTACCCATAGGAGAGACAATAGAATGGAAAGGCTACCTAATATGGGGAATATACCAAGGTTAAATAATCGCGCTAAAATAGCTACGCTATAAAAAGCAAGACTAAACAAGAAAGCTTGCTTAGTCTGATGCTCCAAATTTTTCATCTTAATAAACGTCTAACTCTGGATCGATTTCCTCTTTCCAAGCTAAAATTCCGCCTTTTAAATTTGCAAGATTTTCAAAACCCTGTTGTTCCAATAACATAATCGCCTGTGCAGAACGTTTTCCAGAACGGCATTGTACGATAACAGGTTTATCTTTCGCAATCTTATCAGCTTCGATCAGTATACCTGAAAGTGGAATATTCAATCCATTTAAATTGGATACTTCATACTCAAAGGATTCACGAACGTCTATCAACTGAAAATCTTCGTTGTTATCGATTTTATTCTTTAATTCTTGTACAGATACTTCTTTCATTTTCAAACAATTTAATAGTCAAATATACTACATTTTTTCCGAAAGTGTTCGCTTTCATGGATGCTCAAAATCAGTTGATGTTGCTAAGAATAGCCTCATTTTTTAGTGTAATAACGGCATTAGAAATGTTAGATGGGTTTTGCCTGTCATCGGATCATTTGAAATGGGTCATTTTAGGAAGTTTATTGTCTGCACGATTCGCTTGTAGAATTTTCCTTATCTTCACCCAGACTTTACTAAGCTTTATATGAATTCAATACCTAAAATTATACTGTCTATATCTTTACTTGCACTCTCGGCAGTAAGCTATGGACAGCAAGTTATTTCCGAGCAGGAACGCCAAGATGTGAGCCGCATACTCCATACCTTAGCCGCCGACGATATGCGGGGGAGATCGGCTTTGACAAAAGACATCGAACCAGCTGCAGATTTTATCGCTGCCGAAATGAAGAGAATAGGCCTCAGCCCCTACGCAGAACAAAATTACAGGCAAACATTCCAATTGGATAAAATCTCTCCCGTAAGCAAATCCGCAACCATCAATAAGCAGCTGATCCCAGCTGACCATATTATTTCACTTGGAAATCACGTGAATTTACAGTGGGACAATACAAACACCCATAACATTGTCGAAATAAAATCGGGCGATGATTTTGCGAAAGTATTTAGAGAACATTCTCTAGCCAAAGAAAATACACTTGTATTGGTAGATCCTTCCTTTGAAAGCTATTTTGTCCGTTTCGGTCAGATGCTCAACTCCCCTAAATTTATAGAGGAATCCACCAGGCAAAAACCATCAATTGTCTACCTTTTAACAGCGGAGAAACCCCAAACTTTTCAAATTCATATTGAACGGAAACTTCAAAATTTCCCCTTATTTAACGTGGCCGGAATCATCCCCGGAAAAAGTAAACCGAACGAATACGTTATCTTTTCGGGACATTACGATCATATTGGCATCCTTCAGGCAGTAGGCCAAGATTCTATTGCCAATGGCGCAGATGACGATGCCTCGGGCGTGACCGCAATGCTGACCCTTGCAGATTACTACAAAAAACAAAATAATAATGAAAGGACCCTTATTTTCGTCGCTTTTACGGCAGAAGAACTGGGCATGTATGGCTCAAAATATTTTTCCAACCACATCGATGCCGATCAGGTCGTGGCCATGATCAATATGGAAATGATCGGAAAAGATTCCAAATTCGGTCCCAATACAGTGTATATTACAGGATACGATCAGTCGAATCTTGGTGAATTAATGCAGGAAAATTTAAAAAACACAAATTTCCGATTCTATCCTGATCCATATACCAAACAAAATCTCTTTTATCGAAGCGATAATGCGGTATTGGCAGCCAAAGGTGTGCCTGCGCATTCATTTTCAACATCCCAAATGGATAAGGATGAATATTACCATACCGTAAAAGATGAAGTGTCTACATTAAATGTTCAGAATATCATTTCCAGTATAGAAGCGATCGCCATAGGCACCTCGGGAATTGTAACAGGCAAACAAACACCTTCACGGGTCGAAAAACTAAAAGATTAGGCGACAGGCCTAAGCTTTTACTTCTTTTTGCATGACATAATCGTTTAGAACATAATCATAATAAGGAATATCAATCGTTTCAATGACCTCAAAGCCCTGCTTCAAATAGAAATGGTAAGCAGGGTTATTTCTATTTACGTTCAATTCAAGAATCCCTTTACCCTTTAAGATGGTTTTTTCTGAAGCGAAGTCTATCAGCGCCTTTCCGAAGCCTTTTCCTTGCACATTGGGCATCAAATAGAGCTTTTCAATACGTACACGATCCTCAAGAGTTCGCAAGGCAATAAATCCCTGACCGATACCATCTTCTTTCAAGACATAAAAAAATTGGCCATTAACCATACTTTCTGCAAGTCCCTCAACGGTATAGCTTTTTTCGAGCATAAAGTCAATTTGATCTTGTGAAAGTATCTCTCCATAAGTAACAGGCCAAATACTATGCGCCATATTTGAAATGCTTCTGATATCGCTTTGTTCTGCCAATTCTATTGTTATCATGCAATCTTTTCTCCTATTAAAATGTATTTTATATGGGAAAATTTAAGGACAAATAAGCCGTCTTTTTCCATTTCGTATTCGTTGTCATTGATCTTAATCAAGCCTTCGTGCGTGTTTTTTTCATCAGCATCAAGCCCCTCAATTCGGATTCTCTCCCCTGTAGGCTTCCATTTGGTGAAGCCCGTTGTTACAAAACAATAGCGGACGCCCTTCGTGATCAGCACAATATTAATCTGCTCCAAATAGGGCCGGTAATAAGCCACATCAAGCTGATCAGTCAGGATATTCACCGCTTTGTATTGATGAGCTATCAGGTATTCTATCGCCGTCTTTAGAAAATCATTATCATAGGAAATGATCTTTAAATTTTCCTGTGAATCGTTAATGGACTTTTTTGTAAAAACGATATCGAACTTATAACCACGCGCATCCAATAAATCGATGGTTTCCGCCTCAATGACAATTGTGGGGCTCCATTCCAGCAACTGCCCCAAGCCCTCTTCGTCGATGAGGAAAAGGTTTTCAATCAGTAATGCAGGTTCCTGATTCTCTCGAACAATGTGATGAGATGACATATATAATTTAATAACCGAGCCTACGCAAGGTAATGTATGCCATCAACCCCGTACTAATCTCCAAAGAAGTCTCATCCACGTCAAAGGTCGGCGTATGGACAGCTGAAGAGATACCACGTGCTGCATTGCCTGTACCCAAACGATAGAAACAAGCATTAATTTCTTGTGAATAATAGGAAAAATCCTCCGCGGCAGGCCATAGATCTAAGTCTACAACATTTTCTTTTCCGAGATATTCTTCCGCAAATGTCCGTGCACTTTTTGTCAATTGGGGCTCATTGATTAGAAAAGGATATCCCTTACGCACTTCAAATTCACAAGTCGCTCCCATGCTTTCGGCAATGCTCACAGCAATTTTCACCATGCGCGCATGCGCTTCAGCACGCCATCCCTCATCAAATGTGCGAAATGTACCTTCCAGATAAACCTGATCAGGAATAATATTTGTGGCTCCATTGGCCATAATCTTTCCAAAAGATAGCACAGTCGGGGTACGCGGATCTGCAAATCGACTAGCAATCTGCTGCAAAGCAGTAATGATCTGCGCTGTAATAACAATTGGATCAATATTTTGATGCGGATGTGCTCCATGCCCGCCCCTGCCTTTGACTGTCATGAACAGCTCATCGCAGGAAGCCATATATTTTCCCTCACGGAAACCAACCTTGCCAACCTCAATAAAGGGCATCACATGCTGACCTATTATAGCTGAAGGGGCAGGATTCTGCAAAGCGCCCTCTTTGATCATTAAGGAAGCTCCTCCGGGTAAGCGCTCCTCACCTGGCTGGAAGATCAATTTGATCGTTCCTCCAAATTCGGCTTTCAGGCTATGCAATATTTTAGCTGTCCCCAAAAGAGAAGAGGTATGTACATCATGACCACAGGCATGCATCACTCCTGGGGTCTTGGATCCATATGAGCGCCCCTCCACTTCTTGAATTGGTAAAGCATCCATATCTGCGCGTAACGCGATAACTTCATCTGAAGGGAGATCACCAGTAATTAAAGCGACAATGCCCGTATCAGCTTTAGCCTCATAAGGAATTCCCAATTCATCCAATTGCGCTTTTACAAATGCCGAGGTATTGTATTCTTCGAAGGAAAGTTCAGGATTCTGATGAAGATGTCTACGATTGGAAACCGTATCTTCAAAATATTGATGAGCTAAGGCCAGGACTTTTTCTTTCGTACTTGCCATAAGGTTGATTGATTTATTGATATACAAAAACGTTCTCCGAAAAAACAAAGACGTTGCTAAAATATTGACGTAATTCGCGCATGAAGGCATTTGCTTCAGAGCGACTTCTAAAATCACCTACCTTGACGCGATAATTGGGTTCATCATAGGTGATATAGGTATCAATATCTTTATACATGCTTCGGAAACGTGTCTGCTCCGAAAATGCTTGATTCCGATTCGATCCAGCAAAGATCTGTACGCGGAATCCCCTTACTTTGACCCGCGTCGCCGCGGAGCGGACGATGGGTTTAGCAGGAACTACTGTCGCTTTGCTTTCGACAGGATTGATCCCCATAGCTGCCCTGAAATTTTGAAGCTGTGTAATCAATGAATCTTTGGTTACAATTACTCCACCTTTTTCTTGTGCGTTTACCTGAACTAGCGCAAACAACACAAGTGCATGTATGAAAATCAATCCTCTCTTCAGCATAGTTTAACCTTTCTTATCGATTAGTTATTTGCGCCGTGGCAATTTTTATATTTTTTTCCTGAACCACAAGGACATTCGTCATTGCGTCCAACAGTATTCTCATTACGAACAGGTTCTTTTGGACCTTCATTCACATCCTCCTCACTCACACCTGTAGGTGAAGCCAATTCAGCTTTAGTTTCAATCGTTTTTACTGGAGCCTGCTGTACTTGTCTCGCTTGCATAGAAGTCGGTTCTTGACCAGGGATCTCTCCTTTGAAAATAAAGCTAACGACATCCTTATTCATTGAAGCCAACATCGATTTAAACAAATCAAATGCCTCCATTTTATAAATGATAATCGGATCCTTTTGTTCATAAACAGCATTTTGAACGGATTGTTTCAAATCATCCATTTCACGCAGGTGCTCTTTCCAAGCCTCATCGATTAATGCCAATACGATTCCTTTTTCAAAAGATTTGAAAACTTCTTTACCGTTGCTTTCGATGGCTTTTTTCAAATTCGCCGAAACTTGAATGCCACGGATACCATCCGTAAATGGAATAACGACATTTTCGACGATCTGACCTCTTTCCGCATACACATTATTCAATACAGGAACTGTCAAAGCACCAACGGCCTCAATTTTATGGTGGTAAGCGTTAATTGCATGCTCAAATAGACGATCAGTCAAGCCTTCAATTTTACCCTGTGCAAATTCTTCTGCTGTAATTTCTGGTGTGATCGCAAAAATACGGATTACTTCGATTTGGAAATCTTCGTAATTACCTTGCTCTTTTGCTTCAACGACAATTTCTTCTGCAACATCAAAAATCATGTTGTTCAAATCCACGTCTAAACGTTCTCCAAACAAAGCATTTTTACGTTTCGAATAAATTACGGTACGTTGGGAGTTCATTACATCATCATATTCCAATAGACGTTTACGGATACCGAAGTTATTCTCCTCCACTTTACGCTGTGCGCGTTCGATGGATTTGGTCAACATACTATGTTGCATCACCTCGCCCTCTTCAACACCCATTTTCACCATGATGTTAGAGATTCTCTCTGAAGCGAATAAGCGCATCAAGTTATCTTCCAAAGAAACGAAGAATTGCGAAGAACCTGGATCTCCCTGACGACCAGCACGACCACGTAACTGACGGTCAACACGACGAGATTCGTGTCTTTCGGTACCGATAATGGCAAGACCACCAGCTTTTTTAACTTCTTCGGTCAATTTAATATCCGTACCACGACCAGCCATATTCGTCGCGATGGTTACTTGTCCTGGGCGTCCAGCTTCAGCGACGATATCAGCTTCTTTTTGGTGTAACTTCGCATTTAATACGTTATGCTTGATCTTACGGAATTGAAGCATACGGCTCAATAACTCCGAAATTTCAACCGATGTGGTACCGACCAATACTGGCCGTCCCTGCTCTGTCAATCGTTGGATTTCTTCAGCTACAGCATTGTATTTTTCACGGGCCGTACGATAGATCAAATCTTGACGATCATCACGTTGGATTCCACGATTTGTCGGAATTTCTACGACATCCAATTTATAAATTTCCCAAAGCTCACCGGCCTCTGTCGACGCTGTACCCGTCATACCCGAAAGTTTGTGGTACATGCGGAAGTAATTTTGCAATGTAATCGTTGCGTAAGTTTGTGTCGCATCTTCTACTTTCACATTCTCCTTTGCTTCGATCGCCTGGTGCAAACCATCTGAGTAACGACGGCCATCCATGATACGACCTGTTTGCTCATCGACAATTTTCACTTTACCTTCATCAACGATATATTCAACATCATTTTCAAACAAGGTATATGCTTTTAACAACTGGTTGATCGAGTGGATACGCTCTGCTTTAATCGAATAATCGCGCAACATATCTTCTTTCTGAGCTGCCTTTTCTTCCAAAGTCAACGAAGACTTTTCAATTTCAGCAATCTCAGTACCAACATCCGGTAAAATAAAGAATGAAGGATCTTCGCCTGTTGCTGTAATCAACTCGATACCTTTTTCTGTCAATTCTACTTGGTTGTTCTTTTCATCAATCACAAAATAAAGTTCTGCATCTACTTTAGGCATATTTTTATTTTGCTCTTGCATATAGTAGTTTTCTACTTTTTGTAAGATCGAACGATTAGCGCCTTCGCTTAAGAACTTGATTAATGCTTTATTTTTAGGCAAACCTCTGTACGCTCTTAATAATGCCAAACCGCCGCCTTCAACGTCAGAATCACCTGCCGCCAGCGCTTTTTTAGCATCATTCAAGACGGTATTGATGTACGCTTTCTGTACATGCACCAAACGCTCGATACGTGGTTTTAATTGGTAGAATTCGTGTTGATCGCCACGAGGAATCGGACCTGAGATAATCAATGGTGTACGGGCATCATCAATCAATACGGAGTCAACCTCATCGACCATGGCAAAGTGTAATTTTCCTTGCACCAATGCGTCCGGAGTCTGAACCATATTATCACGTAGATAATCGAAACCAAACTCGTTATTCGTACCATATACGATATCCGATTGATAAGCTTTACGACGTTGCGGGGAATTCGGCTGATGTTTATCAATACAGTCAACAGATAGCCCATGGAACTCAAATAACGGAGCATTCCACTCCGAGTCACGACGAGCAAGGTAATCATTCACCGTTACAATGTGTACGCCTTGACCAGAAAGAGCATTTAGATAGGTCGGTAATGTTCCTACCAACGTTTTACCCTCACCGGTTGCCATCTCGGCAATTTTACCACTGTGCAATACAATACCACCGATTAATTGGACATCATAGTGTACCATGTTCCAAGTGACCTCAGTACCTGCAGCCATCCATTTGTTTTTCCAAATCGCCTTATCACCATTGATGATAACGTTTGATTTGTAAACAGCCAATTCTCTGTCAAAATCGTTGGCAGTAACTTCTAATTCTTCGTTTTCTGTCAAACGTCTTGAAGTTTCTTTTACCACGGCAAATGCCTCCGGCAAAATATCCTTCAATACCTCTTCCAACTTCTTGTCACGGTCTTTGGACAATTTGTCCACTTGCTCGTAAATAGAAGTTTTCTTTGCCATATCGTCCTCATCTTGATCCGCTTCTTTTTTAAGCGTGTCAATTTCTTGGTCAATATCGGCTAGGTAATTTTTAATTCTTTCTTTGAAATCAACGGTCTTGGCACGTAACTCGTCATTGGTTAGATTTGAAAGCTTCTCATATTCAGCTTTGATTTGGTCTACCACAGGCTGAATTCCCTTGATATCTCTCTCGGATTTACTTCCAAATAATTTACTTAAAAACTTTAACATAATTTTTTTTCTATCTCAACTTAAGATTTTGTACAATAATGACTCCAAAGTAAAATTGCAGACAATTTGACACTAATCGGGCAAATTTAGTTATTAGATATGATATCTAACAGCTTACATCCATTTTTTTTACGTTATTTTTATTGAAAATGTCAGTTCCTTACAGCCTGCAAGAATCCTCTACCTATTTATCCCCTTTTACGCCATCTTGACGTGAAGTTTTTCTGAGCAATATGAGCTTTAAACCGACAGTCAATTTATGATAAAAACAACTTACGGTCTGAATGCGGAATGAATCCCAGTTCCTGTGCCTTTTCAAACATCTTCGTAATTGCATCACGTCCTTCAAGCCCCAATGCTACTGAATATTTATTGACATAAAGTTCAATATGCTTGTACATCACCTCTTCACTCATTTCCTGTGCATGTGCACGAATGAATTCAAGCCCAGATTTCGGATTGGCAAATGCAAATTCTACACTTTCTTTCAAAATCGTATTCAACGTCTCCTTCACTTCTTGTGGCAGACTACGTTTTACGACAATTCCTCCAAGAGGAATCGGAAATTTTGTCGTCTTCTCCCAATACTCACCCAGATCCACCACCTTATGCAGTCCTTTTTCGGCATAGGTGAACCTATTTTCATGAATAATCAACCCTAAGTCGATGGATCCATCCAGTAAAGCTCCTTCAATATCCGAAAAAACAAGTTCTACTTTATTTTTTAATTCGGGGAATGCCAGGCTTAACAAAAAATTAGCTGTGGTATATTTCCCTGGGTACCCCACTTTCAATTGATTAAACCCATCTAAACTTTCGGCCCGATCTAATTTTTGCTGCAGCAATTTTGCTAATTTCGGATCCTTCGTAATCAGCATAGGCCCTACACCAAATCCTAAAGCACTCCCTGCATCGAGCAACTCATAATCTTCAACAGCGTAGGCAAAGGCATGATAGCTCAGCTTGGTAATGTCAAGATCGCCTTGAAAAGCTTTCAGGTTCAAGGTCTCCACATCTTGATATTCCACCTCAAAATCCAGTCCTTTGGTATCTATCTTATGATGAATCAATGCATCAAAAATAAATGTATCGTTTGGACATGGAGAAAATCCTAATGTTAATTTCATGTTGTACAAAATTTTTCCCGTCGGTCAGATGGGGTTTATGAATTTTAATCAAACTGTAATTCTATGCGTGATCAGGTATAGTATCATAGCCAAAAAAGTACTTGCAATAATTCCTTTTCCCAGGTGATCTTTCCCCGATCGATACGCAAAACGTAAAAGCACTAAATTAACCAATACAGCTATAGTGTAGATGGCCATAGGCTTCTCGGGTAAAAAATGAAGTTCAAGATCCGTAAAACGTACTAAAATATAAGCCAATACTGGAGATACAGTACCGATACCCAATCCGATCCAGCTATTATTTTTCACGTTTATCGCCTCCCCTTGTATTTCCCAAATGATCAAAGCTCCATGAATTCAATTCTGGAATGGCGTGATGTGCCGTCATATCGAACTGTGTCGGAACGACAGATACATAACCATTGGCCAATGCAAAACTATCGGTATCTTCTCCTCTGTCCTGCAAGACAAATTTACCCGTTGTCCAATAATAATCACGATTGTGTGGATCAATACGTTCATCAAATTCTTCTACCCAATGTCCTCCTGCCTGTCTGCAAATTTTAATACCTTTAAAACCTGCTGTTTGGGGAAAATTAACATTCAGCAATGTATTTTTAGGGAGACCGTTAGCCAGCACCTGCTCGGCAATAGAAATCACGTAGGGTCTGCAATAGCTAAAATCCGCATCGTGAGAAAAATTATCAAGCGAAAACCCCACAGAAGGAATCCCTTCAATGGCCCCCTCTACCGCAGCAGACATCGTACCGGAATATAAAACATTGATTGAATTGTTGAGCCCATGATTGATCCCCGATACACATATATCAGGCTTTTGCCCTTTAAAAACTTTATTTACAGCAAGTTTTACACAATCTACTGGCGTTCCTGAACACTGGTACATTTCAACCCCTTCATATAAATTGATTTTATCCAAACGTAGTGGCCTACCAAGTGTAATGGCATGCCCCATTCCAGATTGTGCCGAATCAGGAGCAACGACAACTACATTTCCGATTTTCTGCATCTCTTCCAACAGCACCTTAATACCTGGCGCTGTAATACCGTCATCGTTAACAACTAAAATATTGGGTTTCATATGTAAATAATTTGCTTTTTAGATGGTCATAAGGCCCCCCCCAGTCCTCTCGGTCCGTGTTTATGCGTTTAGAATATGGGAATTTCTTCTTTACCATACACGAAGTTAGTAAATCTGAAACCGAGATGTAAATAATATTGACACAACAGGTAATTATTATCTGCAAAGGCCGCACATTAGGACGCCAAACAGTAAAAGCAACTGTGGAAAACAGCGGTTCAAACGAACACATGGAAGTTGGAAAAGAGCGATGAGATTTGGGCGCATCAAATGAGGATCAGATGGTGACCAAATTCGATATTTTGACAGTGTTTGTTCAGTGCTCGTTCAGTGCTTGTTCAGTGCTTGTTCAGTGATCATTCAGTGAACACTGAAGGAATACTGACTGATTACTGTTTAAAAATTGGTTAAAAACTGTTATTAGGCAGAATTTGGTCAAAGTATATTGCAATCATAATAACCATCTCGATTATCTTAAAGTTGCTACCGCTTTCGGAAAACCAACCGATCACTACGACATCGTTTGCGTAAGATTGTATCGCAATTGACAAATATTAGCCCTAAATTTAGCATTCAAACAAAAATAATAATTCAGTTATGAGCATTAATTTTGAATCCCGTTATGCAATAGGGCCAAAGGAATACAAAACTTTAGATACACAAGGATTAAGGGAGAATTTTCTAATTGAAACAGTTTTTGAAGCAGACAAAATTAATTTTGTTTATACCCACTATGATCGCTATATGGCCGGTGGAGCAATGCCTGTAAGCTCAAAAGTCAAATTAGAGACCATTCCCGCGTTATTAAAAGAACCTTACTTCCTTTCTAGAAGAGAGTTGGGTATTATCAATGTCGGTGGGAAGGGTCAAGTCGAAGTTGACGGCATTATTTATGATCTCAATACCAAAGAAGCCCTTTATATCGGTCAAGGTGCTCAGGAAGTTTATTTTTCAAGCCAGGATGCTGCAAAGCCGGCAAAATTCTATTTAAACTCTACACCTGCACATTGCAGCTACCCAACTAAAAAGGTAACGAAAGAAGAGGCGAATAAACTAGAATTGGGTTCATTGGAAACTGCCAACCACCGTACGATCAACCAGATGTTATTGAACAAAGTGGTACAAACCTGCCAATTACAGATGGGTATGACAGAGTTAAAACCCGGGTCTGTATGGAATACAATGCCATCACACACCCACGATCGTCGTATGGAAGTCTATTTCTATTTTGAATTACCTGAAGGTCAAGCTGTATCACATTTTATGGGACCTATCGATGAGACCCGCCATATTTGGATGCACAACGATCAGGCCGTAATTTCACCGCCATGGTCAATTCACTCAGGAGCTGGAACGTCCAATTATACATTTATATGGGGAATGGCAGGTGAAAATTTAGATTATGATGATATGGACAAATGTGCCATCACAGAATTGAAGTAATATGAAAAAAACACTCGTATTGAGTTTAGCGCTAGGGCTTTCAACACTTGCTTTTGCGCAGAACAACAAAACCATTACTGTAAACAACTCTTCCGCTAGCGCAAGAACAGAGTTGATCAGTATCCCTTATACCACATTTGAAAAACACTTCGCATTAAAAAACAGTGTATTTACAATTGTGGATAAGGATAAAAAGGAACTGGCCTATCAAGTTGAAAAACTAGGAAAACCGACGGCACAAAATATTTTGATTCAAATAACCGTTGCTCCTAGAAGCTCAACAACCTTTGGGGTTAATGGAAATAAACCCGCAACTGTCACCCAAAAAACTTATGCGAGATACGTCCCTGAACGAAAAGATGACTTTGCTTGGGAAAACGATATTGCAGCTTTTAGAGCTTATGGTAAGGCCTTAGAAGGCAGCTCTGAGGACGCACAAGGTTTTGACTTCTGGGCAAAACGTAGCAATGATCTTATTGTTGACGAATGGTATAAAACTGGAGATTATCATGCCGATCATGGCAAAGGATTAGATTATTATTCCGTCGGACAAACCTTAGGCGTCGGCGATGCAACGCCATTCATTGATGAACAGGTCGTTTACCATAAGCATTATCGTCAATACGAGGTCTTGGACAATGGTCCGCTACGATCCACATTCAAACTTATTTATGAACCGGAGAATGTGAAGGGCCAACAGCTACAAGTTGAGAAAACGGTTTCTTTAGACGCTGGGAGTCAATTGAACAAGATAAGCTATTCCATCAAAAACACAACCTCAGCCGCTACGCCAATTGTTGTGGGTATCGCTAAAAGAAAAGAGGAAAAACCTCAAATTCTAAATGATGTAAAGAATGGCATTTTAGCCTATTGGGAGCCTGCAGAAGGAGATAAAATTACAGGAACAGCCGTTATTTTACCAAAAGTAAAGTATGTGTTCAAAGACAGTCCAAAACAATTTTTACTAGCAACCACCGTCAAAAATGATAAACCCTTAGTTTATTTTGCGGGTGCTGCGTTCAATAAAGCTGGCAAAATAGGGAATTTTGAGCAATGGCAGTCTTATGTAAAAACATTCAAAAACAATTTAGATCAACCATTAACAATAAAATATTCAAAATAATGTCCATACTGCAATCTTTTGACTTAAGTGGGAAAGTAGCCTTGGTAACAGGCTGCAAAAGAGGAATTGGCAAGGCAATTGCCGAAGCATTGGCTGAAGCTGGAGCAGATATTATAGGCGTTTCAGCGTCATTGGAAATTGAAGGCTCCGCAGTAGAAAAATCCGTAAAAGCATTAGGTAGAAATTTCTATGCCTATCAGTGTGATTTCGCCAAACGGACAGCGCTTTACGCGTTTATTGAAAAGGTAAAATCAGCGCATCCTGCGATTGATATCCTTTTTAATAATGCAGGAAACATCCTTCGAAAACCTGCCGCTGAGCATCCTGATGAATACTGGGATGAAATCATCGAAATCAATCAAAATGCACAGTTTATATTGACGCGCGAGATTGGAAAGGACATGATTTCACGTGGAACTGGAAAAATCGTATTTACAGCATCTTTATTAACTTTCCAAGGTGGTATCAATGTTCCAGGATATGCCGCTTCAAAAGGTGCCGTAGGATCCATGGTAAAGGCTTTTGCAAATGAGTGGGCTTCCAAAGGTGTCAACGTAAACGGGTTTGCTCCAGGATATATCGCTACAGATAATACCGAGGCACTGAGAGACGATCCCGAACGCTCCAAGTCCATTTTGGACCGTATACCTGCAGGACGCTGGGGAACTCCAGAAGATTTTAAGGGGCCAGCAGTATTCCTTGCTTCAAACGCTTCTGATTATGTTCATGGAACCATCCTAACAGTCGATGGTGGCTGGATGGGCAGATAGAAAATCAATCTTTACGATGAGTTTGTTTTAAAAGTCTTTATTCTCAGGAGTAAAGGCTTTTTTTACAATTCTAAGCCCCAAATTACTAAAAGAGGCATTGGGACTCACAGAACCGATGTACACTGCATTGAAAGCGGCGCAGCTATTTTTACTACACCACCAGGAGCCTCCACGGGCATGTGCAATAGAGCGGTTGCCATCCCTTTCGAGCTTTCCGGTGCAAAATTCAAATACATTGCCAAAGATATCATACAGTCCCCATGGATTGGATTTGAATTTTCCGACCGGAGAAGTATAGAGATAACCATCGGAATAATCAGCTTTCAAATGATCTCTTCCATGCCATACATTTGCATAATCGCCCATATTCTCTTTACTGAAACCTTCAAAATAATAGCCTTCGCTTCCGGCTCTAGCTGCCACCTCCCACTCATCAAAAGATGGCAATCTACAATTTGCCCATGTACAATAGGCCAGTACATCTTTGTAAGAGATACAGGTAACTGGGTGGTCCATCTTGGCCGTAATTCCGCCACGACTTACACCATTCGGAAAGCGCCAATAGGCCGTACTATCCTGCAACCAGCGAAACTCCGCCAGGCCAGGCTCAAAGACCATGGCATTATGGTAGCGTTCTGCTAATGTCCTGTAGCCCGTTGCCTGAACAAATTTTTCAAATTCGGCATTCGTCAGCTCAAATTTCGAGATCCAGAACGATTCGATATGTACTGTTCTTTTGGGATTATCTAAGCTTGCTGTATCGCCCAAATGATAGTCTCCGGCTGGAATTTGGATATAGTTTCCAGCTTGGGCTTCACATTGGAGATGTAAAACAATCAATCCTATCAAATAGAGTAGTTTCCTCATTCTCCTTGCCGTTTGTTATAATACAAATTTGAAGTTTCGAATACTAAAAATCCAACTGCACTACTTGCTTTTTTTCTCATCGTAATATTTAAGCGCCCGACTAAAGATCAACGCTTCATTTTCTTTATTGTAATTTAGATACGAATAATAATTACTGTCCTCTCCATACAACTTTTTAAATGAACTGGATTTTATAAATTCACTGTATTCACCCCGTTTCATCAGTAATAACAGCAACGTCAATGCATCTTTATCTTTTGGTGTTTTCTTGGCATAATCAACAATAAAAGGGATCATCTGCCAGCCATTAATCTCCACTATGGCATGCTTATAATTTACCCCCATCCGTTTGCTCCGGACAACAGATTCCTGAATAAGCTTCATCACTGAATCCCTATTTTCCTGCAAAAAATCAGTCTGTCTTTGCGACCACGAGGATTCATTAAAGCCGTCCAATAATGTAGCAAATATTTTTTTGTCGATCTGCGTCTGATACTCGGGTATAGCACAATTTTGCGCATATAGCTCGGCATGAATCATGGTATAGGTGAACTTTTCACGCAGCGTTAGCTTTTTAAAATCAACGGCTGAAATCGCATTTATTCCCGCATCTGTCGTTTCCTTATCTTCTTCAGGGATTATTTTTGAAATTAATGCTTTTACTTTATCCAAACCGTAAGGTGGTATGGTCATTTTGCTCCGCAGCTCAATAGCGGCAGGATCCATAAAAAGACTATTGTCATCCGCACTATCCGTCTGTGCAAAACCGGTCCCCCAATACACGAAACACATAATCAATAAAACGAGCTTTCTCATAGTATACGAATTAATATATTTTTCTCTATCATAAATCTCCCCAAAAAGCCCAAAACTAAACTAAATACTCATGCTGTTATCCAAACAAACCTGATAGGCTAAAAAAACAGGTTCTCACGAATGATTGCTTTTCGGTCCAGGCTATTTTAATTATTCATTAACGATCGCCTTATTTGAGCTTAAAAGTGAAAAATTGTACCTGCAAAAATTATTCCTTAATATTTTCTTGAGATGCCTACAAACAAAAATCCCCGGATTTAATAAAACCTGGGGACATTATGCTTTGTTTATTTCTGTCTATATCAAGAGTATAAACCTTTCTTATCGATAAATTCAATCACCTTTTTAGGGGTAAAGAATTGAATATTCTTTTTTTCCTTGATTGCATTTCGCAAAAAGGTAGAGGATAATTCCATTAGTGGAGTGTCTGTGACGGTGATTGCAGGATGATCTTTAAATTTTTCATTATCGAACCCCGGTCTTGGATAAACATAGATTTTGTAATCACGCAAGATAATATCTGCATTTTTCCACTTCTCCAGCGATTCCAAATTGTCTTGTCCCATGAGTAGCACAAATTCCCGGTTTGGATATTTCGCGCTTAGATGCGTTAAGGTATCGATGGTATACGATGGTATGGGCAAATGGAATTCAATGTCACTTACCTTCAAATGATCACAGTCTTCCAAGGCCAGATTCAGCATTTCCAAACGGTCATAAGGATCTGCTAATGTGGATTTCTTTTTAAATGGATTCTGTGGCGAGACCACAAACCAAACTTCATCCAGCCCCGTAAAATTGGCCATAAAGTTGGCTATAATCAGATGTCCTACGTGCACCGGATTAAAAGAACCAAAAAACAAACCAATCTTTCGCATGAACTTATTTATTGATAAATCCCATGACAATTTTTTCAGCTTCGGCACATGCTGTAGCTAAATCAAAATTGTTCAATATGACATCAAATTTATTGGCATAGGTAAGTTCCAGTTCTGCCTTGGCAAAACGCTCTTTCAGCTTTTCTTCTGAATCCGTTCCACGCCCTGTTAAACGCTCCTTAAGCACCTCCAAAGAAGGTGGTTGCACGAAAATAGAAATTGCCTGTTCTGGAAATTTTGACTTCAAACGTAACCCACCGACAACGTCGATGTCAAAAATAACATGTTTACCTTCTTTCCAAATACGTTCGATTTCTGAACGCAAAGTACCATAGAAAGTCCCTGAATATACTTCTTCAAATTCGATAAACTCCTGTTTTGCTACCTTATGTAAAAATTCTTCTTTCGACATAAAATAGTAGTCTTTTCCGTTCACCTCCTGCCCTCTTGGATCACGTGTACTTGCTGAGATGGAAAACTCAATCTTATCACCGTGTTTACTTAAAAGATCTCTTACTATTGTTGTTTTTCCCGCTCCCGATGGTGCCGAGAATATAATTAATTTACCGCTCATTCTTATAATACGTTGAGCAATTGCTCTTTTATTTTTTCCAATTCTTCTTTCATTCTGACCACAATCTGTTGAATGCCAGCATGGTTGGCTTTGGAGCCTAGGGTATTGATCTCCCGCCCCATTTCTTGTGAAATAAATCCCAGTTTCTTCCCATTTGAATCCGCGGAATCAAAAGCCTTTAAAAAGTAATTGCAATGGGCACGCAATCGGACTTTTTCTTCGGTCACATCCAATTTGTCAATGTAGTAAACCAGCTCCTGTTCAAATCGGTTTTGATCCACATTATCTTTACCCACCGTATCATTTAAAAACTGTTCAATACGCTGTCTGATCAAAGGAATACGTTCTACTTCTAAGGCCTCTACTTCTCCAAGATAAGTTAAAATAAGCTCTGCGCGCTTTTTTAAATCTCCTGCGAGCACATTGCCCTCATCTTCACGAAATATATTAAAACGTTTGACCGCATCATAGAAAGCATCCATCAATACTTTGGATTCTTCGTCATCAACCGAATCATCATTGTTGGTAATCACTTCAGGCATATTTAACGCCAGTTCAAACAGATTGACATTGGTATCGTTAAGTTCCAATGCGATCTGCTGCAATTGACTGTAATATTTTTTGAGTAAATCAGCATTAATAGAAGATGCCTTCGCTGTTTGATCCGTGTATTCAACCGTTACATTCATGTTAACTTTACCACGTTCAATAAGTTTACTGCTCTCGGTGCGCAACGTCAATTCTTTGTCCGAAACAACTTTGGGCAAGCGAAGATTTAATTCAAGGAATTTTGAATTTAAGGACTTTATTTCGACACTATATTTAACTTTACCGTTATCAGCGGAAGCCGTGCCATATCCTGTCATGGATTTTATCATATGCAAAGGTATGACTTTTCGGTAAAAATTGAATACCCTGCGTCGATTAATTGCTGATACTCCCCAAATTACCTTTCACTTATTTACCAGTCGTGCTTGGCAATGATAACAACTAAATAACTTTCATAAGGTTTGGCGCCTTTACATTCGACGTAACCAATGCCGATATCGTATAGCGAAGCATTCCACTGATCCATGCCCAGTAAATGTGTGCGATGATGATAACCCGGAGCTTCCTTTCCAATAATTAGAGCCTTAATGGCAGCTGTAGCACTAGATCGGTTGGCCGCAATGGACTCAAAATTGTTTGCATTCCGTTTGGACAGCCATGCCGGGTTAAGTTTATACCCCGCCTCGTCAATGAAATAATTAGGCCCATAACCCTCAGGTGAAACATGGTCAAAATAGGAGCGCTTGGCCATATCTTTTGCACGATAAACTGCAACCTCCGCCAACTCCTTATTCCAATTGAGTTTGGTCCGTTTAATCTTCTGCAGGTTGAAGAGCTTCAGTTCTTTCTTATACCGTTCTGGATTTGTACGGATTTTGTTCAGCAATTCATAGGCCTCGGTCGCCTGGTGATGATCGACAACGATACGTTGGGCAAAAATAGACTGTGTAAAAAGCAGGGTAAATGCTAAAACCAAATAGTTCATACGTAAATAATATCTTCTTGAGTGAGTTTACGAGATATCCAAACTATCGTCTCCCCTTTGCTCTTATCAAGTACAAACTATATCTAACTGCATTATTTGTACTTTTTGATAGGGATATTTCGTATCAAACCTTTAACCTTAAAAGACTGTATTTAGTATGTAACGTTTAATCTTTTTTTGTTTTTGTCTGCGAAAAAAACTGTATAAGCATGGGTATTAAGCTAATACAGATAACCGCCAAAATAACAAGGGAAAAATTATGCTTAAAAAATGGTATTTGTCCAAAATAATAGCCAGCCAAAATAAATAACGAAACCCATAATATGCCCCCAAGTATATTATATTTTCCGAAGGTTGTATAGGGCATTCGGCCAATGCCCGCCACAAATGGTGCAAAGGTCCTGACAATCGGTACAAATCGGGCATAAACAATAGTCCTTATCCCATGTTTAGCATAGAACTCTTGTGTTTTTTGCAGATAAGCCGGTTTAAATAATCTTGATCCAGGCTTAAAAACTCGAAATCCAAGATATTTGCCAATTTCATAATTTACAAAATCACCGGAGACAGCGGCAAAAATAAGAACGACTATAAATAATGGTAAAGAAAGTTGGCAATCCGGACGGGCAATGATTGCACCCAAGGCAAATAAAACGGAGTCACCAGGTAGGAATGGGGTAACCACAAATCCCGTCTCCGCAAAAATGATTAAAAACAAAATCAGATAAGTCCAATTTTCATAACTATTGATCAGTTGCAAAAGATGCTGATCGATATGCAGGATAAAATCAATAAGCTGTGAAATGAGTTCCATTTTTTTGATCTATAAAAAAAGGGAATCTTATTGGATTCCCTTTTTAGTTTTTATCTTTTCTTTTACAAGCTCGAAGATTATCGGCAATATGGATATAAAAATAATAATCAATACGACCTTCGAGAAGTTATCTCTTATAATAGGAATATTTCCTAAAAAGTACCCTGCTAGGGTTACACCACCCACCCACAAGAGCGCACCTACGACATTATAGGTAATGAAAGTACCATAATTCATCCTTCCAATACCACCCACGAAAGGTGCCAAGGTACGTACGATCGGTACAAAGCGAGCGATAACAATTGTTTTACTGCCATATTTCTCATAAAAAGAATGTGTTTTGGCAATTTGCTCATCTTTGACAACCTGCTTACCAAAGAGCTTAAATTTTGTAAGGCGCATACCAAAGTGTTTACCGATAGCATAGTTTAAGGAATCCCCAGACACCGCGGCTACCAATAAAATGAGAATCATCAACCATACGTTAAGATCATTGGGTTGTGCGGCTAACATACCAGCGGCAAACAACAACGAATCCCCTGGTAAAAAAGGCATTACAACCACTCCTGTTTCCACAAAAATGATGAGAAACAGAATAAGGTATGTCCAAGTCTGATAATCATTGACTATTTCAACCAAATGTTTATCGATATGGAGTACAAAGTCAATAAGATGCGTAATTATTTCCAAAGCGAAAAGACGATTAAGCGTTGTTTAACATAACCGGCATTACCAACATCAAAATATCTTCATGGTCTTCAGATACCGCCGGAATCAACAAACCAGCACGATTTGGTGTACTCATCTCCAAAACAACTTCTTCGCTCTCCAGGTTATTCAACATCTCGACTAAGAATTTAGCATTAAAACCAATTTCCATATCGTCCCCTTCAAATTGACAGGATAAACGTTCATGTGCTTCATTCGAAAAATCAAGATCTTCTGCAGAAATATGCAATTCACTACCTGAGATCTTCAAACGAACCTGATGTGTGGTTTTATTAGCGAAAATCACCACCCGTCTCAATGTATTTAAAAACAATAGTCTATCGACAGTCAACTTATTTGGATTGACTTGAGGAATTACAGCAGCATAATCTGGGTAACGTTCGTCAATCAACCGACAGATCAAATTGATATTACCAAAGCTAAAGAATGCATTGGTTTGATTATATTCAATAGATACTGTAATATCATCGGATGGCAATGAAGATTTAAGTAAAGAAAGTGCTTTTTTCGGTAAAATAAGGGATGCAGGTTTTTCCGCTCCGATATCCGTTCTTGAATAACGCACTAACTTGTGTGCATCAGTGGAGACAAAAGTCACGTTCTTTTCGGCTAATTGAACCAAAACACCAGACATCGCAGGTCTCAACTCGTCATTACTGACAGCAAAGATCGTCTTACTGATTGCTTCAGACAAAATAGGCGCAGGCATCTGAATAACTGAACCATTATCAATTGAAGGAATTTTAGGAAAATCGTCAGCATTCTCTCCACTCAATTTATATTTTCCATCACCGGCACTGATCTCAATAGCCAAGGTATTCATGTCTACTGAAAATGCTACGGGTTGATCTGGCAAAGTTTTTAATGTCTCGATCAAAATCTTCGACGGCATGGCTACTCTTCCCTCTTCCTTTGCTTCGATCTGTAAAGAAGTAACCATACTTGTTTGCAGATCCGTAGCAGAAATAGTCAAGTTATTGTCTTTTATTTCAAAAAGAAAGTTTTCCAAGATTGGCAAAACAGTACTTGTACTGGATGCACCATTGATAGCTTGTAACTGCTTTAATAAAATTGATGTTGATACAATGAATCTCATTTCCTGAATACTAATTATTATGTGCAATAATACACAAATTAATCAATATTTTTCAGTTTTATGGGCGCCTTTCTTTCCACATCAGGCGATTTCAATAGCTCAAATAAGCAATTGTATTTCAATTAATAAGCACAGCGCCAAAAGTATAGAAAGCAAATTGGGCCCAATAAATCACAATATTTATTACATTTGTATAATAGCAGTACTGTATGCAGTTTAAAGAGATCATTGGGCACAAAGACATCAAGGAACATTTAGTTCGCACAGTTCAAGAAAACCGTGTGAGTCACGCGCAATTATTTCTTGGTCCTGAGGGCTCAGGCAGCCTTGCACTTGCTTATGCTTATGCACAGTTTTTGAATTGTGAAAACCGGCAATTGACAGACAGTTGTGGCGAATGTCCATCGTGTCGAAAATATAGCAAACTGATCCACCCTGATCTTCACATGTCGTATCCTTTTATAGCCAAGCATAAGGAAGATACAGCAACAGATTATGCGGACAGCTGGAGAAAATCTTTTCTATCCAATCCTTACATGGGATTGGAGTATTGGCGCAATCAATTGGATGCGGACAACAAACAGGTGAATATCAATATTGCCGAAGCGCATGGTATCATCAAAAAATTAAGCTTAAAGTCCTTTGAAGCGGAATATAAAGTTTTAATTATGTGGTTGCCCGAATACTTGGACACACAAGGCAATGCGCTGTTAAAGTTAATCGAAGAACCACCCGAAAAAACGCTCTTTATTCTAGTTGCAGAAAATCAGGACAAAATATTAAATACAATCATATCACGTACGCAATTGGTCAAAATAAAGAAGTTGGATCACATGGAGATCGCACAACATCTCAAGAGCGTACATCATCTTTCGGATCAGGAATCAGCTGAAATTGCGTTTATAGCGGATGGAAACCTGCAAGAAGCCATGAATCAAATTCAATCGCAAACAAATAACCATTTTGGCATTTTGGTCAATTGGTTGCGTTTCATTGTTTCAGATGCAGGAACCAATATGATCTCCTTAGTGGAAGAAGAACTCTCAAAAATGGGGCGAGAAAACCAAAAAAGCTTTCTTTTTTATGCAATTAATATGATGCGTCAAATTATATTAATCAAAGAAGGGCTTTCAAGTTTAGTGTTCTTACCGGCCAAAGAATTGGATTTTGTTCAGAAATTTGCAGTACACTATACCGTTGAACAAATTGAAGCAACAATAAATCTATTTGAGGAAACACATTATTTTGTAGAAAGAAATGCAAATCCCAAAATATTATTTTTAGATTTATCTTTGCAGTTAACATTAATATACAAGTATAAAACGTTTCCGAAAGGAACTCAATATATATAAATAGAAAACTATGGGATGTGGCAGTTGCTCATCCGGCGGAGGTTGCGGTACTACCACGACAAATGGTACACCGGCAGGATGTCAGAACAATGGCTCTTGCATGACTAGCGGATGTAATAAATTAGATGTATATGACTGGCTTTCCGATATGGATATGCCTTCAAACTATAAACCATTTAATATCGTCGAAGTACGATTCAAGGGATCACGAAAAGATTTCTTTATTAATGTAGACAATACCTACCTGGAAATGGGGGAAATGGTGGTCGTAGAACCTTCTACCGGTGGCTATGATGTCGGACATGTCTCCTTAACGGGTGAATTGGTCAGACTACAATTAAAAAAGAACAATGTTACCCCAGAAATGGTAACTAAAAAAATCTATCGGAAGCCCAATGAAATGGATGTAGAGAAGTATAACGCAGCAAAAGATCTCGAATGGGAAACGATGCACAAAGCCCGTAAACTGGCTTTGGACCTGGGTTTGTCCATGAAGATTTCTGATGTTGACTACCAGGGAGATAAAACCAAGGCTACCTTCTACTACACGGCTGAGGGCCGCGTGGACTTTCGTGAGCTTATCAAAAAAATGGCCGAAGCTTTCAGGATTCGCATTGAAATGCGCCAGATAGGTATGCGACAAGAAGCTAGCCGACTCGGCGGAATCGGTTCCTGTGGGCGCGAACTTTGCTGTTCAACTTGGTTAACAGATTTTAAGACGGTGTCTACATCGGCAGCACGTTATCAAAATCTTTCGTTGAATACGCTAAAGTTAGCGGGCCAATGCGGAAAATTAAAATGCTGTCTCAATTATGAATTGGATAGCTACATGGATGCTTTAAAAGACATCCCGAATAATATCGACCGCATCGAAACACAAAAAGGAGTTGCTTATCTTCAAAAGACCGATATCTTCAAGAAAATGATGTGGTTCTCTTTTCCTGGAGCCGAAAACTGGATCGCCATCCCCGTTCTACAAGTTAAAGAGCTTGTCGAAATGAATAAGCAGGGGATCAAACCGGAAGCGATTTCGAGTGCAGTAGATAACGATGAAGTCAGAGAGGAGAAAAATATCAATTACGATTACGAAAATGTAGTCGGACAAGATAGCTTAACACGACTCGATGATCGAAATAAAAGAAAGAAAAAAAGAAAATCCAAAAGCAACACAGTCAAACCGGAAAATAAGGCTGGACAAAAAACTGAGAGGTCCGAACCAAATCCACCCAAACAAGGAGGAAGACCTCAAATAGCAAACGATTCTTCAGCA
Organism: Sphingobacterium sp. Ag1; assembly: GCF_000988325.1. Lineage (NCBI taxonomy): Bacteria > Pseudomonadati > Bacteroidota > Sphingobacteriia > Sphingobacteriales > Sphingobacteriaceae > Sphingobacterium > Sphingobacterium sp. Ag1. The sequence continues at coordinate 5,491 of NZ_LBGU01000027.1, read as the reverse complement.
TCTACGGTGAATAAAGACAATAAAGAGGGTGCTAGTAAACCGAAGAAACGTTTCAACCGCCATCGGAATAAAAACAAAGGTAATAACAACAATACTGCTCCAAAAGCAGAGTAAAATAAAATATGCCTAATTTTAATCCATTAGGCATATTCTTTTTATAAATAAACATGAGACTCAAACGCACAGCATTCCACATTGGTATATTATGTATTTGCATAGGGGGTTCTTGTGAACAGACTTCCATTATAAATGATAACAAACCCATTGATAATAAAGCTTGGTTGAATACATCACCGCCTAGCTTTCAATTTCATATTAGTGATAAAACCAAACGATATGATGTATTAATGGATGTCCGTCATACACCGGAATATGCCTTTTCGAACCTTTTTATCCTAATCTACCAACGTGGCCCAGATAAGAAGCAATCTATTTTCCGCAAAGAAATAAAAATGGCTCGATCTGATGGAAAATGGCTCGGAAAATCCTCAGGGAGCTTATATAATAACCAATCCATAATCCATAAAGATTACCTATTTCCGGATACAGGTATGTATACTATTTCCATCATGCAGAATATGAAAGAAAATCCGTTGAAAGAAATCACCGACGTCGGACTAACGGTTATTCCAAAATGATTGCTTTTTTACGTTATCTATTATTCCCCTTTTCGATCCTATACGGCTTAATCGTATGGCTGAGAAATAGACTATACGATTTCAAGCTACTCAGCTCAAAGTCATTTGAAATTCCCACGATTGTAATCGGTAACCTTTCTGTCGGAGGTACAGGAAAAAGCCCAATGACTGAATTTGTTGTTTCGAGCCTCAAAGATCAGTATAAAACAGCAATACTTAGTCGAGGCTATGGGCGAGTGACCAGCGGATTTCATTTGGTAAAGACCGATTCACTAGCAAACAATGTTGGCGATGAACCCTTACAATTCAAAAATAAATTTCCATCAGTTACCGTTGCGGTTTGTGAAGATCGCTGCACGGGAATAGAAAAACTTCAATCAGATCATCAACTGATTATTCTGGATGATGCTTATCAACATCGAAAATTATCGCCGCTTTTTAATATTCTATTGTTTGATTTTTTATCATTTGCTAGTCCCATGTTTGTTTTTCCTACAGGAAACTTTAGGGACTTACTTATTGAAGCCAAACGGGCGCAGATTATAACGATTACCAAATGTCCAATAGATCTCTCGAACCATGATAAAAAGCGTATAGAACACAAAATCAGACGCTATAATAAGAAAGCATTAATTACTTTTAGCCATATAAATTACTTTCAAGCCATTGACAGCTTCGGAACTACGATCGATTTCAACGACAGCGATGTTATTTTGGTTACAGGCATTGCCAAACCGCAACCGCTCGTGGATTATATCAAAAAGAAGGCAAATTTAGTCAAACATCTATCTTTTGGAGATCATCATACTTTTAGTGAATCGGATATTGAACAAATTACAGAATCCTACCTAAGCCTGGCTAGTACTAACAAAATGCTATTGACTACTGAAAAAGATTTTCAGCGGTTGAAGCCATTTAAACAGCAATTAGCGGCTATTGATTTGGTCTATCTTCCGATCGGCCTACAATTTCATGATCCCATTCATAAAGAACTATTCATTAAAACGGTCCATAATGCAGTAGCTCAAAGTGTTAATCAACCTTAAATTTTGTTAAGATAAGTTTCTATACTAAACTTTTTCCTCAAATTTATATTCAATACGTAAACGAAATGACTTAAAAGTCTTTTCGGTCCATGGGAATTGGACAATAAACAAATAGAGTGCACAATTACAACGATTGGCATTCATGATATAAACTATACAAAGATGAAAAAGAAAATTTTAATGGCAGTAGCCTGTTTATTATTAAGCGCTACAGGAGTTTTTGCGCAACAACGTCAACAACGCAGTCCTGAGGAACAAGCTAAAATGCGTGTAGAGCATCTTGACAAATTACTAAGCCTCAATCAAACACAAAAGGATTCGATCTATAACCTTACATTGACCCAAGCGCAACAACGGGCTGCTCTTCGAAACGATGGCGGAGATCGCAAGGCAAATATGGAAAAATTCAAACAGCTTCAGGAAATACAAACAGCTAAGATCAAATCTTGGCTTAGTCCCGAACAAGGTAAGTTATTTGACGAACAACAAGAAAAAATGAAGGAAAGAATGTCTAAACGTTCCGATAATTAATGATTAAGTACTTTTAAAGAAATGCTCTTGTAAATAAAACAAGAGCATTTCTTATTTCTTCGCATTGATCTTGTCTACAATACTACTTTACCTGCAATTCCTAATCAATGCAGTATATTTTAATCGCCAAGAGGTGATCGCGCCGAACAAGATATCCGGCACCGGATAAACCGTCGTTACCTTGTTTATCCTAAAAAAAATCAACAAATTGTTTTACAACCTGTTAACACGTTACTCTGTGTTAAAAATTTGTTAAAGTAACAACTTTAATACAATATAAATACCAATTCCAAGTTTTATAGTAAAACAGTTTAATTGTAACTTTTTAAATACAATAGATATGAAAAAGCTAATTTTAACAGGAATCGGATTCTTTTTGGCCCTCAGCCTAACATTTGCGCAACAGGGTACTCCGGAGGAAACTGCGGCAAAAGCAACAACTGAACTTGTTCAGAAACTGAATCTGAATGATGAGCAAAAGACTGCAGTATCAACTATATTATTGGATCAGGCAAAAACCGAGCAAACGATAACAAAAGATAGTAGCTCTTCTGCTGAAGTAAAAAATGAAGCGCTAAATAAGCTTCAAAGCGAGGTAGACGCCAAAGTCAGCCAGTTGCTAACCGAGGATCAAAAAGCACTTTACCAAAAAATAATTGCTGAGAGACCGGCGAAATCAGCCCCCGGGGCAAAGCAACCAGTAACAACTGACCCTACGCGTTAATAGTGAAAAAAATAGAGAATAGACATTGAATAATTTCATCTAAAATTAAACATCATGAAAAAGCTATTTTTAACAGGTATAGGTTTCTTTCTAGCAATGAGCCTTACATTTGCACAACAAACAACACCAGAAGAGAATGCAACCAAAGTGGTGACTGAATTAGTGACAAAGCTAACATTAAACGAAGAGCAAAAAACAGCTGTGTCAACCATCGTATTAAACCAAGAAAAGGCTATTGCGGCGGTTATCCAGGACGCGACAGCTACAGCTGATGCCAAAAAGGAAAGCATAACCAAAATTCAAGGTGAATCCGATACTAAGATAGCACAACTGCTCACCGATGAACAAAAGACAGCTTATCAGAAATATGTCACAGAGAGACCCCCAGTAAGTATTCCTGCGACTCAAGAAAAAACTGAACAAAACGAATCCGGCAGCGGACAGAGCAATCAATAACAACAATCGTTCTATTAAGAATGAAAAACCTCTGGATATAGATTATGTCCAGAGGTTTTTTAATACCTTACAAGAGCTTAAATGCATTAAAAAAGGGCTATCCAATCATCTTGGACAGCCCCTTTTGTTTACTGCTTACGGTAATTGACATTAAGATTTCAATTTTTTCATAATGTCACTTACATAAGTCTTAAATTTCTTGTCAGTTTCAATTAAATCCTCTACGGTTTGACATGCATAAATGACTGTCGAGTGGTCTCTGCCTCCGAAGAACGCTCCAATCGATTTTAGTGAAGATTTGGTATGGGCTTTTGCTAAATACATCGAAATTTGCCTGGCCTGCACGATTTCACGCTTCCTAACTTTCGACTTTACCATATCTACAGGAACTTCAAAATATTCACAAACTAATTTCTGAATAAAGTCCATTGAAATTTCCTTATGGGTATTCTTCACAAAATTCTTCAACATCGACTTTGCTAACCCCAAATCGATCTCTTTCTTGTTCAATGTAGACTGAGCCAATAATGAAACCATAGCTCCTTCCAATTCACGAACACTGTTATCGATCTGTGTTGCGACATATTCCACTACATTTTCAGGTAAATCAATACCATCAGAATACATCTTCTTCTTCAAAATTGCCATTCTCGTCTCGAGATCAGGAATCTGAATATCTGCAGATAATCCCCATTTAAAACGACTAAGCAAACGTTCCTCCAAACCAGCTAAATCCTTAGGTGCCTTGTCTGAAGTTAAAATAATCTGCTTTCCAGATTGATGCAAATGATTAAAAATATGGAAGAAAATATCCTGTGTTTTTTCTTTACCAGCAAAATTATGCACATCATCCATAATGATAACATCCATTGCTTGATAAAAGTTAACGAAGTCATTGATTGTGTTATTTTTCAATGAATCCACAAACTGTTGACAGAATTTTTCACAAGACACATAAATCACCAATTTATCGGGAAGATTTCTTTTGATTTCATTTCCGATTGCTTGAGCAAGGTGTGTCTTTCCCAAACCAACATCACCATAAATCATCAAAGGGTTGAATGAAGTACCACCCGGTTTATTCGCCACAGCATAACCTGCAGAGCGAGCAAGACGGTTACATTCACCTTCGATAAAATTTTCGAATGTATAGTTTTGATTCAATTGCGGATCAACCTGCAATTTTTTCAATCCAGGAATAACAAACGGATTTTTGATATCCCTATTTAAAGATACCGGCACAGGGATAGATTGCCTTTTCCCTTCTGCTCCATTGCCATTCGATGGAAGATTAGTCGTATAAGGATGAGAAGCTGAAGACTTCTCTACTACAATATTGTATTCCAATCTACCTTGCTCTCCTAAGAATTTCTTTACGGTTTTGCGAAGAATTCCCACATAGTGTTCTTCCAGCCACTCATAAAAAAATAAGCTAGGCACTTGAATAGTCAAAACGTCACCTTCCAAACGGACTGCTTTCACAGGTTCAAACCAGGTCTTGAAACTTTGTGCTGGTATATTGTCTTTGATAATCGAAAGACAATTATTCCAAACACTTGAATACGTTTTTTCCATTCTAAAATTGTTAATAAGTTGATTTACAATACGCGACAAAAAATATGTTGATAACTTTCTCTGAGAACGAAGATGACAAAAAAAAATCAGCTAAAAAACTAAAATATAAAATAATTGATAAAATACTATATATCAGATTTTTACCATGTAAAATTGTGGAAAACTAGCGCTAAAATTGATCTCTAAAAATAATTATTAACATTCCAAATTTATTTCAAAAAAAAGAACAAAAAAAGTAGCAAACTTACTACCTATCAGTCTTTAAGGTCTAGATCTAAATTAACCAAAATAATAGCCAATTACAATCTTTAGTTCATATATTTTTAATATTAAATTTATAAGAATTTAAAGCCAACTTAACATCATTGCCAGAGGACTATTAAACTTATTAATGTACAACCACAAACCAAAAATAAGTGCAAATTATAGGACATAAAAAAACAAATTGTAACAGATGAGATGATTGTAAAACTTAAACAGACCCACACGTTGACTAGTCCTGAAAAATGAAAAAGGAGATC
>NZ_LBGU01000036.1:0-190476 GCF_000988325.1 Sphingobacterium sp. Ag1 | reverse complement strand
ACCGCGGAGCAATCACAAGAACAGTTCGCCACATTCCGCAAAAAGGCAATGGATAAAGAACAACTGCTCAAGCGACAGCTGCAAGATGAACTGAACAAAACAATCTAGCCCTGTTTTTTATATAACAGCAGATTAAATAAATCGACCTGTAACGAATCCCTGAAGCATTCTCTTACAGGTCTATTTTTTTAATCCGGTTCAGTTCCTAGAAACGAACAAAAGATTCATCGAAGAACAGTGGTAAATTTCAAAAATACATAGCAGGATAAAAGAGAAAAACTATATTTGCAGGGATAGAAATCGAAACATTCAGAATTACAATAGATAACATTTTGACCTACATTAATAAAATTGTAATTTAATTGCAAATTCTATTTGTTTTTAAAAACGAATAACCTTATTTTTGCTGACCAAAAAAGAGGCCTTTTATGTCTCTTATATAAAATTGATTAATAAATATTTAGTCCCTATAATATGCCCAAGATTGGTAAAATAGCGCAGATTATCGGCCCAGTTGTTGACGTCAACTTCGCCGACAGTGAAAATCTACCTAAAATTTACGATGCATTGTACATTCAAAAAGAAAATGGACAACGTGTTGTATTAGAAGTTCAACAACACTTAGGTCAGGATCGTGTACGTACAATTGCCATGGACGCAACTGAAGGTTTAGTTCGCGGAATGGAAGTTGTCGATACTGGTGCTCCTATCAAAATGCCTGTTGGTGAAGAAATCAAAGGTCGTGTATTCAATGTAGTTGGTGATGCCATAGACGGGATCCAAAATTTGAATAAAGAGAATGGTCGTCCTATCCACAACGTACCTCCTAAATTCGAAGATTTGTCAACTGAGTCCGAAGTACTTTTTACTGGTATCAAAGTTATTGACCTTTTAGAGCCATATGCTAAAGGTGGTAAAATTGGTTTATTCGGTGGTGCCGGTGTAGGTAAAACTGTATTAATCCAAGAATTAATCAACAATATCGCAAAAGGTCACGGTGGTCTTTCTGTATTTGCCGGTGTAGGTGAACGTACACGTGAAGGGAATGACTTATTGCGCGAGATGTTGGAGTCAGGTATCATCAAATATGGTGAGCACTTTATGGAAGGCATGGAAAAAGGCGAATGGCCTTTGGACACTGTTGACCACGAATTGATGAAAGATTCAAAATGTACATTCGTATTCGGTCAAATGAACGAGCCTCCAGGTGCACGTGCGCGTGTTGCTTTATCAGGTTTAACAGTAGCGGAATACTTCCGTGACGGTGATGGCGAAGGTCAGGGCCGCGACGTATTATTCTTCATCGATAATATCTTCCGTTTTACACAAGCAGGTTCTGAAGTATCTGCCCTATTGGGTCGTATGCCTTCAGCAGTAGGTTACCAACCAACATTGGCAACTGAGATGGGTTTAATGCAAGAGCGGATCACTTCAACTAAAAACGGATCAATTACTTCGGTACAAGCCGTGTATGTACCTGCCGATGACTTAACTGACCCTGCTCCAGCGACAACTTTCGCTCACTTGGATGCAACGACAGTATTATCTCGTAAAATTGCTGAGTTAGGTATCTACCCTGCTGTGGATCCTTTGGATTCTACATCGCGTATCCTTTCTCCTGCTGTTTTAGGTAACGAACACTATAACACTGCACAACGTGTAAAAGAAATTCTTCAACGTTACAAAGAATTGCAAGATATCATTGCTATCTTAGGTATGGACGAGTTATCGGAAGAAGATAAATTAACGGTTCACCGCGCACGTCGTGTACAACGTTTCTTATCTCAACCTTTCCACGTTGCAGAGCAATTTACAGGTTTAAAAGGTGTATTAGTAGACATCAAAGATACCATCAAAGGTTTCAATATGATCATTGACGGTGAAGTAGATGAGTACCCTGAAGCTGCCTTCAACTTAGTAGGTAACATTGATGATGCTATTGAAAAAGGTAAGAAATTATTAGCAGAAGCAGTTTAATCTAGATTATATCTAAGAATAATGAAATTAACAATTATCACTCCAGACAAATTAGCATTCGAAGGCGAAGTAACTTCGGTTACTGTACCGGGCACTGCGGGTTCTTTTCAAATTTTGAAAGACCACGCTGCCATCGTGTCTACTTTGGAAGATGGAAAAGTAATTATTCAACAAGGTAAAGGTGAACAAGAAGTGTTCATTAAAGGTGGTGTTGTGGAAGCAAAAGACAATGTCATTACCGTACTTGCTGAAGGAATTATCGGAGATTAAATCAAATCGATTTTATAAAATTTTAAAAGCTTCCGATAGAAATATCGGAAGCTTTTTTTTTAAAGTTTTTTTGGCATTTTCATCATTTTAGGAAGAAAATTGACCATTGTAACAAAAAATAATTTTTTGAACCTGTAGACCAATTTTAAATACGGTATACGACTAACAAAATATAAAATCGAAAAAAACCGATAATTGTAAAATAAAATTTTAGTATAACATGTTTAATAAAATTTTATTCTAAATGCAAAATTAGCACTTTACCTATTGCCAATTATTGTAATTCCTGCTACCTTGAGGAAATGAAAATCGAAAGTTTTTATAGAAGCTTGAGATAGCATGATTTACCACCAAACCACAACAAAGGGAACGATTATACTAAGGTAAATTTTGGGTTATGAAATATTACGACAAAAACACATTGATTTATTTGGACGGAGCTTTCGTAAAAGCTTCGGAAGCGGCATTGGATCCCTTTGCTCAATCGCTACATTATGGATATGCGGTATTCGATGGTTTACGTGCGTATAACACCCACAATGGACCACGTATCTTTAAGGCTGACAAGCATTTCGATCGTTTAAAGAAATCATGTGAAGCGGTTAATATTCCTTATCGTTGGAGCAATAGAGAACTGATCGACATCTGTTATGAGCTCTTGGCTAACAACAACCTTCGAGAAGCCTATATCCGTCCATTGGTATTGACCGGTTCAAATATGCACTTAACCTCATCCACCGAAGCGACCCTCATGATGGCAGCTTGGGAATGGGGTCCATATCTTGGTCAGAACCTATTAAAGGTATGTATCTCTGATATCAAAAGACCCAATCCAAAGTCGTTTAAAATTGACTCGAAGATCTCTGGGCAATATGTAAACTCCATCCTTGCGACAACAGAAGCAATCAGAAAGGGTTACGACGAAGCTTTAATGCTCGACCACGAAGGCTACGTTGCCCAAGCATCCAGTGAAAATATTTTCATCGAAAAGGATTTCAAAATCTATACGCCGCCAGCGAAGAATATCTTTCCGGGTATTACACGCCAGACGGTAAAAAACATTTGTAAAAAATTGAACTTCGAAGTCATTGAAAAGCAATTGACGGTAGAAGATATTTACACCGCTGACAGCGCTTTCTTATGTGGGACTGCGGCAGAAATTATCGGCATCAAACAGGTCGATGATGTCATCTACAAAGAAGGCTGGGAACACAGCATAGGTGCATCGATTCAAAGAAGATATAAAAATTTAGTATTAGAGAACGAAAACTATGAAGTCATCATCTAACGGCGAAAACGCAATGAACAAATACAGCCGTACATTTACACAAGACGAAACACAACCTGCTGCAAAAGCAATGCTTTATGGCATCGGTCTTACGGATGCCGACATGGACAAAGCACAGGTCGGTATTGCCAGCATGGGATATGATGGTAATACGTGTAATATGCACTTAAATGATTTGGCACAAATCGTCAAGAAGGGCGTTTGGAACAATGATTTAGTGGGGTTGACCTTTGGAACCATTGGCGTCAGTGACGGTATGAGCAATGGTACCGATGGAATGCGTTATTCGTTGGTAAGCCGTGATGTGATCGCTGATAGTATCGAAACGATCTGTGGCGGACAATATTATGATGGCTTGATCTCTATTCCCGGCTGTGATAAAAACATGCCTGGTGCGATTATGGCAATGGCACGTTTGGACCGCCCCTCTCTAATGGTATATGGCGGCACCATCGCTCCAGGCCACTATAAAGGGGAAGAATTAAACATTGTGTCTGCATTTGAAGCATTGGGACAACGCATCTGTGGCAATCTTTCCGATGAAGACTATGAAGGCATTATCAAACATACCTGCCCTGGTGCTGGTGCTTGTGGCGGTATGTATACGGCAAATACCATGGCTTCTGCCATTGAAGCTTTGGGCATGAGCTTACCCTACTCTTCTTCCAACCCAGCGATCTCAGAAGAAAAGAAAAATGAATGTTTAGAAGCAGGAAAACACATCCGCACGCTGCTTGAGAAAGATATCAAACCCTCTGATATCATGACGCGGAAAGCATTTGAAAACGCGCTACGTACCATTGTTATCTTGGGCGGTAGTACCAATGCGGTACTTCACTTTATTGCAATAGGTAAAGCCGTAGGTGTCGACATCACGCAAGACGACTTCCAACGCATGAGCGATGAAACTCCTGTATTAGCTGACTTTAAACCGTCTGGAAAATACTTAATGCAGGATCTTCAGCAATACGGCGGAACTCCGGCTGTCATGAAATATCTTTTAAATGAAGGATTACTTCATGGTGACTGTATTACAGTAACTGGAAAGACCGTTGCTGAGAACTTGGCTGATGTTAAATCAATCATGGAATATGATCAACCGATTATCAAACCCTTGAGCGATCCAATCAAAGCTACAGGACACTTACAGATTCTTTACGGGAACTTAGCAGAGAAAGGTTCTGTTGCCAAGATCTCCGGCAAAGAAGGTGAAAAATTCACTGGTCCTGCACGGGTATTTGATGGTGAACATGATTTGGTAGCTGGTATTGCTTCTGGGCGAATCAAACCAGGCGATGTGGTCGTGATCAAAAATGAAGGTCCTGTTGGCGCTCCAGGTATGCCTGAAATGCTTAAACCAACCTCCTTGATTATTGGTGCCGGCTTGGGTAAATCTGTTGCATTAATCACCGATGGCCGTTTCTCAGGAGGTACACATGGTTTTGTCGTTGGACATATCACACCAGAATCTTACAAAGGCGGATTGATCGGCCTGGTAAATGACGATGATATCATCGAGATCGATGCCGTCAACAACAGCATCAACGTACTTCTTTCGGATGAAGAGATTGCGCAACGTCGTGCCGCTTGGGTCCAACCAGCGTTAAAAGTTAACAAAGGAGTTTTATACAAATACGCTAAAACTGTTGCCGATGCCTCAGAAGGCTGTGTAACAGACTTATAGAAAACCTAAAAATGGAGACATTTCGCCTGTAAAGATCTCAACAAACGAAATCTCATCGCAAATGTCTCCAAATCGAATAGTGAAATACGAAAAAGACTGAATAATCAACAACAAAAAAAATCAACGTAATGAGTACACTGGAAATAACAGAAAATAAGGCCGCTACAACGCAGCACACTCCGACACAAATTTCGGGATCGAAAGCTGTATTGGAGGCCTTATTGAGCGAAGGAGTTGATACCGTATTTGGTTATCCTGGAGGGGCAATTATGCCAATCTATGATGCCCTTTATGATTATACGGATCGTCTGAAGCATATTTTAGTGCGCCATGAACAAGGTGGAATCCACGCGGCGCAAGGTTATGCAAGAACTTCAGGTCGTACTGGTGTCGTCTTTGCGACAAGTGGCCCTGGAGCAACAAATCTGGTTACTGGACTGGCTGATGCCATGATTGACAGCAATCCTATTGTCTGTGTCACAGGCCAGGTATTTGCTTCACTATTGGGGACAGATGCATTTCAAGAAACAGATGTCATCAATATCACTGCTCCGGTCACCAAATGGAACTACCAAGTCACTGACGCAACTGAAATTCCAGCTGCACTCGCGAAAGCATTTTATATTGCCAGCACAGGTCGTCCAGGACCAGTATTGATCGATATCACCAAAAATGCACAGCTACAATTGTTCGATTACTTCGGTTATGAAAAATGCAATCATGTACGCAGTTACAGACCTGCACCACAAGTTCGCAAGGAATATGTTGAACAAGCAGCAGCCTTAATCAACAGCGCAAAAAAACCGTTTGTTCTTTTTGGGCAGGGCATCATTCTGGGAAAAGCAGAGGAAGAATTCAAAGCTTTTATCGAAAAAACTGGGATTCCTTCAGCAGCAACCGTAATGGGATTAAGTGCACTTCCAACGGATCATAAACTTCACGTCGGGATGTTAGGTATGCACGGTAACTATGCGCCAAATGTCATGACCAATGAATGTGACGTCCTAATTGCCATCGGTATGCGTTTCGATGACCGTGTAACAGGTCGTTTGGATAAATATGCCAAACAGGCAAAAGTAATCCATTTGGACATCGACCCGGCAGAGATTGACAAAAACGTACAGACAACCGTACCGGTATGGGGCGACTGTAAGGAATCACTTCCTATGCTAACGGCATTGGTAAACGCCGCAGATCACTCCGCTTGGTTGGAACAATTCCGTGAACTTGAAAAAGAAGAAATCAAGGAAGTCATCCAAAACGAACTTCACCCACAAACCGATATTATGACCATGGGTGAGGTCATCCATGTATTGAATGAATTGACAAGTGGTGATGCGATCATTACAACGGACGTAGGCCAACACCAAATGGTAACTTGTCGCTATGCTAAATTCAACAACAGCAAATCGAATGTAACCTCCGGGGGGTTAGGAACGATGGGCTTTGGTCTTCCGGCAGCAATCGGTGCCTGGTATGGCGCGCCAGAGAAAACTGTCGTAGCAATCATCGGTGATGGTGGTATACAAATGACGATCCAGGAGCTGGGAACAATTATGCAATTTGGTGCAAAAGTCAAAATCATGATCCTCAACAATGAGTTCTTGGGCATGGTACGCCAGTGGCAGCAATTGTTTCATGACAAACGTTATTCATTCGTGAATATCACGAGTCCTGACTTTGTTGCTGTTGCGAAAGGCTATTACATCGATGGTCAGAAGATTTCGGAACGTAAAGACTTACGTAATGCACTGAAAACCATGATTGATCACGACGGAGCATATCTATTGGAAGTGATGGTAGGTAAGGAAAACAATGTATTTCCAATGGTTGCACAAGGAACATCGGTATCTGAGATACGTTTAAAGTAGAATTTGACATGGAAAAACAAGAATATACCATCACCCTATATACAGAGAATTCAATCGGTCTTATCGGTCGGATCTCAACAATCTTTTCAAGAAGAAAAATCAATATTGAAAGCTTGAATACTTCCCCTTCTGAAGTAGAAGGAATACATCGTTTTACCATCGTAATCACGGAGGCTGAAGATGTTCTGCGTAAACTTTGTCGTCAACTGGAAAAACAGATTGATATCCTCAAGGCCTATTATAACACCAATGATGAAGTGATCTGGCAAGAACAGGCGCTGTATAAAGTACCGGCGGATGTTGTCAATGAAAAAGTATATGTAGAACGTTTGTTGCGTCAATACGGTGCCAATGTGGTTGTGATCCGCAACGACTACATCGTCTTTGAAACCGCCGGTCACCGTGAGGAGATCGATAAATTGACAGAAGAATTGACCAAATATGGTTTGATCGAATTCGTCCGTGGCGCACGTATCGCTATCATTAAAGACAGTGCAGGTTTCCACTCTAAGTTGGTTCAGTTTGAAGCCAAGGAACCATCGATGGAAATTGTGGAGAACGAATATCTCGATAAAAGAGATGATGTATTTACGATGTAATCTTTAATGGTATTATGCAAGAGACATTTAAATTTATCTTAAAGTCACGTCAAAAATTCATTGAATTATTTGACGGTCTTTCGCTTGAACAGCTTAACAAAATTCCCTCGGGATTTAACAACAATATCATCTGGAATTTTGCCCACATTGTCGTCAGTACACAGACCTTAGTCTATGTCCGTACAGGTATTAAAACCGATACGACTTGGGTAAAATATAACGAAGATTATAAAAAAGACACTAAGCCAACCCGCTTTGTCGAACAAGCCGAGGTTGACGAATTGAAAGAAATCGCAATCCACAGTATTGAGCAAATTGCTGCAGACTATGAAAACGGTGTTTTCGGAGAAATCACCTCCTTCTCAACAGCAACCTATGGCTATCCAATGGATACCATTGAAGAAGTTATTGCCCTGACATCAGGTCACGATAACGTTCATTTCGGTTACGCCATGGCGCAACGCAGATTAGTACAATAATTAAAATAAATAATCAACAACCATAACAGAAAGAAAGTAAAACAATGGCAAATTATTTCAACACCTTACCGCTTAGAGAGCAGTTAGAACAATTGAGTCACGCTGAATTCATGGATAACACTGAATTCACGGACGGTGTAAACGCTTTAAAAGGTAAAAAAATCGTAATCGTAGGATGTGGTGCACAAGGCTTGAACCAAGGTTTAAACCTAAGAGATAGCGGACTGGACGTTTCTTATGCTTTGCGTAAAGAAGCTATTGAACAAAAAAGAGATTCTTGGAAAAATGCTACGGACAACAACTTTAACGTAGGCACTTATGAAGAATTGATCCCATCTGCGGATTTAGTTATCAACTTGACGCCAGATAAACAACATACGTCAGTAATCAACGCTGTCATGCCGTTGATGAAAGAAGGCGCTACATTGTCGTATTCACACGGTTTTAATATCGTTGAAGAAGGAATGCAGATCCGTAAAGATATTACTGTCATCATGGTTGCTCCAAAATGTCCGGGTTCTGAGGTTCGTGCAGAATACCTACGTGGTTTTGGTGTTCCTACCTTGATCGCTGTACACCCGGAAAATGATCCACAAGGAAAAGGCTGGGCTGAAGCAAAAGCATACTGTGTAGGAACAGGTGGACACAAAGCCGGTGTATTGAAATCTTCATTTGTAGCCGAGGTAAAATCAGATTTGATGGGTGAGCAAACGATTCTTTGTGGATTGTTGCAAACAGGTTCAATATTATCCTTCGACAAAATGATCGAGAAAGGCATCGAAGCTGGTTATGCGTCCAAATTGGTACAATATGGCGTGGAAGTAATTACAGAAGCCTTGAAACACGGTGGTGTGAGCGGAATGATGGACCGTTTGAGCAATCCAGCAAAAGTAAAAGCGTTTGAGATCTCTGAAGAATTGAAGGATATTATGCGTCCATTATTCCAAAAACATCAAGATGATATCATGTCAGGTCACTTTAGCAAAACCATGATGGAAGATTGGGCAAATGGTGATGCGAATCTGTTGAAATGGAGAGCTGAAACTGGTGAAACTGCATTTGAGAAAACACCGGCTGGGGATGTTAAAATCAACGAACAAGAATACTTCGACAACTATACACTGATGGTTGCTTTCATCCGTGCAGGTGTTGAATTGGCATTCGAAACAATGGTTGAAGCAGGTATCAAGCCAGAATCAGCATATTATGAATCATTGCACGAAACACCGTTGATCGCTAACACAATCGCTCGCAAGAAATTGTTCGAAATGAACCGTGTTATCTCTGATACAGCAGAATACGGTTGTTACCTATTCGACCAAGCTTGCAAACCTTTGTTGGCAGACTTCATGAAAACTGTCGATACTGACCTCGTCGGTAAAAACTTCAACGAGGGTAGAGACGCTGCAGTTGATAACGCACAATTGGTTGCCATCAACGAAATTCTGCGCGATCACCCTGTAGAAATCGTTGGTCGCAAATTGCGTAAGGCGATGACTGCAATGAAAGCAATCAAAACTGTTTAGAAGTCCATACGAAATTATACATGCTCCAAAAATCATGAATATTTCGTAATTTAGTATATCGAAATCAAGGTGATATTGAGACATTTGCAATATCACCTTGATTCATATAAAAATAACATAAGAGAGATTAAAAAATGTCAAAAACATTAGTAGAAAAGATTTGGGATGCGCACGTCGTCAAGCGTGAAGAAGGGTTTCCTGATATTATATATATCGACACCCACTTGATTCATGAAGTTACTTCACCTCAAGCTTTCGATGGCTTGCGTAAAAGAGGAATCCCAGTTTTTCGTCCAAAGCAAACGGTAGCTACTGCCGACCACAACGTACCGACACTCAATCAACATTTACCGATCAAAGAAGAGCTATCCCGTTATCAAGTTGATATGCTCACCAAAAATTGCGCTGAATTTGGCATTGAATTATATGGTTTGGGGCATCCATACCAAGGGATTGTACACGTTATTGGTCCGGAGCTGGGTATCACCCTACCAGGTAAAACGATGGTCTGCGGCGATAGTCATACCTCAACACATGGTGCTTTTGGAGCTATTGCTTTTGGTATTGGAACCTCTCAGGTTGAACAGGTCTTCGCAACACAATGTTTGTTGCAGTCGAAGCCAAAAACAATGAAAATTGAAGTCAACGGTACCCTTCAAAAAGGTGTTGGAGCAAAAGATATCATCCTATATATCATCTCTAAAATCTCTGCTGCGGGCGGTACAGGTTACTTTATTGAATATGCTGGTTCAGCAATCCGTTCATTAAGCATGGAAGCACGTATGACCATTTGTAACATGAGTATCGAAATGGGTGCACGTGGAGGCTTAATCGCTCCGGATCAGATCACTTTCGACTATGTAGAAGGCCGTGAATTCGCACCGAAAGGTGAGGAATGGGATCAAGCCTTAGCATACTGGAAAACATTGTATTCTGACGAAGATGCCATCTTTGATAAAGTGTTGACTTTTGATGCCGCAGATATTGCACCAATGATTACCTACGGTACTAATCCGGGTATGGGTATGGGTATCGCGGAACATATTCCAGCCACTAGTGCACAACCGGAATCAGAACGTCCATCGTACCAAAAAGCCCTCGATTACATGGGCTTTAAAGATGACTCAACAGTACTAGGCAATCGTGTTGATTATGTGTTCATCGGAAGTTGTACCAATTCCCGTATTGAAGATTTACGTGAAGTAGCTTCATTTGTTAAAGGCAAGCAAAAAGCACAAGACGTTGAAGTATGGATTGTACCGGGCTCAAAACAAGTAGAAAAACAGGCTAAAGAAGAAGGCTTGGATAAAATATTTGAAGCAGCAGGATTCCAGCTGCGTGAACCAGGATGTTCGGCATGTTTAGGTATGAACGAAGATAAAATTCCTGCTGGTAAATATTGTGTATCGACTTCAAATAGAAATTTCGAAGGACGTCAGGGACCGAATGCCCGCACCATGCTGGTATCACCTTTGACAGCAGCAGCTGCGGCAGTAACAGGTAAAGTAACAGATGTAAGAGAGTTGATCTAAGCAGAAAAAAATGAAAAAATTTGAAACTTTAACGTCCCAGGTAGTCCCACTACCTATCGAAAATATTGATACCGATCAAATTATTCCCGCACGCTTTCTAAAAGCGACCACGCGTGAAGGTTTTGGTGATAATTTATTTCGCGACTGGCGTTTTGACACAAACAATCAGCCCAAAACTGACTTTGTATTGAACAACCCGACCTATACGGGAAAAATATTGGTTGCCGGTAAAAACTTTGGCTGTGGCTCAAGCCGCGAGCATGCCGCATGGGCTATTCAAGACTATGGCTTTGATGTGGTCATCAGCTCATTCTTTGCCGATATATTCAAAGGAAATGCCCTCAACAATGGTGTATTACCGATTCAGGTACCCGAAGAGTTTTTGGCAAAAATTTTCGAATTGGTGCACCAAAATCCGACAACGACGATTATCGTTGATCTTGAAAAACAAACAGTCATGTTGACAGAGACGGGCGATCAATTTGAGTTTGAAATCAATCCATACAAAAAATCATGTTTGATCAATGGTTATGATGACATTGATTTTATCCTTAACCAAAAAGATTCAATCGAAGCATTTGAAGCAAACAGACAATGGTAGATCCTGTCGTCCATATTACCAATTTAACTCTTCAGTACGGTAAAGATACCGTACTGCAAGACTTAAATTGGCAAATTTTTCCTGGCGAGCAATGGATCTTGCGCGGTCCGAGCGGCACAGGAAAAACCACACTTGCGAAAGCAATTGCCGGGCAATTGAAGTATGAAGGTAAGATCACATTCCACCTTGATCCAACGAGCCCACTGCCGGCAAAAATCCACTACGTTTCCAATTGGTTTCAGTTTACCAATCTTGAGGGCGATCGCAATTTCTATTATCAACAGCGCTACAACAAATTTGCAAAAAACGATACACTAACGGTTTTTGCTGAACTGAAACATTTTGCAAAAGAAGAACAGCTTTCTTTTGAAAACGTACGTTCCTACCTGAACATTTTTGGATTCGAGAATTTCAAAGATCAGCAGTTGATTGAACTTTCGAGTGGCGAACACAAAAGACTGCAATTGATCAAGGCCTTGTGGCTTCAACCTCAGGTGCTCATGATCGACCAGCCTTATACAGGACTGGATGCACAGTCCAGAAAAGATCTCAACCAGATTTTCGATCAGCTTGCGGATAAAGGCGTCACCTTGCTGTTGATCAGTAATGATGACGAACAGCCGGACTGTATCAATCGTTTTGCGGAGATTCAGGAAGGTAAAATCAGGATTCGCCAACGGAGTGAAGAGCTATCCAAAGGCTTGCCCCGAACAAGAAAGGCGCTGCCTTATTTTCTGCAACAGGCCCCTCAGGTATCCGCCCAGGTCATGGTAAAAATGAACAAAATCAATATTTCATATGGCGAAAAACAAGTCTTAAAGAATATTGACTGGGAAGTAAAAGCCGGTGAAAAATGGTTGCTGCAAGGGCATAATGGGTCAGGAAAATCCACCTTGCTCAGTTTAATCAACGGAGATCATCCACAGGCCTACGCCAACGACATCCATCTTTTTGGCAAAAAAAGAGGATCTGGAGAAAGTATTTGGGATATCAAAGAACATTTGGGTATTATATCGCCAGAATTGCATTGGTACTATGATATGAATGCCAACGTTGGACAGACTATTGCTTCTGGATTTTTTGACTCCATGAGCCTATACCAACGCTTAGGATTTGAACAACAGCAAAAGCTCGAGCAAATTCTCTATTTTTTTGACCTCAAAGAGGTTAAGCACAAAACCTTGGGATCATTGCCCTTAGGTCAACAACGCTTGGTCCTATTAGCTCGCACGATCGTGAAGCATCCAGAATTGCTAATTTTGGACGAACCTTGTCAGGGTTTAGACCAAGAGCAGACCCAGTATTTCAACGATGTCATCGATGACCTCAGTAAAAGTGGTCAGACCCTCATTTATGTAGGGCACTTCCAGACACAACTCCCAACCTGCATTGACAATAAAATCGTGTTGGAAAAAGGAGAAGTAAAGGCTATATCCGAAGTTATCCACAAAAAAGAAGCTTTATCAACATAAAAAATGTGGAAAACATGAATAAATTCGAAAATAAGAACTAAAAAAGAAAGATCATATCAAGATGTCGGCAGAAAAGCTGGAAATCAAAAGTCAGAAAGAGACAAGTAAGTAAGTAAGTAAGTAAGTAAGTAAGTAAGTAAGTAAGTCTTAGACCTAGAATCCAAAATTTCAATATCCCTATCTCTGATAGCTCAATACTAAAAATACGATGAAGAAAAATATTTTAATCATACCTGGAGATGGCATTGGCCAAGAAGTAACGACTTGGGGTAAAAAAGTTTTAGAAAAAATCGGTGAAAATTATGGTCATGAGTTCAGCTTTGATGAAGCTATCATGGGCCATACTGCAATTGAGGCTACAGGCAACCCGCTGCCTGATGAAACATTAGCGAAAGCAAAGGCTTCAGATGCGATCCTTTTCGGTGCCATTGGCCATATCAAGTATGATAATGATCCTTCTGCTAAAGTAAGGCCTGAACAAGGCTTGTTGAAAATCCGTAAAGAACTAGGTCTTTATGCAAATCTTCGACCAATCCTGTTATTCGATGAGTTATTGGACGCATCGAGTTTAAAGCCCGAAATTCTTCAAGGAACAGATATCCTTTTCTTTCGTGAATTAACCGGCGACGTATATTTTGGTGAGAAAAATCGCAACGAGGACAATACCTTTGCTTCAGACTTGATGAATTATCATCGATACGAAGTTGAGCGTATCGCACGTAAAGCTTATGATGCAGCACGCACGCGTAACAAAAGACTATGCTCTGTTGATAAAGCCAATGTATTGGAAACATCCCGCCTCTGGAGAGAAGTTGTCCAGGAAATCGCAAAAGAATATCCGGATGTTGAAACCGAGCACATGTTTATCGATAATGCGGCCATGCAATTGGTGAAAAATCCAAAGAAATTCGATGTGGTATTGACAGCCAATCTTTTTGGTGATATCCTAACAGACGAAGCGTCACAGATCGCAGGCTCGATGGGTATGTTGGCTTCTGCTTCGGTAGGTGATGGCACAGGCTTCTTCGAACCTATCCACGGCTCTGCACACGATATCGCTGGTCAAAATAAAGCAAATCCATTGGCTTCAATTTTATCTGCAGCCTTGATGCTCGATATTAGCTTTGGTCTACAGGAGGAAGCTAAAGCGGTTACCAATGCTGTTGCTGAAACATTAAAAGCTGGTTGGAGAACCGGTGATATTGCCAACAGCAGCACAGAAGCTTCAAAAATCTTAGGTACTCAGGAAATGGGTGAAAAAGTATTGGAGTTTGTTAAATAGTATACCCTTTTTAATTTGTAAATCTTTTGAATTAAGAAATTATGTTACACGATCCTAATCATCTTTACATTTTCGACACCACTTTACGTGATGGCGAACAGGTACCAGGCTGCCAATTAACTACTCCAGAGAAAATTGAGATTGCTAAAGACCTGGAAAAACTAGGGGTGGATATTATCGAAGCCGGTTTCCCAGTGTCTAGCCCTGGTGATTTTCAATCGGTCGTCGAATTATCTAAAGCGGTAAACGATGTCATTATATGTGCATTGACCCGTGCCAATCAAAACGATATTGACGTGGCTGCCGAGGCATTAAAGTATGCCAAGCGCCCTCGTATCCATACCGGTATTGGTTCTTCGGACATGCATATCAAATATAAATTCAACAGCACCAGAGAAGAAATTTTAGAACGTGCTGTTGCGGCCGTAAAACATGCCAAATCCTACGTGGAAGATGTCGAGTTTTATGCAGAAGATGCCGGTCGCGCAGACTTGGCATTTCTAGCTAAAATGGTTGAATCGGTTATTGCTGCCGGTGCTACGGTAGTCAACATCCCGGATACAAACGGTTATTGTCTACCAGACCAATATGGCTCAAAAATCAACTACCTCAAGGAAAACGTACGCAATATCGATCAGGCCATTATTTCGGCACATTGTCACAATGACTTGGGACTTGCAACAGCAAATTCTATCGCTGCAATACAAAATGGTGCCCGTCAGGTGGAATGTACGATCAACGGTATCGGTGAACGTGCAGGAAACACGTCACTTGAAGAAGTAGCCATGATCCTTAAAGTGCACAACCAGTCGTTTGGAAGCTTAACATCAAATATCGATAGCCGCATGTTTACGTACTTATCGCGCAAGGTAAGTGAAATGATGAACATGCCCGTGCAACCGAATAAGGCGATTGTTGGTCGCAACGCCTTCGCACACAGCTCGGGGATTCACCAAGATGGTTTCCTAAAACACCGTGAGAACTATGAGATCATCAGACCAGAAGATGTTGGTTTGGTTGAAGCTGATATTATCTTAACTGCACGTTCAGGAAGACATGCTCTTAAGCACCATTTGGAGCGTTTAGGCTTTCATCTTGAAAAAGATGATTTAGCTGATTGCTATCAACGTTTCTTGGTTTTGGCCGACGAAAAGAAAAATATTTGTGATGATGACCTAAAAAGCCTCATCCAAGAAAAAATATAAAAAAAGGAAGGCTGCAGATGCAGCCTTTTTTTATCATAAATACATTTTTTTAAAAAGGATCCAAAAATGATACGTTGCTAATTATTATTTTATCATACGTACAAACGATCTTCCATTTAAAATCAACAAAATTTAAATACTATATAGGTAGAATCTCTCATATAACAGCGAATATCTGCGTTTTATTTGCTACCTTAACTAGGCAATCATCTAACAATGAATCTATCAACCTTAAACATCAATTCAGAAGCTACGCTTGACCGCATCAAGTCTGTGGTCAACAGAACACCACTTCAATATAATCGGCATCTATCCGAAAAATATGGCGCTGAAGTCTATCTCAAACGGGAAGATTTACAAGTCGTACGTTCCTATAAATTACGCGGTGCCTACAATAAAATTATTTCCTTAACAGCGGAAGAGCGACAACGTGGCGTTGTGTGTGCGAGCGCAGGCAACCACGCTCAGGGCGTTGCTTTCTCCTGCAATAAACTCGACATCAAAGGCGTGATATTTATGCCGGGTCCGACACCACGCCAAAAGATTTCACAAACGGAAATGTGGGGTAACGGTAATGTAGAAATCATCTTGACCGGCGACACTTTTGATGACTGTCAAAAAGCAGCGCTGGCTTATACAGCAGAGCATGACATGACGTTCATTCCGCCATTTGATGATCTCAAAGTTGTGGAAGGACAGGGCACTGTAGCCGTGGAAGCTTTACAAGATCTTCCCGATATGGACGCCATATTTATCCCAATTGGCGGCGGTGGACTTGCCGCGGGAGCGAGCTATTACCTAAAAAGTAAAAACAACGCAATCAAATGCTATGGCGTTGAACCCGAAGGAGCCCCCTCCATGCAAGCGGCCTTGACACACGGCGCACCGATCGAGCTCGAGCATATCAATAAATTTGTTGATGGCGCCGCCGTTAAAAAAATCGGTGCAACGACGTTTGAAATCGCCAAACAATTGCTGGATGATACACGCTCCATTCCGGAAGGAAAAATCTGTACCTGTATCCTAGAACTGTACAATAAGGATGCAATTGTCGTTGAGCCTGCAGGCGCTCTATCCGTGGCCGCTCTTGAATTTCACAAAGATGAAATAAAAGGCAAGAAAGTTGTCTGCATCATTTCCGGCGGAAACAACGATATCGACCGTATGAGTGAAATCAAAGAATTGTCTCTACTTTACGAAGGGTACAAGCATTATTTTATCGTTCGTTTCCCACAACGCCCTGGTGCATTAAAACTCTTCGTTTCTGAAGTATTGGGACCTAAGGACGATATTACCCGTTTTGAGTTTATCAAAAAAACAGAACGCGAAAGAGGTCCAGCGCTAGTGGGCATTGAGCTCAACAAACCTGAGGATTACGAAACATTGATTGAACGCATGAAAGAATATAAGTTTGATGTCATTGAAATCAATAAAGACCAGACACTATTTGAATATCTTGTATAAATAATAGGTATAAATGAGAAAAGCCAGGAGATGAATCACTGGCTTTTCTCGTTTTATATAACCAAACTATTCCACCCAAAGTCTTCAAAAAAAATGAACAATTCCATAACTTAAAAAATCGTATATTTCCGTTATTAAAAGATATCCAATAGCTTAGGAGAGAGCGATAAATTATTTTTATTTGACCAAAGGCATATTGCATATAAAAAGTAATTTATCTAAGTTTAATTGTTTAATCAATACTATACGAAAAATGAGAGTACTAATTTTAACGATCCTGACCTTAATAGGTCAACTTACTTTTGCTCAGACCGACAAAAGTAAACGCCCAAGTCCTCCAGACAACACTAAGGTAACCACCACCGATGGTGTCACGATTGACATTAATTATAGCCGCCCTTCATTGAAAGGCCGTCAGCTTGGTGTTGATATCGCCCCTATCGGCATTGTATGGCGTACTGGAGCAAATGAAGCGACCACCATCGAATTTAATAAAGATGTATTGGTTGAAGGCAAGAAATTAGCCGCTGGTAAATATGGCCTTTACAGCATCCCTGGAGAACACGAAACAACAATTATGTTCAATAAAGTGTGGAATCAGTGGGGAACAAAATATGATGCCAACGAAGATGCTTTACGTGTTTCAGTCAGCAATGCTACAGCAAGCAATTCGCAGGAACAGTTTAAGATCAATGCAACGCCGCAAGGAACCGTTTCTTTGGAGTGGGGACAGTATGTCGTTCCATTTACGGTTAAAGCGAGCAACTAAACGCAAAACACATTATCACGGTAATCGGTACGGTACGATCGTTTTTTAATCAAACAGGCCGTTCGATTACCTGATTCTTCTCTTCGCTCAGCCCCATTTTAAAAAGTTATTTGTTTATCGATCCGCTTTATTCATTCCATATTTTGTCATAAAAGCATCGTATTCAGCCTCATCGCGACACATCTTATCGTACCAGTTCTTTTTAAGAATCAGTGTTGTAATCCCTAAGATCAATATACTAGTCAGTAAGCCCTGTCCCTGTTGAATAACGATATACATCGGGATCAATGTCAAACAACATTGCCATATAATTCCCACCCCAACATTAAATAAATCGCGCTTAAAGTGATTGTTTCTTTTAAGATCTGGGTATTTCTGCAACGCTTTCTGGTGAATTGGTCCCCAAAAGCCCCATGGACGAACACGGACATAAAAATCGACAAGCACGTCGTCTTCAGTAGGTCTGGACAACCAAGTTCCCATCAGACAGCCCAGCAGCGATAGGACAAACAAAAACGGAAAATAATAAAGCGGCAAGGTATGGGGAAAGAACTGTGGCAGAATAATCGCACCGAATATACCTGTCAACATTCCCCAAAAAAAACCTGTCCCATTAAATCGCCACCAGTGCCACTTGAGCACATTCGCGGCAATATACCCGCCATAGAGTGCTGAAACGATCCACTGCAGTACCGAATTGATGTTTTGGACATACAATCCGATGATCGTGCTGCAAACAACCACAGAAACAGAAACAATATAACTCAACCGAATCTGCTTTTTAGGCGAAGCCGAACGATAAAAAAATTTCAGCAAGACATCATTGACTAAATATGCCTGTGCCGCATTTATCGTTGAAGCAAAAGAAGACATAAACGCAGCCAGAAGTCCCGCCAACAATAAACCTGTCAATCCAACCTTTCCAAAACGACTAATTGCTTTGGGTAAGATGATCTCGAAATCCATATGGCTTCCCATTGCTGTAAACTCATCCCGAAAGAAAACAAGAGCCAATACCGTAAAACCCATGATCATCAAATAACGCGGTATCAGCAATATAACAGATACCGAGCCGCTCATTAATGCAGCCTCTTTGGGTGACCTACAAGCCAGAATCTTTTGCATATCATAGTTGGCCGCGGGCCCAGCCATACTCATGAAAATACCTTTGAAAAGCATCATCATCACAAATATGGTAAACAGGTTGTATTGATCGTCGGCTATTCGATCCATAATAGAAGGAAGTAAGTTACTCCAGTCCATATCCAGGTGCCAGCCAAAGAAGGGAGAGTCCCAACCCTCAGGTGTATTGGCGGCCAACAATTCAGGGCTCACCTGCTGCATGGCAATCACCGCGATTGCAATGCCGGATACAATCATGATTGCAAATTTCACCATATCTGCCCACACAATACTATGCATGCCGCCAAGCATGACATAAAATGTCGTTATGGCTGTGAAAAATATACCGTATAGCTGTGGAACATGCATCGGGTCAATGGTCAATGGAATAAAGCGTGACAGCTGTTCCCAAGGGAAGAATACTTCCATAAATTTCCCGATCCCAATAAATCCGTAACATAGAAAACCCAATACCGCTACAATAGCGTATAAAATGACGATAGTGTAAGCTCCATCTGCACCCTTACCATGCCCAAAACGGGTTCGGATCCATTCAGCTCCCGTCAAGACATTTGAACGCCGCAGCCATACCGAAAGGTAAACCATCAGGAAAATCTGATTGAAGACAGGCCATAACCAAGGAATCCACATACTTTTAAGGCCATAGACAAAGGCAAGATAAACCATCCACATTGTGCCCGAAATATCGAACATCCCCGATGCATCAGAAATACCAAGCATATAGTAAGGAAGGGACTTCCCTCCTAAGAAATAAGAGTCGAGGTCCTTAGAAGCTCGCTTTTTAAGAATCAGGCCAATGACAATCATCGTCAGCAAATAACAGACAATGATAAATATATCTATTACGGAAAGTTCCATGAATAATCTTCTCGTGGTCAACCGCAATCTACAATTATATTTCTACTTCTCCAATTGACCGATCACGACCGAAACGGGATAGTGATCCGATATACCTTCAAGATCAGGACCATTATGCACTTCGACCTGCTGAACGAAAGGCGACAATCGCTCCGACAATAAGATATAATCAAGTCTTTCCGACACTTCAGCTAACCGGCTGTCGCCCCAATTCCAGCCATAAAGCGTGGCTGTCGGAAAACTGACCCGCTTATTTTCCGGAAATACCATATGTCCGATACAATCATCAAAACCTGCGCCAATAAAAGTCGACAGTACACTATAATCAAAACGTTGTCCACGCATATTGCCATATTCGGGATGCGCTTGATCCCAATTCAATAAATTCTTTCTCAGGGGCTCTTTGTGTTCCAGCCAAATTGCATCCAACGGAGAATACGCATTGAGGTCCCCCATGATCATACAGTTATTCAAGGAATTACTTTTGATATAATCCACAATCTGCTGCGCTTCCTTCAATCGATACTTCCAGGAAAAAGGGCTGAGATGCGTGACTATAATGTCAATATCTTTAATTTTAACATGCAGCATGCCGTGCCAAAACCCATCTACCTGGGCTTTGATCAGGGTAATCGGATAGCGAGACGTGATCCCTACGGGATAGCCCTTCTCCTTCAGTAAGACGCTGTAATGGTGTCCATAGGATTCGGCCAACTGTTGAAGATTGGCCTGTTTGAAATCGACCAGTTCTTCTAAAGCAACAATATCGGGTTGCTGCTGTTTCATCCAATGGACAAATTTATCCGCTTTTGCTTTCGTACGCTCAAACCCATTCCAGATATTGTAAGAAATTATCTTTAGCGATTGATCGGCCTGAGATTTCACTGTCAAACACAGAGAAAGTAAAGCGATCACCCCATAAAACTTGATCAGATTTTTCATTTGTATACTCCTAAATATCGATTTTATAACAAACAACAAGCCGGGCTTATACGATTTAAATAGGAGACCAGCTTTCAATTTTCACATCCTATTATCAGCCCCGTCTCACATCGTTTCGGGAACAAACTCCAGATTCCATGGCATATAGCGCATTGCGATCAATAAGCTGGAGGACATTGCCGACCGAGGTTGCCGAGCGAAGGCCGTCGGGTGCTGTATTTAGACAGTAATCCAAAAGCCGGTCGACCGAAGATACAGCAACATGCATTCGTGTATCACTTGAAGCGTAATAGATATAAATCATACCGTCGGCATTCATGATCCAACCGTTGGAAAACAACACATTGGAAACATCACCGATCCGCTCTTCTCCCTCCGGCGCCATCAGATAACCTGCAGGCTCGGCGATCAATTGACTCGGATCATCCAGACTAGTAAGATAAATATAGAGCACATAGCGTAAGCCTGCAGCTGTCCCACGCACACCATGGGCGAGGTGTAGCCAGCCCTTCGCCGTTTTTAAAGGCGCAGGTCCCTCACCATTTTTAAGTTCTTTAATCGTATGATAAAAACGTTTGTTGATAATTTGCTCTTCAACAACAACAGCGTTTTTAATATCATCAATTAATGACCATCCAATTCCGCCACCACGTTTCGCCAGGATAAAATCATCCTGTGGCCGTGTATACAAAGCATATTTCCCCTGTACAAATTCGGGGTGCAATACGACATTCCGCTGTTGACTACTCGCTTTCAAATTGGGTAATCGCTCCCAGTGCTTCAAATCTTTTGATCGAATGATGCCTGCTGCGGCAATGGCACTGGAGAGATCTCCAGGACCAGCGGCTGTATCGCGTTTTTCACTGCAAAAAATACCATATACCCAACCGTCTTCATGCGCAGTTAGACGGATATCATATACATTTGTTTCCTCCTCATCCAAATCAGGAAGAGCTAATGGCTGATCCCAAAATCGGAAATTGTCGACCCCATTTTCACTTTCTGCTATCGCAAAAAATGATTTCCGGTCAGTCCCCTCAACACGAACAAACAAAAGGTACTTTCCTTGCCAGTAGAGTGCCCCTGCATTCATTGTTGAATTGAAAGTGATTCGCTCTAGAAAAAGAGGGTTTGTCAATGGATTAAAATCATAACGCCAGGTCAAGGGGATATGCTCTTTGGTAACAACAGGATATAAATAACGCTTAACAATTTTTCCGGGATTAGATAGTTCAACATTGGCTCTTTCCAATAATAAGCGTTGTGATTCGATAATGTAAGCTTGCTGACGTACAAATGATTCGGCCATAAATTTAGTTCTGTTCAAAAAAATAATTATTTTACAAGTGTTCGGGATAAAGCGGCATACGTGTCACCCGATGGAATGCAGTGCCGCTACCCGTAGCGACCTCAAGATCGAATATCACTTCCTTTGTTTTCGGATCGATCTCCACAACACGTCCGCCCGAACCAATAGAAGTTGCTACCCCCATACCCGGACAAAATAAGACATGTCCCGTTTGTCCCAAGTATTGCACGCCCGATATGGCCTGTGAAAAGCCTTGCGCTCCACGATCTTTTCCATAAGACCATACTTGCTGCACCGTTCTATTGGTCAGGTCAACCTTGTATTCCACGACCCGGCTATAGCTGTTCACCCCTGGAGCAAAATTTGATTTCCATTGCCGATTATAGCCATTGTCAAAAACTAAAATACGATCCTTGCTCAAGGCGACAGGTGTATGTGGACCCCAGGGCCAATCAAAGCCCACCACCGCAGCATCCCCATTGATCACTGCTGGATCTGTAATTGCTGTACCATCTTCGGCAATTGGCTTTAACAGCAAAGCCTGATATTTAGCTCCCCAATTTTTATGAGGCGATATAATCCATTGCGTTATTCCCGAATGGTTAAAGCTGAAAATCCCCTGATAACGTGCCGTAGCCAATAAATCTTCGCCAATTTCTGTAATTGAATTGTTGTGGGCCCAGTTACTTGGGCTCTGCGAAAAGGCCGGCGGCGTTACGCCATCAGGCTTGATATAACGCGTTGTATCCAGCTGCTTGGTGAGGTCCCATTCATTGACTAAAACGCCTGTTTCCGGATTCAATTCGATGATAAAGTCGTTAATACGGGGTTGACCATTGTTTAAACGGGCTGCAGCTTTGGTTACATTGATCAAGAAATTACCATTGGCGGCCTCACTAATTTCATGGTGAAATCCGTATCCCAGTTTTGCCAGATCCCACTGATTGATCAGGTTTCCAAAAAGATCAATTTCAACAACACGTTGCTGAGACTGATCACCCGAAATAAAGGTTCCTTTTTTGGTCCGCTTAAGACCTATCGAACCGGAAAATTTCTGTAAATCAGAAGATTTTTTCAACAGCAACAACCAACGCAATTCACCCTCGTTATCAATCATATAAGGTAAAGAAGTATCTAGCTCACTATGCCCAGGATAACTCACCAAATTAAGTCCGGGTTCCATTTTCTCGGTTTGTCCTTTGACGATCTTCCACTTGGGAAAGTCTTGCACTGTTAGCGCTTGTGTGACGATATGTATCGTTGTACTACCGCGCTCGTTACCTTTCCGATCAGTAAAAGTAAGATCGACCATATTATCATAATCGGCATATAAGCCCAATATAGGTACGTTTTGACGTGGTGTATCATCGTTACATAAATGCGTAATAGTACCCAGTTTGCCATGCTTTCCGCGTACGGTCACCCGCACACGACCGTATGTCGGTAACCTTACATTTACCATGGCCGACAGCGGATTATAACCCGAAGGATCCAGTTTAATATTTTCAACAATAAAATCGAGCGAACTACCCTTGGTAGGTACGTCCACCTCCGACCCGTCGCTAAAGGAGAGTTTTGTACGCCAATGTACCAAATCAGAAGTTATCTTGAGGATATCCTTCATGGGGACATTTATGGCTCCCTTTTCAAAGTTGAAAACATACTCTTGTGTCTGCTGATTGACATCAAGCAACAATTCACCAGCATCGATTTTGGATGTCAATGCCAGCTTGGAAGATAATTCATTCGTTGTTTCCCGATCTTTTTTGCAGGAAAAAAACAACAGAACCAAGCAGCATATAGCGGGAAAAATCGCAGCGAAGCGCATGCGATATATTCGTTGTACTGCAATCATACTTATTATTGTTTAAAAGAAATTTCAAAAAGTATTCCGGCAGAGGCATCTACTCCCCTACCGGAAAAAACTAACACTCAACTGTGGAATCGAGAATAATTCGTATCTGCCTACCGACCCAGTCGGAAGCACTGCTGCAGCTTACCGCCACAACGGATGTTGTTCTATTTTGGTATTGGTATTCAATTCGTCCTGCGGTATCGGAAGATAATAATGCTTAGGCTGAAAATTATTAGCCCCTTGCTTTTTGTTGTCTACAAAAATCTTCTTCATATCAGCATACGTAAACCAGCGTTTTAAGTCAAAGAAACGATGCCCTTCAAAGAAAAACTCCAATTCATTCTGTTTCATGATTTCTTTCATCAAATCATCTTTACCACTCCAGGTCTTATTAGCCAATCCCGCGCGATCACGTATACGCTTCAGACTCGACGAAGCATCTGCAATGTTTCCATTCTGTGCACACGCTTCAGCATGTAACAATAGCACTTCAGAGAAACGGAACACCCGTAGATTGTTGTTGTTGTTCTTCGCTGGATCATAATGTGAGTTGGAACCCGCAGCATTCATATAAGCATTGGTATACTTATTCATCAAGAAACGCCCCTGTTTTCCATCAATAGTTGGGAAAGCCTTTTCAAGTTCTTCAGGAGAGTGGCGCTTAAATTTCTCCTGACATTTCGCCCAAATATCATCAAAAGTCTGATTTCCATACCATTTACCATCGGCTGCCCCAATTTGGTAGTCCGAATATTTCCATAGGAAACTGGCATTCATACGTTTGTCAAAACG
This sequence comes from Sphingobacterium sp. Ag1, assembly GCF_000988325.1. Lineage (NCBI taxonomy): Bacteria > Pseudomonadati > Bacteroidota > Sphingobacteriia > Sphingobacteriales > Sphingobacteriaceae > Sphingobacterium > Sphingobacterium sp. Ag1. The sequence goes on along the minus strand of NZ_LBGU01000036.1, from coordinate 165,558 downwards.
AGTATCGGATCCTGCAGGTCTCTGCTCAGCGATAAAATCACGTATTATTGTAGGTGAAGGCATAATCTTGAACCATGCTCCAGTACCATCGGGTCCTACAAAGTTCGGTAGTACCATTCCCAGGTGCGAGTTTGGCTGATCATTTCCCCATACACCACCGCTACTCAATGTGCCATCGTAAGCCAATTCCCATACCGACTCCTTGTTAAACTTAGTTGTGTGTTTGAAATTATCTTGATAATCGGCTACCAAATCATAATTATAAGGTGAGGAAAGCAGTACCTTCAGCTCCTTTTCGGCTTCGCTATATTGCTTAGTATATACCAATGCTTTACCTAGGTGCGCAATCGCAGCACCCTTGGTTACACGGCCCAATTCATCTGCCGGTCTATTTACAGGAAGGTTATCTTTTGCCACTTTGAAATCGGCAATCACTTGCTTCCAGATTTCAGCTTCCGATGCAGACGCAGCCTCACCCGGTTCTGCATCATCCGTTGCTACCGTCAGCCGCAACGGTACATCACCCCAGTTGGCAGCCAACAAAAAATAGTACATCCCCCTTAGGAAACTTACCTCACCGATCAGCTGTTTTTTCTTGGCTTCGTCCATAGGCACCTTATCTATATTTTTGAAAAATACATTCGCCCGATTAATACCTTTGTATAAGCTACCAAACTCACTATTACCCGTAGACGCGCTATTCAGGAAATTAACAAATTCCCAGGTAAAAGCTTCTTCTCCAATTAGAAAAAACGTATCATCCGCCCGATTCATGGTTTGATACCCGCTCCATGCGCCATAATAGCCCGCCATCTGGTTACGAATAGGTGAATAAACAGTTGCTACGGCGGATACAGCATCGTTTTCATTCGCCCAAAAGACACCATCCACAGGTTTATTGGGATTCATTTTGTCCAAAAAATCCTTGGAACAGCCCGTTAAAGACAGCCCCAGTACTACCGCAATCGTATATTTATTGATTAAAAATTTCATAGTTGTATGCTAAAAATGCTAAGATTCATGAAAAACATCGTTATGTCGTTTAAAAACTGGCTTGTAAGCCAAACATAAAGGTGCGTGCCAATGGAAAACGACCATAATCTGTCCCTGCCGTCATCGTACTAGATCCACCACCATTCTCATCAGAATTGATTCCTAGATCCGGCGTGTATCCTTTATACTTTGTCGAAGTAAACAAATTGTCACCAGCGAAGAAGACACGGGTACTTTTCAGTCCCGCCTTGCTCAACACAAGCTGCGGTAATGTATAGCCGATCTCTAAGGTCTTTAAGCGGAAGAAAGATCCACTCTCCAACCAACGGTCAGACGTACGGCGTTTGTTGTTATTCGGATCTTCACGCGTGTAACGTGGAATATCCGTATTGGTATTTGATGGTGTCCAAGAGTTTAGCAAGCTTGCTGAATGGTTATTGACTTCATTGGTTGATTCAATGCGTGCCCGGGTATAGTTGTATATTTTATTGCCCGATACACCATCAAAGAAAAACCCCAAATCAACACCCTTATACTCCACATTACCCCGAATACCATAAGCCAGCTTAGGGAAAGGGCTTCCCACGTATTGGGCGTCTTGATAATCCGTGATTTTTCCATCATCATTGAAATCTACAAAGCGAATATCTCCCGCCTTGGCATTAGGCTGTATAACTGTACCATTTGAGCTTTTGTACGCTTGCACTTCAGCATCAGACTGGAATATACCATCTGTCTTAATCAACCAGAAGCCACCTATCGGATAACCAACTCTCGCCCAGGTGATATCACCTTCAGCATGCGGATTGAAACCGGCAAACTCTTGGATAGAACCTAAGGTTACAGCCTTCATATTGTTCTTGACCGTAGAGGCATTGACAGAAATATTGTAGTTAACCTCACCTACAGCATCCCGAAAGCTAGTCAAAAACTCGAACCCTTTATTACTGATTACCCCTGCATTCATTACTGGGGTACCACCCAGACCTGATGAAGGCGCACGATTGATTCCCAAGAGTATGTCTTTGGTCTCGCGTACGTAATAGTCAGCACTAACGTTCAATCGCTTATTCAAAAAAGCCAGATCTAAACCGATATCACTGGTTTCGGTCTCTTCCCAGGTTAAGGCAGCTGGCGATACCCAGTCGTAGCCCGGAATTGCGCCTAACCACAATTTACCACCCTGAATATAATTGATACCATATTGGGTTGTGAACTGTGTTGTATAGTTAGCGATATTCTGGTTACCTAGGCGGCCATAACTGGCGCGAATCTTAAATTCATTGACCGTTTTTTTAGCGGATTCAAAGAAAGCTTCGTTCATCACGTTCCAACCCAACGCAACAGAGGGGAATACGCCATAGCGATGTCCACTCGCAAACTTCGATGAGCCGTCCCGTCTTATAGTAGCCGTTAAAAGATAACGGTTGTCATAGGTGTACATCAAGCGGCCAAACTGAGAAACCAACGCATCCTCTTGAAGGTTTCCATTGGTAGACTGCTGATCCATTGCTGCAGCATCAATAGCATCTGTACCTAGTGGAATATCGTAGCGTCCCAAACCAAAGCCACGATTGTTGTTTTCCTGCGCTGAATATCCAGCCAAAACGGATAGCGTATGCTTGTCAAAGGTACGGTCATAGTGTAACGTGTTTTCAATCAACCACTGGTTATTAAAAAATGCACTTTCTCTCAAATAAGATTGTATCAATTTATCACCATACACATGTGGTTCTGCCTTTTTATTATAATTACGCCCGGTGGTACGATTGGCCCCTACATTCAGTCTATACTTCAACCCTTTGACAAAAAGATCGACCTCTGCGTAACCGCTAAGCATGATATCGGTCTGATGACGTTGATTATTGTACAAATTAAGGACGCCAACAGGATTTTCGATATTTTTCATCCAGGACGAATAGGTACCGTAGCCGCCCAATATATTCGAATCATACACAGGTACCAAAGGATTCTGACGCAAAATATCGGTAATCACCAGTTCTGATCCACGTTGTTGATCGCCATTCTTAATTAAGAATGTATTCCCCAAGCGTAGATGGTTGTTAAACAGGCTAAAGGTATTTTTAGTTCGTAGATTAAAGGTTTTGTAATCCGTATTCAAAAGTATTCCTTCCTGTGCCAAGTAGCCCGCGGAAACACTATAAGTTGAACGCTCGCCTCCGCCTGCAATATCCACATTAACTTTATGCATAGGCGCCGTACGGAATACTTCTTTTTGCCAATCCGTATTAGCTGTCATCGCTTCGGCACTCGAAGGCAGTAACTTGTTCTCTTTCTGAAATGCTTTCCATTGTACGGCATCCATAAGATCCAACATTTTGGAAACTTTTTGTACACCTGTGAACGCATTTACACTAAGTGTAGCTGCCGTGTTTTGCCGGCCACTTTTGGTCGTCACGATAACGACACCATTAGCTGCACGTGAGCCATAAATAGCTGCCGCAGATGCATCTTTTAAGACTTCCAACGAAGCGATGTCATTAGGATCCACCAGGTTGATATCTCCAAATACTCCATCCACAACGTACAGCGGCGTATTGCTACCAAAAGAACTTAAACCACGGATGGTAACATTCAACCCTGCTCCGGGAGCTCCCCCCGAATTGGTCACAGATACGCCCGCAACACGCCCCTGTAAAGCTCCGGCAGTACTTTTAGCCAGATTAGATTGTAGATCTTTGCCCGTTACTGATGCCACTGCACCGGTCAAATCACGCTTCTTTACCGTACCATAACCGATCACCACGACTTCATCCAACTCATTGCCCGATTGAAGCACAATACTGTAGGTTGATGCATCATTGACAAGGATTTCTTGCTCCTTCATTCCGACGTAGGTAATTTTTAAGGTTTTCCCCTTCGCAACGTCAAGTGTAAAAGATCCATCGGCATCCGTTTTAGTTCCGTTGGCACTACCTTTGATATTGACCGTAGCTCCTGCCACTGGCTTATTATCCGCGTCGAGGACTTTGCCTCTCACCTTTTGGGATTGCTGTGCAAAAGCCAAGCTCCCACAAGTGGAAAGTAAGAGTAGTAAAGCTGTTTTTCTCATATTTTGTGTATTTAAGGTTTACAATAAATAGATGATTTGTATAATATGTCTATACTTAATTGGTATTCTAATATTGGTTTATCTAACGAAATTAGAGAAAAGGTGAAGCCTTAAGTAGCAAAATCAAGTCATTTATATTGTACTTTTCATTCATATTTCTATTGGAAAAATCATGAAAAAGTCAGCACAAACGATTGCGTAAAATGGAAATGATAACAAAACAGGAAAAACAATGGCGTATTGGAATGAAATAGTAAAAAACTGAAAAACAGCGTATTAAAAAATACTTCGAGTCATTTTATTGAACTTTGGACTCATTTGTATTGAATTATCATAGAGGGGATAGGCAGGGTCTTATCGAATATCTGTATCCTGAAAAAATGGACATAGGAGATCTTTCCGCTTTTTGAAAAAGCGAAATAGAAAAGGAAAAAAGAAAAAGCTAGATAATCATTTGCTGTTTACGTAAACTATTTCTGTACTCGACTGGGGTAAGGTCTTTTTTCTTTTTAAATACACGGTAGAAGTACGAAACGCTGTTAAATCCACATTGTTCGACGATATCGGCAATTAGCGTCTCTTCTTTCAGTAATCGCACCGCCATATTGATCCTAAAGTCGAGCAGATAATCCGTAAAATTCATCCCTGTAGCCGATTTCAGGAAACGGGAAAATGTTGACTTGCTCATGTTCATCACTGCGGCAACCATCGGAAGGTTCAATTCCCGGTTTACATGGGTAACGATATATTCCTGCAATCGTCCCATCATCAATTCGCTATTGCTCAACACTGTATTGGTCGCAGTAGATAATACACGGATATCATCACCTTTGGACAATTCATACAGCAACACCAAAAGTTTCATAACCGAATAGAACCCATCCCTTTCCAAAGTCAATATGCGTAACAGAGGTAATACCCGATCTACCGTGTCTTTACCAAAAACTACACCACGTGAAGCTTTGGATAATAACTGTTGTATACTTGCAAACTGCTTTTTATCCAGATACTGTTCAATTAATGAAGGATGAAACTGAATCGTGATCTCATGAATATCATTTGATTGGCAATCGCCATCTTTCCATGCATGTTCAAGCTCAGGACTAGCAATGAGCACCAGATCGCGTTCTCCAATAGATTCGATCGAGTTACCAATGATACGTTGAGCACCCGCTGCCCCCTCAACATAGTTGAGCTCATATTCAGGATGAATATGTACGGGAAATGTAAAAGAAGATTTTCTCCGATCGAAGACCACAAAACAGTCATCGGAAGATAATGGCGATTTCTCTCTAAATATATCAGGTCTCATAATTGGATTTTCCCCTCCAGTAAATTACCCAAACTTAAAAAATAATATGTATAATCCATTGGTGCTTCAGCACATTTGCACGCGGTTAAGCAGAAGCTTTCCAGAGGTGAACCCTTACTTCATGGTTCCCGCATCAAGTTAATGCAGATCCAATGGGGGCTGCTGCGCATCAAAAAGGAATGAGCCCGATAAAATATCGAGCTCATCACCTGAACAATTAATTTCTAACCTTGTCCTACTTTTTGGCTGCAATTCATTTTTGCAACCCCTTTTTATTCTTTTCGATGTTCACCTTGATTTTTAAGGTATTTCTCCAAAAATTGATCCTGTTCCCAAAGTAAGTGGAAGATATTTTCTTTGGCGACATATCCATGCGCTTCACGTGGTAAAATGACCATACGCACAGGAGCTCCCAAGTTTTTCAGGGCCTGGAAATAGCGTTCTGTCTGCAGGGTGAATGTTCCGGGATTATTATCGGCTCCGCCATGAACCAACAAAAGTGGGGTTTTCATCCGATCAGCACTCACAAATGGAGACATGGTCATATACAAGGCTGGATCATCCCAGAAGTTACGTTGCTCACTCTGAAAACCAAATGGTGTTAAGGTCCGATTGTACGCTCCCGATCGAGCTATTCCGGCGGCAAACAATTTCGAATTGGACAACAGATGTGCTGTCATAAACGCGCCATAGGAATGCCCACCCACGGCGACTTTTTTTCGATCGATATAACCCAAATGATCTACTGCATCAATTGCGGCTTCGGCATTGGACACAAGTTGTTCAATAAAGTTATCATTAGGTTCTTTAGTTCCCTCTCCAATAATAGGGAAGGCCGCATTATCCAATACAGCATAGCCCTTAGATACCCAATAGATAAAAGAACCATAACTTGGGAAGGTAAATTCCTTGGGATTGGCTGTACTTTGTTCGGCTGTATTCTTGTCCTTATACTCCCGTGGATAAGCCCACATCAGCAAAGGCAACTTCTCTTTCTTGGTAAAATCATAACCGGCAGGTAAATATAATGTACCGGAAAGTTCAACCCCATCCTTGCGCTTGTACTTTAAAATCTCTTTATGAACTTTTTCCAAAGATTTAAACGGATTTTCCAATCCGGTAAGAGCCACCTGTTTTCCTGATTTCATGTTTTTCATGAAATAATTCGGATAAATTGATGCTGACTGAAGCGAAATCAACAGATCACCCGTTTTAGGGTTCACTAGTTGAGTGATACGCTCCTGCAGTTCAGATGCTGGAGCAGTGTAGATACGTTTTTTCTTCAATGAATGCAGATCAAGCTCATCCACAAAAGGGAATTCACCATTTTTAGTAAATCCCTTACCAACAAACAGTGCTTTATCTTTATCCACATACATTGAATAAGTGCCTAAACTATTTTTTTCCATGTACACATCTCCCGGATCATTATACACATCCTGACTGTTTTGATCGTGCAACAGTCTAGATTCTCCCGAGGAAGGATTCACCACAAAAGTTTTTGCATTTCTCGTATCATACCATTGGGAATTGATCAATGCATATTTATCATTTCCCCATGTTACACCAGCATAACGGTCTTTGATTTTAAAAATAAGCTTTCCCGCACCGTTGTAAGGGTAGGATAAAGTATATAAGGCATCACGAAACTCAGCAGGTTTATTCGCATCCCCACCATCCAAAGCTTCTACATAGGCCAAGGTAGCAGGCTGATCACTCCGCCAATGCCAGGCACGTTTTCCCGATCGTGTAGACGAAAAGCCCTTTGGCATTACCTCTGTCAAGGGAGTCTCATTCACAAGCGCTATTTCCTTGCCAGATCGATCATAAATACGAACCTGCTGTGGAAAAGATGAGACGGGGACTACATAGGAATAAGGTTTTGTGATGGTCGTGATCATCACATACTCGCCATCCGGAGAGAAGCTGATCCCCGTATAAACGGCTTTATCTTTAAAAGGCGAAATCTTACCGTCCAGGTCTACAAGTTCAAGGTTGGATTGCACCAAGGTTTCAAAATTTGCTTCATCCTGCGGATTTTTAAGCAGGTCTTGATACGTTCTCAATTGGGATACCTTCCCGTCACTTGTTGAAACAATAGGTCCTGTCGGCAAATCTTTTGTAGGATCCAACAGGGCAGCCCGATCCTTTGGCAGGCTTGTAATTATTAAGCCAGAAGAATTTCTCAGCCATTGAAATGGTGCTGTCAATATTCCATTCAAATTGTAGGCGGTGAGCTGTTTGACATTTCGCGTTGCAAGATCAATGACAAATAAGGCTGTTCCACGCTCATTTGTATTGCTAAATGCCAAACGCTTATTGTCTGGAGAGAATAAAAAATTGGTCATCGCCGCTTTTTCGGGCATCCCCGTGAAGTCGGAAAATTCCACATTTTGCCCTATTTTTTTCAAGGCAATCTTATCGAAAAAGATTGTTGAACTTTCCATGTTCGTTTTTGGATTAATTCGCAATCCCGCCAACTTCATTTCTTCCTGACCTAATTCGGCTAGGCTTTTATACGTAGGTCGGAACGTGAATAACATCCAATTTTTATCGCTTGAAATCTTTATTTGAGGTGGGCGTACATAGTCGGCTAAGGCCAAAATTTCAGTAGAGGGCTTTTGAAAGGTCATGTTTTCTTGCGCGTGCGTCTGCAGCGACGCTAGAAGCAAGAGACCATAGAATAGTTTCTTCATAAATTTATTTTTCAAATTAGGGCAAAATAAGGTAATAAAATTTTCATAAAAAAGCAAGCTTTGTAGCTTTTTTATGACACTAAAATTAAACTTAAATCATTTGTAAAATAGTGGTAAAAATTACTAATTTAAAGTTATCCACATTCACAAAACAAAGAAAACCAACAACTTACAAACACGAATCTGCAGCAAACGCATTCTCTGGGAAACTTTTACCCAAAATGTGGAAAAGTCAAACTACCGCATCGAAAGAAAATATAAGATATTTGTTAAGCTGATGAAAGAATTGGCAACTCAACGAAGTTTTTAAGTATCGAAGTACAGACTTTTGTTTTTGACGAATTGTCTATTTTAAATGGCCAGATGAACCTTCAATCTGGTCTCCCCGATTAAAATTGATACCATTAACTCCGTCCGGGTTTTTCTATAAAGATTGGAATAAAAAAATAAACAAGTAAACATGGCAAGAATTATCAAATTTGAGAAAAACGATTGTGCTCCTTGTGCACAAGTATCGGCTTATTTGGATCAAAAAGGTATCCAATATGAAACGGTTAATCCTTTTGATGAACCAGACTTGGCCGCAAGATTCAAAATCCGCACTGTTCCTACGGTAATTGTGTTGGAAAATGAAGAGATTCAACACCGTATCATTGGCTTTAAACCAGAAGAATTGGCTGCCATTGCACTTTAATAAATTCAGCGTATCATTAAAATGAAACAGTGACATGATACACATTTATTATGATTCCAGAACGGGGAACGTACAACGCTTTATGGACAAAGTAGCTCAGATAACGGGTTGGCAGATCCATAAAATCACCGCTGATTTAACGGTAAAAGACCCCGGTCATTTGGTCACCTTCACCACAAATTTTGGACAGGTGCCCGAAAACACAAAAGAATTCATGAAACGCGAAGCTAAAAATATCTATTCTGTTACTTCCAGTGGCAACCGCAACTGGGGACCGAATTTTGGTCTAGCAGCTGATCGCATTTCACAGGATTTTGACATTCCACTGGCGTTCAAATTTGAACTGTCCGGAACAATGGAAGATATTAATCAATTTATTGACATCTTAAAGAACTTTTGCGATGGTAGCAAACGAAGTAGCAAAAAACTGGATATTGCTTAATAATGAAATCATGATTAAGCATGATGACGAATTCAGCTTACATAAAGATAAGGAAGCGGTTCGTGCATATTTCTTGGAATATGTAAATAAGAACACAGTGTTCTTTTATACATTAAAAGAAAAAATAGACTATTTGGTAGAAAACAACTATTATATTGACTTTTACCAATGGTTTACATTTGAAGAAATGGAAACGGTATTCAACTATGTGTATGCGAAGAAATTCCGTTTCGAGTCTTTTATGGCGGCATTCAAATTCTTCCAGAGCTACGCTTTACGTGACGATTCTGGCGAGAAGTTTTTAGAGCGTTATGAAGACCGTGTAGTTGCTGTTTCCTTGTTCTTAGCAAGAGAAGAGGGTGTTCAGAAAGCAATTGAGTACGCAGAGATCATGATCAATCAAGAATATCAGCCAGCGACCCCTACATTCTTAAATGCAGGAAAGAAACGCTCGGGTGAATTGGTATCTTGTTTCTTGGATGAAATCGGCGACAACTTAAATGGTATCGGTTATGCTGTTGATTCCGCCATGAAGCTGTCTTCTATCGGTGGTGGTGTATCGTTCAATATCTCCAAAATCCGTGCTCGCGGAGAAGCGATTAAAGGTGTTGAAGGCCGTGCTGGCGGTGTGCTTCCAATCATGAAGATTATGGAAGATACATTTTCATATGCGAACCAGTTGGGACAACGTCCGGGTGCTGGGGCAGTATACCTCAATATTTTCCACTCTGACATCGAAGAATTTTTGGATTGTAAAAAAATCAACGTTGACGAGAAAGTACGTATCAAATCATTGTCGATCGGTATCATCGTTCCGGATAAATTCATGGAATTGGCAGAAAAAGATGAACCATGCTATTTGATCTACCCACATACGGTAATGCAAGAGTATGGACAATTCTTGGATGAAATGGATATGGACAAGATGTACGACGAATTGATCACGAATCCAAACGTGAAAAAGAAAAAAATCAATGCCCGTCACCTCTTAGTTAAAATTGCACAGACACAAAAAGAATCAGGATATCCTTATATTTTCTTCAAAGAGAACACCAACCGTGTCCATGCATTGAATGAAATCGGTCAAGTGAAATTCTCGAACTTGTGTACTGAAATCATGCAAGTATCTCAAGTATCCGATATTGAGATCTATGGCAAGCAGGACACGATCCGTTATGGTATCTCCTGTAACTTAGGCTCTTTAAATATTGCAACTGTAATGGACAACAAACGTATCAAAGAGACCGTAAAAACGGCGATGCGTGCTTTGACTGTCGTTACAGACGTGACCAATATCGATATGGTTCCGTCTATTGCAAAAGCAAACCGTGAGTTACATTCTGTAGGGCTAGGTGCAATGAACCTCCATGGTTACCTTGCAAAAAGCTTCATTATGTATGAATCTAACGAGGCGCTCGATTTTGCCAATACCTTCTTTATGATGATGAACTATTATTCATTGGAAGCATCGATGGAAATTGCCAAAGAACGTGGTAAAACATTTGTTGGATTTGAAAAATCAGCCTATGCCGATGGTACGTATTTCAACAATTACGTAAACCGCGATTATATGCCTAAAACTGCTAAGGTAGCGGAGTTATTTGAAGGGATACATATCCCAACGGTAGAAGATTGGTTGGAATTAAAAGCAAAAATCAAAGAACATGGTATTTACCATGCTTACCGTTTGGCCATTGCTCCAAATCAATCGACTTCGTATATCATGAATGCAACCGCATCAGTTATGCCAATCGTCGATATCATTGAAGTGCGTGAATATGGAGATAGTACAACTTACTATCCAATGCCATATTTGACAAACGATAATTATTTCTACTTCAAATCGGCTTATGATATGGATCAATTCAAAGTCTTGAAATTGATTTCGGTTATCCAACGCCATATTGATCAGGGTGTATCTACAATTTTGCATACAAACTCAAAGGATTCGACACGAGATTTGTCAAGATATTATATCTATGCACATAAATTGGGATTGAAATCCCTTTATTATACACGGACAAGAAAATCGACCATCGACGAATGTGTCTCTTGTTCAGCTTAATTTTGAGATTTTAGTATTTGGATATATAATGGGAGAAAGTCAAAAGTTGCCTACGCCATTGGCGGCTTTTGGCTTATCTAAAATCAACAATCCAAATACGTGATAATAAATGCCTAATACTTTAAACTAAAAATGAGTAAAACATATAAAGCTGTCAACTGGAATACCCCTGAGAACGATTATGTATTGATGTTCTGGGAACAAAATATCCGTCAATTCTGGATCGACACGGAATACATTCCATCAAAAGATATCGATAGCTGGAAACGTATCAGCCCAGAAATGAAAGATGCGTATAAAAAAGCTTTAGGAGGATTGACCCTATTGGATACCCTTCAAAGCCATACAGGTATGCCTAAAATCATCGATCATATCGACACCTTACAGAATAAAGCGGTATTGTCGTATATGTGTATGATGGAAGCTATCCATGCAAAATCGTATTCCACCATTTTCACGACAGTTTCTACGACCGCCGAAATAAATGATATTTTCGAATGGGTTCAACAAAATAAATATCTTCAATACAAAGCAGAAACGATTGATGGCTACTACCGCGCGATCGATAAAGAAGATGCTTCCGAGGAGGAGATTTATATGGCGATGGCTGCATCCGTATTATTGGAGTCATTCTTATTCTATTCTGGATTCTTCTTGCCATTATGGTTATGTGGACAGGGCGAAATGGTTGCTTCTGCCGATATCATTAAGAAAATTATCGCAGACGAATCTATCCACGGTGTATTCGTTGGATTAATAGCCCAAGATCAATTCAAAAAATTAAAAAATCAAGATCAGGTAAAAGCTCGTTTCCTTGCCTTGCTTTACAATTTGTATGAAAATGAGCTGAAATATACAGAAGAGATCTATACTGAAGTTGGTTTAACTGCAGAGGTAAAAGAATATGTTCGTTACAATGCCAACAAAGCATTGATGAACTTAGGTTTTGATCCGATCTTCGAAGTAAAACAAGTCAACCCAATCGTATTGAATGGATTAAATACTGAAACGACACAACATGACTTCTTCTCCAAGAAATCAACTAACTACGAAAAAGCAACAGAAATTGTTCATCTAAAAGATGATGACTTCAAAATGGATGTGGTCGTAGATATATAATATTGAAAATTTGTCAAACAAAAAGCCCCAAAGAGTTTTCTTTGGGGCTTTTTGTTTGACGGGCAACGGCTATTGTTGGAATGCTTTGATCGCCTGTCCGCGCCAAGCGGCATCAAGCGGTGCACCAAGCAACCAGGTTAATGTAGGCGCGATATCATAAATCATTAGATTTTCCTTAATTTCTTTCCCTTTGGGTACACCAGGCCCGGTCATTACCCAGGGAATCTCCACCTCCGCCAGCGATTTACCACCGTGTCCTTTTCCTGTACCGCCATGATCCGCAGCAACAACGAAAATGGTTTCATCCGCGATTCCAGCATCTTTTACCGCCTGCAGCAAAGTGCCTATGCGTCTGTCAACCTGTTTTAGCTCGGCATAGTATTCCGGGGTATTATGTCCAATATTGTGCCCTACACCATCAGGCTGATCGAAATGCACAAAAGTAATCGTCGGTTTCTCTTTCTTTATAATGTCTACCGTGGTATTCAAAGCAGCCTCATCATCATCTTTGGTATTAATAACTTTTTGAACGACTTTGTTATCGATCAGATAACCTATACCTGGCCAGCTATGTACCACCACAAACTGTGCTTTAGGATTTTTGCTGGCAACCGCATTAAATACGGAAGGGAACATGCCGTTTGCTGTTTTGGCTGTAGAAGGAATCTCAGGTGTTTTACTATCCCACTCTGTATATCCATGGGCTGTAGGACCAGCCCCCATAATCATGGACGCCCAGTTTACAGCACTTGAAGAAGGTAAAACGGTGCGTACATGTGTACTATAAGTACCCTCCTGCATCATCTTTTTGAGATTCGGCATCTCTGCTTTTGGTAAAGCATACGCTCCAAAACCGTCAAAACCAACTAAAACAACATGTTTGATCTTTTTGCTCTGTGCCGACACAGCACTTGTGGATAGCCCCAGTACGATCAATGGTAATAATAGATTTTTAATTTTCATCTGTATAAATTTGTTTTTCAATTGCGATGAAGCGATCAGATTTATTCATTCCCTAATGTGATTGAATAAATCATGATGGTTTCATAATAAAATAACTTGGTAACCAATGAGTACGCAACCTATTCAAGCTTTCTTGTATCCAGAATAGATAACCTGATGTCCATCCTATCCAATGAATCGCTCCCATGCTTGATCAAGGTTTATCGATCATATTTTACAAGTCATGCTTGTAATAAGTTGACCTAACTCAAAAATAGAAATTTCACAGCATCTATTATGTTAAGTAAACAATATTTAATCTCTTTAACCAATATGTTACAAGAACAAAAAAGACGCTGAAAATAATTTCAGCGTCTTAACCTTATACTGCTTTACGTCGATTCTAATACCCAGCTTTTGCCAAACGTGCATACATTTCGACAAACGCACATTGATCGAGCAGCCATTTCGATTGATGTTGATCCTTCAAAGTCCAGTCTGGGCTGAAAAGTCCTGCTTGGTCGCGCATATGCTTCCAGGCAAATTCAAGATTTTTAGCAAAAATAGACAGATACTTTTGGTCACCGTTGACCGCAGCAAGCTCCATGTAACCACGCATCATCACCGCATGAAACCATAAATTGCTATTTTTCAATTTTGGGAAATCCAATTTCGCATTCGTTTCGAAAAAATAGCCTAGACAGGCCTCAGCCAGCTGTTGTGCATCCTCGAGGTACCGTTTATTTTTCGTTAACTTATAAAGCAATGCAGCGGCCTGCAACATTTGTCCGGCGTTGTACGAAAACTTAGCTTTTCCAATCTTTCCATTGAGCTGCATATTGTCCCAGTATAACTTATCTTCGGGATCCTGAAGATTTCTTTTTGTCCATTCATAAAGACGCTGCCCTTCCAGCAGATAGGACTTATCATTGGTTGCCATAAATAACTTAAGTGCAAATACACTCGCTGGCGCATTCGAACAGGTATTTTTAGATTCCTTTTTCTGTTCACACCAATAAACGCCGCCGCCTAATTTATCATCTTCCCCACTCTTTACAAAATTCCAGATCTCTTTGGCCGAAGTCAGGTAGTTTGTTTTTTTTGTATGAATATAGCTATCGGTAAAATCTATCCCCAACCAGATATTATCGTCATAAAAACGATCCGAGGGAGGAGCTGTATTTAAATAAGAAGCATAACCAACCGGCGATCGACTTTCGTCCCGATATTCCTGTAGCCCAATCAGGACTTTTTTGTCGAGTATGAACTGAAATGCCTTTTTTGTTTTTGGTAATTCCATCAAGGCATTTACGGCCGAGAAACTACCTGAGAAAGGCCAGAGGTAAGCATATTTCTTTTGCTGCTCGGCCTGTTGATTATTATCCAGATAATCAGCTTTAAAGTTTTCATCAAAGGGATATTTTTCAGCCAAAAGCTGATTTTTAGTATTTCCAAACTTGCTATAGATGCTATCTAACGTTTGGATAGCATAGTTTTGAAAATTACCTTTCTGCGCGAATAATGCAGCACCGATAAAGTTCAAAAGAAACAACGTAAAATATCTTTTCATATGTTTTAGGTAAAGGAATAGTAGACACCCGCATGGGCATCTACTATTCCCGAACATTAATATCCAGGGTTTTGTTTTAAATTGGGATTAATAGCCAATTGATCCATCGGTACCGCATAAAGTTCTTTATTCTTATCGTTCGTCGCTTTATGATCCCACCAAGATCCGGATATATATTTCCCAAATCGGATTAAATCTGTCCGGCGCTTTCCTTCAAAAATAAATTCGCGTCCCCGTTCCGCCAATAGCTCCTCCAATGTCAATGTAGCTACCGTGTACTGTGCCGCAGGCCAATCGGCTGCGCTGAATGCCCTTTTTCTGGATTCATTGACCAATTCAACCGCCTCACTGCTGGCTTTACCTCCATTCTTGCGCATCAGTGCTTCGGCTTTATCAAAATAAATCTCCGTTAAACGATAAATAATATAATCGTTCTCCCAATAGTTGGCATCGTCTAAGGTACCTGATTTATATTTATTAAAACGAGCTCCAGAATTCTCCTCTCCTTTTGTCATACCACCTTCTGAAGTCTTATCACCTTCGCTTTCTCTGCGAATTGAGTTGACAAACACCAGTGGTTTACCTGAATACTCTTCCGTCCCCAATACAGGTGTAGTGGTGCCGTATTTATATTGTGGTCCAAACAAAAACCATTCTTTCTTCCGCAAATCATTTTCAGCATACGCACTAAATGCAGTAGGAATAACAACAAATGCGTTCCATCCACCGTAGCCAACTTTGAGCACTTCCTTCATATAGTCGTAGCTCATGTAGAATCCCGACCAGTCAAATGTAAAACCTGCCTGCCGGCTGTACTGAAATTGAAATAGCGATTCGGGATTCGCCGAATTGGTATTACTGAACAATGCATTCAAATCAGGGCTCAATTTGGGAGCCCCCCCGATGCCGCCAGCTTGCCCAGAAATGATTTTGTCACATGCAGCGATACATTCATCATTCATCGCTTTACCCGACCATTTTTCTGCATTAAGATAGAGTTCAGCCAGCATGGCATAACCAGCAGCCATAGACACTTGACCAATGTTACTTGCTGAAGTTTTAGGTAATTTTCCTACATTTTCTTCCAGCTCCTTCTGTACAAATGCAAAGACCTCTGTTCTTGGTCTGGTTTCAGGGTTAATTGGATCGGCTACCTTTGTCACGATAGGAACGTTGCCCCAAAGATCCATTATCTTAATGTAGTGAAATGCCCGCATTACTTTTAATTGCACAAGTATTTGCGTGCGCTCATCCTCCGTCAGATCGGCGATTTTAGTGATATCAAGTTTCTCAATATCCTGAATAGCATTATTGACATAGCCAACGCCGCCCCACATCAACTCCCAGGCCCCACGCATTCGGCTTTCATTGCTTGTCCAAGTGTGATAGTGCTGCCGGATATGATCTCCACCGTCATATCCATGGCGTCCCTTTTGTGGCCAGGCTACCTGATCGGCACTTAATTCGGAATGATAATAAAAGCCATTTCCGCCTGTGGGTGCAAGCCAGGCCTGCATATGCGTAAAAGGCCGGAGTGCAGCTTGCATAACTTCCCGTTTATTCTTGTAAAAATTATCATCTTTGATCTGACTATACACTGTCTCATCCAACTTGGTGCAGGAAGAAAAAGAGAGACCTAAGGTAATAGTGCTCAGGATGGCGAATAAATATTTATTTGTTTTTTTCATAACCTTACTATTTTAAAATCCAACATTTAAACCAATTGTCCAAGATCTTGTTCTTGGATAGAAACTGCGCGAATCAATCCCTGCTTCAAAACCTGTATCCTGCAACTCTGGATCAATGCCCGTATATTTGGTCATTGTTACGATATTTCTTCCTGTCGCATATACATATAGACTTTTGATATAATCAGTTTTTAATTTAAAGTTGTATCCCAATGTAATATTATCCAGCTTCACAAAGCTTCCGTTCTCGAGATAGTAATCAGAATATTGTGGATCCTGTTTAAGATCGGCATGTTTGGTAAAAGCACTTTCAAATACATTATTAGGCAACCATTTTTGATTACCAAAGAACATATCCGCTGTATTTAAGATATCATACTTAAATTTACCTCTGAAAAACACGGTCAGATCGAAGCCCTTATAGGCAAACCGGTTACCTAGCGACGCATTGAATTTGGGAACACCATTTCCAATATAGGCGCGATCATTATCATTTATATCGGCAATGGTAGCCTTGGAACCGTCGGCTTTATAGAAGAGCCATTCTCCAGCATCATTCAGACCCGCATAACGTTTTCCATAGAAGGAACCAATTTCACCGCCTTCTTCAAGACGAATGGCATCTCCAAGATTACCTGGAGAAGGCAGACCGCCAAAAGTCATCCAATTACTTTTAAAGATATCATTGGACATGGTAACGAGTTTATTCTTTTGATAACTTCCGGCAAAATCCACCGTCCATTTAAAATCTTCTTTTTGAATTGGAACTCCAGACAATTGCAATTCAACACCTTTATTCGAAACCTCGCCTACATTGTACCAAATGTTTGTACTCACATAGGCTGGCTGTTGCGCCTTATATTGGTATAATAAATCTTTGGTTTTACGATTATAGACATCCAGAGATCCTGTTAGTCGGTTATTCCACAAACCAAAATCAAGCCCGATATTCAATTCGGCTTTTTGTTCCCATTTTAAGTCTGGATTGGGGTTCTGTGTCGGTCCATACGTTTGATAATAGATGCCATCCTGTGGATACACCCCGCCTGTTCCCAATAAGATCAACGAATTGTAATTCGGGAAGCCCTGATTACCGGTTACCCCATACCCCACACGGAGCTTCAGATTGTTGACAAGGTCTTTATTGGAGAAAAAGTCTTCGTTGGTAATGGTCCATCCCGCAGAAATGGCAGGGAAATTACCCCATTTATGATTAGCTCCAAATCGTGAGGAGCCCTCCCGACGCAGAATTGCACTCACAAAGTACTTTTGGTCATAATTATAATTTACCCGTCCAAAAAAAGCAATCAGTTTATTGTCTTCCTTAAATGAGCCCATCGATGGTCTTGGCAATTTGGTATTTGTCAGAGCCGTACCACTTCCCATGTCCCAGTCTTGAAAAGCATCTGTTGTAAAGCCATTATTGGACATTTCAAACCGCTCATAACCATTATATTGAAAACTGTAACCGAGTAAACCCGTTATATTATGCTTTTCATTGAATGTCTGGTTGTAATCAATGGTTGTTTCAAAGGTCTTGGACCAATTTAATTCATTTCTTTTCCAGGCATAGCCCATACCCTGATACTCAGAATTTTGGCGTTGATCCCAATCTTTGATCGACCGATATTGACGATCGTTCCAATTATTTCTAAGATAGGATCCGAAAGCTGAGATGCTCAATGGTTCTATAATCTTGAGTTTCATACGCGCATCTCCTGAGAATGTTTCCTGATTGCGTTGATCTACACGGTTGGCCATACGATCCAGCGGATTAAAATTATTATAACCTTGGGTTTGGTAAAAACTCCCATCAGTATTGTATAACGGAGCAGTTGGATTGCGCTGGATCGCCTGTTCGAAATATTCCGTTTTTCCACCTAAAAGATCTGCTTTATTGAAATTGGCCGCAATATTACCGGAAAAAGTCAATCGATCTTTTAATCCAGTTTGCGAAAAATTGACACGACCGCCGAATTGCTGGCGTCCATTCTGTTTAGCAATACCTTCGGCATTTTCATAGTTAATTGAAGCACGGTAGTTGGATTTATCGCCACCACCGCTGGCAACAAAATTATGGAATGTTGAAAAATTACCTTTATTGATCAATTCATCGTATAAATCCGTTGACGCACCCAGGTCAAGATCAGGTTTATTCTGCCCTTTGACCACATAGTCTCTAAATTGCTGTGCATTCAACATGGAAGGTTTCTTTGCTACAGACTCATGTTGACCATAGGTATAATATTCAAATCGCGGCTCTCCGGATTTGCCTTTTTTAGTGGTCACTAAAATTACACCACCATTACCACGCGTCCCATAAATAGCGGCTGCAGATCCGTCCTTTAAAACATCAATGGATTCAATATCTCCTTGCTTGATCAAATCGAGATTTCCACCAGGAATACCATCAATGACAATAAGCGGGGAGTTGCCACCTTTCATGGAAGCCATCCCCCGCAATTGGATATCCGAACCAGCATTTGGATTGCTGCCCTGGGTTCTCGTCACGTTTAGCCCGGCAACTTTACCTTGCACCAGATCCATTGGGTTGCGCATACCCCCTTGATTGAAATCCTTTTCTTTTACAGAGGCCACTGCTGAAGTCACTTCACTTTTCTTTTGTGTACCATAACCGACAACAATAACCTCCTCCAATTGGTCTTCCGTCGCGGATAGACGAATATCAATCGGGGCTTTTCCGATTACTTTGACTTCGTTTGTTCGATAACCGATGGACGACACGACCAGGACATCTCCTATCTTGGCTTGCAGGGCAAAATTACCCTGTCCATCCGATGTTGTACCTTTTGTGGATCCCTTGACGGTAACCGAAACGCCGGAGACCCCTTCTCCAGTCTTTGCATCCTGTACCTTTCCCTTAATTAAATCCTGCAACTTAGTGACCTTATGGGTAATGGTCTCTTTTGGGTCTTCCCCCTTGGTAATGACATGTGCATTTGCCTGATGTATCGTCCCAGCGATAATAGCCAACGAAAAAAACAGCTTGGTATTTTTCGTTAAGCGGGCAAATGATTCTAAATCGATTCTGCTCATATAACTAGTGATTTTGGTTTATAAAACGTTTTAGCTTTGATAAGCTAAGACGATCATGTTTAATTAGTATCTTCTTCAATAATTAATAGTAATACCTGATCCCCATCTCTATCGTAATAGATTAAATCTGGCAGCCTATTAATTATTTATTATTAAAAAAAACATAAAAATGCACCTAAGCTGGAACAACTCAGCATATAATCAGTGTAAAAAACAAAGCAAAAGCGGTTTTGCTATTTAAAGAAAAAAAAGCGAATGTGATTTTATCTAAATTATATGTTTGTTGATTTTTCTCTTTTTGGTTATTGTTTTTAGTTTAAGTGTTTGATTGTGGATTCAAGATAGGATTTTAATTTTAAAGGGAAAAGGTTTTTTTAAAATTTTAAACAGTATCGTTATAGATGTTACCTAAACACCTAATTTCCCCGTTTATTGTCACTAGATTCCATTGCGTTAGGCGTTTTTTATAAAAAAAAATGGCCATCGATTGATGGCCATTTTAAACTCAGATTTTGAAGACTATTGATAGCCTGCATTTTGTGTCAACTTATTATTTCGCTGAATTTCATCCGGAGAAATCGGCCATAATAAGTCTGTTTCTTTGAATGTTGCACCAGATCCGTTCTTAGCCCCAATCAATGGTACGAAATCGACTTTACCAGCCTCAGTTGTTGAAATTACAGGGAACATTTTCGTTCTAACAATATCGTCCCACATTTTAAATTCCAACGGGAACTCGCGGAGACGCTCTTTCCAGCATTCTTTCACAAAATTGTCTGCTGATAATGTTAGTAATTCGGCTGTATACGCAGCAACTGATTTCCCTTCGGTATTGGCACGTGCTTTTACCTGAGCTAAATAACCTGCAGCCTCAGCACTCACGCCAGATGTTTTCGCGATTCCTTCTGCAGCGATAAGCAAAGCTTCAGGGTAACGATAGAAGTTCCAGTCTTTAGTTGCTTTTCCTGTTGTCAATAGCGCCTCTTCATCCACAAAATACCATATTCCCGCATCCGTTGATTCCCACACTTTTCCATTTTTTGGATTCGTATACTTCCAATGATAGAACTGATTCGGCTGGATACGAAGATCCTTGCTCTCGTAGACATTCAAAAATTGTTTGGTTGGTCCATAGATTCTTTCAAAGATCGAATAGGATGTAAATAACGATACGGCTGACGAATTGAAAGCATAAGTTGGCCACCAGCTACCATCGCGGATAGTCGCATTATACTCCTGTGCATAAATTACTTCATCCAGATCATCCGTCGTACGTAATTTATTATAGGCACTATTCATCCCAAGATTGGTGTTTGTGGTCATACTATGACCTGAGCCAATGACAATCTTTGCTGCCGCTGCAGCATCAGCATATTTACCCTGTTGTAGGTAAACATTGGCCAAAGTCATTGCCGCCGCATATTTGGTTATCCGGTGTCCATTTGCAGCAAATGTTGCAGCAGGAAGGAGTTCCACAGCAGACTTCAAATCGGACTCAATTAATTCATATACTTTCGCAGCATCCGTACGTTCCAAGTATAGATTGTCTTTTAAAGACTCATTTGGCGTCGTATAAAAAGGGATAGCACCAAAAGTCTTTACCAGATAAAAATAGTTAAATGCGCGAAAGAACTTTGCTTCTCCAACCAAGCTATTCTTAACAGCATCCGCCATGTTGATTTGAGGAATGTATTGGATAGCGGCATTGGATACGTTGATTGCTTTATAGCTTTCATCCCAAATGGTATTCATTGTGTTGGAGATGATACTGGTATTGCTTTGACGAGTCAATTCTCTGGCAAATAAACAGATCCGTTCTTGTCCTTCATAGCTGCTTGTAAAATAGCCCGTCAACATGGAGTTGATAGAAGCTGTGGGGCCGAGGTAAGCGCTTGACGCGTATGAATAACGTTGAGGTGCACCATTACGGTACAGATAATTGACATTCTCTCTAGCCTGAGACTCAGTTTTATAAAAGCTTCCCAAAACAACCCCAGATTTGGGGTCTTCTTCCAAAAATTTATTACAAGAAGTTGTCAATGCCAACCCGGCCAATAACAACATACATAATTTATTCTTCATTTTGTTAAATTCTAAGAGTTAAAAGGTTACATTCACACCTACAGAAAAAGTTTTCGCTCTAGGATAAGAGAAGAAAGTCATGTTCTGACCGAACTTACTTTCTCCTTGAGAAGTACTTTCGGGGTCATAACCTAAGAACTCCTTCGATGTAAATAAGAATGGATTATTCGCAGATGCATAAACACGTAATCTAGACATACCGACACGTTTCAGCACATCAGGATTAAAGGTGTATCCCAACTGAATCAAATTGACACGAAGGTAAGACCCATCAGCTACCCAAGCATCGTCTACGTTCGTATCTTGTCCGGCATGTCCACCATTCGTTAGATAGATAGCCTGCTGCATCGTATTCGGATTCGAGCCATTATACGCATCTGTCAGGATATTTTTTAAACCATTGGTAATACCAAAACGGTCGTAGGTCGAATGGAAGAACTGTTGCATGACATCTACCCCCTTTACAAACTGCATATCCAACGTAAAATCGAAGTTTTTGTAGCGTAAGTTATTGATAAAACTACCGGTCCAATCTGGCAGCCCTTTTCCAATGATCTCTTTCTCTGCCGATCTCTTCGCACGTCCAATCTGACTTGTCGTTGCATTGCCGGCATCGACATCCGCCTGTGTATATACACCTAGTCGACGGTAGCCATAGAAGCTATTCAGGTTCTCGCCCACACGAATAATACTATTGGCACCACCTACCCAAAAGTTCATTTGGATATCTTCATTATTCTCACCAAGTTTTACGACTTTGTTTTGGTTATAGTTGGCATTTAAGGATGCTTTCCAACTAAAATCTTCGTGATTGAAGATGGTTCCATTGATCATCAAATCCAAACCTTGGTTCTTTACAGATCCAATATTTTTATAGACTGAACTAAAACCAGAAGAGTGAGGCAATGGAGCTTCTAATAGGAGGTCATTGGTCTTTTTATGGTAGTAAGAGACATCAAAATTCAATCGATTTTGAAACAAACCCAATTCGACTCCGACGTCATATTGGGCAGTTTTCTCCCATTTTAAATCCGGATTCGCGATAGACTCGACATAAGACCACGTTGCTCGTTGACCATTTAGTAAAGTTGTTCCAGTAGCAACATTCGCAAGTGAACTATACGGATCAATCTCCGAGTTACCTGTTAGACCATAACTTGTATGTAGTTTCAAATTGCTGATCTTATCATTTCCTTTTAGGAAATCTTCATTTCCCACATTCCATGCTAAGCCTGCGGATGGGAAGAAAGCGTATTTCTTGTCTAAACCAAATTTGGAAGCTCCATCATAACGGCTTGTAAATACCACCGAATAACGGTCATCATACGAATAATTAGCGCGTAAAAAATAGGAGTTCATTGCCCACTTGTCATATGCTGAATACGGTGGATCAGGGATTGTTCCGGCTCCCATATTATTGTATTCATAGAAATCGTCAGCAAAGCCTGTCGTACGACTTCCATCATAATCATTGGTCCGTGCCTGCCACGAGAGAC
This sequence comes from Sphingobacterium sp. Ag1, assembly GCF_000988325.1. Lineage (NCBI taxonomy): Bacteria > Pseudomonadati > Bacteroidota > Sphingobacteriia > Sphingobacteriales > Sphingobacteriaceae > Sphingobacterium > Sphingobacterium sp. Ag1. Next base: position 142,329 of record NZ_LBGU01000036.1, on the reverse strand, counting down.
CAGCCATCGCATTGATCCGATGCTTGTCAATTTTTTTATTATAAGTCAGGTAAGTTTCTTCTTGCCAGTAAAGTGTATTACGGTGATTAATTTCCGCCCAACCATTTGGTCTGGAAATATTATTTAGAGTTACAGAAGAATAGCCACGGTAAGTCTTCTGATGATTATCAATACCCAATTGGGTTTTTAAGTCCAAACCTTCTGCCAAGTGGAAGGTCAATGCTGCATTTCCAAAAATCTGCGTATTGTAACGCATGCGTTTTTGCTTGTCTAAAATAGCGACTGGATTAGACATACCTTCAAAACCCAATGTTTCTGCTACTTTTGAAGAAGAGGAATTGGTATAAGTACCGTCCTTTTCGTAGACTGGATACCAAGGAATCATCTCGATCATGGTACGACGCGCTTCTTGTCCACCACCGTCTTCTGGTGTATAACGTCCCCAAGTATGGTTAACAGTTAAGTTAATTGCTGTAGAAAGCCATGATGTTGGTTTAGCATCATAAGCAAGCTTTCCATTGATACGCTTATTCCAGGTATTATTAACGACACCTTGCTGATCGGTATAATTCAAGAAAGCCCCGACAGAAGATTTGTCATCACCCTGTTGTACGTTTAACTGATGATTGTGCGAAATAGCTGTACGTGTTGCTTCCCGTTGCCAATCTGTATTATAAAGCGGGTTGCCATTGGCATCGAAATAATTGGCATCATTAAACCAGGTCTTTTTATCCAAAGACCAGGATTTCCCTTGGTACTTATTTTCATTTTGTAAGCCGATCATAAAGGCATCTACCCATTCCTGTGCATTCAATACATCCATGTAGCGTTGAACCGAGCTCACACCAGCAGATCCTTGATAACTAATTGTTTTGGACCCATCTTTGTTTCCACGTTTTGTTGTTACCAAGATAACCCCGTTTGCACCACGTGCACCGTAGATTGCTGCCGAAGATGCGTCTTTCAATACCTCGATATTCTCGATATCATTCGGATTCAACAACTGAAAGTCTTCCATCACAACCCCGTCCACAACATAGAGTGGATTGGATGATGAATTGATCGTAGCCACACCACGAATGACCACACGGTTGGCGTAAGCACCAGGTTGGCTCGAGTTGGAAAAGATATTCACCCCCGAAGCCTTACCTCTTAAGTTATCCAGCGGACTAAAGTTCTGATCTTTGATCATGTCGGCTCCTTTAACCATCGCAATAGAACCTGTTACATCCGATTTACGCATGGTACCGTAACCAACAACGACAACTTCGTCCAATTGGCTTTGATCATCGTCCAATTGTACAGAAACAGTTGCACCGGAAACAGTGACTTCTTTGGCTTTGTAACCAATGGAAGAAACCACCAATACATCCCCCGATTTAGCATCCAAAGTAAAATTACCCAAGGCATCAGATTGTGTGCCCTTCGAAGTTCCTTTTACAGCGATGTTAACTCCTGAAATTGGTTTTCCAGCAGCATCCAATACTTTTCCTTTAACTTGCTGCTGCACATGGTTTACTTCTTTTACGAAGGATTTTCCTTCGTAATTGACTGAAGTTCCGACAGCGGCATTGACTTGTTGGAAAGTACCAGCAATGACAGCCAATGAGAAAAATAACTTTGATTTTTTCCCAAGCTGCGCAAATGATTTTACGTCAACTTTGCTCATATTAATAGTGATTTGGTTTATAAAAACGTTTTAGCAAAAGATGCTTAAAACGTCTAGTTTAATTTAGTTTCCCTTAATTGATGTTTTTAAAATCGATCCGCTTTCTTAAAAATTTGGATATCCAATTCCTTTTTTGTTTTCATTCTTTCGTTTAACATAAAAGAGAAAACAGCAGGTTTAGACTACCTCTGGGCTCATTAACCCAAAGGGCTCCTAATAAATTGAGCTAAATCGCTTTTGCTTTTTTTGTAAAATTTTTTGGTTTCCCTATTTTGGTTTTTTAATTGTCTATTACTTTTTATCTTTCCTTTTTGGTTATTATTTCTTGGTTTTAACGTGCTATTCTTTGGAAAGATAGCACTTTAATTTTACTGGGGAAAGATTTATTTTCAAAAGCTTTCCCCGGTAAAATTAAATATTTCCTTTCTTCATCTCGCTAACCGCATAATCGACAGATCGAGCCGAAAATGCCATATAGGTCAATGAAGGATTTTGTGTTGATGTGGATGTCATACTTGCACCATCTGTGACAAAAACATTTTTCACAGCATGCATCTGATTCCATTTATTCAATACTGAAGTTTTCGGATCGTGGCCCATACGTGCACCACCCATTTCATGGATATCCAAACCTGGAGCCTGCCAGTGTGTATCCGGGCGAATGTTTGTGAAACCAGCATCCGTAAACATCTCCGTCATGACGGCAATGTAATCCTTTTTCATTTTTTCATCGTTCTCATCATAATCGACAGCAATTTTTAACAACGGAATACCCCAGTCATCTTTCTTACTGCTATCCAATGAAACCATTCCCGATTCTTTTGGTATTGTTTCACCCATCATGTGAGATCCAACCTGCCAAACACCTAATTTAGGATTCAACAAATTGTTCTTCAGATCTAACCCTAAACCCGAACGATCAGATTCTTTACTACGTGAAGCACCGAAACCGGCGGCATAGCCTCTTAAAAAGTCCGTTTCCTGTTTGTGCAAGTTTCTGAAGCGTGGAATATACCCTCCACCTGCGGGATTCCGCCCTTCGGCCGTAAAATCCAACATCCCTTCATACTCCGCGTAAATGCGTGCACTATAGTTGTGAAAGGCAACATATTTTCCTAACACACCACTATCATTGCCCAAACCATTTGGAAAACGGTTGGATTTAGAATTCAATAAGATTAAATTCGTATTGATTGCCGCCGCATTGACAAAAATCAACTTTGCATAAAAATCAATTTCCTCTTTTGTATTGGTATCAATAACACGTACACCCACAGCCTTTCCTTTTTGTTCATCATAGAGGATTGAATGAACAACCGAAAATGGACGTAAGGTCATATTCCCAGTCTTCGCAGCCCAAGGGATTGTCGTTGCATTGGAACTGAAATATCCACCAAAAGGACATCCTCGCTGACAAAGTACGCGATTCTGACACTGTACACGTCCTTGTTCGATGTGAATCTGATTTGGTTTGGATAAGTGTGCACAACGTGCTGAAATAACTTTGCGCTCCGGAAATTTCTTTTGGACGCTTTCTTTAAAATACTTCTCGACAATATTTAATGGGTAGCCTGGCAAAAACTCGCCGTCCGGCAATTCAGGAAGTCCATCGTGATTTCCTGCAATACCGGCAAATTTTTCGACATAAGCGTACCAAGGGGCTAAATCAGCATAACGGATCGGCCAATCTACTGCAAAACCATCTCTAGCCGGCCCTTCGAAATCAAAGTCAGACCAACGTTGCGTTTGTCTCGCCCATAATAACGACTTGCCGCCAACCTGATAGCCTCTGATCCAGTCAAAAGGTTTCTCCTGAATATAAGGGTGTTCCTTGTCTTTTACAAAAAAATGGGCCGCATCCTCATGGAATGCATAACATTTGCTGACAATCGGATTCTCTTCTTTTACTTTGAAAGGCATTTCGTTCCGATGTTCAAACTCCCAAGGCATCATATTGGTGGTTGGGTAATCCTTGATATGTTGTACATCACGTCCACGTTCCAAAACCAATGTTTTCAATCCCTTCTCGCACAACTCTTTTGCGGACCAACCGCCACTAATTCCCGAACCGATCACGATTGCATCGTAGGTTCTGTTTTTTTCACTGTCAATATTTAGATTTGCCATGTGCTATTTATGCCTTAACTTTTACCGCACCATTGTACGGACCCGGAATAAGTTTATAGATCACCTTATTCTTCATCACGTATTCTGAGTTCATATACCCCTGAATTGCACGCGATTTGAAGGTCTCAAAAAAAGCCTTCTCGTCGGTTTTGTCTTTTAACCCCGCCAAAGTGGTCTCCGTCTCTTTGCTATTTTTTAAATTCAACTGTTTTCTCAATTTATTGAAACCAGCGACAAATTTAGCCTGATTTTCTGGCGACTCACAGTCATCGACCATTTTGATGACGAAAAGATGTAAGTTCAGATCCTTCCCTCCTGGTGTATCCGATTTCGGAATCAGGATGTCAGCCAGATCGCCCAAAAATTGCTCATCTTCTGCCGAAATCTTCAGCTTATTCAATACAATTGATGCACCTCCATCATTCAGACAGGACGACAAAATTGTCAGTCCGCCAGCTATAATGAAAAATTGCTTTATTGCGGTTCTACGGTTCATAATCAGAGTTCCCTTTACAATTCGGTAATATTACATATATCCGAATAAAAATACAAATGCTAAAACGATTAAATTATTTTACAACCCTTAAATCCATTGCGCCAACAGGGCTTTTGCCTCAGACAAGTTTTCCACAATGTTATCAACAGCTGTTAGTCTAGCACGTTCCACCTCCTGTTTCGTAACTGCAATCAACTGCGTCCCTGCTCCCAACGCCGATGTGCTTCCTGTCGATGTATCTTCGATAGCCACACAGCAGTCAGCTGGTAGATCCAGATTTGTCAATGCCAAACGATAAGGTTCCGGATTGGGTTTTGGCAACTCCACACACTCTCGCGTGACAAAAAACTCAAAATAATCCAAGAGCTCGTGCTTGCCCAAAACAGTATCGACTGTGCTTCTATAACTCGAAGTCACAAGCCCGATACGGATATCTTCTGCTTTCAAAAAAGCTAAAATTTCTCGCGCTCCAGGCATTAATTCAATATCGCTCATGTTAGAATCGGCATAAGCCGCACGTGTACGCTTCCACATATGTTCTTCCGTCACGTCGTAGCCATAGTCCTCGGTAAGACGCTTGACATTATGTGCTAAAGTATGTCCAGCAAAATCGCGAATCCAATCTTCATAGTTGATCAGAAGGTTAAATTCCTGTTTTAATATAGGGGCCCAATTTTTGAAATAGAAATATTCCGAATCAATTAACGTACCATCCAGATCGAACAATACCGCCTGTATTTTATTCATAGTGTTAAAGATACACAAGTAGACTGAATTATCCTATTAAATGACACCGCAATAGGTCGAATTTGAGAATGCACCATGATAGGTATCCCAAAAACCGATGTAGACATGATATTCAAATTTATCCTTTCTAAATGTCGCGATATCAACCGTACATTCCCCCTGCGCCGCATCCGCTACGGCCATTTTGAGGTCGCCCTCCCGATCTAAACTGACTAAGGCCAGGTTTAATTTAAACATGCTATCCCTGTATTTTGGATTCGGTATCCAGGATAATTTCAGCAGACCGTCTTCCCAACGAGCCTGAACACCTTCGGGAGACACGAGCTCCCCGACAAATACCTGCACTTTTTCCATACTAATAACTGGTTTATTTTCGACATCCACATCAATGGCATTTTTGAAAATGTGCTGCTGTGCAAGCTGAAATTTTCCTCGCCCAGAGTTTTTAGTTTCTTCAAATTGATACCCAAAATCAACAATAGGTTTTATCCAGCGACAAAACTCACTGACCATTTTTAATTTTTGACGGTGTGCCAATTGCGCTGCAGTTGGTAGTTTCGTACTTTTCCTCCTCGCCCCCCGTATAACACATTTTCCATTGAGATTATAGCCATATACTGAACCTACTTTACCTCGAAAACCACCATTTGGACCATCTTCTAATATTCCCATTTTTTAACCTTCTTATTTTATTTCTATAATCTATTTTACACCCTAACAAACAATTGACATCAATGTTTTACTTAGCTTAGCCATAAATTAGAGTTTGGTTAGGTTTAAGTTAGGTTTTCATTAGGTTATACCTAAACTAACCCTAACTAAACCCTAAACTAACCCTAACTAAACCCTATATAAAAGGTCACTTTGGTAATAGGTACAGATGTTGTTGTTTTCCTTCATTTTTGGATAAGCTTTGGACATTTATTAAGTTTGTTGTGGTAAACGAAAACTAAGGTATACCGAGTAGGGATGCACGACAAGCTTTTAGAAGATAGCCATATCGTTCCTCACATGACGTTCGTTAGCATAGCGCATTCAGGCCTAGTGTAGGTCCCTCACGAATAGCATATAGTACTTTCGAATACCGCCTCAAACGTACACGCAATGAAAACCGAGCTCATGAATTCGCAAGAAATCTGGAAGCTTCATTGCCTAAAAAATTTATATCATGAAAATAATTGCAATCGGTCGCAATTACATCGACCACGCGAAAGAACTCAATAATCCAGTCCCTGAAAACCCCATTATATTTTTAAAACCCGATACTGCGGTATTAAAGGATAACAAAGATTTCTATTACCCGGAATTCTCCAAAAATATTCAGTTCGAAACCGAAGTTGTCCTCCGGATCTGTAAAGAGGGAAAACATGTCACCCCAAAATTTGCATCAACATACTTCGATGCCGTCGGTTTGGGAATTGACTTCACCGCAAGGGATGTGCAGCAAGAACTAAAAGCAAAAAGCCTTCCCTGGGAATTGGCAAAAGCATTTGACCATTCCGCAGTAATCAGCAACTTGATTCCTAAAGAGGAGCTAACAGATGTGAATTCGATTGATTTCTCCCTGCAGCAAAATGGACAAACAGTTCAGCAGGGAAATACCAAGGACATGATTTTCTCCTACGAAGATCTGATTGTGTATACCTCCAAATTTATTACCCTTCGCAAAGGGGATCTCATTTACACGGGCACGCCTGTTGGTGTTGGCTCTGTAGCCATCGGCGATTTATTGGAAGGTTTCATCGGCGACCAGAAAATGTTTAGCTGTAAAATTAAATAGTAGGGGAAATAGCATGATAAAAAAAACGACAGCATTACTCTCCCTGCTAATCTGCATAACAGGTGTAAGCCAGGGACAAGATATTATCAAAAGCCGCAATTATCCACAAAACTATTTTGTAAGACCGATGGACATTGCTCCACAGGCTTCGGGATCATTCGGCGAATTGCGGGCAACACATTTCCATGGTGGGGACGATTATCGGACACAACAACGCATCAATATTCCGGTGCATGCAGCCGCGGAAGGTTTTGTATCCCGTGTCAGGGTACAAATAGGCGGTGGTGGTAATTATGTTTATATTGATCACCCCAATGGTTACACCTCGGTATACATGCACTTGGAAAGTTTCAATTCGGACCTTGCTAAAATCGTCAAAGATGAGCAGTATAAGCAAAAACGTTTTGATGTCGATGTCTTTCTTAAACCAAACCAGGTCCCTGTAAAAAAAGGAGAGTTTATTGCAAATTCGGGCAATACAGGCGGCTCTGCCGGTCCACATCTTCATTTTGAAATCCGCGATACAAAGGCACAACTGCCCCTCAATCCCCAATTGTTTGGACTACTCTTTCCGGATGGTGTCAAGCCGATCATTCGCGGCATGACAGTCTATGATTTGGGCTCCGAACTGTTTGATGAAAATACACCCCGCAGGCATCAAACTATTAAGTCCGTTGGTAGCGGCAATTATAGTTTAGCAACAAACGCCCCTATCTCTGTGAACGGTACCTTTGGATTAGGCATTAACACCGTCGATAAACGCAGTGGTATCTCATTTACGTATGGTGTCTACTCGATCGAACTTTTTTTGGACAACAAAAACATCAGTACGGTGCTCTTTGAATCAATCCCTTTTGATCAGACCCGTGCGATCCAGTCTTACGTCGACTACCCCTACTTAAAAAAATCCGGTGTACGTGTTCAAAAAAGTTTTAAAGATCCAAACAATCCGATCAACATCTATAAACACTTGGACAACCTGGGGAAAATCGAATTGAAAGACAATGAGGTCCATGAGGTAAAATATGTCGTCAAGGATGTTCAAGGAAATACGAGCGAATTGAATTTTAAGGTGCAAAATAATCCCTCGCTTTCGATCAGTCGCGCCAATGCTGCCGGCTTAAAAATGTTCCACTTCGCAGACGAGAACAAATATGAAGCAGAGAATGCGCGTGTTTATATGGGTAAAAATGTATTGTACGACGATCTTTACTTCAATTATTCACAAGGAGCAAAACCTGCAAAAGGCTACTCGGCAATGCACTATATCCACAATGCTTATACACCGGTCTTCGGATACTACAAGCTCATGATCAAACCAGACTACAGCTTATCTGAAAATCTTTATGACAAAGCTTTGATTGTTTCTTCCGATGGTGGAGCACAGGGCGGTAAATATGAGAACGGTTGGGTGGTGGCCAATGTACGCGAATTTGGCGGTTTTTATGTTGCTGTTGACACCATTGCACCGAATATTGTAGCACGTAACCTGACCGACGGGAAGAATTTGAGCGGACAGCAATCCATTGACTTTACAATCAGCGACAATCTCTCTGGAATAGATACTTTTAATGCTTACATTGATGGGAAATGGGCTTTGATGAAATATGACCCGAAAACAAGACATATTTGGCATGACTTCGAACCCGACTTAAGCAGTGGCCGACATGAGTTTAAACTCGAAGTAAAAGACAACAAAGGAAATTTAAAGACATACGAAGCTTCTTTTACAAGGTAAACACCTGATTTTGGGCAATAAATCAGCGATTTCAAGAGATTAATCGTATCTTAATCGACTAAATACAAGATAATATGGCAACACTAGAAATAGGACAGAAAGCACCGGATTTCAGTGCAAAAAATCAACATGGTGAAACAGTCCATCTTTCAGATTTTAAAGGGAAAAAAGTTATTTTATATTTTTATCCAAAAGACAATACGCCAGGCTGCACCACGGAGGCCTGCAATTTCAGGGACAACTATCAGTCTTTGAAAAAAGATGGTTTTGAAATCATCGGTGTAAGTATAGATGGGGAGGCGTCGCATCAAAAATTCATCAGTAAGCATGAGCTACCTTTTCAATTGCTTGTAGATGAAGACAAGAGCCTTGTCGAGGCCTATGGCGTATGGGTTGAGAAAAACATGTATGGCAAAAAGTATATGGGCACAGCACGCACCACTTTTGTGATTGATGCAGATGGCATTATCCAGCATATCATCAAAAAAGTAGATAACAAAAATGCATCGCAACAGATCCGTGATTTAGGCATTTAAAGAATGCTTCTTATCAAGAATCTTATATCTAAAATCTAAATACTAATATCTATATTTGCCACTTATGAGCAAACAGACAGACGACTTTTTCAAAAGTGTAGTATCACACGCGAAGGAATACGGTTTTGTATTTCAATCGAGCGAAATATATGACGGATTAAGTGCCGTCTACGATTACGGTCAATTAGGTTCGGAATTAAAAAACAACCTAAAGACTTATTGGTGGAAATCCATGGTGCAATTGCACGAAAACATTGTTGGTATTGATGCCGCAATTTTCATGCACCCCACAACATGGAAAGCATCGGGTCACGTTGATGGCTTTAACGACCCAATGATCGACAATAAGGATTCAAAAAAACGTTACCGTGCCGATCAATTGATCGAAGACAAGATTGCACGTTATGAAGCAGACGGTAAGACAGCAGAAGCTGCTGCCCTATTAGACGCTTTGAATACCGCATTGAATGCTGATGATTTAGCTGGACTAAAAACCATCATTGAAGAACATAATATCGTGTGTCCGGTTTCAGGCACCAAAAATTGGACTGAAGTACGTCAATTTAATTTGATGTTTGCCACTCAGATGGGTGCTATGGCAGATGGAGCTGATCAGGTTTACCTTCGTCCTGAAACTGCACAAGGTATTTTCGTCAACTTTCTGAATGTTCAAAAGACAGGACGCATGAAAATACCTTTTGGTATTGCCCAAATTGGTAAAGCTTTCCGTAACGAAGTGATCGCACGTCAGTTTATCATGCGCATGCGTGAATTCGAGCAAATGGAAATGCAATTTTTCTGCCGCCCGGGTACTGAATTGGAATGGTATAACAAATGGAAAGAGACACGCTTGAAATGGCATTTGGCATTGGGTTTCGATCCTTCAAACTACCGTTACCACGACCACGATAAATTGGCACATTACGCAAATGCGGCAGTTGATATTGAATTCAACTTCCCATTCGGATTCAAAGAAGTTGAAGGTATCCACTCGCGTACAGATTTTGACTTGAAACAACACCAGGAATTTTCTAAAAAGAAAATGCAATATTTTGATCCTGAAATCAATCAAAACTATATTCCGTATGTAATTGAAACTTCAATTGGATTGGACCGACTTTTCTTGACTGTATTATGTAACGCTCTGGTAACGGAAGATCTTTCTACAGCAGAAAAACAAGATTCTCGTGTCGTATTGAAATTTCCACCAGCATTGGCACCGGTAAAAGCGGCAATTTTACCATTGACCAAAAAAGATGGTTTACCAGAAAAAGCTCGCGAGATCCTAAATACATTAAAATTGGATTACAACGTCCAATATGATGAAAAAGATGCCATTGGAAAACGTTACCGTCGTCAAGACGCAATCGGAACACCGATCTGTATCACAGTCGATTACGATTCGCTAGAAGACAATACCGTTACCATCCGTCACCGTGATACGATGGCACAGGAACGTGTTGCCATTGCCGATCTTGAAAAAATATTGAATGACTTGACTGGTTGGAATACCTTACTAAAAAAATTGATATAGCCAATCCGCTACCACAGAAAAGGTGTCCATTGCTGGACACCTTTTCTGTGGTAATAGATGTAGGGTGGCGAGATGCCTAGTACAATAACTGTGCTAGTATTCTATTACAATATTGTCGTCCCAATGTTCGTTCTTCACGACCTGAAAACCCAGATTACCATTGGTGGTCTCCAACAATTTGCCCTTAAACTGTATTTGAACATTGTTGCGGATTTCGCTTCCCAGTTCAAATGTACGTAGCAGCTGGCCGTCTTTGAAAACCCGAAACTCATACCTAATAGCCTTATTATCGGTATAATAGCCCATAAATTGATTAAAAGTAAAGCTTTGATTCGCTGCTGTAAAATTTGGGACAACCGTCAACACACTTTTATCGATTTGGTCGTTACTTCGCGTCATGAAAGGATAATAATGAAATATTGGATGCAGCTGCTTCACCTGAATACTGTCTATTACACTAAGGTCTTCGCTATCCGTAAAAGTCAATTTGACCTCGCTGTAGATGCGATCTAAGTTCAGTACCCGCTCTACTAGTGCCCCCTTAACTTCAAAGGTATCCCGACCTGCAAACAACTCCGCAGATCGTTCAGAAAAAGCATTCGTAGTATAAAAGTGTTCAAAATCCACAGCCTCTGCCATAATCAGCGGCAACGCTGAATTTTTAGCGATCAGACTCAGGTAATAGGTTCCATTCGGCAATTCAACATCGAAAGTTTCCTGCGAATTAAGCACTCCCGATTTGATCATGGCCTTCGATTTCGCATCAAACACATGGTAGTAAAACTTGCTGGGTAAAGCCTCTGGCTTTACCTGCCCATAAATCATCAAGTTATCCATCTTAAACGTACCCGTCGTTGGACTGTAGCCCATCCCACCGTCTCTGTTTCCAGCAAATAATGAGATTTTCAACCATAGCTCTTTGCTGTTGCCAAGAGAAATATCTGCTAACGATGTACTCATGGGAATTTTAGCAGAAATTGGCACATTTGGAGGATACCTAATGGTGTCTGAGAGCACTGAAAAGCTATTTCCCTTATCCAGGGAATAACTCAACAATAACGCCCTTGGCCCTGAACCCGAACTATTGCCATCAAATGTCCAGTTGCCTAAGGATTGAATACCTCTGGTAGGGATTTTGATTAGGATCTCTTTCACGCCTTTAAAGCTTACGGCTTTTCCCGTTGCGGGCCAACCGGCCAGGAAATCATAGTCTGTCTTTTCATTGTTGTAATCGATCAAAACAGCCGCATCGAGTGCCACTTCAGGCACAGTGTTGCTATTATCAAACGTCCAATGGTACAACAATTCGTTTTCGGAAGCGGCTCCGCTTAGCGCAGCTCGTTTTGTCTTAGTCGATTGCTTTTTTAGTGGAGTAACAATCGCTTCAAAATCCTTGACTTTGAATTTTACCGCATGAATTGCTTCATCGTTTTCATCGGGAAGTTTTGCATGCTTTTTGCACGAAGGCATCGCGGCTAAAACCAGGATGAATACACATGAAAGAATCCCCCAAGTTGACTTGGATTTTCTTTTCATAAATATAAATGATTTATAAGTTAATTAACCGGCAGATTAAAATTAACTTATAAATTATTTTATTCCAACAATACATCTAAAAAGTTACAATTGTTTTCTCGCTTTTACACGTTGTCTCTTTATCTATTTTTTGAACATATATCTTTCCAGACGAGGTTGGTAATTTCATTGTGAGCACATTATTTACCCCCGTTGGGCGTACATACTCCCCATTAAATTCATCCCATTCATAGATTGGACGGCCATCTTCATTCAACCAGATGTAGTTATAACGCCCATCGACTTTATCCTTTACCGTCAACTGTACTGTATTCTTCTTCTTATCGATTTTAACATCAATACGCTTTGGTTTATCGATTTTACCCAGTGTATGGATATGAATTTTTGTCATCTCGGAGGTGCGGTCATCCCAAATACCACGGACGAAGTATACTTTTGATTCCACAATATTTTGTAACACAATATTATTGCCTGTCTCTTCCCAAAATCCTGTAGCGGCATCATACCAACGATATTCAAGTCCGGCAACAGGATGCTTTACCGTGAGCACCTGAGCACCACCATAACAGGTTTCCAATGTATCGCCCCATGTGGTCGATGGTTTCGCTAAATCAATCAATTTCACCTGATTAAAGGTCCACACAACCGAGTCTCGGTGGTTGACATAGGATGGATTGCGCACTAGATTTGTCGTATCTTGAATCATTACCTTCAACGTATTTGCTCCAACGCTTAACATCCCCGGATCGAGGTAAATCGAATCAATGTCGGTCGCAATTGTTTCATCATTCAATAACCAGGACAATTTAAAGGTGTTCGGGGAAGGTTTTGCCAGGCGCAGGGAAAACTTCTGAACACTATCTAAGGTAATCGGCTTGTCGAGCGTCGGCTTTACCTGAATAAATGGGCTTGATTTTTTTTTGATGGAAGCAACAAATTGTTCTTGACAAACGGGGCAAAATGGAGCTACTAGATATTGCATTTTACAATATTCATGTGGTCTAAACCAGTTGGAGGGTGAACCTTTACCACCATAAGAATAAATACCAACTCCGTCTTTTCCAAGCCAGTATTTCCAGGGGACCTGACTTGCATCTGCTGACTGTGAGCGGTTTACAGATTCAATAGCATATTGATTTCCAGCCCAATACTCATCGGCAAGCTGGGCAAAGGAATGTCCAATTTCGTGTACCGCGATATCATTGCTCTTAAAATTAACCGTAGAAGTTGCCCATTTTCCTCCTGAACCACCATAAAATGGGGAATTGACCAACACAACGACCTGTGTATAATTGGGCGTATGCATTTTTAATATCTCTTCGATACGATCATTTTTTTGCGGTACAACCAAACGATGTAAACCACCATTGTCAAAGCTGCTTCCAAAAATCGTGTTTGGATGGGCAACCGGAACAGCATGATCCCGTGTAAACTTGTTGTAACGTGGTGGATATTTACTTAAATCGGTTTCACCATGCACACAATCACCCGCTTTGCAATCGTGCGCTGCACCAGATTCCTCGGAAATCGTACGGATTGCAAACACATTAAAAAAACTGCTGTACTGTTTGAAGGGTTCGATCGAGAAAAAATAGTTGGTAAACTGCTTGGCATCTGCAGCGTAATCATCCAGCTGTACTTTGGTGTAACCGTCTCCCAAAATGACCAGATTAACAATATGCTTATCCGTTCCTTGGTATTGCAGCGTATCGATCTTAAAAAGAGAACCTTGGGCCCGCGCCTGCATCAGCGATACAAATAAGGCTATAAAGACAAAAAATAGATTTTTATTCATCGGAATGGTTATCGTTAACGTTCAAAAATAACACTTTAACACCTGCTATCTTTAAATTTTATTAACGAGTCTTTCTCCGATATTGTCAACAAAACCATTCTTCTGATTTCCGTGGAGGGAGCATCCCAAAATCAACGGGATAAGGTTCCGGCATCGTAACATCCGACAGACAGCTTAGTCACGCATACGATGTTCCTGTACATACTCACTCGGCGAAAGTTTGGTTATTTTTTTGAACACCCGATTGAAATTGACAACATTGTTAAACCCTGTTTTAAAAGCGATATTAGAAACACTTTCTGAAGATTCGTCAATCAACATTTTACAGGCACGTTCAATCCGTATTTCATTGAGGAAGGTCACATAGGTTTTCCGTGTATGTTTCTTAAAATACTTGCAAAATGCATGTGGGGTCATATGTGCCACCGCTGCTATATCTTCCAGGGAAATCTTGTCTCCAAAATGCTGGAAAGTATACTGGAATATTTCATTGATTCGCAATCCTTCGGCATCGGAGAACTTCTTTTGTGGAATACCTGTATACAGCGAAGTCCATTGATCTACTTTTTTACTTAAAAAATTAATCAGCTTCACAAACGAGAGGAGGCGATCTATGCCCGCACTCACGTTAATCTGTACAAACTTCTCTTTCAACGCAACGGAGTGCTCCGCATCCAATTTTTTACTGACGTTGATGTGTTCCAGGAAATATTTAACATCATCAAATTCAGGGAAATCCAGAAAAGGTTTAAAATGCTCGTAGTCGAAAAAAATATGGATGGCATGAATACCATCCTTTATATCCTCCCCTGTTTTGAACATATGCGGTTCGTCCGCATCAACGATATAGATTTCGTCCTCTTCAAAACTGTGTGTAAAGTTGCCAATCATAAAGGTTCCCCGCCCCTTCAAAATGTAGGTCAGCTGGATTTCCTTGTGTCGGTGGTAGTTGCTATAGAATGAAGGCAGAATATCTTCCTGCACACAAATAGATCCTTGATAAACAACCGGAACTGTAAATTGAACGACTTTCATTACGTATTGAAATAACAAATATTAAACAGTTAATTCAAATGTAAGATTTTTTAAGACAATAATCGTTAATTTTTAACAAGAAATTCCTTTACCTTCCCTAAAAACTGTGGCATTGCTGGATCCTCACCACTCAAGGATAGGATTTGGAAGGTCTGTGGATTTATCCATAGATAACTTGGCGTACGATCTATACCAAAATCATTTTCCATCGTTGCTTGGTCGTTATAATTCAAAAAATAGCTCTGCTTACCTAGGGCGAGATCCTTACTTGATTTGATCCATTTATCCAGATCCTTATCCAGCGAAAAATAGATAACCCTTACCCCCATAGCGTTCAACTGAGATTCTTTTTTCCGTAACATCTCTATATCCGCCTTACTATTTGTATTGGAAGTTTTCCAAAACGCGGCAATCAGCATTTTAGCTTTTGAAAAATCCTTCAAATTCAAACTATCCCGTTCTACATTCATCGGGCTAATAGCAGGAAATACAGGCATATTTTCATAGAAGTCTTTCACCTTATCGACCTTTTCACGGGCAAACTTAAAATAAGGATGCTTCTGTAAATCTGCATTAAAACTCAGCAATGCGGCATCGAATTTTTTATAGTTCGTCTGATCCAAGGAGATGTATTTAAAAAAATAAGGCAATACCAAGGATGAACGATGGGTACTATCGAGAATAAAATCGGCGTATAGTGTGCGTGGATTAAATGCTGTATTGCCACTTAAGCGCTGTATTTCATCCACTGTTTTTTCATAGGAACCGTCATTTCTTGCAGCCATCGAAGGCAGCTGGCTCTCCAACTGCCTTACCCTTTGGCTTTTATTTGCCGTTTTATTTTTTTCCTCCTGTTCACGCTTGTGGTAGGCTGCATTGAACTGCACAAAATCGTTCGCATTCTGCGAAGAGGTTGTCAAGGTAAACTTGCCCTGATTTTCACTCAAATCATATTCACTCCCGCCTTCGACAAATAACGTATAGGGCTCCATACCCTTTATCTGAATATCATAAAATCCGGCCATAGCCAATTCACCTTCCAAAACAAATTGCCCATTAGCAACCTGTGTTTTTACAAATTGCTGCAGTTTATTGTCGTGATCGACGAGGCTCACCTGAGTTCCGTTCGCGGCAGTGGTTTTTCCAGTTATCTTATAGCTAAAGCTATTCAACAAGGCGGCTGTCTTCGCCGATTCGGACTTTTGGGTACAGGCTGTCGTCCCCAAGGCCAGCACAGAAATCAAGTAAAAATATTTAACGAACTTCATAATCTTTATAGTTTCCGTTTTCAAATAGACGAAGCTTTCCTTTTTTACCTTTAATCCGCAAATCGGAAACCTTTCCATTTTCCCATTTGATGTCTACGGTATAGTTGCCTCGGGTTTTAAGTCCCTTAACTTCGCCCTTTGACCAGGCTTTGGGTAGAGCAGGTAATAGATGGATATAACCATTGTGGCTCTGTATCAACATCTCGGCGATCCCGGCTGCACCACCAAAGTTTCCATCGATCTGAAAAGGCGGATGCGCACAGAACAGATTGGGGTAAGTGCCCGCTCCGACTCCTTGATACGTTGTTTCATTGGTAAAAGCGGGTTTAAGCAACTGCCTTAGAATTTCGAGTGCATGATCGCCATCCTGTAATCTGGCCCAAAACAATATTTTCCAAGCTCTCGACCAGCCCGTTCCTTCATCGCCGCGCACAGCTAAAGTCTTACGTGCAGCTTCAGCCCATTCAGGTGTCGTCTGTGGCGAGATAAATGCCGCAGGATACAAACCATATAAATGCGATACATGTCGGTGTTTAGGTTCAACTTCCTGATAGTCTTCGAGCCATTCCATGACACGCCCCGATGGGCTAACGACTACAGGCGGAGGGATATCCTTCAGCTTTGTTTTCAAGGTACCGGCAAAACTATCGTTCATCGCCAGGATAGAATCTGCTTGAATTACTGCCTGATACAGCTCCCGTACGATCTGATTGTCAATGGTAGGTCCCATCACAACCGCAGCAACTTTTCCATTGGCCATTCGGAAAGCATTTTCCGGCGACACCGATGGTGAAGTGACCCACCATCCGGTTTTAGGATCCTGAACAAGTGTGTGATCATAAAATACGGCTGCTCCTTTTAATATCGGGTAAATCTCTTTGAGGTAATTTTTATCGCCGGTGAACAGATAATGTTCCCAGAGATGATTACATAGCCAGCCCGATGCCGTACTGGCTCCCCAGGAAGCCTGCTCACCCGGAGCGGAATAGCCCCAGATATTCGTCATCATATAGACCACCCACCCCGGTGCATTATAGTATGCCTTTGCAGTCTGCTCACCTGTCTTTGCAATCCGTTTTATCATTTCGATAAAAGGCTTATGATACTCGCTCAGATTATTAACCTCCACGCCCCAATGATTCATTTGTGCATTGATGTTGAGATGATAATCACCATTCCAAGGCGTATTGATCTGATTAGCCCATAGTCCCTGAAGGTTTGGCGGGAGTGCTTTTGTATTTTTCGGGGCAGCACTTGAAATATTCAAATACCTTCCGTATTGATAATAAATCGTTGCCAAATCGGGATCCTGAACCGGATTTTTATAAAAATTAGCAATGCGTTCATTGGTCGGAATAGCGTTATTCACTGTATTTCCATACAGATTGAGACTTACCCGATCGAAGACCTTTTGATACGCAGCGAGATGATCCCGATATACCTTTTGTTCTTCAGCAGTTTTTGCTGCTGTAACCGCTGCTTTGACAACAGGTAAGGGGTCCTTTCCATAATAGGAAGTACTTGCTGAGAAATAGATCGTAAGACCACCATTTGCCGACACCTCTAAGGTTTTATCCTTTTTGTTGATCTGCAGATTTTTACCTTTAACCTGAATTAATCCAACGAATTTCAGATTTTTACCACCTTTTCCATCAGGCAAAGATCCCTCAACCAGAATCCCATCGTCCAACAAGGTATAACGGTCAATATTTTCCTGGCGCTGGAATGATATGCCTAACTGCTGTACCACATCTTTGCCTTGGCTTAATTGAATAACACCGACATTGTTGTCAAAAGAAGTATAATAACGGCGTTGGACTTGCTGTCCATTGATCTTGAATGAAGTTTGTGCAGAGGCCGTCGCTAAGTCCAGGGAACGCTTGTAACCTTCGATCGTTCCAGCAGGCAATTTATAATCGAGTATAAGGTCGCCGAACAGCTGATAACAGCCGTAGGGAACCGTTGCCCCATTACCAAAACCAGACCCCTTGCCTTTGGTCACAAAAGTTTCATTGACCAATTTTTCGGCTTCATCATTTTTACCGGCCTTAAGCAGCGCCTGAATAGCTTCAACATTTTTATAGGCTTCATAATTATTGGGATCCTCTGGACTGCCCGACCACATACTAATCTCGTTGAGTACGATCTTTTCATGACTAGGATTTCCATCTGGCATCATGCCGATGAGTCCGTTTCCTAATGGCAAGGTCTCTTCCCAAACCTTCGCGGGCTTATTATACCAAAGTACGAGTGGATTTTGTTGAGCAAAAAGTATCGTGGTATGACATATACATACCACGATAAGCATTAAAAATCTATTTACCATACAATTCAAATTCCGCTATGGCTAATTCATTGCCATCGATAAATTGTTTTGGTTCAAATTTGATAAACTTGGTTGCGCTGTTCGTATCGAAAAACACCTGTTGCAAAATCGGATTCGCCTTAATATTGGAAAACTCACCTTCTTTGACAAGGGTCCATGTTTTCCCGTCAGTACTAGTTGATATTTTATAATGTGTTGGTGTCCCTACGTTCTTTCCATCCTGACGAGGAAGGAAGCCGATACCAGAAACAGGTTTATCTGTAGCGACAACGATTACACCTTGATCGGCAACAGTCGCAAAAGGACTTGGTTTTCCGTCAGATAAATAAGCATTATTATTGGATCTTCCCGTCGAAATCTTAAACCCTGTCAGCTTTTTCACCTCTTTGGTATTAAATGCAAAGGGTTCGTTGTACTCCTTGAACAGTCCAAAATCACTGAGCGTGATTGCTACCGGAGCATAAACATGAAGACGTAGTTTACTTGCAGTTTGAGGTTGCTCGAGTTTGATGAGGCGGTTTGCACCGATACTTGTTGCTTTGGCCAAAGGCTTCCAGCTGTTATTTTCCCAACGTTCAATGGAGACACTATCTATACGTTGTCCCAACTTAATATTCTCCCGCAACTGAATTAGGTCGAACTTAGCAGGGGATTTTAATTTTATTTCCAATGTAGCCGATGTTTTAGAATCGTCTGTTGCCCAATAGCTGTATCGGTCGTTATCTGTAATAAAGGAAGTACCATAGGATTTTGAATCACTATTACGGGTATTGGATGCCGTGATGGTCGCTCCTTTGGCTAAATTGGTACGGAAAGTTTCCTTCACTTTTTTTCCAAAAGCCTGCAGCGACTTCACATCATTCTCATGTAATGTACCAGAAGGCATCGGTGCTAAGCCAAGATTCATACATGCTCCCCTTCCAACTGATTTTAAATAGATCTCAAAAAGCTGATTGGGTGTTTTTACACGGCTATCTTGTTCTTCATGATAAAACCATCCCGGACGTTGTGGTACGTCACATTCAGCAGGTATCCAATATTTACCGTTACGGTCGCCTGTTTCGGCATTGTGTGATTCTGTCGCACCAGGTACAGCGACTTTTCCATTTAAGCCAATCGGCGTAAATGTTGCCCATGATGTTTCAGCAGCAAATCCTTTTTCATTGCCCACCCAACGCATATCCGGACCGATATCTGAGAAAATAACGGCTTCAGGCTGTAATTTTCTTACAATAGGCCACGTTTTTTCATGCCACTCATAGTATGTTGTTCGATCGATGATACGCTTCCCTTCATGTCCACCATAAAAGCCATCACCGCCATTTGCTCCGTCGTGCCATGACGTAAACAATGGGCCATAATTGCTCATCAGTTCGGTCAGCTGCTGTCTGTAGGCATCGGCATAGGCCGGTGTGCCGTAACGCTCATCGTGACGGTCCCAAGCAGAAAGATATACACCAAATTTCATCCCATTCCGATGGGTCGCTTGCATAAAATCTTTGACCATATCCCCTTTCCCGTTTTCCCACGGTGAAGAAGCGATACTATAGGATGTTGTCTTGGTTGGCCACAAACAGAATCCGTCATGGTGCTTTGCTACACTAATTAAGCCCCTGAAACCACCTGCTGCAGCTGCCTTAGCAATTTGATTTGCATCAAAAGCCGAAGGGTTAAATAATGAGGGTTGTGCATCACCATAGCCCCACTCCTTATTTTGGAAAGTTGTCGGCGTATAATGAATCAAACAATACGTTTCCATCTCCTGCCACTTTAATTGACGCTCGGTTGGCAGAGCCCCGTAAGCTTTTAAAGTATCTGATTTGGCTACAGGCCCGCTGGAAAGTAAAATGGAGGATAACAAGATTGTCAACATAGTCTATATTTATGTGCTAGAAAATTAGGTTGTAAAGCCCTAAGATAAGAAGTTTTGCAAAATGCTGTATGTAACATTTGCGTACAAAACCGAGCGATGCTCAGCTCCATTAGGATGTATTCTTGGGTCAAATCGTATTTTTTGATCAAATCAATCGATTGATTAAAATAAGTATTCCAATCTATCCATGCTGCTTTTTACAGCCAATCTTTTAATTTTTCGTCCTTTTTTCACGCTAATTTCCTGAAAAATCAGATTCTTTCGCTTATTGATCAAACAAAAATCATCCATCCTTTATTAATAGAGGATAAGATAGTTAGCAGCGTTCAACTAGATGCTCGCTTAGGCTATCCTTGAGATTGGCATGATAATTATAAGTATAGGGCAGAAAAAGGAATGTTTTTTCTGAACGTATCTGTCGTATCAATGAACTCGCTACGCTAGCGTATTGACCAGAAAGAAGTTTCGGGTTGCTTTCATGGATATAGATACTGACGAAATAACAAAAGTTTTATATTATTAAAAATGATTATGAGAGGAAATTTAATGATTTTAGCGGTTGCATTGGCGTTTTCAACAATCGCATGTAACACAACTGGAAAAAAAGCTGAGGCAACAGGTTCCGGCGACACGGCTACTACCGTCCAAAAACCGAGCACAGTGGACAATGCATCTTTGGAAGGCACCTGGGAACTTAAATCCTTGACCACAGCAGAGACAGCAGGAAAACAACTTAAGGATTTATTTAAGGACAAAATTCCAACATTGACTTTCAATACAAAAGACCATAAAGTAGATGGCAACAATGGTTGTAATGGTATTGGTGGAACCTACGAAAGTGAAAAAGGCAATTCGATCAAAATTGGTGATAAATTGGTTTCAACCATGATGCACTGTGAGAATGCAGCTTACAACGAATTTATGAATGGTTTGAAGTCTACGACAAACTTCGATGTACGGGATAACGAGTTAACGTTCATCTCTGGCGACATCGTCGTGATGCAATTCGTTAAAAAATAGGTTAGTTTAAGGTAAAAGAGGAGGCCGGTACATGTACCGGCTTTTTTTTCTTTAATTGAACGCACTCTTCCATTCAGAGCCGCTATAGTCTAGGTTTCTGTTTGCCCCGCTCGGTACCACCGCACCCGGAAACTACAGCCCGAAAGGATAATAACTATTTTCCTGACGGACCACCTCCACGCCCGACTGCTCTTCAAAACTGACCCGTACATTGCCCTGATGATCTTTAAGCATATACTCTGGCTTCCCCGCCGACTGTATCGTCGTCCTATTATAGGTTTACACACCATCATCATTGTCGTATTAGTACTTAATTTTTAAAAATAAGCCCAATATTCATTAATTACCACCACCTATTAACCTGACCTCCTTTATAAAATGCATAGCCTATCATTGAAGCAAAAGACAATATAATATATAAGGTTGACATCAGATAATAAAGATTCATTTTATCTCGGTTTATACTATAGAGTTTGTTGTTTACTTCCTCATAATTGGTAATCTTAAAGTATCTAAGATACAGGCAAGATATCATTACAAAAAGAAATATTAATATAGAATATTTATATTCAATTAGTGACCACACAAACAATCTTTTTGTTCTTAGAATAAAAAACACCAAAGCAATATTACACATAAAGACTGCAGACAATAAAATTAATCCACTTGTTTTAAATATATCTTTATCTCTCTTCTTATAAAAATTACAGCAAACAACATACATACAATCTAAAAACATCATTTTTCTTCTATTCAAATAAACTATCAATATGTTGACCTATATCCCTATCCGTTGTAGCAACAGAGATTGTATTTAAAATAAAATATCCCGCAGCTACACTTGAACCAACTCCTGTCAACGCCAAGCCTGACATGGCCAAATCTAAAGAATTGGAGGTAGTAAAACCGTTCATATAGATATCCCCTACTGCGAATGCAATACCCGCTGCACCAATCACATTCCCAGCTGTTTTTAATCCGGCAGCAATTTTACCTGCTTTAACTGTACTCATTTCAAAAAGCGGCTGATGGACAATCGTTTTTCCTAGTATTTTCTTTTCGAAAATTATTAATGCTCTCGATCCCGCGTTTGGCTTGAAATATAAGCTCCCGCGTTTAAAAGCATTTTTGAAAGGTAAGGAAGCTGACAAAAGATAACCGGAAGCTTTCCGACCCCATGTCGCGATATCTTTTTCAGAGAAAATATCCTGCTCCCTTGCATTATTCCAATAATTCGCAACTTGCGCTTGTGCCTGAGAAACCCAAGCCCCACTATTAAATCCTTGTCTATTAACAGCAACTTCATTTAATCTGTAAAATTTTTCTGCGACCTGGCCAACATTACTTGAATTATATCTAGCGGCAGCAGTTTCATAACTGCCAGCCCAACCAGAATATGATCCCCAACTGTTGTTTTTAGTCATCATCGACGACGCAAAATAAAACGCCGCTTCCGACGAACTGAATTCTGCTACGTCCCAACCATTTTTGGCGGGTGTAATATATGCACCATTACCAGCCGTAAATGACATAACATAATTCCAAAACTCTCCGTATGGCCCCGTTATCCCGCCGCCGCTTCCAGGCGCTGCCTTCAATCCCAATGGATTATTAAACAGCAATGGATTGTTGTAGGCATAATGGTACGTACCATAACCCGCACTGCTCAGCGTCAATGGATCCGGACTTAAAAAG
The DNA here is from genome assembly GCF_000988325.1 of Sphingobacterium sp. Ag1. NCBI lineage: Bacteria > Pseudomonadati > Bacteroidota > Sphingobacteriia > Sphingobacteriales > Sphingobacteriaceae > Sphingobacterium > Sphingobacterium sp. Ag1. Next base: position 119,154 of record NZ_LBGU01000036.1, on the reverse strand, counting down.
CGCCCCAGGGCAGGATCGTACATCCGGTGGTCTGTCCGGTAAAGATCGGGCAGATTGCTGAACGCATTCTCCCATTCGGACCCGCCATTGTACAGGTTCCTATTTGCCCCGCTCGGTATCACCGTACCCGGAAACTGCAGCCCGAAAGGATAATAGCTGTTTTCCTTTCGGACAACCGCCACGCCCGACTGCTCTTCAAAACCAACACATACATCGCCCTGGTGATCCTTGATCATGTACTCATATTGAAGTAACGAGGTGGTCTCAGATAATTCCTAGCTTCAGCTTGACATTACCTCATCAAACACATGTTCATTTAAATAAAAAATTTTAAATAAAATAGGCGTAGCTAAGACTATTGAAAAAATTATTGGCATAATTATATTTCGTGTATAAATTCCAAAGGCTAAAGTAAGACCGACAAGGGAAAGATAGTAATTAATTGATGTTAAGTAGTTTAGTTCTATCTTTGTGTTGCCGGTAGTGTCTTCATGGAAAATAAATTTTCCTTCGCCTATTCTAGTATGAAAATCTGACCGTGATCTTCTTCGATTACTTAATTCATCTTCAACAAAAGTTATATATCCAGTACCCTTTTCAGATATTTTATAGGAATTATTTCTCAGGTATGTATAAATCTTATTCTCTAATTCTATAAGAGAAATATCTACGGTTCTTTTTATTTTATATTCAAAATTCATTTAATAGCCTCCTTGAAATTTCATTGTATTAATATATCTTTGAGTGGAACCATCTCCTGGCAGCATATAAACAGGACCGATCCAAGTTGTTACACCAACATTCAATGCTCCTGCTCCACGACTTTCTTTCATAAAGTTAAGCGATGCTGGTGCAAAACTCAAACCAGCACTCCATACTGCGTAGTTTGATCCGATTCCACCACCAATTGAAACAAAGTCAAAAGAAGCAGACATTCCCTTTGATAAACCATTCCAATCGGAAAAGGTCGGAAGATTTTTATTATTTGTCGAATAAATAAAGAAAAAATTATGTGAGACAGAGGGGGATGCAAAACCAGGTGAATAGTAAACGGTCTTATAATTTCTTGCCCATCCTTTATCAGTAATGAGTGTTCCTATTTCGACATTTCCTCCAATAGTTGAAATTGACGCTCCTGCTACAAAATTATAACCCCAGCTGATTTGCCCATATTTAGCTAATTCATCTGCGTGTGGATCAATTGTAGATCCGGTTTCTTTGCTCGAGGAACTCCAAAGACTTTTATGTTGCGCGTACGCTTGAGAGATCCAACTTCCGCTATTAAACCCTCGTCTATCAACGGCAACTTCATTTAATCTATAAAATTTTTCTGCGACCTGGCCAACATTATTTGCATTATATCTAGCGGCAGCAGTTTCATAACTGCCAGCCCAACCAGAATATGATCCCCAACTGTTGTTTTCAGTCATCATCGACGACGCAAAATAAAACGCCGCTTCCGACGAACTGAATTCTGCTACGTCCCAACCATTTTTGGCGGGTGTAATATATGCACCATTACCAGCCGTAAATGACATAACATAATTCCAAAACTCTCCGTATGGCCCCGTTATCCCGCCGCCGCTTCCAGGCGCTGCCTTCAATCCCAATGGATCATTAAACAGCAATGGATTGTTGTAGGCATAATGGTACGTACCATAACCCGCACTGCTCAGCGCCAATGGATCCGGACTCAAAAACCGCCCCAGGGCCGGATCGTACATCCGGTGGTCTGTCCGGTAAAGATCGGGCAGATTGCTGAACGCATTCTCCCATTCGGACCCGCCATTGTACAGGTTCCTATTTGCCCCGCTCGGTATCACTGTACCCGGAAACTGAAGCCCGAAAGGATAATAGCTGTTCTCCTGACGGACAACCGCCACACCCGACTGCTCTTCAAAGCTGACACGTACATTGCCCTGATGATCCTTGAGCATATATTCGGGTTTCAGTACCCCGCCTACGTTACGCACTCTTCCTTCAACCATGCTAAAATACGAAATTGCTCCGTTTTCATACACAAATCCGCCAATATAATCCAGGGTTTTAACCAATGTACCACCGTCATAATGCCGGGTACGCAAAAGGGTTCCGCTTGCCGTATAGGTATAATCAACGTATCTGTTTGTAGCCGTTGTAATGGTCGTTTTTGCGGTGAGCCCCAATACATTGTAAGCAAAGGAAAGTCCTTTCTTGGGATCAGCAGCAATAGCCCCCACGGCATCATAGCTATAAGCAGCCGTACTTCCTGTCAGGTTGCGGAAGCCATAGGTACCCAGGCTGCCCGTTGTACCCTCGGAGACATTGGTCATTTTATCCCCCGTATAGCTGTAACTGATATCGTCAATCGTTGTATTTACACCCGAAATTAACGCTGTACGCTGCAGGGTCATGAGATTTCCGTTGGCATCATAGGTAAGTCCCTTTTCATCGAAGCTCCCGATATTGCCCCAGGCTGCTGCTCCCAGCCGGTCTCTATATTGTGCCGACTTCATGCGGTCCTGAAGGTCATAGCCCATCAGATAGGACTTCTCTTTGGGGTTATTGTCGGAAGCTGTTTTTGCCCGCCATTTCACGGCCGAAATGCGTCCGCTGTAAAATGCCGTATTTCCCAAAGCTGCATCCACCTTATCATAGAGGAGCTCCATCCCGAACAGGTCATTGCCGTCATCGTTGTTATCCCCGGTCCCCAGATTACTGCTATTGATACTTAGCAGCTGCCCACGGATATTGTATCGGTAGTCGACCGACTGCAGAAAAGTTGACCCGCTATTGGTGCTGTGCAGCTTCTTATCGATCAGCTGTCCCATTTCGTTATAGCTGTAGCTCGCAATACGGATACTGGAACCACTATTATATTTCTCATCTATATATAGCAGACGCGCTGCGTGATCATATTGATAGCTATCATCCACCGTGATCGTACTCAAGGTCCCGGCAGAGGGAACCTTTCGGACAGTTCGCTTGCGCAGGGTCTTTCCTGCAAAATCAACTACCTTCGTTTCACTGTCCTCCAATGCCGTATTCAAATGATTGTTGGCCCTGATCTGTATGACGTCTCCTTTTTTACTGTAGAAACAAACAGAGGTAAGCCAGATATCGGCGAGTCCATCACCTAAGCTCCGCTGCCGCAGAACAGTCTGTCTCCCTTGAAGGGAACCTGTTGCAGTCATCTCGTCCTGTAAGCCCTGCGGTGCATAGCTGTAATCGGCCGTACCGTTGCGGTCCAGGTCATAATCGTCAAAATAGACGTAGCTCAGTGGCTCTATGGCTGTGGTAGGAAACACAAGATTACTATAATATCCTGTTGCTGCCGTATTTATCCTTTTTTCAGACCTATTTACGGCATAACTCAATCCCTGTACATAGCTCTGCATCGTAGCTCTTGTGGTATACACTGTATTGGTATACATACCCTGGCTTACCGCAACATTACGGGCATCGTATTTGATATAGTACCACTTATTGGATGCCCGTATACGGGCATCCTGAACGAGCACAACCCGGTCAAGTGGGTCGTAGATATAATAAATATCACCTGTTGCAGGTTCCCGTTTTTCGACGACCTGCCTCTTATTGTTATACCGGTAGCTATAGATCTGATCGATTATAGAGGACTGCGTAAGGGTCCAGTTACCCGACTGGCGCATGGCTGTAACAGCTTTCGGCGGAACAACATACCGCGCCTGTCCAAGATCATCGTATACGTAATAGGTATCCAGCCAGGTTTCCGGCTGTCCCTCTACAGTTTCATTGATATAGGAACGGCGCAGTACCGTATTACCTGCACGGTCGGTAAATAGCTGGGTCTTTTGACCGTCGGCAGCCTGCGTCTCCGCCACACGGAGTGCTCCCGGAGCAAAATTGGCGGCGGCAGTGCCATCAGCATTCCAGCGGCGTACAGCATCCGCAGTGGTATTGCTCCGATAAGAATAGGTGGTACTATGCTGCCCCGGCTGGAAGCCATCGCCGGTTGTCCCCATTTCCAGCAAACGGGACAGGGGGCTTTTCTCAAACAGCCTTGAGGTATAAGGTTTTGTGTCATTGGCAATTTTCTGCCCGGAAGTTGCATAAAAGCTCTGCTGTTCAGCTGCTGCATTAGAGCGGTATTCACCGGTAACAGAATTGGCCTGAAAAGGCATGAACTCTTTTTCCTGTCTTCCCTGTTTGTCATAACTGATCGTCTGTACAATATCCTTGCCCAGTGGACTGGCCTGGCGCTGTACCGTCTGAATGGGCCTGCCGAATCCGTCCAGGTAGCTCCGGGTACTCATGCGTTTGGTATAGTCCAGTGCCAGTACATCATCGATCGTCTTTACACCGCTTACCGTGACGATATCCTGCTGAACAAAATTTTGGGACAGTGTCTGACCTTTTGCTCCCGGAACATACAGCGAGGAAAGGCAGGCTCCTATTAGATATAAGATTATATTTTTTGTGTTCATGACTATTCGATCTCTATAAGTTCACAATCTTGCAGTTTTACGCTAACATCAATTCTTGGTTGGCTTGTTAGGTCCACATTAAATTGATAGACGCCCGGGGCAACGGCCCGGCACAGATCCACCGTGCCATAGCTGCAATGTACACTTTTGTAACCCTGCGGGTTATAGGATGGGTGATAACCGCCTGTAGTATACACTTTCACGGTGTAGGCGCCAGGAGGTACGGAAACATTGGCATTCCAGTTGTACCATAATTCTTGTTTTGAAAAGGTTTTATATAATGTGGACCCTTTATAAAAATCAACCTGTGTAATATCACCGCCTGACATTTCACCTATATGTGCTTCGACTATAGCGGTACTGTCATATGGTGTCACTGTGATGGATTTGGATGCCGTGTAGGTTCCATATAACGGGGATACCTGCTGCAAGGTGACGACAAAGTTTCCATTGCTGGTATATATATGTTGAACATCATTGCTGGTGGTTGTAACGGGAGCCGTACCATCCCCGAAATTCCAGATATACTTGCTACCGTCCTTGTTACGTAATACGCCATAGGTCGAAAAAGTGATCTGTTTATTGCTAGCAATTCCATCATGGTCAATATATAGCACACTGTCACTTAGATCATCTTTATTGACATAACTATTGGCCACCAAGATATTACGGTCAGCATCCAGGGTTTTCCTTAAACGGCCATAACCATCGTATTCATAAAACTCGGTCACGCCATTCAGCGTTGACTGCGAAGTTGAAATACCCCGATCATAATCTAAAGTATTAACGGTTATCGCAGTTTGCTCCGGAAAGAAATAAATATCGTCTATTGCCAGATTCTGGGAGGTCTGCAGTTTCGCAACAAAATCACCCGAAATCGAAGCAACGTAAATATACTGCTGATAAAATTTCCATTCGGTTCCACTTGCCACAAAAGGTACCTGGATACTCTGGACAGAAACACCGTTCACAAAAAGCTGCAGGGTAATATTACCCGCATTAGGAGCTTTTACCCAAAAAGAAAGTAAATACCGGTCTGTGCCCGCTTTTTTTGAAACGGTTCTGCTGAACAACGTTCCCGCTGGAAGGTTCAGGGAACGCTGACCGGTGCGGCCGTCATTTTCGTTCCAGGAATATGTAGATGACACCGCATCAGGGCTAAATCCACTTTCGTAGTCAGTTGTTAGATCCTCAAAAATATTTACGGACAGCTCCCTGACGGCAGCTCCGGTGGCACGGACATAGGGAAGGTGGCCGCTATACAATGTCGTCTGACTATTCCCCAGGTTATCATCTGATGTCAGCAATTTGCCATTTAGGCCATAGGCTGTATAATTGGCTGTGATCCAGTAGCGCGCATCAGAACTGAAATTTCCGCCCTGTACTGTAGACTGCTGAAAATCTGTTATTCCATCGGCATTCTGGAAAATTAGCTGCTGACCGGGTCTCTGATAAGTTAACCCCTGCCAGGTAAAAGTATTGAACTTGGTCAGCTGCGCAGCTATTGTTTTCACAGTTCCGCTGCGTTCAAGTGTACGCCAGGTCTCGATCGGAATATTGATCCCGCGGTCCTGCAGCTGCTTCATGGCAATAGAAGTTGCATCGCTAGCGGTTGTTAGATTATAGTCTTTCAGGAACTTCGTGTTATTTCTCAAGATTGACCCATCGCTGGCCGTAGTAGTCATCTGGGTCGCATAACTGTGCAGCGTGCTTCCATAGGTATAGTCGATCACCTTGCTTTCCTGAACGGTACCGTCGGTATTGAACAGCTGCTCTTTGCGGCTCTGCACAACTTTATCTTTGTTATATAAGACAGGATATTTCGTATAATAGACCGCATTGCCCACTGTCTCCATTTTAAGGGCATACATTCTGTCAGGTGTCTGCCTGCGTACATAGGTATTTGTGCTCTCTTTAACCTTCTGTCCGCTCTCGTTGTAGGATGTTTCGGAAATTAACTGGCCGCGTTCAAAACTAAAATCCATATTCGAGGCGAAAGGGTAGGTATTGCGGTCTGCAGCTAGGACTCCAACTGTGGCACAGCCAGTTCTTGCAAGATAGGACCAATTGGGAGTCCAGTCAGGAGCTGAACTCACATCAAAATGCATCGCTGGCCGGGTGAAACGGTACACGGTACTCCCCAGGTCGGGTGAACTCTGCTTGACCACAGCGTAAAGAATATTGTCCGGTTCTGCAGAAAGGTTTTCATCGGATCTGATGATGGATGCTTTCCATTGCTGTTCGGTTGTACCCCCTCCCGTAAAAGGTTGCATAAAGGCAAACTGGGGCAGGGCAATAGGAGCTCCGCTGGACTTGCCTGTTGCAGGATCGGTATAGTCATAGGTGCGTATTCCGTCATTGGTCGTCAGGCCGTCTTTATCTGTAATCTGTTTGACCCTTACACCGCCGCCGATAACATCCACACCTGCCTGGGCATCGTAAAATTGCTGTGGCTCGTAAGTTATTTCCGTAGTACCACCATTTTCGTAAGTGACAGCTCGGAGCATACCATTTTTCACCCGGTTAATATCCGTTGACCGGGCATTCCCCGTTAGGGTATAGGGATAGGTGGCTGTTAGCCCTGCTGGCAGATAAGTACGGATGCGGTCATGGGCTGAACTAGATGGATTGAGATAAAGCTGGGGATTCAGTGTTGAAGCCGAACTGCTGTTGTAATAACCCCATGCATCCAGTTGAGTAGAGGCAGAATCTGGCAGATCAATATTATAAGCAGAGAAATCTAAAGAGGTCAAACCATAATAGTCGAATTTGGTATCTAACTTTTGTCCATTGGCAGAACCCAAGACTTGCTTCAGAAAATACCGCTGATAGTTACCATTAGCCGCTTTCGCATAGCTAAATGACACCTTCCCAATTGTTTTCCAGAAGTTTGCCGGTGGATCGATCGGAACAATCTCGGATTCGTAAGAGCTTAAGGTAAGATCGCTTACCATATAGGTACGCGTGAATTGGTTGAAATCATGGGAGATTTTGAGCTGCTGAACCCCCAAATTGTCAGGTTTACCCGAATAGGTAACCTCTGTCAGCAATACCGGAGTATAATAATCTTCAATCCGATATTGTATTGTCTTGGTATTGGAATCTCCGATATAGAAGGCGACGTCCCTTCCCATATAAATCCGGCTTAACTCGCTGTAACCAAAGGATACATCATTACCATTATTATCCGTTATTTTGCTCAGATACCAGTTGCCATTATAACCGATTGAATTTTTGTAAAGATCATACTGTCGTTTCTGGTAGAGGATACCGGAGAGATTGGGGCTTGTTGCCTGACGAACAAAGCGCTCCGTCACATTGAATTCATAGGTGAGCCCCTGGTCCGTTTTCACAACGATACTCTGCATGCCAAAGCCCGTGGAGGAGAGCGTATAACTCACTTTCAGGTCGGATTTGTCGGTAGATACCAATTGATTTCCTCTAAAAATTAGAGTGGCAGAAAGACCCGGCGCGTTTAGATGAAAAACATCCGGTTCCATATCCCATAGGGATGAAAAATTTGTCTGGAGATAGGTTAAATCTGTGGTTTCATCAGGACAGGTTGTTTTGTTATTGTCATTGGAGATATTGAAAGCTGCAATCTTGGCTTCGTTTCCACTATAAAGCCAACCAGCACGTCTATCTGCTCCTGTACCTTGATCGATCTCATCAGGAAGATCACGGAGCTCTCTGGAGATTGAGCCACCAATGGATACATTCCAGTTTATCCCTGCATTTCCTTCTGAGGCTTTCACCTTAACCCCATTTCCGTAATAGGAGAGATTGATCGGGATCTGGATATCACCCCGCTGGATTAAATAGAGCGGAATATTCATCTGGGCACCACCTGTTAAAGGGGATACATCGACGTGTTGACCATAGCTGTCGCCAGGAAAAATTGTGGCAATCACTCCCGCAAACAACAAACTGAAAAACCAGTTCACTTTAATATTGGAATACATAGAAAAATAGGATTTTCTCGGTTAATAAATTATAATTTGGCTGTTATAAAAGCTATCTTAAATATAGGAAACTGATTCTGAATTTTCAAAATCTTATTAACTATTAATCAGAAGTAAACAAAGATTTGCGTTCCACAATCAAACTCTTCTACAAGACAATGAAATAACATTATAAATTTCATAAAATTAAATGATTTCATGACCCAAAAATGTGGATATAAAAATTTCATCTCGTACCTTTACACATCATGAAACAAGATCAATCTAAAATCATACGTGAACAGGTCGATCGTTCAGCACTTCGCGAACATTCGACTCCTTTATACCTTACATCAAGTTTTATCTTCGACAGCGCTGAACAAGGTCGGGCGGTCTTTGCTGGCGAAGAGGATGCAATGATTTATTCCCGCTATGCCAATCCAAATACTTCTGAGTTCATCAACAAAGTTTGTATTCTTGAAGGCGCAGAGGCAGGGTTATCTTTTGCATCAGGTATGGCAGCAGTATTTGCCTCCTTTGCAGGCATTATCGAAAGTGGAGACCATATCGTTTCTTCACGCGCGATATTCGGTTCCACGCATCAGTTATTTACGGAACTCTTCCCACGTTGGGGTGTTACCACAACTTACGTAGACGCTGCTAATCCTGAAGAATGGGAAAAAGCGATTCAACCCAATACGAAAATCATCTTTTTGGAATCGCCATCCAATCCTGGTTTGGAACTGGTTGATTTGGAATGGTTGGGTAAATTCAAAGAGAAATATCCCCATATCATTCTGTCGATCGACAACTGCTTTGCTACGCCTTATCTTCAGAAACCGATTCAATATGGATTTGACCTGGTTATCCATTCGGCCACCAAATATATGGATGGGCAAGGTCGTGTCTTAGGTGGAATTGTGGTTGGAAAACAAGAGCTAATCGACAAATTGATGTTCTTCATTCGTCATACAGGTCCAGCACTCTCCCCATTCAATGCATGGATCATATCAAAAAGTTTAGACACGCTGGGCATTCGTATGGACCGCCATTGTTCCAACGCATTGGCTTTGGCCGAGGCATTGGAAAATCATCCGGAAATTGAGGATGTAAAATATCCATTTTTACCAAGCCATCCACAATATGAGCTGGCAAAAAAACAAATGAAAGCTGGTGGCGGTATTGTAACCTTTGTTGTCAAAGGTGGTTTTGAGCGAGCAAAAGCCTTTGTGGATCATTTGGAAATGATTTTATACACCTCTAATCTAGGAGATTCAAGATCAATCGCGACGCATCCAGCCTCCACCACACACTCAAAATTGTCAGAAGATGAACGCTTGAACTTAGGCATCAAACCGGGCAGCATCCGCCTGTCTGTGGGGCTAGAAGACCAACAAGATATCATCAACGACATCTTGCAAGCATTAGAAAAAACAAGATAAACATTCGCTTAGTTATAGTTAGCGAATATACATCAACTAAAAAAGCCTTTGCATAAGCAAAGGCTTTTTAGATTATTCCAAAGTTATTCTTAATTCAAAGATGCGATCGCTGCCGCGTAGTTTGGCTCGTCAGCAATTTCTGCAACTTGCTCTTCATACAACACTTTTCCAGTTTCATCCAATGTAATGACAACACGGCTCAACAAACCTGCCAACGGTCCGTCCGCAATAGCCAGTTGATAAGCATCTGAAAAGTTTGAATCTTTATACTCCGATAATGTCACCACATTATTTAGACCTTCTGCTGCACAAAAACGACCTTGTGCAAAAGGTAGATCTTTCGATATACATAACACAACAGTATTATCTAACTGCGATGCTTCTTTATTAAATGCACGTACGGAAGCGGCACAAGTTCCGGTGTCTACACTAGGGAAAATATTTAATACAATTTTTTTTCCTTTGAAATCCGCTAGAGATTTATCGGAAAGATCGCCTGCAGTTAATTTAAAATCAGGAGCTTGCTCGCCAACTTGTGGTAAACTGCCTTTTGTGTTTACTGGATTGCCTTTAAAAGTGATTGTAGCCATATAATATGATCGTTTAATTTTTAGTATCCTTGCACTTAAAGGTACGAGCAAAAAAAATATTACACAACATTTATTAATTTTAGTCAAACATTTATTATGTTAGCATTGTATTTGATAGAGGAATGTTAACCAAACAATAAACACTAGTATGAAGAAACTACTATTCTCAATACTTTGTGCAAGTCCGTCACTCCTGTTTGCACAAGGATCACAAGTGAATCTACAAAGTCCCAAGGCAGTGGGAATGGGGGGAGCAGGCTCTGCTTACTTTTTAGATGAATCTTCCATTTTCTATAGTCCGGGCGCCTTAGCAAAAATGGACCACAATGCCATTTCGATTGCCGGTAATGCTGTCATGTATAAATCTGCATTTCAAGAGGTTGGAAGTACAGTTGTTTATCATACTAGAAATCAGATTTCAACTCCTTTTTCATTATTTGCCGCATTCGGCCCTAAAAACTCCTGGTGGAAAGCAGGTATTGGCGTCTACACACCTTATGGTGGAGCCGTCGATTGGGGAAAAGATTGGGTAGGTAAATTCAGTTTGGTTAGCCTTTCGCTTCGTGCAATTTATATTCAGCCTACATTAAGTTTCAAACTGACTGAAAATTTTAGTGTTGGGGGTGGTTTTGTATACAACATTGGTACCGTAGACCTCGAGAATTCTGTTCCGGTATTTTACCCAGATGGTCACGCCGGATTGGCAACCCTAAAAGGAACCGGAACTGGCACAGGTTATAACGTTGGTATCCATTATAACCTAGAAGACGAATTTGCAATATCGGTAAGTTACCGATCTAAAGTTGTCACTAAACTTAAAAATGGTGATGCAACTTTTGACGTGCCTGAATCGGTGGCTAGCAATTTTCCTGCAGGTAACAAATTCAGTGCTGAGCTACCGCTTCCTTCGACATTTGCCGCGGGCATCGCCTTCCCTATTTCGGAGAAATTGAAGATGGCTCTTGATGCAACGCTCATTAACTACGACATATATAAAGCCCTAGATTTCGATTACAAAGAAAACACACCTGTATTGCAAGATACCCATTCACCAAAAAAATACGACAAAGCAGGATCTATTAAAGCAGGATTGGAGTATATTGCTTCCGACCGCCTGCAATTACGTATAGGTGGCGGTGTGATCGCCACACCGGTCCAACAGAGCGCCTATGTCTATCCGGAGACACCAGATAACACAAGATATTTGATATCTGGAGGTTTTACGGTAAAACCATCGCCAAAAATTGATGTCACAGGTTCCTTCGCTTATCAACGCATTGTGGCTCGTCCGTCAACCAATGTGGAGAGCCATCTTTCAGGTACATATGCGACAAATATTTTTGCTCCCGGTATTGGTGTAAGTTATAAATGGTAATTAACAGCCAAATTTGACTAAGATGAAAAAAAACAAACTTTATATAGCTGCGGCGTTAGCACTATTAGCGATCGCCTCATGTAAACCTACTTTGGACGAATATACGCCTTCGGCAGGATCGCTTAATTTTTCAAAATATGTTGCCATCGGTAATTCATTGACTGCTGGGTATGCGGATGGCGGACTGTATCTGGAAGGTCAAAAGGTAGCCTATCCCAATTTAATTGCCGAACAGTTAAAACAAGTCGGTGGTGGTGAATTCAAATCGCCATTTTTCAGTGAAGATCAAGCCAATGGGTCTGGTTATATTACACTTACAGCGCTCGTCAATGGCCAGCCTGTAACGGCACAGGTAACGGATAAACTGGCCTACCGCTCAGCTTCACCAAAATTATTGACAAAATACACCGACCCGATCAACAACCTTGGTGTACCGGGCATGCGTATGGACATGGCTTTTGTAGCTGGAATAGGATCACAGGCTGGAAATATGTATTTCGAACGCTTGCTGCCTGATGCAGATGCGATGAAAACATATTTTGCTTATTCTACAGCTCAAAATCACACATTTTTTAGTTTCGCCCTAGGTAACAACGATGCCTTAGGCTGGGCTACAAATGGTGGCGTAGAAGATGGACCTACATCAACATTAACCTCCACTGCGCTATTCACATCATTATTGGGTAACTATGTGACGACATTAACCGCTGGCGGACAAAAAGGAGTACTAGCAACAATTCCAGATGTAACAGCAACACCCTATTTTACAACGGTAACCCGTGCTGCTTTATTGGCAGCTGTCAATGCAACAAATCCGCCGACACCGGTAACAAATATCTACATAGCAACCAAGTCAGGTCCCCGTGCAGCTACCGATCAAGATTATTTTGTCCTTCCTTTCTCCTCAACAGGATTATTGGGAAAACCAAATGCTGCACAAATTCCGTACGGTTTACACCCGCTGAATCCCGTCGAAGACAAATACGTACTTGATGTAAGCGAAACGGCAACGGTCGTACAACGTATCAACGAGTATAATGCAGCCATTAAAGCTGCTGCAAATTCAAAAGGTCTAGCTTTAGCTGATGTGCATGAGTTCTTGAATAATGTAAAAGGAGGTGTTCGTATCAACGGACTAGCGGTGAGTGCAAAATACATTACCGGAAATGCATTCTCTTTAGATGGTATTCACTTAACACCAATTGGCAACGCCCTAATGGCGAACATCTTTATCAGTGCCATCAATTCTAAATATGGCTCAAAGATTCCACAAGTTGATGTAGCGAAATATCGCGGTGTCAAACTGCCCGATACCGTCACAAAATAAAGAGTGATCTACATACTGACAAAAGGCAGACGAATAATCGTCTGCCTTTTTTGTATATTTGTTTAGTATAGATTGAACAACAAAACCCTCGTATGGATTGAAAAAGGAGTCTAAACGAGCAAAAAAGAATAAAATAAAATAAGATGAAAATCAAATTAAACCGTGTCAACCAAGCTGTGCATTTCGAAGCCAGCAGTGAATTATCGCCTGTCAAAGTCAACATCGATGGCTCGGAAGCTATCGGCGGCGAAGGAAAAGGTGTTCGTCCAATGGAATTGGTTTTAATGGCACTGGGTTCTTGTAGCGTCTTTGACCTCCATAGCATACTGGTAAAACAACGCCAGCAAATTGACGATATCCAGGTCGAAGTGGAAGGAAAACGACGCGAAGAAATCCCGCAGGTATTTACAGATATCCACATCAATTTTTTCCTAAAAGGCGAAATTGATGAGCTAAAAGCAGCTAAAGCGGCTGAACTGGCCGTTAAAAAATATTGCTCAGTACATGATATGCTTGCCGCTGGCGGTATCAATATCACATATTCACTGAAAATAAACTAAGAAATACTTTCCTGGCATCTGATAATCCTCCACATTCGATGTGGAGGATTATTATTTTTGATCCATGCGGTATTATTCTCTTTACCGGCGCATGGGGATATACCAAGTAAATAGCATCTGCAACAGGATTTGACTTCGTCAAAATTAACCGATTTACAAGCGATTCTGCTCTTCTGTTCTTGTAGGCTGATTGCTGCTCTTGACCTTCTGGTTTCCAAAATGATACCGCAGCGTCAGATTCACCTTTCTAGTATCGCGGTAATCTTTATAAAAGTTGTTTTGGTCGCCATACTTGGATGATATCGTCATTTTTTCTGTTTTGAAAATGTCCATAAATGATAGATTCACTTCAAATTTCTTCTTAAAGAACTTTCGATTTGTCGTCACATAGGTACTTGAATATCCTGTTATTTTAAATGGCCCTTGTATCGTCGGGGATGTAAATGTGTTACCCAGTTCAAGGTTCCAGCCAGCATCTTTATGCAGTACATAGTTGGTACTTACATTTCCGTTGCCGATATACACATCATTCTTGTGCAATACATCATCAGTCCCCATAAAGTAATTCTCGTTATACATTCCTTCCAACTGGAGGTTCACTCCCCAGCGTCCTGTCAGCTGAAAACTCTTACCCAGGTCTATACCCGCCCCTTGTCCTTTCTTGATATTGGTATATTGGAAAATCAACTGGTGATTGTTGTTATCTTGACGGGAAATTTCCATATTCGGCCACTTCTCAAATCGGTAAAATAGATCGATATTCCAGTTGTTTTTGGTCCAGGTCAGATTGAGGTTATGGACGATCGTCGCCCTTAAACGTGGATCTCCCTGAAAATAGGAAAAGCGATTATAGTAGGACTTAGCCGGATTAAGCCAAGAGTATGCTGGGCGACTAATACGCTTTCCATAAGAAAAGCCGAACTGCTGATCGTCAGCCAAGGCATATTGCATGTAAAATGTCGGGAAGAGCACAAAATAATCACGCTTATTGATATCAGCTGGTTCGGACACAATACCTTCCAAATTGGTATATTCGCCCCTTAAACCAGCTTTCCAGCTCCATTTCTTCCAAGCATAATCGAATGAGGTATATACAGCTATATTCCGTTCTTTGTAATCAAACACGCTGCTCTTGTCGGGCCGGTGCTGAAGAGTACCGGATTCATCATCGGAAAAAGCAAGGGTGCTTGTTGTTTTTACATCGCTGAATTTCCCACCAAACTCCAGCCCCAGTTTCTTTATTTTCCCGGTGAAATCTATCTGTGAAGAAAAAAGCCGGTTTTTATTTTCATTATTACTGATAAATCGAGTGTCTGTAGGTTCCTCCCCCTTAAATCGCAGTGCCGTCAAAACATCCTGATCGTTGGTAGAATGGTTATCTGTAAAATAGGATGACCAGTTTATGCTCCATTGGGGATTAAGTTTCTTTGTTACCTGAAGATAGAGGTTATTCGTTTTTGCCGATCGTTGATGATCATTGGTGGTAAAATAACTGGACTCCTGCACATGATTTTTATCGTATATGATCGTGGGTACCTCATAGATGCCATAGGTTTTCGGTCCGTAATATCCATTTAATCCGGCGTTGACTGTCCAGGTTGTATCGGGCGTATAGTCTATCGAAAACACATAGCTGTTCTGACTGTTGTTGGTATCAAATCGATCCATTACACCTTCCCATGAGGTTTGCTCGTTCGGATAATACACATAATTCGTTTCATAGCGTGCGTAAGTCCCTCTTCCGAAGTTATAGGTACCACGAAGATTGATTTTTTCATTTTTATAATACTGGGTTAGTCCAAACAGTTGCTTCCAGGTACTGCTTTTTTCGGCCAATGCAACCGCTGAGCCTCTGTAGCCATATAGGTTCGATTTAGAAAGTTTAATATTGATAATCGTACTTCCCTCAGCTTCATATTTTGCTGGCGGGTTGGTAATAACCTCTATCGATTGTACGTCGCTACCTGCTGTATTCTCCAGATAGGTTTTCAGTTCATCCCCCGTGAGCATCACTTTTCGCTCATTAATGAGGACAACAATATTTTTGCTTCCACGGACCATTAAATCCGCACCATTCACCATCACCAATGGCGTACGCTTCAAAATGTCCCAGCTGTTGAGCGCTGAAAGATTTGAATTCTGAACGTTAAATTCCAAGCGGTCCAACTTGCGGATCAATCTAGGAGCGCGACCGACGACTTGTGCTTCTTCGAGTACTTTTGCTTCGGGAAGAAGTTCAAGCAAGAAAGGGCGTGAAATGGTATCGCTGTGAAAAAAAAGTTCCTGAGACTTGAAGTTTAGATAGGTTGTTCGTAGATAGTAGCCACTAGGATGATCCAGCATAAGTATAAATTTTCCAAAATGGTCCGTCTTTACTTCCCGGATCTCCTGATAGTTGCTATCCAATAGCATAACGGTCGCTCCCGCCAGCACAATTTTGTTTGCATCCTGTACTTGCCCCCCGATTTGTTTGGTCTGTGCCGAAAGCAACAAGGGGAAAGCCAGAAAAAATAGGATCAATTTCATCTACAAATAATTAGTCTTTAAATTCTAGTATAGCTTATCCGCATTATTCTATTTGTTAGAATTTATGTTTTGTAACACATAGGCCAGTTTGTGGTCATCCATATTTGACAACCGCGGCCATTTAATACGCTGATATTCTATGCTTCAAAAGTGCCTATAGTTCAAGCAAATGATAGTTAACAAAGAGTTAATGCTGCGTTAAGGTATATTATCTTAGCCGTCAGCAGTTATATTTGTGTATGGAATTGAAGCCCAAAAGTTACATCGTCCTCTTTACGCTGTTTTTTGCTGTACTTATCGGCATACAGGGGTATCAATTGTATAATACCTATCAGCTCAAACAGCGTGATATTTTTGCCACTGTGAAAAGTAAGCTTGGCAAGCTTCATGACAATGACAAGCTTTTTGATGATGATTTAATGAGTAAGGACATTGCCAGAGACTATTATATCAAATTGGTTAAAAATGAGATTACGGCCGAAAAACTGAAAGGACTTTACAGTGCAAATGCACATAAAACATCCCAGAGGCTAACACAATATGTCGACAGTCTATTTCAGCCACTTGGAATGGATGTCATCCTGAAAAAAGAAATTTTGGGCATCTATTTCAAGAGCTTAGAAAAACAGATCGCGGCGGGTCCCATTACCATTTACACAACGTCTGGAGCTTTTCGGCAGCCCGTTGAACTTTCCTCAAGCGAGTGGATAACAGAAAAAACAGAAACACAGAAAATCGAAAACAGCATCCAAAGCAAAGAAATCTTATATACCTTTCTTGTACATAGGAAGACATCGTTTGAGGTGACGAATCTCAACTGGATATTATTCAAAGAACTTACTTCGCTTCTATTGAGCACCCTTTTTATTCTTGTCGCCTTCCTTTGGCTTTTTTATAGAACCATTCAGAATCTCAGAAAACAGCAGAAACAAATCAGCGTGCTACACGATGTCGTTGACAATATTTCTCATGAGCTCAAAACGCCAATCGCAACCTTGAAGATTGCAGCTAAAACACTACGGAAATCAACAGACGACAATATCATAACGGTCATTGAACGTCAGGCAAACCGTCTCGAACAAACCCTCAACCCACTGAGCGAGAACCTTCAAACAAGGGATCAGCGTCCTATTAC
The DNA here is from genome assembly GCF_000988325.1 of Sphingobacterium sp. Ag1. Taxonomy (NCBI): domain Bacteria; kingdom Pseudomonadati; phylum Bacteroidota; class Sphingobacteriia; order Sphingobacteriales; family Sphingobacteriaceae; genus Sphingobacterium; species Sphingobacterium sp. Ag1. The sequence continues at coordinate 101,813 of NZ_LBGU01000036.1, read as the reverse complement.
CAACAGAGAACTACACGCTATTTTCGAAGACTTTCAATTGACCAATCCGGCTATCGCATTCCAATTAAGCCCCTTGCCTGACGGTAAATTATGCCTGAGCCTAAATGATGCGACAACACTATTTCAAAACCTGATGAACAATGCCGTAAAATATGGTGCAACTTGGATTAATATCTCTTTTGAGGATCAGAAAGGTAAACTCTCGATTTATATACAGGATAATGGTTACGGCATGGCGGAGTCCGAGTTACCTTATATTTTCGACAAGTTTTACCGCATCCAAAAAAACAATATTCACGACAGCAAAGGTTTGGGAATCGGTCTTTTTCTTGTTAAGACAATCGTGGATCGTTATCACGGGCAGCTTACAGTAACCAGCAAGCCCGATGTAGGCACTACGTTTAAAATTCAGCTGCCCCTCGTTGCTATTCAATCACAGACATCATGATCAGCAGCAGGGATGATCAGCGAAAACAAAATAGGGAATAGACAATCAATACATTAACGACTGAAAATAGCATATGAACAAAATACTACTCGTGGAAGATGACCCAGATTTTGGTTTTATGCTCAAGCAATACCTTGAGCTATCCACATTTAACATAGACTGGATAGCACAGCCCAATGATCTTACGGAAAATTTCCAGCAGCTAGCCGATTACGATCTGGTTATACTGGATGTTATGCTTCCTCAAATTAGTGGTTTTAGCCTGGCTAAAGAAATCAACGCCCTATACCCCACGTTGCCATTTATCTTTTTAACAGCCAAGGAGCAAAAAATAGATAAGCTCACGGGACTAAAAATCGGTGCCGATGATTATATCACCAAACCTTGTGATCCTGAAGAACTGTTACTTCGCATACAGAATATATTAAAGCGAAATCAGAAAAATAGTACCCCAAAATCGATTGCCATAGGTACGTATATTTTCTATCCCGAACAGTTATTATTAAGCCATGCTTCGAAACAATATAAGCTTACTGAACGTGAATCGCAACTTCTCCTATTTCTGTCGCAACACAATGGTCAACTTGTCACACGCGAAGAAATTCTTGAAAAGGTATGGGGAAACGCAGATTTCTTTACCGGAAGGAGTATGGATGTCTTTATTACCCGAATCCGAAAATACTTAAGCCTGGATCCCAAGCTTAGTATCAGTTCACATAGAGCAGTCGGATTTACGATTCAATTTTAAGGATTATCCGGCAATCTCTTCTTTCCGCTTGTTCCATAATTTCTCTGCCCAACGACCGACAAACCAAAAGGACACCGCTAAAATTAAAAAGAATACGGCTCTATTGATATTATCCCAGAGATACTCCACATATCGGGTATAGATATTAAGTACTAAAAATACAAATCCCACTTCCCTGCTTACATTATCTTTAGCCTTTAAGCCGTAGACAACCAAGAATGCCGACACGGCAGTGGATAAGATACCCCAATAGAACATATGGTATTGACGTACTGTCGTCCATTCATAGAAATCAGCATAATTCCCAAAAATAGATAGGGTCCACAAGGAGACCATCAGGTAGATCAACCCTACAATGTAACTGATAGGCTGAAAGATTTGCAGGCGTTCGAACCGCGGTTGAACCCAAACAGCCAAAGCGGTTAGCAGCGCTCCGAAGATGGTAAAACGAAGTGGGTAATTCATTCCCCAAAACTTAAAGCCCCAATTGCTATGGTAGGCCGTCTCGGTCGCAAACCATACCCCCAAAGCCAAAAGCATAAAGGTCCAAATCAGTTTACTGTCAAGCTTAACGGCCAGAAAGCCATAAATTGCAACAGAGAGTAAAAATAACAAGGAATAATGCATCGTATCTTTATCCAATACTTTACCCATAAATCCGATGCAGGCTGCTGTTCCAAAAACCCCAATCAGCATCATCGTTTCAGTGGATAGATTTTTATAAGGATATCGTTTCTTATACCGAAAACCCAGCGTATAGAATAATACGGCCACAGCAGCAAAAAAGAAGCAAAATAGGATATTAGGTGCTTCGTAAAGTGTATCGACAAAGGCCAAGAATGATGCATCTGTAAACAACGAAAAAACAGCAAAGACCAAAGAAGCCAAGGCAATCCAAAAAGCATATCTCGCCAGTTGTCCCCAGTCAAAACTTTTTACGTCCAAACTATCCATCAGCTCGTTCGCTTTTTGTTCATCCAACAGGTTTTCTTTCTTCCAAAATTGGACGATATCGTCGATCGATTGCTTCTCTTGTTTGCTGACGTCGTATTTTCGCATAAATTTAGATTTACTGTGCAAGGTACATTATTTTTTTAAATCACTTGTATATCACATTTTATTCCAAAAGTCAGATTGGCTCGCATAATTCCTTTAAAATCTGTAATTTTGCATGTTTTGCATTTTATCCCTCAACAGGGACTTTAAGGAGTTTTCATGGCAGTAAAAAGAAGCCCAGATTTGGGCGAACAAAGTGAAGTTCAGGTATTTGGAGCGCGTGCGCATAATCTAAAAAATATAGATGTTTCTTTTCCGAGAAATGAATTGGTTGTTATTACAGGTTTAAGTGGCAGCGGAAAGTCTTCTTTGGCTTTTGACACCATTTATGCTGAAGGACAACGTCGGTATATGGAGACATTCAGTGCCTACAGCCGTCAATTTTTGGGCGGCATGGAACGTCCGGATGTGGACAAGATCTCGGGCTTAAGTCCAGTGATCTCCATTGAGCAGAAAACCACCAGCAAAAACCCCAGGTCCACTGTTGGAACCATTACCGAGGTGTATGATTTTATGCGTCTACTATTTGCCCGAGCGGGGGAAGCTTTCTCCTATGTGACCGGTAAGAAAATGGAGCGTATGTCGGACGATCAGGTTATCGAACGTATTTTGACTGAATTTGAAGGGCAGGCTTTAAATATCTTGGCTCCGGTGGTTAAAGGCCGTAAAGGTCACTACCGGGAATTGTTTGAGCAAATCCGTAAACAAGGTTATGTGAAGGTGCGCGTGGATGGAGAGATCTTGGACCTTGTTCCAAAAATGCAAGTAGACCGCTATAAAATTCACGATATTGAGATCGTCGTGGATCGTTTGAAAGTAGAGCGTGAAGATAAAAAGCGCCTACAGACTTCGGTTATGCAGGCGATGAAAACTGCCAAAGGTATTATCAAGGTCTCCACCAAAGATAATCAGGAGCAATTCTACAGCCGCTATCTCATGGATGCTGAATCGGGTATCTCTTATGATGAACCGCAGCCCAACACTTTCTCATTCAACTCGCCTTATGGTGCCTGTCCGACATGTGATGGATTAGGCTATATTTTTGAAATTGATAAAAATGCGGTTATTCCAGACAAAAAACTCAGTATTCAAAAAGGGGGTTTAGCCCCTTTGGGACCTACCCGGGAGAACTGGACTTCAGAAGTCTTGAAGGCTGTCGCAAAAAAATTAGATTTTACCATTTCAACGCCGCTTGAAAAGCTCAATGAAGAACAGATTGACCAGCTTTTATTTGGCAATAAGGAAGAGCCTATTGTTGTCACGGTATCCTATGGAAGTTATGGCACACGTGAATATCGCGTTGAATTTGAAGGAATCTTTAAGATGCTGGAAGAGTTTTCCGGAAAATCTTCGGATGAAGCCCCATCTTTAGATGATTTCAGGACGAAAGTCACCTGCCCAACCTGTGCGGGAGCGCGTTTGAAAAAAGAGTCTTTACATTTTAAAATAGCGGATAAAAACATCCATGAGCTCTCCACGATGGATATTACATCGATCAAGGAGTGGTTTGATCAGGTAGAAAGCAAACTTGATGAACGCCAGCTTATTATTGCAACAGAGATCTTAAAGGAAATCCGCGCACGCTTAGGATTCTTGCTGGACGTAGGCTTAAATTACCTCACCTTGGATCGTACTGCTAAAACACTTTCCGGAGGGGAGGCACAACGGATCCGTCTGGCAACACAGATTGGTTCCCAACTGGTGAATGTACTTTACATTCTGGATGAGCCGAGTATCGGACTACATCAGCGAGACAATGAACGGTTGATCAATGCCCTGAAAAACCTACGCGATATTGGCAATTCGGTCCTTGTTGTCGAACATGATAAAGACATGATCCTACATGCGGACCATGTTATTGACATGGGTCCTGCTGCAGGGGTTCACGGCGGTACAGTAGTTGCCGAAGGTACCCCAGCAGAAATCCTCAAATCAGACTCTCTGACAGCGGCATACCTCAACGGGACAAAAGAGGTTAAGATTCCGGAGAAACGTCGTGAGGGCAATGGAAAAACATTGTCATTGCATGGCGCAACAGGGCATAACTTAAAAAATCTGTCTGTCTCTTTTCCATTAGGGAAACTCATTGTTGTTTCGGGGGTTTCGGGTTCAGGCAAATCCAGCTTAATCACGGGAACATTATATCCGATTCTGAATAAACATTTTTTCAGAGCCAAAGCCACGCCGCTTCCTTTCAAAAAAATTGAAGGGTTAGAACATATTGATAAAGTCATCGAGATCGACCAAAGTCCTATCGGCCGTACACCACGATCCAATCCGTCCACCTATACAGGCGTATTTTCGGATATCAGAACCTTGTTTGTTCAATTGCCAGAGGCTAAGATCAGGGGCTATAAACCAGGACGCTTTTCCTTCAATGTCAAAGGCGGCCGTTGTGAAACCTGTCAGGGGGCCGGATTGAAAGTCATTGAGATGAATTTCCTTCCCGATGTACAGGTTCCTTGTGAAACATGCCACGGAAAACGCTATAACCGAGAAACTTTAGAAGTACGGTATAAAGGAAAATCCATCTCCGATGTACTTGATATGAGTATCAACGATGCTGTGGATTTCTTTGAGAACGTACCGAGTATCTATCGAAAGATCAAAACACTGCAGGATGTAGGTTTGGGCTACATCACCTTAGGTCAATCCTCCACAACCTTATCGGGAGGCGAGGCTCAACGGGTAAAATTAGCTACGGAACTTTCTAAAAAAGATACTGGAAATACATTTTATATCCTTGACGAACCGACTACAGGACTACACTTTGAAGATGTCAATGTCCTTATGGGCGTTATCAATCGCTTGGTCGGACGTGGAAATACCGTTTTGATCATCGAGCACAATCTTGATGTTGTTAAATCGGCAGATTGGGTCATTGATATCGGTCCCGAAGGTGGTAAAGAGGGCGGTCAGGTTCTATTTGAAGGAACGCCTGAAAACTTAATTAAAAATAACAAAAGCGAAACGGCACGTTTCTTAAAACTGGAAATGTAATATCAACAAAACAGCAGCTGCGAATTATGCGGTTTCTGTTCGTAGGGTGGCTCGGTTATTGCGAAGGGAATATTTTTCCAGCTCGATATCAGCTGTGTTTTACACAGGTGCTAGACAACGCACACTGACTTTGACGTCAACTGGGAAGCGTCATATTTAGTGACTAAATACGTTTACAGGTTCTTTGCGGCTGTAAACAGTTGGTCGTTGCTATTCCATTTTCATTTGTATAAATGAACGCATTACACGCTTTTGTTTTTAAAGAACATGTGGAATGTCCGCTTGATTTTCGTCAGTGTTTATACGCTGCAAACATGGATATTTCTTAACTTTGTATTATATGTCGGATATTATTCAATTACTTCCAGATAATGTTGCTAATCAGATTGCGGCGGGAGAAGTGGTGCAGCGACCAGCGTCTGCAATTAAAGAATTGATTGAGAATGCTATTGATGCTGGAGCTGACAAAATAAAACTTATTGTTAAAGATGCAGGCAAGTCGTTGATTCAAGTCATTGACAATGGTTGTGGTATGAGCGTAACTGATGCTCGCCTTTGTTTTGAGCGCCACGCGACATCAAAAATCCGTAAGGCTGAAGACTTATTTGCTATTCGTACGATGGGTTTCCGTGGTGAGGCGATGGCCTCCATTGCCGCAATTGCACAGGTCGAACTCAAAACACGCCGTATTGAAGATGAGCTAGGTACAGTCGTTGAAATAGAGGGATCGAAAGTTGTCAATCAGTATCCGGAAGCTGTGGCTGCCGGAACAAATATTTTAGTTAAAAATCTTTTTTACAATATTCCTGCCCGGAGAAACTTCCTCAAGAGCAACTCGGTAGAAATGCGTCATATCATTGATGAATTTCAACGTATTGCTTTATCGAACCCACAGATTTTCCTAACCTTACATAGCGACGGAAATGAAATCTACCATTTGCCGGCAGAGACACTAAAACAACGTATTGTCCATATTTTCGGAAACAATTACAATCAGCGTCTTGTCCCTGTGGAAGAAGATACATCCATCATCAAGGTAGAGGGCTTTGTGGGGAAACCTGAGTTTGCGAAAAAAACTCGTGGTGAACAGTTTTTCTTTGTCAACAAACGCTTTGTACGTGATCCATACCTGCACCACGCTGTCATGAACGCCTATGAAGATATCTTGCAGGCAGAAACATTTCCCTTCTATGTCTTATTTATCGACATAGATCCCGCACGTATTGATATCAATGTCCATCCGACCAAGACTGAAATCAAGTACGAGGACGATAAAGCTATTTATGCAATTATCCGTTCGGCCGTAAAAAGATCATTGGGACGGTACAATATTATGCCATCCCTGGATTTTGAACAGGAGACTAGCTTCACCAATCTCATTACAAAAAAGGCACTGGATGAAATTATCGTTCCAACAGTTACCTTTAATCCGGACTTCAACCCTTTTGATACAGACAAATCAAAATCCAATTCGAGCTACACCCGCTCAGAAAGCTATGCTGAGGGGCTTACCAAGAAAACAGGTGGCATACCCAGCAATTGGGATTCTTTATATCAAATTGTCGAAAAGGAGGAGTCTGTTCAGCTGCCATTGCATGCCGAGCCGGAATTACGTACCGATGGCCCGCAGATCATCCAAGTTGAAGATAAATCATCCTCGAAGCTCTTTTTCCAGTTACATAATAAATATATTGTTTCACAAATTCACTCCGGATTTATCCTAATCGATCAACAAGCGGCACATGAGCGTATTCTCTTTGAACAATTTCTTTCACAGCTGGACCAACATAAAGGTCTGAGTCAGCAAAGTTTGTTTCCACAGACTTTGGATCTGAATGCTGCAGATAATGAATTAATGAAAGACCTCCTGGAGGACATCAACGGTTTGGGCTTTCAAATTCGTGAATTTGGAAAAAATTCCTATATTATTGACGGAATTCCTGCAGACTTAGGGACAGGATTCGACGAAATAAAGATGATTGAGAAAATATTAGAGGATTACAAAAACAATCAATCTGAGTATAAGCTAGCTAAGCGCGAAAATCTTGCAAAAAGCCTTGCCCGTAACGCGTCCATTAAACCTGGAACCGTATTGGACAACACAGCAATGGCAGAGCTTGTGGACAGACTTTTTGCTTGTCACTCACCCAATATCTCCATCTATGGGAATCCTGTAATTGTAACATTTACATTGCAAGAATTAGCGGAAAAATTTGGTAAAAATTAGAAGATAAAATATATGTTTCCACAACTGACACCTGTTATCAAGAATTTATTGATCATCAATATTATATTTTATATTGGATCTCAACTTGTACCTGTAGCATATGATTATCTTGCGGTCTACTATCCGGACTCCCCTTATTTTAAAATCTGGCAGGTGATCACGCATATGTTTATGCATGACAAGAACACCATTACTCATATTTTCTTCAATATGTTTTCCTTAGTCATGTTTGGCCCTATGATTGAGCAGGTCCTTGGTTCGAAACGTTTTTTAAATTTTTACCTGGTTTCAGGAATCGGTGCTTGGTTTCTTTATACGGCTGTAAATGGCATACAACTTTATAATGCGACGGGTTCTTTCGCTCCGCTACATGGCATGAGCGGAAACGAACTTATTTCCATGGCCAATACCGGGAACAACGAAGCATTAACCTACCTCATTCCCATGTTGGGTGCTTCGGGAGCTATTTATGGTGTACTATTGGCATTTGCCTACCTTTTTCCAAACATACCGCTTCAATTTTTGTTTATTCCTGTACCAGTCAAAGCGAAGTATATGATCGGTGGATTTATCCTCATCGAAATATATATGAGCTTATCTAGACCAGGAGATTCTGTGGCTCACCTGGCTCACGTCGGTGGTGCACTATTTGGCTATCTACTGCTTAAACTGTGGAAGATTAGAAAAGGAATTTATTAATATTGTGCGCAATGAATAACATCGGTTTAAAAGATTTTTGGAGACAAACCTATAAAACTGGCTCGCCCGTACCTTTGGTGATCAGTATTCAGGTCTGTTTATTCGTCCTCATTTATTTTTTAGACCTGCTCTTCGAATTAAAAATTGTTCCACAAAGCTTCTTGGAGCCTACGGTACGTCTATTAAGTTTACCGAGTAATTTCTCAAGCTTTATTGCACAACCATGGTCATTGGTTACATCGAATTTCGTTTACGTCAAGCTTTGGACCATACTTTTTGATAGTCTTTGGCTCTATTGGGTCGGTCAGATCTTCTTTACCTTCTTAAACACGCGGCAATTTCTGTTTGTCTATATGGCCTCTTGGCTGATCGGTAGTGTGCTCTATATGGGCTTTGGGTCACTTATTCCCATGCCAAGTAACTTACAGCTTATGGGAGGTTCTCTCCCCTTGGCAGCGGTATTCGCCGCGATTGTGACTTTGGTCCCCAAGTATGAGCTACGGCTTCTGCTTCTGGGTAACATCAAGCTAAAATTAGTGGCCATTGTCTATTTTGGATTAGAATTTCTTGCACTTACGATGACGAATCGACCTGCTGCCATTTCGTATTTTGCTGTTGTCCTTTTTGGAATGGGCTTCACTTATGCGCTAAAATCGGGGATGGACTGGTCTACAATTTTTCAGAAAAAACAACAGAAGCCTGCAAAAATGAAAGTCGTTGTGGGTAACAATATACCGACAAATCGGAAACATCGTTATGACTTACCCAATCAGGATGAAATCGATGCTATCTTAGATAAAATTTCTATTTCTGGCTACGACAGTCTAACGAACCATGAAAAAGAAACGCTCTTTAGGGCAAGCAATAGTGGTGACAAGGTTGATGGATAGAAGGACATTTTTAAGGAGAAAACTGGGCTTTATCAGTAAAACAATGTTCCTGGCAAATATGCTTGCGATCGTTGCTTTACTTATGAGTTATTCGGCGACCTTCATTAATCCCAAATCCTTTTGGCCGATTGCATTTATGGGCTTAGGCTACCTTCCGATCCTCCTTATCAATATTGGATTTATCTTTTATTGGCTACTCCGCAAACGGAAAATTGCGCTTTATTCGCTCATAACGATCCTCATTGGGTGGCCTTTTTTAACTAAGCATTGGAATATTCGCAAAGAGAATGCCCCTGTATCATCGGAGGTACGTACGCTTCGCATAATGACTTTCAATGCTCATCTGTTCAAGAAGGTAAACGATGAGAAAAAGAACTTTAAAGCCGACGTTGTCCGCATTATTGACAGCATCTCTCCTGATGTGATCTGCTTTCAGGAATATATTAGCAAGATTAAGGGAAAACATGTTTTCTCTGAGGAATTCAAAGATAAATTGGGATATGATTATTTTTTCTTTGAACCGAGCTCTAAAAACGATTATGAGGCGTATGGAATGGCTGTTCTTTCCCGTTTCCCAATCTATGATTCAGGGACCATCAGAGATAACGATTACGGAATCAACCGGATTAGTTATGTTGATATCAAAAAACAGGATACCCTGATCCGCATCTACAATATACATCTACGTTCTTTTGCGCTGCAAAATGAAGACAAGGAATTTATCCAAAACCTGTCCAATAATAATGAATCGGATAATTCGAGGACCCGTAAATTGAGCCGCAAACTTAAGAATGCCTTCGAGCTACGTAGCGAACAGGCGCATTCGTTGAAGAAGCACATGAATGAATGTCAATATCCTTATATTGCCGTAGGTGATTTCAACGATACGCCAATGAGCTACTCGGTCAATTTAATTGGAGATGGTTTGTACAATGCGTTTAAGGAGAAAGGTAACGGCTGGGGAGTGACCCATCATGCCCTCCTACCGATCTTTCAGATCGACTATATTTTTGCTAGCCAGAAATTTCAGGTAATGAATTATCAGATTGTCAAACAGAAATTATCGGATCATTACCCAGTATGGTCTGATCTTAGGCTTAAACCTTAGGCATCTGATAACCTAATGTTTTAAGTCCTATTTCAATAAATTTATCCCTTCGATTTTTGATTTTATAATAGGCCTCACGACCAAAATAATATCGACCCACCAAGGCTTCGATATCGGATTGAATCAAATCATGTAAGTTTTTTGCTTCTTTGGCGGTGACCGAAATCCGCTTCTGACTGTTGAGATATGAAATAAATAGATCAAATTCTGTTGTCGGTAAGTGGTAACCGCTAATAAAATTCTCTATAGAATATGCGGGCAAATGTTTCGTGAAGCGATCATAAACAAATTCTTCGATCGCATTGGAATGAAATATCTCGCGGTATTTGGCACTGGTTTCGTTGGTGTCAATCGGAATAGTAACATCCGGAAGAATACCACCACCACCAAAAACAAGTTTCCCTTTACTGGTGGTAAACATTTCTTTTTGGCTGAATTCAGTGTCCATCGTCCATAGATCGAAGCCCGTCATGTATTTCGCAGCATCAAAATTGGCGCGTGTGTATTTTCGCTGAATGCATCTTCCAAGAGGGGTATAATAGCGAGCGACAGTCAGATTGATTGCAGAGCCATCCGAAAAGTCAAATTGTTCTTGTACTAAGCCTTTACCATAGGATCTGCGGCCAACAATCGTTGCCCGATCCAGATCCTGAAGAGCACCACTCAGGATTTCGCTTGCTGATGCCGTACTTTCATTGATTAGCACAATGACCCGGCCGTCACCAAAATCACCAGCTTTCTCTGAATAGAAATCCTGACGTAGTTCATTGGCGCCCTCGGTATACATCAACAATCTTTTTTCTTTGAAAAATTGACCCGCCAGATCAATCGCCGTATGGACAAATCCGCCACCATTGTTACGCAGATCCAAAATAAGATCCTGCGCCCCACTTTTCCGTAAATCTATGAGCGACTGTCTGAATTCGTCTGCTGTCTTATGCCCAAATCTCCGAATTTTCACATAAGCTGTTTTCGGAGCGATCATATAGGATGCATCTAAGCTGGAGACATTTACCTGATCGCGAATGACTTTTATTGGATTGGCCATTACCACTCCATTGCGCTGAATAGAAATCAATACAGCTGTTCCTTTCTTTCCACGGATTAACCTCTCAATTTCGGACTCGGCTACCTTTCTTCCGACAAGATCCTTATTCCCGATCTTTAAAATGCGGTCGCCGATACGCATACCTGCTTTTTCAGCGGGGCCAGCAGCAACCATTCCAACAACAAGTAGCGTATCTTTCAGACGGAAATACTCCACACCGATACCATCAAATGTTCCTTCAAGCGTTTCCTGCTTTGCAAGCACTTGATTCGGTCTTAAAAAGGTGGAAAAAGGATCTAAACGGGACACGACATGTTCAATGGCTTCGTCTTGAACGGTATCTATACTGACATTATCAACGTAATTCTCAGCAATTAATTGAATGAGATATTGTAATTTGTCCGAGTTGCCATTCGAGCGTAGACTCGAAAAGGTTGTTTTTTGGTTGCTTCCCTGCTCCTCGGCATAATTTTGCCCCAACAGCAAGCCAAGAAGCAATACTGCAGCATAAGTAGCGGCTACAAAAATATTTCTTTTAATACTTTTCTGCATGGGAGATCTTCATGAATTATCGAAGATGAGACAAACTATTCAACAATTAATTACTTCATCAAAAATAGCAAGTTTATTCGGTTAAACGAGTACCTAAACCCATATTTTTACATTAAAAATAAAAAGTTCCCGCCCTTGCTTTTAGGTGGAAACAGCGCCGTCCACGATTAGAAGTCATTGTAAAACTTTCAAAAATAACAACAGAACAGCCGATAAGGGCATCGAACATTTAATTTCAACAGATAAAGATGATGTCTATAATTTAACTTGCAAATGCGCGTAAATTTATCTTAGTTTGAATTGAAAAAGATTCCACTTTATGCACGAAATCGAACCTTATTATAATTGGCGGGACTATTACATTGCCGCTGAAGATGAACAATCCCCATTTTATGGTACAATCTATAGCGAATTCGATTTTGACAAGCAGATCTATAATTTTCTTTTGCACCCACAATGGGATGAATTTGGTTCACTTACCTTATATCTAAAAATACTATTTGTGGACTATGAAAAACAATACTGTATTATCGAACTGATTGGTGAATGGAATGATGCGATCTACAATGATATTATGTTGCTCAAGCGCGAGATTATCGATGTATTGATCAGTCAAGGCATCAAGTATTTTATTCTAATCGGGGAGAATGTACTGAATTTTCATGCTTCAGACGACTCTTACTATGAGGAATGGTTTCAGGATATCGATGATGGCTGGATTGCTGGCGTCGGTTTCCGTGAACATGTGATCGAAGAGTTCCAGCAACAGAATATAGATTATTACATCAATTTCGGTGGCGCATTGAATGAGCTACCTTGGCGGGCATTAAAACCGAAACAAGTTTTCCACCATGTGAATGATTCCTTAACAAAACGTCTTGGTTTTTAAGACCTGCTTATTGGGTTTTATTCTCAATCCTTATGCTTTAATCCTTGCTCTTTACTGTATTATCCTGTAACTTTGTAATTGATGTATTAGGTGCTTTGCATATATACTTATAATTTTTACGTTTTACTTATACTTACATACTATGTCATTCAGAATTGAAAAAGACACGATGGGTGAAGTTCAAGTCCCTGCAGACAAATACTGGGGTGCACAGACAGAGCGTTCACGCAACAACTTTAAAATCGGACCGGCAGCTTCGATGCCACACGAAATCGTCGCAGGCTTTGCTTATTTGAAAAAAGCAGCTGCTTATGCTAACCACGAGTTGGGGGTATTACCTATAGAGAAACGTGATGCGATTGCTACCGTATGTGATGAGATTTTGGCGGGCAAATTGGATGACCAATTCCCATTGGTGATCTGGCAAACGGGTTCAGGTACACAATCCAATATGAATGTGAATGAGGTTGTCGCAAACCGTGCACAAGTATTGGCTGGACATAAGATCGGCGAAGGCGAGCCTGTGTTAAAAGCAAATGATGATGTAAATAAATCGCAATCATCTAACGATACTTTCCCTACAGGAATGCATATCGCGGCTTACAAAGCTGTTGCAGAAGTTACAATTCCAGGTGTAGAAAAATTGCGTGACACATTAGCTAAAAAAGCTGAAGAGTTTAAAAATGTCGTAAAAATTGGCCGTACACACTTAATGGATGCTACTCCGTTGACTTTAGGTCAAGAGATTTCAGGTTATGTCGCACAATTGAACCATGGTCTGAAAGCTTTAAGAAATACACTTTCACATTTATCAGAACTTGCATTGGGAGGTACTGCAGTAGGGACAGGATTAAATACTCCAAAGGGGTATGACGTTGTCGTTGCTAAATATATCGCTGAATTTACAGGCCTACCTTTCGTAACCGCTGAAAACAAATTTGAGGCATTGGCAGCGCATGACGCAATCGTCGAAACACACGGTGCATTAAAGCAATTGGCTGTAGCATTAAATAAAATTGCAAACGATATCCGTATGTTGGCTTCAGGTCCACGTTCAGGTATCGGTGAAATCCTGATCCCGGAGAACGAACCAGGATCATCAATTATGCCAGGTAAAGTTAATCCAACGCAATGTGAAGCATTGACAATGGTTGCGGCACAAGTGATGGGTAATGATGTGGCTATTACGATTGGTGGAACGCAAGGTCACTATGAACTAAACGTGTTCAAACCATTGATGGCGGCAAACTTCTTGCAGTCTGCTCGCCTATTAGGTGATGCTTGTGTTTCATTTGAAGAGCACTGTGCAGCTGGTATTGAGCCGAACTACAAACGTATCAAAGAATTGGTTGACAATTCATTGATGTTGGTAACTGCACTAAACACAAAAATTGGTTATTACAAATCGGCAGAAATCGCGCAGACAGCACATAAAAATGGTACTACGCTTAAAGAGGAAGCAGTGCGTTTAGGTTATGTGACTCCTGAAGATTTCGATGCTTGGGTAAAACCAGAAGATATGGTTGGAAGTTTAAAATAAGCTGTGACTTTTATTTCAATAAAAAATATACAAACAAAAACATACCTATTGGCACTTGCCATAGGTATGTTTTTCTTTTTTACAGCCTGCAAATTCAATTCGGATATGCAGAGTGAAGGTGCCCCCTTTTTACAGGGAGAATGGGTCCAAGACAGTATTCCTGGACAGCAGCAGATGATGCAATATACCTTGACCGACTTCAAGTTTACCTGTGACTCTGTTTACGCGACCATGCACGTCAACAATAAAGTACAAACCATACCAGATAGCTGTTACAAAAATGGCTCCTGGACAGAACATGCAAAAGGTATTTATGTATTACGCGGAGACTCCATCATTGTCGATGGTATCTATACCAAGGAAAATGGCAAACAGAAGATTTCAGGTTGCTATCTTTCCGGTCAGTATATCCCCCGCTTTAAAGTTGTTTATCATGCTGCAGATTCGGTGGTACTGGAAAGCAGGTTAGATCAACGTCAGATCATCTTAAGAAAGACTAAAAATATTACTTGCGTCCCTCAAAAAAGGTATCAATAATTTTTAGTACAATCTATTTACTATCTTCGTACCATTATCGTACAACCTCAACCTTAAAATACAATGAACAAAGGAATTATCGCTTTGGCATTTGGCGGACTTGCCATCGGAATGACCGAATTCACGATGATGGGCATCCTGCCTGACATTGCCAAAGATCTTCATATCGAAATCCCTACCGCTGCTCACCTGATTGCACTCTACGCACTGGGTGTCGTTGTAGGTGCCCCAACATTAGTGCTATTTACAGGAAAATATCCTCCGAAGAAGGTATTACTCTTTTTAATGCTGCTCTTTTTTATCTTCAATGGCCTTTTCAGTATTGCACCGGGGCAGTTTTTGATTAGTCTCTCCCGTTTTATGGCCGGACTTCCGCACGGCGCATTTTTTGGTGTTGGCTCTGTTGTTGCTGCCCGGTTGGCTCCGAAAGGAAAAGAAGCACAGGCTATATCCATTATGTTTACCGGAATGACTATTGCCAATTTGGCTGGAGTACCACTCGGCACCTATTTAGGCCATCATTATTCATGGCGTTTAACGTATGGTATTATCAGTATATTGGGATTAATCACTTTTGCAGCAATTTATGCATGGATGCCAAAAATTGAGGCCGCCAAAGGAAATAATATCTTTAGTCAGTTAAACTTCTTCAACAAAAAAATCGCCTGGCTCTTAATGGCTATTATCGCCATTGGTACCGGTGGACTTTTCGCCTGGATCAGCTACATCGCGCCTTTGGTGACCAATGTGTCGGGCATCGCTGCTGATCGTGTCCCCTTGATTATGATCCTGATCGGTGTTGGTATGTTTTTCGGAAATCTTATCGGCGGAAAACTGGCGGATACAATCTCCCCAACCAAAGCGGCAATCGCGAGTTTCTCCGCTATGGCACTATGCCTTGTGATGGTTTACTTTATATCACCACTGGGCTGGACAGCCTATCCTTTAGCCTTTATTACCGGACTGGTGTCCTTCACTATTGGTTCGCCGACACAACTGATGTTGATCCGCGCCTCAAAAGAAGCAGCAACATTGGCCGCAGCAGGTGGCCAGGCAGCCTTTAACCTCGGGAATACCTTAGGTGCATTTTTAGGTGGAATCCCAATAACCTGGGGTTTAGCTTATAATACACCTTCCCTCGTTGGTGTGGGTATGGCGAGCATTGGAGCACTCCTAACTTTGCTGTATTTGAAAGTCTACGACAGTAAAAGTCAATAAAAACAGCATAATCAAATGGCGCGAACCAGTTATATCAGTGTACTACGTATTGTTGCGATATTCCTCGTTATCTTGATTCATTCCTCTTCGGGCTACTTAAACAGCAATGAATTTGAATCATTCGACTGGAGTTATGCCAATTGGCTCAATAGCTTCTCGCGCTTTGCTGTACCCCTGTTTGTCGTTATTTCAGGTGCCCTCCTGTTACAGAAAGACGAAAGTACGGGACAATTTTATCGGAAACGTTTATTAAAAATTGTCCCGCCCTTTCTTTTTTGGAGCATCGTCTATCTTCTCTATTATTTTGTCCGTTATATTGATTTTGACTATATCGGTTTTCCACAAGTTATTAACATTGTGTTAATTCGCTTAAAATCAGGAACGAATGCGCACCTTTGGTACCTATACATGATACTTGGGCTCTACCTTGCAGTTCCTTTCATACGCAAAATTGTGGGCAATTGCAGTAAGAGAGAGCTTGAGATCTTTTTGGGATTGTGGTTTGCAGCGTTATTTTTTACGAATAAATGGTTCAATAGTTACCTACCTAATTTTGACCTGACCTTTTTCTCGGGTTATGCAGGCTATTTGGTCTTGGGCCATTACCTACGTAATTACCCTATCCCAATGGTAAAATTGTCAAGTTTTACATTTTTTCTAATCTGCTGTTTAATTACGGCATCGGGGACATATTATCTAAGTAGCTCCCGTGGGGAATTTGATCCGACACTTTACAACTATCTTTCGCCCAACATCGCATTGAGTGCAGGCTTTTTATTCGTCTTCGTTCAACGTCTTAAACTCCCAGAAAACCTCAACGCCTTCTGGGAATTTATCGACATCCACAGCTTTGGCATTTACCTTTGCCATATTTTGCTACTCAATTATATTCATCCTTTGCTTCCTTTATCCACTTTGTGGAAAATCCCGGCAGCAACGGTGCTCACGTTGTTGGCTAGCGCCCTACTGACCTATTTATTACGAAAAGTTCCGTACGGTAAATACGTTAGTGGCTAACTCCTTTATCGGAGCTTCGTTTTACAATTTCTCGCCTTCTACCTTATTGTATACATAAAGATGCGCATTGGGGCCTTCAATCGCATGGCCTTCCTGATCTAGCCCAATCAGCTTGTTTTCACCCACCTTCAGTTTCATATTTGTTTCCTTCCCTGTGAGGTGAACAACGGATCCGTTGTCGTGCCACATGACTTTACCACTATCTTCGACCTTGGTATTTTTATTAATATATTCACTGACGATGGCAAAGGTATTGTCATTTTTTAAGGTGATATTTGTTTTGATGCCTTCACAATCAGCACAGGGAATAGTAGCTTCATAGGTACCGGCCCAATCCAACGAATTCTGAGATGTATGGGCAGTATCTACCGCCACAGTCTCATGTGCCGAGGAATCTGCAGCTATATGCTGACTATTTTTCGAGGTTTGATTACATGCACTTAGCGAGATCATTGCTAAGCAAGAGAATAATACAATTAATTTCATATCTGTAGTTTTTGATGTACGACATCGTATAGCAAGCAATTTAAGCGCCAAGAAAAATCAGGCATGCCTACTGGACACCAAACAAAAAAGGCTTCTTGAGGAAGCCTTTCTATCGTAGATAACTGTATTGCGAACAGTTTAAATAATCTATTTGCTACCGCGTGGCGATAGGCTATATAATCCTATTCAGATTAAAATGGTAGATCATCATCATCTGATGAACCCGCCAAATCTACAGGGGCAGGCATATCTGCGTAAACTGGAGAAGATGGAGCTGGAGCAGCATTACCTAATTTTGTAACACGCCATGCTACCAATGAATTGAAATAAGTTGTTACGCCATCTTTATTAGTCCAAGGACGACCACGAAGATTAAAAGATACTTCTACCTCTTCACCAATTGCAAGGTTATCAAAAATTGACGTTCTGTCTTGTGTTGCTTCAAAACGGATATACTCAACAAATTGTGGGTTTTCGGCATAAGCTACAATCATATCGCGTTTTTTGAATGATTCTGTCACTTGTTGTGTCGCTCCTATCTCGTGTACTTTTCCTCTAATTTCCATAATCAAAAAAATAAATATTAAAGCGTAAAATTAAGCAATTTTTGAGGAAGAGTTTAATTAACTTTGTACAAAATATGATGGAAGTTTTCAACACCCCCAATAAAGTTATTATAACGTGCAATAAGCGCTTATCACCTTATTTGCAACAGGAAGTTAAAGAGTTAGGTTTTGACATTGTCAGGGCATTCCCTACAGGCGTAGAATTAAAGGTCAGTATAAACGATACGATCAAGCTTAATCTGAACCTACGCACAGCCTCTCAGATTTTGTATTCGTTGAAGGAGTTTACAGCCAACAATCCGACGGAGCTCTATGAAGAATTGAGTAAAATTGCCTGGGAAGAACTTATTCAATTTGACGGATATTTTTCTGTCAGCTCCAATGTAGACAATGAGACGATCAGCACACCTTTATTTGCAAACGTAAAGGTTAAGGATGCAATTGTGGACCGTATAAAGGAAAAAAAAGGTCTGCGCCCTAATTCAGGTCCGGACAATAATAAAGCGGTTGTCCACTTGTACTGGAAAGATGACCGTGCTGAAATTTTTCTCGATACTTCAGGCGAGACACTGGCAAAACATGGCTACCGTAAGATCCCGGGAAAAGCGCCAATGCTGGAAGCTCTTGCAGCCTCAACAATTATTGCCTCCAAATGGGACGGTAATTCACCTTTTGTAAATCCGATGTGTGGATCCGGAACTTTAGCCATTGAGGCAGCACTGATAGCAACAAACAGAAAACCAGGGTTGCTGCGCATGAACTATTCATTTATGCATTTCATTGGTTATGATGAAACAGTTTTCTTCCAAGAGCGCCGACTACTCAAAGATCAGATCAATAAAAAAGCGGCTCCACAAATTATTGCAAGCGATATTTCGGAAGAGGCAATCAACGTCTCAAAGATGAATGCAAGAACTGCTGGTGTGGAGCAATTAATTTCGTTTGAAGTATGCGATTTTGCCGAAACACACGTTCCTAAAGAAGGTGGTGTCATTTTATTCAATCCTGAATACGGTGAACGTTTGGGCACGCACAGCAAGCTAGAAATTACCTATAAGCGTATGGGGGATTTCATGAAACAGGAGTGCAAAGGTTATAGAGGCTATATATTTACAGGAAATCCAGATCTAGCAAAGAAAATCGGCCTACGCGCGTCCCGTCGCATAGAATTTTATAATGGTAAATTAGATTGTAGATTATTAGAATACGAATTATACGAGGGTACTCGCGAAAAAACAAAAGTATTGTATGAATAACATTATTGAGCGCACAGTAGCATTTGTGCAAGATCGATTGAAATTTGCAGAAGCAGGCCACGATTGGTCGCATATTCAACGCGTATGGAACAATACGAAGTTAATTTTAGAAGATGAAGAAGCGGATGTTATGGTCTGCGAATTGGCGGCACTATTACATGACATCGCTGACAGTAAATTCCACGATGGCGATGAAACAATAGGCCCTCGTGTTGCCGGAGAGTTTTTGGCAAGTCTAGAAATTTCGCCTGAGATCATTGACCATGTCAAGAAAATCATCTTCAATATGTCTTTCAAAGCAAGTTTGGGCGAAGTGTCATTCCATTCAAAAGAGATGGAAATCGTCCAAGATGCTGATCGTTTGGATGCTATC
Source organism: Sphingobacterium sp. Ag1 (assembly GCF_000988325.1). Classification (NCBI taxonomy): domain Bacteria; kingdom Pseudomonadati; phylum Bacteroidota; class Sphingobacteriia; order Sphingobacteriales; family Sphingobacteriaceae; genus Sphingobacterium; species Sphingobacterium sp. Ag1. The sequence goes on along the minus strand of NZ_LBGU01000036.1, from coordinate 82,155 downwards.
GGTGCAATAGGTATTGCCCGTGCGTTTAGCTTTGGTGGTAATAAAGGCCGTGAGATGTATAATCCGAACATTCCTGTTCAAGAATATAAGGATAAGGAAGCGTACAAACATTCGGAAGCTCCTACAATCAATCACTTCTACGAAAAGCTATTATTGTTAAAGAATAAGATGAATACAGAGGCTGCAAAAAAAATAGCAGCACATCGTCATGACTATATGCTCAACTTTCTGGATGAGTTCATGGCTGAATGGAATGGTAAAAAATAAATTACACTTAACAATTCCTAAATATAAAAGTGGTACTTTAGATCTTGTACATCGAGATAAAAAGTACCACTTTTTTTGTCCTATGTAAAATCAGCTTTTAAACATATCGGTAAGAAACGATCATCATCGGGGTCTATTTTTTATCGGTAACATCACAATCGGTCATATAAATGTCCAAAAAAGAAATAGAATAGGAATAAATCACCGAGTGGAACGTGCACATTCTGCCGTTGAAAACAACCACTCATACATAATTATAGCATGAAAAAACATATTTTTAGCTGTCTGACACTCGCTATGGTAATCTCATCCTCCGCATTATTCGCGCAAACGAAAGCCATTGCACATCGTGGCGTATGGAAAAACAGCCACCTTCCGCAAAATTCCATTGCTTCCTTAACAGCGGCCCACGAACTCAAGCTCTTCGGGTCTGAATTTGATGTACATTTGACCAAAGACAATATTCTTGTAGTCAACCATGACAATGATTTCTATGGCATTGATATCGCAACGGCAACCTACAAAGAGCTCTTAGAAAAGAAACATCCTAACGGTGAATCCATTCCCACGTTGGAAGAATATATTAATGCTGGAAAAAAATTGAAAGGCTTGCGTCTTATCCTTGAATTGAAGATTAATAAACTCGGCGTCGAGCGTACACTTGAAGCGACCACAAAAACGGTTGAAATGGTCAAAAGCTTAAAAGCTGAGAAAATTACGGATTACATTTCCTTCAGCTTTGAAGCTTGTCAAAAGATCCACGAATTGGCTCCTAAGGCTAATATCCAATATCTTACAGGAGATAAATCTCCTTCAGATGTAAAAGCTGCTGGGATTAATGGGGTGGATTATCACTTTTCCGTCTTTAAAAAGAATGCGACATGGCTGAAAGATGCGCATCAACTTGGTATGAAAGTGAATGCATGGACCGTAAACACAGAAGAAGAAATGACAAATCTAATCGATCAGAAAATTGATTTTATTACCACTGATGAACCTGAGTTGTTGCTCCGCATATTAAAGAAATAAGGACAAACCGAGTGAACAAAGGACATTTATAGCGATGAAACTAAACACTCGTGTCGTCCGAGGCAGCATGATTGCCTTTATATAAAGAATAAATGATAAACAAATAACCGAGTGAAACGAGTTCATTTAAACACATGAAGATCACTCATAAATAGCATAAATAATTCAAATAAATGAAAAAAAGTCTTTTTCTCGTTATAGCACTGTGTTTATCCTTCCTATCGTATGGGCAGGAATTTATTGCAGCCAGTTATAATATCCGCCAAAGAAATACCGTCGATGTCGATAACATGTGGAACGACCGGAAAGTCCCGCTTACCAATCTGATCAAATACCATGGTTTTGATATCTTTGGTATCCAAGAAGGTTTTTTTGATCAGGTTCAAGATCTCAAAAAGCTCCTTCCTGGATTTGATTACGTGGGTGTAGGTCGCGACGATGGTGCACAAGAGGGCGAGCACTCGGCGATTTATTACAATACAAATCGCTTTAAGGCGATAAAGAGTGGAACTTTCTGGCTTTCAGCCACAGATACCGAACACCCGAATAAAGGCTGGGATGCAGCACTACCGCGAATCTGTACCTGGGGTATTTTTGAAGACAAGGCCAATAAAAAACGCTTCATCTTCATGAACACGCATTTTGATCATATCGGCCGTACTGCACGTACCGAGAGTGCGAAATTGATTCTGACAAAAGCAAAAGAGTTTGCCAAAGATCTACCGCTCATTTTAACCGGAGACTTCAATGTGGATGAACAAGATGAGGCTTATTTTACACTTGCCAATAGCAAAGTAGTTACCGACGTACATGAATTGGCTCCTTTCAAATATGAACCGAATTCTTCCTTCAACGGATGGGGCAAAAGCATCAGACCAACAGGCCGCATAGACCATATCTTTATCACCAAACCTTTCCAGGTAAAAAAATATGGTATCCTGACCGACACCTACATGAATAAATTTCCGTCGGATCACTTTCCAGTAGCAACGACACTCTCCTGGAAATAATATCTTGTTAATAACAACAACCTTATAACACAAACAGCAGGTCCGCTTAGGATCTGCTGTTTTATTTTGTGGGACAGCTTTTATTTACACCGCATCGGGAATAGCGACTCGGCACGCTGTAGCGCATCTGCTACGATTCCCGACAATAGCTATGGTTCGTTGCAATTGGTTTAAACTTTCACATAAATTAACAGTCGATATGTTTAATTTTGACAGCAAAACAAAAGCATAATGAAATTTCCACTATTATATTGTACACTATTTGTCTCCGGATTACTTTATTCCAATGCAAGCGAAGCACAGATTTTTAAGAAAATCAGTGAGACATTGGCAAAAGCAAATCAGGGCCAGACCGACAGTACTAAAACGACGTCGACATCAAAGACGACAACATCAAATACGACTGCAATAGCATCAAAATCGAATACCTTGGCATCTTTGTCCAATAAGGATGCATCGTTGGGAATCAAACAGGCTTTAAGCAACGGCTTAAATCTGAGTATCGAATCTCTAGCCAAGAAGGATGGTTTTTTGGGTGATGCGGCAGTAAAGATTTTGATGCCTGCCGAAGCACAGAAAGTAGAAAAAACACTTCGTGCTGTTGGGATGGGGAAATTGTGCGATCAGTTTATACAGAGCATGAACAGAGCAGCAGAGGGAGCCGTTAAAGAGGCTGCCCCAGTATTTGTAAACGCACTTTCGAAGATGACGATAACCGATGCAACCAATATTCTTTTAGGTAGTAAAGAAGACGCCGCCACAACGTTTTTTAAAACAAATGCATCGACCGAATTAACAAACAAGTTTAGTCCTGTTATCAAATCTGCCATGGGTACAAACAATGTGGACCAGTACTGGACCCAATTGACAACAGCTTACAACAACCTTCCTTTAGGCAATAAAGTGGAGACAAATCTTACTGCATACGTTACGCAGAAAGCAATAGATGGTCTATTTATCAAAGTTGCAGACCAGGAGTCAAAAATTAGACACAACATAGGCGGCAGTAGAAATACCAATATCCTGCAGAAGGTATTTGGTTACGCAGACGAAAAGAAATAGAAAACGATTTACCACTGAAAAAGGACCTGTCAACAATTTGATAGGTCCTTTTTTTTCTGAAATTGTCTGGTCTTATTGGCCACAAAGAACCTTCAGTTTGCTTTCATTGCTGTTGGTGTCTGCGAAGTCATGAAGGTTTTTATTGATGTACCACCATCATGATTTCTTTTGTTGCATATCCATGGATACAAACAACCGTACTGTTCAAAAGCCCTTCAGCACAATGCTATCTAGCGATACATTTTCTTTAGCGGTACATTCTCTTTAGCGAAAATTAGGATTCTATCCGCTCCGATCAGTTTCCAGTTATTGCCCATTTGTTACAATAGCGTCAAACGCATGTATGAAGGGTAAATTGTTTGTAAATGCAACCAAATTAAATTGCAAATAAAAAGCAATTTATCTAAGTTTGACCACCCTTATCACATTAGGGCTATTAAAAAATGAGCACATTTGAGATCAACAACATAAGTGATTTTTCGGTATCCGAAAGATTTCAACGTTATGTACAGATTGACACACAATCTGATGCAAATTCACCAACATGTCCTTCTACAGAAAAGCAAAAGAACCTAGGAAAGTTACTTGTAACGGAGTTGCTGGCATTGGGTATTTCAGACGCGGCAATGGATGAAAATGGATATATTTACGCAACTATTCCTTCTAATACCACAAAGCAAGTCCCCGTTATCTGTTTCTGTTCTCATATGGATACATCTCCGGACTCTTCTGGAAAAGATGTAAAACCACTGGTTCATGCTAACTATCAGGGCCAGGATCTTGTGCTTCCTGACGACAATAGTATTATCATCAAATATGCCGAACATCCCGATCTAGCCAATCAAATTGGCCATGATATCATTACAGCGAGTGGCACTACTTTACTCGGTGCAGATGACAAAGCAGGTGTGGCCGAAATCATGGATGCTGCCCGTTTATTAATGAAACATCCTGAAATCAAACATGGTGACATCAAAATTCTTTTCACACCGGATGAAGAGATTGGTAGAGGTGTTGATAAAGCAGATTTAAAACGTTTAGCAGCAGATTTCGCTTATACCATGGATGGTGAAAGAGCCGGAACCATCGAAGATGAGACATTTTCAGCAGATGGAGCTACATTGACTATTCATGGCGTGTCTGTGCATCCGGGTTTTGCTAAAGGAAAGATGCAAAGTGCCATCAAAATCGCCAGTGCAGTAATTGATGCGCTACCGAAAAATCGGCTTTCACCTGAAAGCACCAGCAAAAAAGACGGTTTCGTACATCCTGTTCATATCAGTGGATCTGTGGAAAAAGCAGAAATTCAATTTATCGTACGTGATCACGTTACGGCCAATCTCAAGAAACATGAAGATGAACTGGAAGGTATTGCAAAATCAATCGTGGAGCAATATCCAAACTGTACTTATACTTTTGTTGTAAAAGAACAATACCGTAATATGAAAGAAGTGCTGGATCAGCATCCTGAAATTATGGAAATCGGTATGGAAGCCATCAACCGAGCAGGAATGGTGGCTGAAAGAAGAAGTATCCGTGGTGGAACAGATGGCTCCCGTCTTTCGTTTATGGGGCTACCTTGTCCAAATATTTTTGCCGGAGGACATGCTTTCCATGGAAAGCAAGAGTGGGTAGCTGTACAAGATATGGAAAAAGCCGTCAAAACAATTTTGCATGTTGTATCTTTATGGGAAGAAAAAGCATAAAGGAAAAATAAATTATAATGAAAAACGACGTATTAAAGGCAATACACTACAGAAGATCAGTATTTCAAGCATCCTTTACTGAAGAAGAAGTCAGTAAAGAAGATATCTTGAGTATCTTGGAAGCGGCTAATGCTGCTCCAACACATAAAAGGACACAACCTTGGCGTTTTATCATCTTCCGCAAAGAGGGATTGGAACGTTTGGGCACGGAGTTATCACGTATTTACAAATCGGTAACACCAGCAGAGAAATACACTGAAGCAACAGAAATAACAATGGGCAAAAAAGCAACACAGTCAAACGTTGCGATCGCTATTGTTGTCAATTATACAGGCGAAGTTCCCGAATGGGAAGAATTGGCCTGTACTGCTGCAGCAGTTGAAAACATGTGGTTAGCTGCACACTCGCTAAACATTGGTGGATACTGGGCGACTCCCGGTTTAATCAATCATTTGGGTGGTTTCTTAAATCTCGAAGAAAATCAAAAATGTATTGGTCTATTCTACTTAGGACACCATCAATCTGAGGCGCGCGAACCTATCCGCACACCAATTGCAGATAAAATTCGTTGGGAAGAATAAATCTTCTCAACTTTATAATAAACAGCGAGCGGCTTAGAGGTATCTGAGCCGCTCGCTGTTTATAGGTTAATTAATTATGCATGACGGACCATCAAAACCCATTTTTATTAAATATTTCATAATGAGATCTTAACCATTTAACAATCTTGCAGAGATAATTTCGCAACATACTTGTGACAGACGCTAATCAACTAAAAAGTGAAATTATTATGCAAAGAAACATCGTTTGGTTAATGGTATTAACCATTATTACATTTTTCCAAATTCCAACCAACAGTTGGGCTCAGGGTACCGAAGCGACGATTACAGGTCGGATCATAGACAACAATGGGCCCGTAAAAGGAACATCTGTATCGGTAAGGAATGAATCAACAGGATTTAAACAAACGACACTGACCAACCAAAATGGTGTCTATACCTTTCAACAATTACCTTTGGGCTCGCCCTACAGCATTACAATCAACCACGTTGGCTATGCAGAACAAAAAAAGACCGACTATAAATTGAGCTATGGTGACGAACTCAATGTGGATTTCACCTTATCATCAGCTGAAAATAAATTGGATGAAGTTATCGTTCAAGGCACTGCGGCTGACCTAAAAAATAAGATCAAGACATTGGGTGCATCTACCGCCATTACGGCCAATGATCTCAAAAAAATGCCTGTAAATGGTCGTAATTTCTCCTCTCTGATTGATTTATCGCCTGTCAGTAGTGGGACGAATCTTGCTGGGCAGCGTGCTTCATCGACCAATTTTACGGTAGACGGAATGAATTCACGCAGTACAGTAGCCGGTGGCAATAGCGGCGGAGCTTATTCAATCTCTATGGAAGCCATTCGTGAGTTCAAAGTAGTGACCAACGACTATGATGTCACGTTCGGCCGCAGCGGTGGGGGCAGCATTACCACCGTAACCAAATCCGGTACAAATACGTTAACTGGAAGTGCATTTACTTTTGCCCGGGCAGGTTGGCTTTCGAGTAAGTACAACCTCAATGGAACAGCCCGAAAACAAAAATTCTCCACCTATCAATATGGATTCTCACTTGGAGGTCCAATCATAAAAGACAAAGCTCACTTCTTTGTAACTTGGGATCGTCAAATGGATACCCGTCCTCTTCAGATCGCAGACATTCAAACAACGGAGGACATTGCACGGTACAAAGTAACCCAGGCTACATTAGATGAGTTTACCCGCATTGCTGTAGGTAAATATGGAGCAAGTGCCGATCGCCTGTTTGGTTCCTTTGACAAGAAGAAAAAGACCGACGCGGCCTTCGCCCGCATTGATTGGCAATTGAACGATAAAAACTTATTGACTATTCGGAACAACTTTGTCTACGACATGGACAATCAACAAGAGGGAGACAATACAGGCATCAATGCTTTTGAATCCTACACCAACAGAAGGTATATCAACAACAGCCTCATGGCCTCCTTGCGCACGTCGATCAGTTCCAAATTGACCAACGATTTGAAGGTGCAACATTTTTATGAGCGTTCTGAAGCACAGCACAATGTCGCTGGATTTGATCAGTCACACAGTATTCCACGTGCGATCGTTGAATCTGTTCAATCGGTGGACGGCACAAATAAATATACCAATTCAATACAGCTTGGTGGTCAGCGCTATGCACCAGAATGGTTCAACGGAAATATGTTACAACTGGTCAACAACCTCTATTATAACACAGATAAAATCAAATATACCTTCGGTGCAGATGTCATGTATACGAACATGGATTTCCGCTACGGCAGCGAAATGAATGGTCGTTTCTATTTTACTGGTCTACAAAATTTCGATAACCTGACTCCTTATCGGTATGCCCGTGATGTATATATGACTGACAAAGAAAACACCTTGGTCAACAATCTAGCTGTAGGTCTCTATGGACAGATGGAAACTAAAATCGCTAGGGGTCTTGATGTTGTCGGCGGCCTACGTCTGGACAATACGAAATACCTAAAGAAGGCTACATTCAACCAAACAGTCTATGACGAACTGGGCCTTTCAACCGATAATGGTATCAACACTTTTCAGATACAACCTCGCGTGCAGTTCAACTGGGATATCAATGAAGAAAAGAAAAATATAATCCGTTTTGGCGCGGGTATATTCGGTTCGGCCCTCAACCCATATTCTATGTTAAACAATATGTTGTTTGATGGCTCACGCATTGCCGGTGTAGATATTACTGACCCTACTTTAATTCCCAAACCAAATTTTGCAGGATATCGCCAAGACCCCGATACAGCTCCAGGGCGCGAACTGCTGGACAACCCGAAGATCGAAAAACTTGTCACCATCAATACCAATAGCAAGGATGTAAAAGTGCCAACTGTATATAAAGCGAATATTTCCATCAATCACTTTTTCACACCTTCGCTACGCATCGGTTTAAGCGCTTACGGAACCTGGGGGCGCAACAATTATATGTATGTAGATCGCAATATGGTGGAGGATCCTTACTTTAGGCTGACTGCCGAAGGTAACCGTGGGGTGTATGTTCCGGCATCAAGCATCAATACGACAAACGGTGCCGCCAACTGGACCAATAGCCGTAAAACAAAACAAATAGGCCGCGTACTGGAAATGAACAGTGAAGGAAAAAACAATTCTTATACGGTTGTGCTGGACGGAACTTATCGTTATTATAAAGACGGGCAGATAACCGTATCTTACACCTGGAACGACACAAAAGACAATACCTCTTACAACGGCAACGTCGCAAACTCCGCTACCCTTTCGCTGATGGTGAAAGATGATCCACGCGACTTGAGTACGATGACGTATTCGGACAATCAATTCCGCCATAAAGTTGTTTTTTATGGTACTATGCCATCGCTATGGGGTGTATCTATGGGTTTACGTTTTAGCGGAATTGCAGGAACGCGCTATTCCCTAGCGGTTAACGGGAATGTTAATGGTGATTTTGTAAATTCCAACGATCTTGCCTTCGTTTACAACCCCAGCAATAAAAACACACCCGATTACATCAAATCGGGCATTCAAGCCATTTTGGATGATCCAAAGGCAGAACAGAGCATTAAAAAATACATCAATGGTAACCTCGACCGCATCGCCGAAAGAAACGGCGGCATCAACGGTTTTTACGGCGTATTTGACTTACATTTGGCTAAAAATCTAAAAGTTTACAAGAAACATGGCATTGAAGCTTCGATAGACATTTTCAATGTAGCCAACCTATTGAAAAAAACTTGGGGCGTAGGACACAATCTGGGTAAGCAAAATCTCTATGCCATCAAAAGCTTTGATGCAACCAGTCAACAATATATTTATAATATGAGTTCTGGTGTGGGAGTATCCAATTTAAATGGTAATCCTTATCAAGTACAATTAGGCCTGAGATATGCATTTTAAGTAATTCAGACTATATAAAAAAGCAGCGAGCCATTTCCTATGAAAGAAATGGCTCGCTGCTTTTTATCAGATCACTATTATTTTTTTTTCGATCCCAAAACAATGCGGCGGTTTAATTACAGTTACTTGTGCCGAGTTCCGTTCCTCTTTGACGGGGAACACAATTTTCAGACGCCCTTTTGTTCCCTGCCATTTTGGCCCAAACTGCAGAAGTCGAACCGCTTCATCAACGAGAGCCTGATCTGGTTGTCCTTCAGCACTGATATGAGTAGGCACTCCATTTTTGTCGATCGTAAAATTGACAATAATTTCGCCTCCTCTTACAGATGTAACGGACTTCTGATTGAGGTACTGTTCAAAAATTTTCCATCCTTCACGCGGCGTTGCATCACCTCCATCCAACAATGGTTCAACAGACACCTTATTTTCAGGCTCGCTCAACTCTACATCCGTTGTACGCTCCGCTTTACCGCTAAAATGTTTAAAATAGAGCAAGGCCAATAAAGTCACAAAAAGTACCCCTGCGGTAGCGCCTATCGCCAAACGCTGCCAAGTGAAATATTGGGCATGTCTTGTCGCAACGGTATCTTCTACACGACGATTGAGGCGTTGCTGCAATAGACTCAATTGTCGGGCATCCACACCATTTTGTAATCGATAACCATCGATAGCATCTTGTAAAAAGGGATCTTCCAATGCTTCTCGTTCCAGTTGAAACATGTCCTCCTTAGTCATCAAACCATGGATGTAATTATGAATCCGTGATAATTGATAATTATTTTCCATTTTCTTTCCTTTCCATACAGATTTTTAGATTGCGCTTTCCATTTTGAATAGCACTCTTGACCTTATTCAAGTCATATCCGGTCAAATCTGCAATATCTTTATAACATTTTTGCTCGAGATAGAATAAACGCACACATTTTTGTTGTTCATGGTTTAAAGTCTGCATACATCCTTCCAGTTTCTCAAAGTCTTTTTCTTCCCATTTGACCTCACTGGTATCATTTAGCTTTTGTTCGCTTTCGAACAAATTATCTTCAATATCAACCTGTGTTGTCCGCTTATCTTTACGTAACTGCATCAGGCAATAATTTTTGCTGTAAACGTGTAACCAGCTCTTAAAATTATCGACTTCATATTGCCGAAGCTTCGTGATAAGTTCTTCAAATATCTGCATCACAGCATCCTGACTACGGTCGGGGTCTTGTAAGTATTTAAAGCACACACCATAAAGCAAGGACATATAGGGCGAATATAGTTTCCCCAGCGTAGACAAGTCACCGCTTGTTTTATAGTGTTGTAAAAGCTCTTTTTCGTTCATGCGCAAATCATTCACCTTAATGATGATTTAAGATACAAATTTCCATATATAAAAAAAGGAGCTATTGAAAATTAGCGCAAAACAAAAACCGTCCCCATAACGAAATGGAGACGGTCGATAAAAATATAATATGAATTACGGATTTAATTTCCTTGTTTCCAATTGTATCGCAGTGTAACACCGTAAGTCCGCGGATCGGCAACTACCCCTGCATACTGTCCATAGCTTCCAGGTGCTGCCAGCAATTGTTCGTAGTAATCTTTATTGGTTAGATTTCTACTCCACACAAACACCGAAATACCATTCGATCCCCTGAATCCTAGCCGAGCGTTCAATACCGAATAGGCATCAATGTTTAGGTACTGTGATGGTGAGGAACTGGATGAGAATTTAGAACGGTGAAATAGGTCTGCGCCCAAAAAGTAAGATCCATTAATTCCGATCAGCTTCCCACTTTTATTCGCTTCGCCACCCAAGGACCAAGACCATTTGGAAACACCAGGAAGGACGCCACCAGAGATATCTTTAAAAGCTTGCGCTCCGCCAACCTCTTCTAAGGGAACAGGTGCATTGGTAAATTTAACATATTTGGCATCAGTATAGGCCAATGCTCCATTCAATCGGAGAAAGTGTCCGATGTTGATATTTCCATCCAATTCAACACCCTTTACACGTACCTTTTCGGCATTGGCCAGATAACCACGGTTTACCCCAGGCTCTGGTGTCTGCACTTGCGTCTGATAGTCTTTGATATCCGTTTGGTAGACGGTCAGATTGAGGAGTGTATTGCGTGTCGGATTCGTCTTCACACCAATTTCCTTATGACGGACAGCCTCCGGTTTTACTTCGGCGAGATCCAGCAGCACTGCTCCATTTGCTGTCGGCAACCCACCGACATTGATACCGACTGGCTTATAGCTAATAGAATAAGTTGCATAAGCATTTATCTTCGGATTGAAGCGATATCTTGCCGAGAGCTGGCCTGAAAAATTATCGGCATCAGCATTGACATCAAAAGTCTGGTTTGTATACACACCATTCTTTAAAGCAAGCAATGCGGGGTCTGATGTCTGCAAGCCGCCATAGGTCTGTCTATCGTAGTTTGCAACCTTTTTATCATAGTTGTAACGCAAACCAGGTAAGATGTGTAATTTTGGCGTAACAGCCCAATCGATCTGCGTATAAGCAGCTAAACTCGTACTCTTGATGCCATAAACAGTCTTGATTCCAAAATTATCGAATAAGCCCGGAGTTTGCCACAAAGCACTGGTAGAGCTTTTTTGAAAACGCCAAAAGGCAGATCCTGTTTCTTCGGTATGTACGGGGTCTGTGCCCAGATCCTGCCAAAGGCCAAATAACCCAACAACCCCGCTGACCTTTTCACTGATTTTCCCAGAGTATCTGAACTCCTGTGACCACTGGTTATGGACGGAATTACCTGCTGAAACGGTGTATACCGGAAGTCCTAAGTAATCACGGTCATTGAGCGGAACCCACGTCCATGTTCGCCAAGCAGAAGTAGAGGTCAGTGTCCCTTCTCCAATCTTGATATCGGCATTCAATGCGACCCCACCCAATTTATTATCGGCTTTGGATTGCGTATCCAGATCTATCTTACGTTCGAAAGCACTTTTATAGGGCAACTCGTAGCCAAGATCTTTAATAATTGCATCAAACTGTCTATAGTCTGCACGCTGTGTTTTTACAACTCCGGCAACCGCCCAGCCATAACCGTCCGGTTTTTGTGATGACAGGTCCCCAGAAAGTACGAGTTTGATATTTTCGGTTGGGGTAAACAGCAATTGCCCTCTAAAGCCCAGGTTGTTGATATCATTGATCTTCCTATTGGTATGTACATTAAACAAGTTTCCATCCCGCTGTGTACCAGAGAAAGAAGCTCTCGCTGCCAAGTTTTTGGCCAATGGTCCTGAGATTGAAGTCTTCGCCTGAATAAACCCCTGGTTTCCATAGCTGACTTCCACATTGGCCTCGGGTGTAAATTGAGGCAGACGTGAGGTGATATTGAAAGCTCCCGCGGTTGTATTTTTTCCAAAGAGGGTACCCTGTGGTCCCCGCAGTACTTCAATCTGATCAATATCAATGAAATCTAGCCAAGTTGCGGCAGGGCGGGCAATATATACGCCATCAAGATAAAATCCAACGCCAGGATCAATCCCATCATTGGTGAGGCCATAGGTGGAACCAAGTCCGCGTATGTTAAGTGTTGTATTACGTGCGTTCGATGCATACAACTGAACAGTTGGCACCAGTTCTTTCAACCGATTAACATTAAATGCGCCGGCATCTTCCAATGCTGCTCCACGAATAATTGATACGGGAATAGGCACGTCCTGCAATTGCTCTTTCCGACGACGTGCGGTGACGACCACTTGATCCAATGCTTCCAATCGTGGTGTAAGTTCAATCACAGCCGGAGAATGATCTACCACGATGTGACGGGTTTGATAACCGACGATGGATACGATCAATGAAAATGGTAATTTTTGTCCAGTTACAAACTGAAAAACGCCTTTACTGTCTGTTTTTACTTGGTGCGTAACAGCTTCCAGCTGAACCGTTACCCCCTGTAATGGTTCTTTTGTTACGGCGTCAATTACGGTACCTGTTAATGAGGCATTTATAATAGGTTTAGGATTTTCTACTTGCGCATAGCTGTGGTAAGAACCCGTTAAAAGCAAGCTAAAAACGACGCTAATTCGAAAAATAGCATTTTTTTTCATAAATTTATTCAGTTTAATGGTGAATCTAAACAAGTGCCAACGCCAATCGATACTTGCTTCATTGTTAAAACTTTGTGAAAGGGAAGCCTCGGGCTTCCCTTTTCTAATATAAGAGAGTGTAAGAGAGAAATTTTAACAACACATTCGTTTTTGGCAACTTTCTAGGCCAACAACAGATCCTTCTACCGAAGCAACCAATAAACTTGTTTTTGAAGAGTAATTTTGTTTCATTCTTTTTATCTTGTTATTTTTCTTTTATTTCATACTACATAAAGCAAATCCGTATATGCACTTACAGTGTGGCAATTTCAAACAACTTTAATTACATGTCTTTCTACAAAATCAATTTCATGGCTAGTTCGATTCATAGTCAAGTCAGTCTTTTTGCCCACCTTTCTATTTACCTGAAAATCAGATAACGATACAAATATATAAATATTTTTTAAAAGACTACTAATTTGATAGATTTAATAATATTTTTTTTAAAATACCCTTAACCATTAATTTTAAGGCACTTAAAGAGAATAAAAAGGCTAATCGCATTTCATCCGGCGTGAAAAATCATGAAAGCTACAGTCGTCGTCAAGATGATCTACTGCATGCGGCTGGCTTTGGACTTATGAAGTGAGCTGTAAAAAGCGGTATATCCGAGAGCGTATGAGGAGCACGGAACAAAAAAGGCCGTCCTTGTTGGACAGCCATTTTTACGATCATATTTAACGATCCGCCTCAGATCATAACACTTACCTTCTTAGCGGAATAACACCAGCGCAATCAATAAAGTAATAATAACATTAAAAGTCTGGGCAATTAGAAAGGCATACAGCGGTTTCTTGTTGTCTTGGACAAAAAGATCCTTAAAGTTCGTTTCCAAACCTATTGATGTAAATGCTAAGGTAAACCAGAGACCCTGCAGGTTTTTCAGACTTCCTTTGACGGCGTCGATCTTCTCAGGGGAGATAACGAATGAAAATAGCAACGATGCAAACACAAATCCCAACACAAACTTCGGGAAACGCTCCCATATAATTTTCAATGTCGGTTTATCGCGCTTGGTTTCATCATCAACAGATTTAGCGTAGGTCCAATAAATGCTAATGGCAAAAGCAGCCAGCCCCAACAATACATTTTGGGAAAATTTCACAATGGTACTGATCTTCAACGCTTCTTCACCGACCAAGGAGCCAGAAGCTACTACAGCTCCGGTTGTATCAATACTTCCTCCAAGCCAAGCTCCGGTAACTTCTTGCGACAAGCCCATCCACTCCGCCATATAGGGCATGAAAATCATCATTGGAATTGCTGTAATCAGGACCAACGAAATCACATAGGAAAGTTTTTTGCTATCGCCTTTGATGGCTCCAGATGTTGCTATTGCGGCGGAGACGCCACAAATAGAAACCGCACTCGACAGCATCAGGGACATTTCCTTGTCAATCTTTAGCTTTTTACAGATCCAAAACGCGAAGTACCAAACAGACAGCACAACGGCCAGTGCCTGAATAAGCCCCAAAGATCCCGCTTTGAGAATATCTCCGAAAATCACTGTCGTTCCGAGCAAAATTAAGCCTATCTTGACATACAGTTCCGTACTGAGTGCCTCTTTAAACCAATTGGGCAGTTTAAAGCAATTGCTGATAATTAAACCGATAATCAAACTAAAAATTACAGCTTCGAGATTATATTCTTTCACCGTTGCGTTGCCTGCCAAAATCAGGGCAAATACCGTAAGGATAAATACAGTCGGAAATACAACTAATAAATATTTTACAGATTTTCCCAAAAGAAACGCGCCTAATATCGCCGTAACGAATACAAAAATAAACTGCTCAAAAAGCTTCAGTAAATTTGTCGGGTCAAAAATCGTCGAGACGAGTTCGGCAGAATTACTCCACGAAAAACTAGGTACCGGCGCAACAATTCCTGAGAGAGCAAGAAATATGGTAGCAATCCCCAAAATGACGACTACCCAGTCTTCTGTAAATGCAAATGATTTTGAAGATGTCATAGAATGGTTAGGGTTTAAAGGTTAAATTTAACATAATTACCGTTACTTTCTAGTATTGTAACACAAAAATGGCCGAAGATTTCTCTCCGGCCATCAACCAAAACCAATAATCTATTATCAATCAAAAACAATATTTATTCTCATCGATCAATTTTTTTGCGATTCGCTGACGTGCAGCTTTCACATTAAATGGCTGTGCTTTTGTGAATCTGCGCAAACCAACTAACATCATATTCAGTTCGTCGCCTTCGCCAAAAGAATATAATGCTTCTTTGCCAGCAGCGCTAATTTTATCAATAGCACCATACAGGTAAATTTTAGCCATATCTTTCGCATAGTCTGCTTTATCTGATCCTGTATGCAGCAATTTTTCCGCACGCAACAAGACTGACTCAGTGATATAAACATACCCGATAATATCGGCAATGTTCATGAGGATTTCCTCCTCTTTGGAAAGAGACATCATCAATTTTTGCACAGCTGCTCCGGCAATCAATAAGCCCGCTTTTTTAAGGTTTGCCACAATTTTCTTTTCTGCAGCAAAAGGTGCGTCGTCCTCTTCACCAAAATCTGGAATAGCTAGAAGCTCTCCGGCTACAGCTTGCGCTGGTCCCATCAGATCCAATTCACCTTTCATGGCCCGTTTTAACAACATGTCAACCACAAGTAATCGATTCACTTCATTGGTACCTTCAAAAATCCTGTTGATCCGTGAGTCCCGATAAGCGCGTTCCATCGGCGCATCTGCAGAATAGCCCATTCCACCATAGATTTGCACGCCCTCATCAACCACATAATCCAACATCTCCGAACACCATACCTTGATGATAGCACACTCAATTGCGAACTGCTCCACAGACTTCAATTTTGCTTTCGCTTCATCCATACCACCAGCAATCAGTGCATCATAGGCATCATCGATATTTTGACCCGCGCGATATGACGCAGACTCCACAGCAAACAAACGTGTTGCCATTTCAGCGAGCTTATAACGAATGGCACCAAATTTAGAAATCGGCAGATTAAACTGCACACGTTCATTGGCATACTGCACCGCATGGTTAATCACCATTCGTGCCGAACCAATTGTGGCAGCGCCCAGTTTTATACGTCCAATATTCAGGATATTTACAGCAATCTTAAATCCGTTTTCACGATCAGAAAGCATATTTTCTACGGGAACAGCACAGTCATTAAAAAAGATTTGACGTGTTGACGACCCTTTGATGCCTAATTTATGTTCTTCTGGATTCATCGTGATACCACCAAAATCCTTTTCGACAATAAATGCCGTCAGATTTTTATCATCATCGATTTTTGCAAATACGATAAAGATATCTGCAAAACCACCATTTGTAATCCACATTTTTTGACCATTGATCAAATAATGTGTTCCTTCAGCGTTTAATTTTGCCGAGGTACGTCCAGAATTTGCATCCGATCCGGCATTGGGCTCTGTCAAACAATAAGAGGCTTTCCATTCACCGGTAGCAAGCTTTGGAATATATTTCGCCTTTTGGGCATCATTACCATAATACAAAATAGGCAGTGTTCCGATTCCTGTATGAGCAGACAATGCGACAGCAAAAGAAAACCCACCCCCTACCGCATCTGCAACAAGCATAGACGTGTTAAAATTTTTGCCGAAACCACCATATTCTTCGGGAATAGAAACTCCCAGCATCCCGAGTTCACCGGCCTTATCCATCAAACTAGGCATAAGCCCCTCTTCTTGTGCATCTATACGATCAAGTTTGTTCAATACCTCCGTATCCAAGAAATCCAAGCAAGTTTGACGAATCATTTTGGCTTCTTCATCAAATTCTTCCGGAATAAAAACTGCTGTATAGGGCGTCTCCCTAATCACGAACTCTCCGCCTTTAATTGCTTTATTTTCGCTCATTGTCTTTTTAGATTTGTATGGGCAGCAAAATCTTGCTATGCGACGAATGCTGTCCACAATGTTGTTAAATACTTCTATTCACTATGAGATCAGAGATCCATATTTTAATTATATCGCTGTTTTTAAAGACCTATTTAGTCCAATAACTCAAAAATACCAGCTGCTCCTTGGCCAGTTCCCACACACATCGTCACCATGCCGTATTTTTTGCCTCTACGCTTTAACTCACTTAGGACCTGGACTGTCAATTTCGCGCCTGTACAACCAAGTGGATGCCCTAATGCTATGGCACCACCATTGACATTCACTTTCTCTTCGTCTAATCCGAGTTCGCGAATAACGGCTAACGATTGAGACGCAAAAGCTTCATTCAGTTCAAATAGATCAATATCTTCTTTTTTAAGCCCAGCTTTCGCCAAGGCCTTTGGTATAGCGTAGATAGGCCCTATGCCCATAATGCGCGGTGGAACACCTGCCACAGCAAAACTAACAAGCTTTGCAATTGGTTTAACACCAAGTTCTTTCACTTTTGCTTCAGACATCACCAAGACAAATGCTGCTCCATCAGAAGTTTGTGAGGAATTCCCTGCCGTTACTGAACCATTCGCTGAAAAGACTGGTTTTAGTTTCCCTAAAGCCTCCAGGGAAGTATCAGCCCGAGGACCTTCATCTGTATCAACAACATATTCGCGCGTTGCAATCTTACCGTCTTTCAGGTAATTTTCTTTTACAGTAATAGGCACAATCCCATCTTTCAAATGACCGTTTTGAATAGCTGCAACTGCCTTTTGATTTGATTTAAGTGCAAAAGCATCCTGATCTTCGCGTGAAACATTGTAATCTTTGGCTACGGCTTCGGCAGTCAATCCCATTCCCCAATACCAGTCAGGATGCTCTTTTGCCACAACAGGATTAGGCACAATCTTCCAACCTCCAAAAGGCATTCCGGACATCACCTCTACACCACCGGCAATGATAACATCTGCCATCCCAGTCTTAATCTTTGCTACCGCGGTTGCAATGGTTTCTAGGCCTGATGCGCAGTATCGGTTAACGGTTACACCCGGGACCTTATCCGTGTCCAATCCCATCAGTGAAATGAAACGGGCCATATTGAGTCCCTGCTCCGCTTCCGGCATGGCATTCCCAACAATGACATCATCTATATCTTCTTTATTTAAATTCGGCACAGTGGATACAAGATGTTTAATAACATCCGTGGCTAAATCATCGGCCCGCATAAAGCGAAATACTCCCCGGGGCGCTTTGCCTACTGCTGTACGAAATCCTGCTACTATATATGCTTCCATGATTTTTAATTTTTTCGTGAGTAGTGAGTTCTAGTTCCGTAAAGGCTTACCCTTGGTCAACATAAATTGAATTCTTTCAAGCGTTTTGCGTTCAGCACAAAGCTCAAGGAATGTTTTACGTTCAAGATCCAGTAAATACTGTTCAGACACTTCCGTCGGTGACGATAAATTTCCACCACACATCACCCAGCCTAGTTTCTCTGAGATCTTACGATCATAATCAGAGATGTAATTGCCTTCACGCATTGATGAAGCGCCCACATAAACGATTCCTAATCCTTGATTTCCCAAAACTTTGATATCATTGCGTGGAGCAGGCTGAACATAACCCTCATCTGCCAATTCTAATGCCTTTGCCTTGGCATCCGCCAGAAGACGGGCACGGTTCATGGTGATTGCAAATTTATCTTTCTGCAAATAGCCAAGTTCATAGGCTTCATAGGCAGAAGTTGAAACTTTCGCCTGGCCAATAGTCAGGAATTTATCTTTTAACGTATTTTGAACAATCTGATCCTCCTTAAATTCCTCCGAGGCACGTAGTGTAAATTCTTTGGTTCCACCGCCACCGGGGATAACACCAACGCCCAGTTCAACCAATCCCATATAGGTTTCGGCGTGAGCCTGAACAAAATCGGCATGCATGGAGAATTCACAGCCCCCACCAAGGGTCATTTGAAATGGCGCAACGACTACAGGTATTGACGAATAGCGTAAGCGCATGGATGTATTTTGAAATGCACGAACGGCCATATTCAATTCATCAAAATCCTGTTCTACGGCCATCATGAAAATCATTCCGATATTGGCTCCAGCAGAAAAGTTTTTCCCATCATTGGACACCACTAAACCGCGATACTCTTTTTCAGCAAGGTCAATGGCTTTATTCAATCCCTGGATAACATCCCCACCAATGGTATTCATCTTGGTATGAAATTCACAATTAATGATACCATCGCCCAGATCAATAATAGAAACACCCGTATTTTTCCAGATTGTCTTACTTTCCCGGATGTGATCCAATACGATCAGATCTTCGGTACCGGGAATAGCTTTATACGATTTGGTCGCAATATCATAATAGTGACGTACACCATTTTCTATTTTATAGAATGATTCACATCCGGCTTCCAACATCTCGTGTACCCAGGAAGCAACCTCCCCGTCCTGACCCGGAAGTCGTTTTTCTTCGGCCTTAATTTTAGCTAAAGTCTCGCGAACACCTAGCGCATCCCATACTTCAAATGGTCCTAACTCCCAACCAAATCCAGCACGCATGGCATCATCGATCCGGAAGAAGTCATCTGTAATTTCGGGAACACGGCGGGATACATATTCAAACAATGGATAATGCATGGCACGGAAGAGTTCCGCCGCTTTATCGGTTCCTTGTTCATATACTTTCATCCGCTTGCGGATATCCTCCACAGGCTTGGTAGCTTCCAAAGTAGTGGATTTCACTTTTTGCTGTGAACCAAATTCCAGTGTTTTTAGATTTAAAGATAAAATCTCCGAATTACCATCGGCAGCTTTTACTTTTTCATAAAACCCTTTCTTGGTTTTCTCACCCAACCATTTATTCTCGACCATCTTGCTGATGAATGCAGGAAGCTGGAACACCCCTTTGGCTTCATCTTCTGGGGCATTCTGCGCCAGTCCATTGGCAACATTCACCAAAGTATCAAGTCCTACCACATCGGCCGTACGAAAAGTTGCCGATTTGGGATGCCCCATTGCAGGACCGGTATATTTGTCGACCTCCTCAACGGTCAATCCAAGAGGTTCCACTAAATGAGTAACCGCCAACATCGAATAAACACCGATACGATTACCAATAAACGCCGGAGTGTCTTTACATAACACAACCGATTTACCCAGCATCTTGTCACCGAAGTGAAGTATAAAGTCAACAACCTCGGGCTTGGTATGCGGTGTTGGAATGACTTCCAATAAAGGGAGATAGCGCGGCGGATTGAAGAAGTGTGTGCCGCAGAAATGATCTTTAAAATCTTCACTTCGCCCTTCTGTCATTAAATGAATAGGAATACCAGAAGTATTGGAAGTAATCAATGTCCCAGGTTTTCGAAATTGCTCAACACGCTCAAAAACAGATTTTTTAACATCGAGCCGCTCAACAACAACCTCGATAATCCAATCCACAGAAGCAATGTCTTTTAGATTATCGTCAAAATTCCCTGTTTTGATACGTCTTACAAATGACTTGCTATAAATTGGCGAAGGGTTTGTTTTTAAAGCCGTTTCTAAGGAGCTGTTGACAATTCGGTCCCGAACGATCTTACTCTCCAAAGTCAAGCCTTTGGCTTGTTCTGCCGGAAGCAGTTCGCGCGGAACAATATCCAACAGTAAAACTTCAACACCAATGTTAGCAAAATGACAAGCAATTCGCGAGCCCATAACACCCGATCCGAGAACTGCCACTTTTCTAATATTTCTGTTCATCATAACATATTTATCATGCACTTCTGTACATTTGGTTTAATTCCTAGATGATTACTTCTTCTTTGTAACTTGTTGCGAGCTCATTGAGCTTCGCTAAAGAAGCAATCAATTGATCCCGTTCATTTTCTGAAAAATTGTCCGCTAAATATTGATTGAAATTACGAACAACATCTTTAGCAATCCGTCTTTTCTCTCGCCCCAATTCGGTTAAATACACTTTTACGGACCTCTTGTCGGTCTCACTCGTTTCGCGGTATATAAATCCCAATGACTCCAAATTATTCAACACCCGAGACAAACTAGTTGTTTTAACTCCTGTCAAATTTGCAATCTGAGAAACAGGTGTACCCTCTTTATGGATGTTAATCAAAATATATCCCGCAGCCTGGGTAAAACCGTACTGCGAAGCAATTTGATTATATTTATTGGCTATTGTCTGCCAGCCTGTTTTTAAAAAATAATCGATTGTCTGATTTTGGTTCATAAGCGTACTCACAAGCTATTTATTATGCTTGCATAACAAATATACCAGTTAGCAATTAGAATAACAAGTTCGAAATTATAAATTTTGTCATATGTTCGTCAGCATAATTCGGTATACATACCTAACGATACTTGTCGTCAATTGTGAAATGTGGAAAACTTTTAAACACTGAAATACAGCAAAATAAACAGAAACACAAAACTTTTATTAACAGTCCCTGTTTAATAATCAAAATTAATTCCGTTAACTTTGTCCTGAACAAACATCAACACTGTATGGCTTTAGTAAACATACCTCGCTTGGACTTGCTACATTATACACAAGGAACCCAAGAACAACGAAATCAATTTATCCAAGATATTGGCAAAGCTTTCAATGAAACAGGCTTTGTAACGATTGCAAATCATGGCTTATCAAAAGAGCTGATTGAGGAATTATATCAGGTGGTTCCTGAATTTTTTGCTTTGCCGACTGAGATCAAGGAAAAATATGAATTTCCAGAACTTGCAGGTCAACGTGGCTATACCGCAAAGGGAAGAGAAAAAGCCAAAGACGCGAAAACACCTGACTTAAAAGAATTCTGGCAACGCGGTCAAACGATTGTTGGTGAAGAATATTCCAAAGCTGATTTTCCGGACAATCCTGAAGTAGCTGAAATTCCTCGCTTTAATGGCGTAACCGCTGAGGTTTATAAAAAACTAGAAGATACAGGACGAGACTTATTGAAAGCGATTGCGACCTACCTCGATCTGGAAGAAAATTACTTTGAACAATATGTCATCAATGGTAATTCTATTCTACGCGCGATCCATTACTTCCCAATCAACGATCCTGACGCCTTAGCCCCTGACGCAGTACGTGCAGGTGCCCACGAAGATATTAACCTCATTACCTTATTGATTGGAGCTAGTGCGGATGGTCTTGAAGTTTTGACAAAAGATGGGGAATGGTTTCCTATCAAAGCCAAAGGTGAAGATATCGTCATCAATGTAGGTGATATGTTGCAACGGTTAACAAACAATAAGTTGAAATCTACTACGCATCGCGTGGTAAACCCACCACGTGAGAAGATGGGTACTTCCCGTTTTTCTATTCCCTTCTTTTTACATCCAAAATCCGCCATGAGTTTGGCTTCATTGGATTCCTGCATCGATGCGGAACACCCGAAGGTCTACGAAGATTATACCGCTGGTCAGTACCTGGATGAACGCTTAAGAGAAATCGGATTAAAAATGTAAAACTCCGCATCATTTAAATGAGCGTAACAGTATAAAAAAAGAAATGGCCGATCCTAGGACCGGCCATTTCTTTTTTATGGATATTAAAGCTATTTCAATTTATAACCTATACCAACATTCATAAAGATATTATGTAACCCAAAGCTAATACTTTCAAATCCGGTTTTCATAATATTATTGAAGCCATAATCCAACTGTGCCAACGCAAAGAATCTTTTGTCGATAGCATAATGTGCGCCCAAACTCATACCAACATCAATACTTCTAACACTCTCCGAGAAATCATAATCGGCATTATCTACAACAATCTTATTTCCGGTGGGCTCTTCATGCCTAAGATAGCCATTGTAGGCCTCGCCATAGAATTCCTTTTTTACCGCAAAAGAAATATAAGGACCTGCCTGTACATTCCAACGATTTGAAAGCTGATAGGTAGCTTGAATCGGAACAGACAGATACAGGTTATGTACTTTTGTTGTGATATCGCCCGTATAATAACCTCTCAGCTCCTCTTTTGCATCATTCACCGCATTGAATGTCGTCTTGTATCCTTTAACACTCGCCTCTGTATCCATTCCCTTTCCTTCGAAGACGATTCCCAAAGATACTCCCCATTGGGAATCAATATGATAGTTTGCCCTTGCTCCGACAAAAAAGGGAACATTCGGATTATAGCTTTTAATCTTTCGAATTTCCCGTGGCAATGAAAGCGGTGCTGCGCCGCCGATCTTACCGCCTACCGTCACATCGAAACCCAATTTACCCTCATCCGCTGTATTTTCCTGCGCATTGGCAATAGATCCTATCAAAACCATCGCAGCCAGTGCGATTGTATATTTTATTATTTTCATTACTTCTTCGTTACAATTTTGAGATCGTCCACCGTCAACTTGCTACCGACAGCACCTATAAAATTATCACCATATTTACTCGAAGACATTACAATCGCAATGCTATAATCCAAATTGGCAACATCAGCTTCGTTTACTTTCGCCGTGTACTTAAATGGCAATGTAAACTGAACAAAATCACCAGCCTTGGTTGCGCCCCCATTTTCCAACCTGGCAATAGCCACAATACTTGGATCTTTTAAAATATTATGTCCCGTTAAATAGGAAACTTTCTTGTTGGGATCAGATTGCGAGTCCATAAGCTGCTTGCGATTATAGAAAACAGCATAGATATCACAGGAATCCTTGGTATTAACAGGTTTCATGTTTTCATCCGTCACCGTTGCGCCAGGACTATACTTATAGTAACCTTCCAAGGCCAGCGGTATCTGATTGAAAGGAAGGCCAAACTGCGTTGCCGATAACGGGTCTGTCAATACAGGTCCTGTATCAAACGCTCCTATAAAAAGATTTCCGGCAGCAATAGGTTTCTTGAACATCGCCCCAAAAGCACCGGTCAACTTCGTTTCCAATAAAGCCGCTTTCGTTCCTGAATGTGCATCCGAACTCGTTTTAGTGGGATATGATTCGGGGTCCTTGGTACCTCCTCCTAAGCTCAATGTCAAGGAGAAACTTGGATTTCCGGAAGCCCAATTATAGAAATCCTGGCCATCAATTTTATTGTAAAATATGGTGTATTTATCATCCTTATCAATCGCCGTATCTTCAAAACCATATGCTGTTGGAACAAATCCACCATCTGTTTTCACAATTTTAATCAGGTAGTTTTTTGTAAACTGATGATCTTCGGACGTAACTTTATAATATACGCCGTTTTTTAGCAATTCATCAACAATTACTTTATTCATATCCTGAGTTCCGGCAGGCATTTTCAAAGAATCCTTCAAAAGCTCAATGGAGGCACCAGGAGTCAGGTCAAAAGTCATATTCAATTTGGTAAGATCATGAATATTGGGCTGAAGGTAAAGTGTAACTTGCGTATTTGAGATGACCGGGTTCAGCAAAAAGATATCTTCATCGGCATGAACAGCGATAATATCCGCTTCCATATTGAGCGCTTCTTCCTTTATACAACTTCCCAAACTGAAAAGAAGCATAAAACAGATTATCCACGAGTAACTTCGTGTTCGTTTCATAAAAATAATATTTAGTGTAAATTTATCGACCAATGCTTTGAGCAATGCATTGATTTTAGCAAAGCTACCAATCCTAGCCTCAAAAAAAGTCATTTAAACACCTTTTTCTGAATAGACAACTAATTCTTTACACACAAAGTCCGGTTATAGCCCTTTGACTTCCGATCTGATTTTACTGGGCAGACTTTCAACAATAAGCTGATAGCTGTGTAAAATCAATTCCTCTAGCTTTCTATCATCAATCTCTTGGTTGGCAACCACGGTATTCCAGTGCTTTTTATTCATGTGATAGCCCGGCAGTACGGTATGCTCATAGCGTTCCCGCAATTCAATGGCCCTTTCGGGGTTACACTTAACATTAAATCGTAATCCATCAACCTGATCCAGGCCTACCAACAAAAAAATCTTACCGCCTACCTTAAATACCAATGTATCTGGCCCAAAGGGAGTCTCCTCCATCACCGGCCCAATCGATAAACAATAATCTCTTAGATCCTCAATATTCATATTTTTTTAGTTTTAGTTGTCGCTCAAGCAAACTGAAAAAGCCACCATAAAAATGGTCCATAATTCATATAAAGCTAACAAAAACACTGGATCGTTTTACTTAAATCTTTTGATCTTTCGCAAAGGTGACATTAGGGTTATTTGCCCTAAAGAAATTACGTTACGCCGAAAATAGGTCCAAAATAAACTGGAACTAGACAATAGCAAGTGTCAGATAACTTCAGCCTTTACAGGGATTAGCGACGGACATAAAACGTAGCTTCAGCGGTACTTCTTCGCTTGCAACCGAAGAAGTACCGAACAAGTACCGAGGAAGCACCGAACAAGCTCCGACTAATCTCCGAATATCGTATACTTATCTTACCCGGAAATAGGTTTAAATAGCTCCGGGTTTAACAGCAGTTTTTCAAACCATGCTCAGGAAAGACCAGGTCTATTCCTGAGATGATGATCCGGTTAAACTTAAAAATTGCCAGTCTATTATAAGGATGTAATTTTCTTATTTTTCGAGCAGTGCCTGGATTTCCTTTTGGATTTCGGTTCCTTTATCGGCATTGTACCACTTTTGAATCTCCTCTTTGATTTCGGAGAAATCTGCCCCTTGCGCTTTCATATGCAAAAACAGCTCCTGGCAGGCTTGAGGTCTTGGGCCCCAGACAGCCAAATCCTGCCCCTGTTCGTTACGTATCACCAGAATTGGAATAGATTTACCTCCGTTTGTTAGATAAGAATCGATCAGAAACGGAGCACTATCACGCAGTTGGATATCCACCGTGATATTGGGATTTTTTGAGGCCATCTTCGCCAACATAGGCACCGAATGCGCCGCATCCCCGCACCAAGGTTCAGTAATAATGATCCATTGTTGCTTTTCAGTAATTGACTCAACAAATTGTTCAAAAGTCGATGTTGGTTCGAAGCGTTTTAACCAACGGCCCATTCTTGTCCAGTTCATTTTCGTGTACTGATAATATTCATCATCTTGATAGGTCGGGTGATTCTCAGGATGATTTAAGATATCTTCGAATTGTTGTAAGTAATTTTCAAACGTCATAATACCAATTTTGTGCAAAGGTAAATTTTACTTCCAACTTTCTCAAACAACCTTCCGCCAACAATCTGTATTGAATGCAATAAAAAATAGGATGCTCAAAAAGTACATGTACAGCAAGAAAAATGTGATTTCCTCTACCTTATATACCAAAGATTTTACATTCAGAAGAGATGTTTTACATTTATTAACGATTAAGTAAATTATATTTGAAAGATACAACCCGTACATGAAAAGATTAGTTCAATTAATACTTTTACTATTTGTCATCTTCAATAGTGCCTACGCCCAAATAAACATCAAGGGGAGGATTCTGGACAAGGCGGATGACAAACCTCTGACCAATGCCTCAATTATTTTATTGAACCGCGACTCAGTCCTTCGTTATTTTAACAGAGCCAATGAAGAGGGAAAGTTTCAGGTAAAAAATATAAAGCCCGGAAGCTATATTATTTTAGCCACATACCCCAAGTTTGAACTCTACAGTGATACGATCCAAATTGCAGATAAAGATCTCGACTTGCATGATATCAAAATAAATTCCCAAAGAAATGTTTTGCAGGAGGTGATTGTTACGCGTCGTCTTCCAATTACACTGAAAGGCGACACCATCGAATATGATGCGGCGAGTTTTGCCACGGAAAAGAATGCGAAGTTAGAGGATTTACTACGTCGTCTCCCCGGTTTTACGGTTACGGGAGACGGAAGTATCACTGCCCAAGGGAAATCTGTACAGAAGGTGTTTATCGATGGGGAGGAGTTTTTTGGTTACGACCCCAAAATAGCCATTCGAAATGTACGTGCAGATGCTGTCGATAAGGTCCAGCTCTATGAAAAGAAATCCGAGGAAGCCGAGTTATCAGGTATCGATGATGGCGTAAGGATCCAAACCGTTAACGTAGTACTTAAGGAGAAAGCACGAAAGGGAATCTTTGGAAATATGGAGGCATTGGCGGGATCCAAAGGATTGTATGCTGGAAATCTGTTCGCTGCCAAATTCAATAAGACCGAGCGAATTGGGATTACGGGCAGTCACAATAACATGGGGAGTTCAAGTGGCCGTGAAGGTTCTTTACGGATGAACAACCAGATTACGGGCGAACCACTGAATACAAATCTTGGAGCAAACTATGAAAATCAGTTCTTCAAAAAGGCCTTAAAAGTAAACGCCAACTATGGGTATGACAACAACAGCAACAAGAACCACTCGGAGACTTACAATAAAAATGTGCTTCCTGATAAATCCATTCAGGAAAAAAACAGTAAAAACGATAGCGAGAGACATAGCCGAAGTAATGGTTTCAGGTCAAACCTTAACATGCGACTGGATTCCACGCAAAATATGGAACTCCAATCCAATGCCAATTGGGCTACCAACGCTAATCTAACTTACACAGACAGCAAAACGGGCGATGAATCGGGCAACCCAATCAGTGACTTTAGGGAGAACAATCAATCGAACTCCTCAAGTTCCAACAATAATTTTCGCCTAAATTATAGAAAACGATTAAAAGC
Organism: Sphingobacterium sp. Ag1; assembly: GCF_000988325.1. NCBI lineage: Bacteria > Pseudomonadati > Bacteroidota > Sphingobacteriia > Sphingobacteriales > Sphingobacteriaceae > Sphingobacterium > Sphingobacterium sp. Ag1. The sequence continues at coordinate 54,532 of NZ_LBGU01000036.1, read as the reverse complement.
GGGGCGTTCTTTAAATGTGATGGTCGGCAATAATCACAAAGAGTCGGATTCAGAGAGTAAAGTCAATTCACGGACTTATTTTTACAAAACCGGGGATAGTACAATTATCAACCAAACGCGACATGGCCGGAATAAAGGCAATGACTTCAACTCTTCGATCAATTTCAACAACCGTATCAGTGACTATATCAATCTGGCTTTAGGCTACAGCTTCAATCATTCGAAGAGTACAAATACCCAAAATTCAATAAACAATATTACACAAAAGTTTGATTCACTATATTCTCAAAACCAGATCGACAATAATACCAATCAAGGTGTGAATGTGCACTTTTCCTATCGCAAAGAAAAGTTGGAGATCAATTTTTCCAACCGTACGTTCTACAAGAATCAACAGTTAAATGATAGTTATAGATCAATTGATCTTGCCCGGAATTTCTGGGATAACAATTTAAATGTTGATGCCAATTATCGCCTTTCAAATAGCAAAAATATACGTTTAGCTTATCAAAGTTCGAATATCATTCCATCGTTTGATCAGTTACAACCACTGCAACCTCAGACCAATCCGTTGTTTCAACAAGTCGGTAATCCCGACCTAAAACGCGCGGTGAACAATAACATTTCGGCCAATTATAACGCGTTCAGTTTATTGAAAGGAACGAATATCAATATCAACGGGAACTTGTCATTTGTTAATAATCCTATTGTCAACAAAACAACCATACTAGACAACTCGGCTCAAATCAGTTCTTATGAAAACCTATCGGGTAAATCCAACTGGAATGGCGGCTTGAACATCAATCATATGCAGCCATTGGCCAATCGTCGCATCAATTTTAACAAGAGTGCAAACGTCAGGTTTAACAACAGCTATAGCTATACCAAATTTGAAGGCGGACAGTCCGGCGGCGAGTTTCTGCTGAATAATGCAAAGAATACCAACTTTAGTTTAGGTTCTAGCTTAAATGAGCAGGACTCAGAAGGATTCGACTTTGATCTTTCGGCGAACGCTGGTTTTAATGTACAGCAAAACTCGATCAACACCCAATACAACGCAACAAGTTTTCAAGGCGGGACTTCGGCGTACATCAAATACTTTTTACCGAAGAAGTTTAATGTCATGGCAAACATTTACTATAGCTATACAGGACCTACGAAACTTTATAAAAAATCAATCAATCAATTTTATACCAATATTGAATTAGAGAAAAAAGTACTGAAAGATGAGAGTATGACACTCAGCTTAAAGGCCTTTGACCTGTTCAATACATTTAACAACACACGTCGTAATGCGAGTGACACCAACTATTCAGAGTCCGTTCAACAGGTATTGACACAATATTTTTTGGTCGGTGTAAAATGGGATTTCAACAAATATCTAGGGAAAGGAAATGATTAAAAAAATATATCTAACCGTCATCATCTGCTGCCTGCGTGGTTTATCGCTTCAGGCACAATATGCCTATTTTGGAAGTAGAGGTACGATCAGTTTTGACAAAGTCACGTACACAAAAGCACGCATGCGGCAGCTATCCAACGACATGAGCTCGAAAGGAATGGACAGAGGGATGGGCATGATGGAATATCTCGACAAGATGCCGGATTCACATACGGAAAAATTAAACTTCTACTTTGATGAGAATTCTACCGTGTTGATGCCTGAGGAAAGCGTAGTTAGCGAAAAGCAACGTGGTGAAGTCAAAATGGCCGCACCTACGATAACTTCGGGCGCAGGCAGAGGGGGCAGATCTCAGGCTGCGGTCCGAATCGGAGGAAACCAAAGGGGGCAATTTAGAGGTGGTGCCAACAAGAACGGCAAAGTCCTCTACCAGGATCTGAAAAACGGCACAGCAGACATTCAGCTTGACATCGACGAAAAATACATTCTTTCGGAAACTTTGGACAGCATTACCTGGCGTTTCACGGAGGAATTCCGAAACATTGCCGGAGTAAACTGCCGCAGAGTCAATGGTGCTACCAAAGACTCACTCTATCTGATCGCTTACTATTCGGAAGAGATTCCAGTATCGGCGGGACCAGCATTAAGCCATGGTCTCCCGGGCATGATATTGGGCCTTGTCATCCCTGAAATGCATATTCAATATTGGGCTACAAATATCGCCTATACCAATAAACTTGTTCCTTCTGATTGGCGGGATAAAAAATCAAAAAAAATGAAACTTGCTGAATTCTCAGAAATCTTTGGCAGATATATGCCACGCAATCGCCAAAACGAGTCAGCTAAAAAAAGGATATTAGAGCAACTGGTGTATTGAAAATGTCAGTTTGGCAGTACCTAAGGACAAATTGATGACAAATAGTGTTTTTTTTACAAAACTTTTGGATTGGCATAAGGGTTGATAATAGACTGATAGAATTTATTTAAGTAAAAAATTAAAACACAAGATATGTCTAAAATTATAGGAATTGACTTAGGTACTACAAACTCATGTGTTGCCGTAATGGAAGGTAACGAGCCTGTAGTAATTACGAACAACGAAGGTAAACGTACAACTCCTTCGATCGTAGCTTTCGTAGAAGGTGGCGAGCGCAAAGTTGGGGACCCAGCAAAGCGTCAAGCAATTACTAACCCACATAAAACTATTTATTCCATCAAACGTTTTATGGGACTTTCATACGATGAAGCTGTAAAAGAAGCTGAACACGTACCTTATAAAATCGTTAAAGGTGACAACAATACACCGCGTGTAGAAATTGACGACCGCAAATATACACCACAAGAGATCTCTGCTATGATTCTTCAAAAAATGAAGAAAACCGCTGAGGATTTCTTAGGTCAAGAAGTAACTGAAGCTGTTATTACAGTTCCTGCATATTTCAACGACGCGCAACGTCAAGCAACAAAAGAAGCTGGTGAAATCGCTGGTTTATCTGTAAAACGTATCATTAACGAACCTACAGCAGCAGCTTTAGCTTACGGTTTGGACAAAGCACACAAAGACATGAAAATTGTTGTGTTTGACTGTGGTGGTGGTACACATGACGTTTCGGTATTGGAATTAGGTGACGGTGTATTTGAAGTTAAATCTACTGACGGTGACACACACTTAGGTGGTGATGACTTTGATAACGTAATCATCAACTGGTTGAATGAAGAATTCAAAAGTGAAAACAATGGCTTTGACTTGAAAAAAGATCCAATGGCATTGCAACGCTTAAAAGAAGCTGCTGAGAAAGCGAAAATCGAATTATCAAGCGCGACTTCTACAGAAATCAACTTGCCGTATATCACTGCAGATGCAACTGGTCCAAAACACTTAGTTCGTTCATTATCACGTGCTAAATTTGAGGCTTTGGCAGCTGACTTGATCAAGAGAACAATTGCTCCTTGTGAGTCTGCATTGAAAAATGCTGGTTTCAGCAAATCTGATATTGACGAAATTATCTTAGTAGGTGGTTCTACGCGTATCCCTGCAATCGTTGATGCTGTAAAAGCATTCTTCGGAAAAGAGCCTTCTAAAGGTGTAAACCCAGATGAAGTTGTTGCTTTAGGTGCTGCTATCCAAGGTGGTGTTTTGACAGGTGAAGTAAAAGACGTTTTATTATTGGATGTTACTCCACTTTCATTGGGTATTGAAACAATGGGTGGTGTGATGACTAAATTGATCGAAGCAAATACAACAATTCCAACTAAAAAATCGGAAACGTTCTCTACTGCTTCAGACAATCAGCCATCTGTAGAAATTCACATCTTACAAGGAGAGCGTCCTATGGCAAACCAAAACCGTACAATCGGCCGTTTCCATTTGAACGATATTCCACCAGCTCCTCGTGGCGTTCCTCAAATCGAAGTTACTTTTGATATTGATGCCAATGGTATCATCAAAGTATCTGCAAAAGATAAAGCTACTGGAAAAGAACAAAATATCCGCATTGAAGCATCTTCAGGTTTGTCTGACGACGAAATCAAACGCATGAAAGAAGAAGCTGAAGCAAATGCTGATGCTGACAAAAAAATAAAAGAAGAAGCTGACAAAGTAAATGCAGCTGACGCTTTAATCTTCTCAACTGAAAAACAATTGAAAGAATATGGCGATAAAATTTCAGCAGATAAAAAAGCGCCAATTGAAGCTGGCTTAACAAAATTAAAAGCTGCTTACGAAGCGAAAAACTTTGCTGATATCGACGCTGCTTCTGAAGAATTGCAAAATGCTTGGAATGCTGCTTCTGAAGAAATGTATGCTGCTTCGCAAGGTGGTGCACAACAACCTCAAGGTGATGCAGGTCAAGCTCAAGGTGGAAACCAAGGTGGTGATGATGTAACTGACGTAGATTACGAAGAAGTGAAATAATCACTCCTCCTCATAAAAAAAGCTCCAGGATTATTCCCGGAGCTTTTTTTATGCCTATTACTTTCACTATCTCGTTTAACCTTCACCGCAATACGCTTATGCATTTTCCAGCTACTTCTTATCCTTATAGTGACTTAAGATTCCTTTGTCCAAAGTAGCCCATATACCTGCTGGCATCGCCGCTCTCTTTAAGGCATTATTGGTCCAGGTATTGCACGAATAAAACATACTATAGGCTCCTTTTGCTTCGTAAAAGGCGTCTGAGTCACCATACTGCGCATCTGTTTTCACCAAAATAGCTTCCGCTTGATTTCGATCCAACGAATCTTCTATATATTTTATCAGATCACGGTATTGGGATTTACTGATCTGATAAGCAAAACATAATTCATCTTGCTGAACCGAATTGTAGTAGGTCACATGAATGGCAGACTCCCCTAATCCAAAGGCAGCCACAAAGGCTGTCGATGCTTTAAGATCCTTCCATTCTGGTGTATCCAAATAGAATCCTTTATCCCCCCAACCGATACCGACATACCGATATCCGCTATGTTTCCCCACCGTATTCCCATAAGGAAATAGTTGCGACCAATCCATCTCTTCGTTAACGACAGGCAATACGATATCGGTATGAACACCATTGGACTGAACAAAAACCTGAATCGTCTTCTCTTCGTCTGTAATTTTCCTTGGAGCCGAAATTCTTGACAAACTGTATTCAGCAACAATATAGAGCACACAAAAAGACAACAATCCTAAAATAAGATAACCAAACACTTTAAGAATTTTTTTCATCAAAGATTTATTTCCGCTCAATTAATCTAGCGCACAGGTCAAAAAAAAACCTGTATTGCTTGACAATACAGGTGAAAGATAAGCTATTTCTTTTAGCTCTTAAAATAACTTTTCTGGATATACTCCATCAGCCACCAATTTTGAAATTGATTCTTGTACGATAGGTTTATCTTCTTTATAAGTTACGCCAAACCATTTCGAAGAAGTTGGGATTACCTTAAAATCAGCCAACTTATGCTTCACCATATAATCCGGTACAGAAGGAATGAAAAATTCTGCTTTTAAATTTTCCTTATTTTCCTCAACAAATGCAGGGAACATCGCCTGAGCTACTTCGAAAATCTTTGGTGTAAAACCCCAGAAGTTCATCGAAACACGGGTTTTAGGGTCTAGATCTGTCTCCACCCCATTTTCCTCATAAACGATTTTGCGATCGTCGCCTTCGCCTTTGTAGTATATATTTGTACGTTCAGTTACACTTTCCATATGTCCAGAAGGGGTAACCTCACATACTCCGCGTGAAACGTAGCCATAATCGGACATGGTATTTCCAACCTGGAAGCCCATCAACGACATTTGTTGATCAGAAACCTCGGTTGTTAAGAACTCGGCCATTTTCTGAAAAGAATCCGATCCGTAGAAATCGTCTGCATTGATTACACAAAATGGTTCATGCACTTTATCTTTAGCACTCATCACCGCATGGGCAGTACCCCAAGGTTTTGTTCTTTCGATAACGTGATTAACACCGAATTTTGTTAAGTCAAAATCTTGAAAAGCGTAATCTACTTCTATTTTACCTTTCAATTTTTCATCAAATACTGTTTTCATTTTTTCCAGAAATTCTTCCCGGATAATGAATACAACTTTTCCAAATCCTGCGCGAATAGCATCGTAAATTGAATAGTCAATAATTGTCTCGCCGTGTGGGCCAAAACCATCTACTTGTTTTAAAGAACCATACCGGCTAGCCATTCCTGCTGCCAAAATCAAAAGGGTTGGTTTACTCATATTTAATTGCGTTAATAGAATTTTCTTTTCGTCCGCAAACTTAGCTAAATTTGCCCTCAAAAGCAAATTTAGCTAAGTTCGGCTCCACCTTCAAAGGTATAGTATTGAAACGAAAAGAATCCAAAAATTAGTATTATTTCTTTTTTAAGAATGCGTTTAATAAACCCGTCGCTAGTTTGCCCAAAAACTTAACTCCCTCTCTTGCTAAGGTCGTTGTTGCCGTTCGTTGCGCAGCTTCTAGAGGTGTCTGTCTTCTGGAGCTTGGCCGACTTGCTTTTTCCGCTTCTTTTTCCTGGGCCGCGCGTTGTTCTTCCTGTGCTGCAGCCTGCATTCTTTCGTCTATGATTTCCGCGGCAGAGCGATTTTCTTGTCGCTCCTGATATTTTGCCCGCAAATCAGACTGATTGATAATTTGGCTAACCGTTGCATCATCTGCAGGTCCCATAACTGCACGCGCCGGCACCAAATGTGTAGCGACAACCTCTGTAGGAATACCCTTATCATTCAATACTGTGATTAATGCCTGTCCAGTACCCAAAGAAGTCAGGACCTGATCAATTTCATAAAAATCGGATTTAGGATAGGTTTTTACAGTCTTCTTTAAATTTTCAGCATCGTTGGGTGTAAAAGCACGCAATGCATGTTGCACACGGTTACCCAGCTGGGCCAATACAGATTCAGGTACATCGGTTGGAGACTGTGTACAAAAGAAAACGCCGATCCCCTTCGAACGGATAAGGCGAATGATTTGATCCACTTGAGTCAAAAAGGCTTTAGGAGCCCCATTGAACAGCAGATGGGCTTCATCAAAGAAGAAGACCAACTTGGGTTTGTCCAAGTCACCCACCTCAGGCATATTTTTAAATAGCTGTGCCAATAAGCTCAATAAGAATGTAGAATAAAGCACCGGCTGATCTTGCACGTCAGAAATATTCAATAGGCTAATCACACCCCTACCATCCACCTTCTGAAACAGATCGTTAATATCAAATTCTTTCTCACCAAAGATATGCGCTAGCCCCTGCTGTTCCAATGCGACGATCTTACGCAGGATGGTTCCCGAGCTTGCCGAACTAATCTTACCATAATCACCTTTGATTTCTTCGCTGCCGGGTCCTTCAGAAAGATAAGTAAGCAGTTTCTTCGTATCTGAGAAATCAATCAACGGCATTTGGTGATCCTGTGCATATTTGAACATCGCAGCCAATACGCCGGTCTGTGTTTCATTAAGTTCGAGTATCCGGCCCAACAAGACGGGGCCAAAATCTTCTACGGTAATCCGCATCGGAATCCCCTTATTGCCGGACAGTGAATACAGTTCTACCGGAAACGACGATGGCTCAAACGGCACCCCCACGGCATTTCCCCGATCAATAAGGGCTTGGTTGGTCACCCCTGGCACTGCTAGGCCCGATAGGTCACCTTTAACATCCAGCATAAATACTGGTACAGAGGCATCCGACAATTGTTCAGCGATCAATTGTAGCGTACGTGTTTTACCGGTTCCGGTAGCCCCTGCAATAAGTCCGTGACGGTTCATCATTTTCAAGGCTAAATTCACTTTTGCCTCTGCCAGAATTTCGCCATTAAGCATTCCCGCTCCCAGATAGATAAACGCTCCTTTGGGATTATAGGAAGCCTGAACCTTCTCTATAAATTGTTCTTTATTTGCCATACAAAAGGCTTAATATTTATAAATCAATAAAAATTGAAAACTTTTCAAAAAATAATCTCTTCGTCACAATTTCGTGCCAAATTTTATTTTTAGTGCACTATTAATTTGAATTTAACATAGAATTACTATTTTTACGATGTAAACAGTAAGATTAAAGGTAATAAAAAATGTTAAATAAGCAGTTTAGATTTGTGGCAGCATTCCTTTGTGCTATCATCTTTTTCACAAAGATGGCCATCTCTATTTCGCCTATTTTTTCAAACAGCTTAGATCAAAGTACCATCTTACAGGTCGTTTTACAACTGGAAATCGAAAACAATAACGGCGCAAGTAATGATACACTTGAAACTGCCTCAAAATTTTTCAATACAAAAACAGAAGAACCTATTGTATTTGAAACCATTCTCGTTGAGAACCAAGGAAAACAGAAGAATTATCTTAAAAATGAGAAAAGCATTTTAGCTTTCCATCCTACGGTTCCAACACCGCCTCCTAACTATTCATAAAGGCATCCCTAGGGATGTATCCCGTCAACCCGCATGCTAAAGGTAATGTATGTGCGGTAATCTTTGATTTTTCTGAAGTAATCGGCTTTGGCTCTGTTGATGTTATCGTTGATTTGGTTCGGCACTAACGCTTTGTTCATGCTGTTGAACGCCAAACGGTATACATGATACAACGCCAGTTAAAGGTCGCCTGATGAAAATTTTTTACAGATAAACACAAATTTTATGTTTGGAACTCGTACGTCGGCTTTTCTGAAACTATCGAAAAGAGACTTAAAATATGACTTCCCTGCTAGTGTTGTGGTGTTTTTGGTGGCACTTCCATTATGTTTGGGAATTGCAATGGCCTCTGGTGCGCCATTGTTTGCAGGATTATTGACTGGTGTAATTGGTGGAATCGTTGTCGCTTCAATCAGTAAATCACCACTCAGTGTAAGTGGGCCAGCTGCTGGTCTTACAGTTATTGTCTTAGGTGCTATTCAGAGCCTAGGGGCATATGAAACCTTTCTACTTGCCGTCGTGATTGCCGGTGTAGTACAAGTTATTCTCGGTATATTAAAAGCAGGGATGATCGGAAACTATTTCCCTTCAGCGGTCATTGTAGGTATGCTTGCTGCGATCGGCATCACAATTATCATGAAGCAGATTCCTTTGGCATTGGGCTTAGTGGAAACACATGCCTTCGAAATGGACAATGGTCATGGTATCGGTGCCTATTTTGACACGATAGCCTCTGCGATCAACTTTGGCGCATTGATCATTTGCGCCTTGTCATTGGCGATCCTAATCTTTTGGCCATCTATTCCAAAGCTCAACAAGGTGCCAGCCCCATTGGTTGTCGTGATGCTAGGCGTAAGTTTAGCTTATCTTTTCAACGGCTCAGCATTCCAGTTGCATGACAAGCAATTTGTACTAGTCCCTATTGTCGGTTCTTTTGCTGAATTCACAGGATTATTTACCCTCCCGGACTTTACACAGATTGTCAACAAAGATGTGTGGATAGCTGCATTTACGATTGCAATTATTGCAAGTTTAGAGACTTTATTGAGCATCGAGGCTGTTGATAAAATAGACCCCTACAAAAGAAATACGCCAACCAACCGCGAACTTGTTGCACAAGGCATCGGAAATATGACCAGTGGACTTCTGGGCGGTCTGCCTTTGACATCCGTCATTGTACGCTCATCAGCAAACGTCAATGCAGGCGGAAAAACAAGGCAATCTGCCATCATGCATGGTATATGGCTATTGGTCGCTATGCTCGCTATCCCAACAATGCTGAACATGATTCCTTTGGCCTGTCTGGCGGCCATCCTTCTCCATACAGGGTATAAATTGGCTAAACCAAGTCTATTCACCTCAATGTACAAAAAAGGCTTAGATCAATTTATCCCATTTTTTGTCACCATTGTAGCGATTGTGTTTACCGATCTCCTTATGGGTGTAGGGATAGGTATTGTCGTGGCGACATTCTATATCTTAAGAGCCAATATGAAAAATGCTTTTAAATATAATATTGAAAAAGACAATGAAGAAGATAAGGCTGTCATTACATTAGCGGAGGAAGTATCATTTTTGAACAAGGTTCCTATCCAACAAAAATTGTACAGCTTACCAAAATCGATCAGTAAGATCCGAATCGATGGGACATTCAGTAAATTTATAGACAAGGATGTCATCGAAGTCATCAAAGATTTTGAACAGAATGCCAGAAGTAAAGGCAAAGACATCGAACTTTTGCAGGTGGTCTATAAGAAACCTTCATAGGATACGGGTCTTTGACGTATCTCGTAAGCCATTCCCTTCCATTGGTCGGCTAGCAAGCTGGATTGAAATGGGGGGGGAGACGGTTATTGAATAGCAAGAACAGCTATTCAATAAAAATAAGTTGTTTGAAGTAAACAATGAATTTAGACATTTGTATTATTATAATAAAATTGAAACGATGCCTTCGGGCAAGAGTGAAATAAGAAGAATATGGAAAATAAAGATTTAAAAATAGGATTTGACAATATCATTAAGGGAAATAAAGAGTGGATGGAGTTTGTAAAGAATGATGCTACAGGGCGGTTCCAACAGCTTTCTAAAGGTCAAAATCCAGAAATTCTTTGGATCGGTTGTGCCGATAGCCGAGTACCTGCAAATGAATTGACAGGTACAAAGCCTGGAGAGGTATTCGTTCATCGTAATATTGCCAACATGGTCATTCACTCCGATATGAGTATGCTTTCCGTCTTAGACTATGCGGTCAATGTTTTGAAAGTAAAACATGTCATTATCGCAGGTCACTATGGCTGTGGTGGTGTAGCAGCCTCTTTAAGCCGCAAGCAGTACGGTATTATTGACAACTGGTTGGGTCATATCAAAGATGTATATCGCTTACACAGTGCAGAGATTGATGCGATCCAAGAGCATGATAAAAAAGTAGACCGTTTAATCGAGCTCAATGTACAAGAGCAAGTTTTCAATCTGTGCGCGACGTCAATCATTCAAAATGCATGGAAAGAGCGTGATGATCTTGCCGTACACGGCATGATTATCAATATCGGCACTGGAGAATTGATCGATCAACACTGTACGTTTACCAATAATGACGAGCTAGGTGAAGTCTTCGCTTATAAATAGCGTAGTAATAAAAATCGGTAAAAAGGGACGAAATTTCGTCCCTTTTTTATTGTGGGTCCAAACCTTATTACGTCTTCCCATTCTTACCGATACAGCCAGCACATTCAATCACTCATACTAAGGCGAATATCTACGATCTCCTAGCTAATATCTCGCTACGAATAATTAACTTTGTATTATGAGTGAAGAAAAATCATTAAATTTTATCGAGGAAATTGTCGAAGAGGATCTTCGAACAGGAAAGCATGGCGGACGTGTATTGACACGTTTTCCTCCTGAGCCAAATGGTTACCTCCACATTGGTCACGCCAAATCCATCTGCTTGAATTTTGGATTAGCACAGCAGTATAATGGCAAGACTAATCTACGTTTTGATGACACTAACCCTGTCACTGAGGATACCGAGTATGTTGAAAGCATCAAGAAAGATATTCAATGGCTTGGATTCCAGTGGGCAGAGGAATTATATACTTCAGATTATTTTGAGACACTATATCGTTATGCCGTTGAGCTAATAAAAAAAGGTCTAGCTTATGTGGACGACAGCACTGCTGAAGAAATTGCAGCAGCAAAAGGTACCCCAACAGAACCCGGTGTTCCGACACCATATCGCGACAGGTCTATTGAAGAAAATTTGACCTTATTCGCAGCTATGCGCGCCGGTAAATACCAAGATGGCGAAAAAGTACTCCGGGCAAAGATTGATTTGGCTAGCCCAAATATGCACTTGCGCGACCCTTTGTTATACCGCATCAAGCACGCTCACCACCACAGAACGGGGAATCAATGGTGTATCTATCCGATGTATGATTTTGCACATGGCCAATCAGACTCCATTGAGAAAATTACACACTCCATCTGTACATTGGAATTTATTCCACATCGTCCACTTTATGATTGGTGTATAGATAAATTGGAGATTTTCCCCTCCAAACAATACGAATTTGCACGTTTGAATATGACCTATACTGTCATGAGTAAGCGTAAATTACTGCAACTGGTCAATGATAAGTTTGTTGAAAGCTGGGACGACCCGCGCATGCCTACGATCTCAGGATTGCGCAGAAGGGGGTATACACCGGCGAGTATCCGCAACTTCTGTGAAAAAATCGGTGTTCAAAAACGTGAAAACATGATCGATGTCAGTCTTTTGGAATTCTGTATCCGTGAGGATCTCAACAAAACGGCATGGCGCAGAATGGCTGTCCTTGATCCAATCAAATTGGTGATCACAAACTATCCTGATGGTCAGGTAGAGGATCTTATTGGTGAGAATAACCCTGAAGTTGAAGGCGGTGAAGGTTCACGCTCCATTCCATTTTCAAAAGAGCTCTGGATAGAGCGCGATGATTTTATGGAAGATGCACCAAAAAAATTCTTCCGCTTGGGCCCTGGGCTTTCCGTACGTTTGAAACATGCTTACATCGTTACCTGTCATGATTTTGTGAAAGATGAAAACGGAAACGTGACGGAAGTTCATTGTACCTATGTTCCAAACTCAAAATCAGGAGAAGATACTTCAGGATTAAAAGTTAAAGGAACAATCCATTGGATCTCGGTTCCACATGCGAAAGAAGCCGAAGTAAGGTTGTACGACAGATTGTTCAATGATGAAAATCCTGCCGCTGCAGAAGATTTTAAAGCATCGATCAACCCTGAAAGTTTACATATTATCCAACGTGCTTACATTGAACCGGATCTGGCTAACGCTACGCCTGGAAAGGGATATCAATTTATACGATTGGGTTATTTTACATTAGACACACAGTCAACGCCAGACCATCTAGTCTTTAACCGTACGGTTACATTAAAAGACTCCTGGGGTAAGGAAGTGAAGAAAAACGCGTAAAACCGTAACTTCTAAAATAGAACAGGTCGGAATAAATCCGACCTGTTCTATTTTAGAAGCATTCCTATTCCATTCAATATGCATTGACATGCCGGATTTGTATCCCCATTAACCCTGCTAAACGAGACTCCAGTCCCCCCCTTGCCCCCAACTCTCCTAGCAGTTATTCTGGTGCACAATCCGCAGTTGCGCGAATGACATACTTTCATAACGTTTGCTCGTCCTCAGGCGAGACAAATGCGTGTAATAGGCCTATTATCCCAATGTGGCTTGAAAAACTATTACAGCGGATTTACACCTACCCATACTTTCCTATTTTTTACAACAGTAATTTATAAAGGTACATCATCTGCAATAGGAAAAACATCGTATCATTCATTTTTCAACCTGATTATCGTCACTCTTTTGCCCTGATTTTAGCAATAGTTTTACAGCAAACAAAATACCCTTAATGATATGAAAAAGCTACTTTTAATTGCACTAACACTTACCCTAGGCGCACTAAGTTTACAGGCACAAACAATCCCTAATCAACGCTGGCAAATGAGACTCAGAGGTGTGACAGTCATGCCAAACGAATCGGCCAATATTAATACCATAGGCGGAGACGTCGACATCAATACGAAATTTATCCCTGAACTTGACTTCACCTATTTCTTCACAAAAAACATTGCGGCGGAATTGATCCTTGGGACTACAAAACATAAAGTTAATACAACAGGTTCGAATTTAACTGCCATTGGTGGCAGTCCATCCAGCAATGTGGATCTTGGGAGTGTATGGCTCCTCCCTCCCACACTGACAGCGCAATATCACTTCCTCCCCGACGGTGCCATTAAACCCTATGTAGGAGCGGGAATAAATTACACCATATTCTATAGCGTCAATGCGGGGCAAACGGTTAAAAATGTAAAATATGATAATGCTTTCGGCTTTGCGACTCAACTGGGAATTGATTTTAAGCTATCTGAAAAATATTTCGTGAATTTAGATGCTAAGTATATTCTTTTAAAGACCGATGTCAATGTGGATGCATCAAACCTCGCCCCCAACCTATCCATACCGGCAAAAGTTGACATAAACCCCTTCCTGCTCGGCTTTGGAGTCGGTATGAAATTTTAATAACTCGGCTCATTCCCTATCCTATATGTATCGAGGCCTCTTCCAATATTTTAGAAGAGGCCTCATCTGGTTTCTTATCTCAAATACGTTAATCCAATCCTCCATTAGGCGTGCCTGGTAATTTGGTTCAGTTCATCATCAAAATTATTCTACGTCGTACCAATTTTGATATTGCTGTCTCAACTGCTCAACACGTGCCAATCGTTTGGTATCCTTTGCTTCCAATAAAATAGCCTTATACCGGTCTACAGAGTCCAAGCCGGTCTGAATATCATTCCACTCAAAGCTCAGGTTTTTCTTATCCATTACCAATTGATGTAGGTATTCCATATTTTCAGCGACATAATCAAGGTTCCGGTCCATCATCCTGTTGGCCAGCTGAGGTTGCCCCGAGCGATACAGACTATCGATAATATCGGCATAATTGATGGCGTCCGACATCGCATATACGCGATCGGGCAATTGATCGTATGCTTTTTTTGCCACCTCCCCAGCTTGTTTGACCTGGCCATTGGCTAAAAGCATTCGGGCAGCTTTTCCAAATATATCACGGGCGTACATGCTTGCAAAGCGGAACGAATCTGTATCCAAGTATTGTGCATTTTTAACATTACCCCAATGATACGTATGCATAATATTGCTATATAACGCCTCCATATTAACTAGCCCACCCTGCTCACTTCGTTTTCCTGTCGATCGATCTGTAGCAGTGACAGGCATCAATCGAGAAGTAAAGCCCTCATTGACCAGGTATTTATCCAGTCCCAACTTAATATCACTTGGCAGCATATTCGAAAAATATATCGGTCTGTCCCAATGATTATTTTCAAGCACGGATAACAGGGTTAAATCCGACCTGGTCAGATGATCATTCGGAATTTCCCATTCCATTGCAGAAACTATAGCTCCCTGAAAATACGCCGGAACCGCATTTTTCTTAACCACCTCGTCTTTATCAATGCGCAATTGGACTTTCTTGGAAGGGAAATAGTTTTCCATATCACCGGAATTCAGCTGAACTTTATACTCCGCATCATCCGATGTGACAAACTGCAATAACTGCTGTATATCTACCGCATTGTCAAGTTGTCTATCTACGAAAGGGATATAATCACGAACGCCTTTTTTCGTCTTTTCAGCGGGAATCGTCACGGGGAGCCCTGCCGCTTGATACGTGGGTTGTTTGGCCTGTTGCATATACCAATCGCCTGTGAGATAGCTTAACACGACAACCCGAACATCCGGACGTACGCCCTCTACTTCTTGCAAATACCATACAGGAAATGTATCATGATCGCCATAGGTAAATAGAATAGCATTTGGAGCACAGGATTCCAAATAATTGCGTGCCATATCCCTTGCCAACGATTTCTCGGACCGATTATGATCATCCCAGTTTTGATGAGCCAAAATAATAGGGCCTCCCAACAGCGCAAAAGAAATACCTGTCGCTAAAGCATAACGTGTTTGTACAAAACGGTTGAAAAACCGAACAAATGCTATTACTCCCAGCCCAATCCAGATCGCAAAAGCATAGAAAGACCCCACGTAAGCATAATCTCGTTCCCGGGGTTGCATAGGAGTTTGGTTGAGATAAACTACGATCGCTACCCCCGTAAACACAAACAGCAAGGTCAGTACCAAGGTATAAGGTTTATTGTTTCGGTACAAC
Organism: Sphingobacterium sp. Ag1; assembly: GCF_000988325.1. Classification (NCBI taxonomy): domain Bacteria; kingdom Pseudomonadati; phylum Bacteroidota; class Sphingobacteriia; order Sphingobacteriales; family Sphingobacteriaceae; genus Sphingobacterium; species Sphingobacterium sp. Ag1. The sequence continues at coordinate 38,961 of NZ_LBGU01000036.1, read as the reverse complement.
CAGATCGCACCAGCTATTCCGAGTAGCAATGGAAGAAAAAAATAAGTGTTCCGGCTCGGGTCATGCTCCTGCGATCGAGATATTTTATCTTGTCCCCCTAAACGCCAATTATCCAATGGTCTGATCCCCGACAACCAGTTGCCGTCACTATAGGTCCCATATCCTTGCCTGTCATTCTGTCTACCCACAAAATTCCATAAGAAATATCGGGTATACATATCTCCCAGTTGAAAATTAAAAAAGAACTTAAAATTATCGGAAAACGTTGGCTGTTGCCCTTCTTTCAAATTGAGGTAACTTCTGTAATAAGCTTGATGGCTTCCATCTTGGCTATAGATACGCGGGAAAAAGGTTTCCTTATCAAATTGATATTTGTCTACCTGTGTGAAGGGAACATACTCCGACTTATCTTTCCGATAGCTCGTCTTACTATCGACGCCAACCACTTGCGAGTCATAATAAGGTCCTTTGAGTAACGGTTCCCGTATATATTGTTCACGGCTCAAATATCCTAAAAAAGAAAATACATTATCCGGCGCATTATTGTTCAAGGATGGATTTGCTTTCCCACGGATCATGACCATGGTGTAGGAACTGTATCCAAATAAAACAAAACAAAGAACCAGCAAGGCTGTATTGAGTGTATATTTCTGCTTTTTATAGGAATAATATAGACCGTAAATTATCAATCCCCCCAATAATAGGCACGAGAAAAAAATTCCGGTACCAAATCCCATTCCCAATGAGTTCACAAATACGAGATCCACTTTAGCCGCTAGACCGACTAACCATTGAATAATTCCCCACAAAACGGCCCCCAAGATCAGCACTCCGACGAGGAAAGCTTTTATTGTCCCTTTCGCATTAACCTGTCGCGCTCTTCGGAAATAAACAACCATCGCGATAGCCGGGATTGCTAAAAGATTTAATAGATGCACTCCGATCGAAAGCCCCATAACAAAAGCAATAAAAACCAGCCAACGATCGCTACCGTCTTCATCTGCACGGACTTCCCACTTTAAAATTGCCCAAAATACGACTGCTGTACATAAGGAAGACATTGCATAAACTTCAGATTCTACCGCCGAATACCAAAATGAATCGCTGAAACTAAATGCCATTGCACCGACAACTCCTGCGCCGAAGATCTGCAGGTAGGTTGACAAAGGAGCTTGTTTGTCTTTGTTGAGTAGCTTTTTAGCAATGGCGGTTATTGTCCAAAATAAAAAGGTAACAGTAATTCCACTGCAAACTGCAGAACCTATATTCATCCAATAGGCGATCTGCCCCTTATTCCCTAAAGCGAGATTAGAAAATATATTCTGAATAAGAAGAAACAATGGTGCTCCCGGTTGATGTGCCACCTCCAATTTATAGGCACAGGCTATAAATTCACCGCAATCCCACCAGCTTACCGTCTTTTCAACTGTAGCGATATATACACAGGTGGCAATTAGTCCGCAAGCAAAACCGAGTAGAGAATTTAATCTATTGTACGTCATAAGGTCAATTGGTCTATTGTTAAAATCCTTTTTAGCACTTTAAGTTAAAAAGTTATCCTGACTCCGACACACGAATTAACACTATTTAACACCAGTACCTGACTATAAACAGGCTATTCAACGCTGAATATAGAGATCGACCTAAACCACGCTGCCGAGACTTTCAACCTATTTCAGGCTTTCACAATGAATATTATCATAAAAAAAGGGAGCTTATCTGCTCCCTTTTTTATCATTTTATGAGTTAGGCTAGTTTTTCAACAATCTTCTTTGTTGGACCAGGATTACTCATCGTATAAAAATGTAATACCGGAGCGCCAAATTTAATCAGCTCCTGACACTGTTGTACCAACCACTCTTCACCTACCTGTCTGACGTCGGCATTCGTTTTACATGCCGCGACAGCGTCACTCAGTTCCTCTGGAATATCTAAATGAAAAATTCTTGGCAAGGTCACCAATTGCTTTTTTGTTGTCAGTGGTTTTAATCCCGGAATAATGGGCACATGGATTCCATTGTCCCTACATTTTGTTACAAATTCCTTGTATTTTTCAACATTAAAGAACATCTGAGTCACAATAAACTCTGCTCCCATATCGACTTTTTGTTTCAGATATTTAAAATCAGTATTGAAATTTGGAGATTCAAAATGCTTTTCGGGATACCCGGCTACTCCGATGCAAAAATCGGTCTTTTCCGACGTGATAATGTCTTCATGCAGATACTTTCCTTTATTCATATCGGTTACCTGTTCCAATAGGTCTGTTGCAAAAGCATGTCCACCATCGGTTGGTATAAAATCGGCATCGCCCTTACGTGCATCACCCCGCAACACCAAAACGTTATCTATCCCCAGGAAGTTCAAATCGATCAATGCATTTTCAGTTTCCTCTTTTGTAAAACCCCCACATATCAAATGTGGCACCGCATCCACTTTATATTTATTCATGATTGCAGCACATATCGCCACTGTCCCAGGACGTTTACGATAGGAAACACGTTCCAGTAATCCACTCGCATGCTCTTTATAGATATAATCTTCCCGATGGTAGGTGACGTCGATAAAAGGAGGTTTAAACTCCATCAGTTCATCCATGGTTTTAAAAATACTTTGGATGCCCTGCCCTTTCGCCGGTGGCAATAGCTCAAAAGAAAACAATGTTTTTCCTTTGGCATTCTGGATATGATCGATAATCTTCATTAAAAAACTGTTTTTAGTTTGGTTGGCTTACATCGAAACGCACACGTCGAGGAATCGTTTATCTACATGTAACTTATCTTTCCCACATGGAGTAGGGTAGAATTTAGCACCTTGAACAATACAGGTTGCTAAGGCTTCAACGGGTCTAGTCCCTCGGCCTTTCTCTATAAGCGTTGCTAATATCGTTTTAAAAAATCAAAAGACAAAAATTATTTTTCGAAAAGGCAAAAATAGCAGCAAAAAGACTTCAATAAACGATGTTTCAACGTCACTTTAGCTTTGTGTCCATGCTACGACAGGATTCTTCGCCCTACCAAGAGCAAAAGACCTAGAAAAACCAGTAGAATTAACGATCGAGGATCATTGACAGCGAAGAGATTGACTATGCCACAAGAACATTGGCTAAAGATTAGCTGCCAAAGAATTTCGTAAATTTTTGAGATAAAATGTGACCAATAAGAGTCCTGTAACATGGTACTCCTCTTTCGATCCATATTTAAATCCGTCAAATAAATAGTGATAGGCGACCAATGCCTCTTGTTCGTTGTAAAATAATTCCTTCCAAGAATCGGGAACATCTGCCCATGCCTTGAGCACAATGCCATTCTCAGCATAAATAATTGGTGATTCGACACCATCCATTCGATAATCGTGATGGGTGCCAGAACTTGATATGTGTTGGAAATAAGCGATAGAATAATCTACGAAATTCAAGGCCCTCGCTTTTATCTCCTTTTCACTTTCTGATTTTACCGGAGCATTTCGCCATAAATTCACTTGGCTATCAAATTTACTGGGCGTTTCCCGGATAAGGGTTTTATCTAACGCAAAGTTGATATAAAGTCTTTCACTAGTGGGTATACGTGCTGAGCTAAACTGTGAAAAATCACCTCTCAGCTGAACAAAATCTTTTTTTATTTTAACAATATCCAAAGCGACACTACCTTTTTTCTCATCCGTCAATTCTAATCTATCACCGTCAAATTTGTACTTACCAAAGAGTAAAATATCATCGATCGCCATGACAAACTGGTCCTTATCATGAAGCGAAAGAAAGGATCGGTATAGAATAGGATCATTACCATAGGTATCTGCCTCCACATTTTGGGGAGATTCTCTTTTTAATTTATGATACTCATCATTTGGATAGCCCAATATCATTTGGTAGTTGCCTTCAGGAAACTCCTTTTTCTTCCCAAAGAAAGTACACGAAGACAATGAGAGTGTGAGTAACAGCAGTAATAACGGTTTCAAAATCAATTAATAATTATGGCCAATAGTAATATTAATATATAAGGACCAAGATAAGAAATTACTGCAATAGTAAGTATAGGATATTCAATTGAATAAGCTTGGGGATATGCCTATTCCTTATACAGATCGACCAATCCCTCAGGCAATTCAACTTCAATGATCTCCTCTTCGCCATCAATTCCTAAGATCAAATCGTCGGACAGCGGAAACATCAGTTCTTTGCCATCCATATCTACTGTGGCGACAAATTGTTGTGGGAATTCCTGAACATCTGTTATTTGCCCCAGTTCGCCATGGTTTTCATCGATCACTAAAAATCCGATTAAATCAGTATATCTAAAATCATCCGGGTCGCGCTCGGGCATTTTATCATTGGAAAGATATAGCTTTTTACGGACGAGTACCTGAGCCTTATCGATATGATCCACATCCTCAAATGTTACATAAGCAGTGCTATTTTTTTGAAATTTAATGGCATCAACAAAATAAGGAACAAGCTTTTTGTTCACTTCTACAAAGACAACATCGATATCCAAACTCTCGTATTCTTCGAATTCAAAAAACAGTTGTACTTCTCCTTTAAGACCTCTTGTTTTACTGATGTAACCGATGTAAAAGCATTGATCAATAGTCATATTTTTCTTATTTGGCGATTAGCTGTGAGACATGATTTGGCAAACGATTAGCCTATTGGCTGTTTCAAAAAAAGCCGGCTCAAGATTGAGTCGGCTTTCTCGAATACTTTATGAAAGAATTAACCTTCAGTTTCTTCTGATGCAGGAGCTTCAGTCTCTTCAGCAGCAGTTTCTTCTGCTACAGGAGCATTTTTAGCAGCTACAGCAGCAGCTTTTTCTTCTTTTTTCTTAGCTTCAGCAGCTAAAGCAGCTTTTTTAGTTTCAGCTTTAGTTTGAGCTAAACCATCTTTTTTACCAGAGATTCTAGCTTCTTGAGCGTCAGTCCAAGCTGTAAATTTAGCTTCAGCAGCAGCTTCATCAAAAGCACCTTTTTTCACACCACCTTGCAAGTGTTTTTTGTAAAGAACACCTTTGTAAGAAAGGATAGCACGAGCAGTGTCAGTTGGTTGAGCACCTTTATTCATCCAATCCAAAGCTTTTTCAAAATCCAAAACGATAGTTGCTGGATTTGTGTTTGGGTTGTAAGAACCAATACGTTCAATGAATTTACCGTCACGTGGAGCGCGAGAATCCGCTACGACTACGTGGTAAAAAGGACGTCCTTTTTTACCGTGTCTTTGCAATCTGATTTTAGTTGCCATTTTTTAATTTTATTTTATGTATTCAACATATCCCCCGAGCTTCATACTAGAGGGGATGCAAAGATAGTTATTTTTTTTTAATCAGCGTTATAATTTAATAAAACTTCACTGAAAACGACAGGGTTAGCTTCTTTCAGTAACCTCTTTCAGGTTAAACACGTCCTACGCACGTTAAGATTTTGCCCTTACCATACTGTAGGTGAAACAAGTCTTTCAAAAAATCAGTGTACAAAATAGCCCTTTTCTTCAAAACTTTCGTGACTTCGCAGATACCAACAGCAATGATAGCAAACTGAAGGTTCTTTCTGGCCAATAAAATAAGACACTTTCAAAAAAAAGCTATTTTACCAAATGTAAACAGGATGAATTGTTTGCGTCCTATGCCTTCGAAATAGTCACTGACATTTTTGCCAATTCACTTTTTACTTTCTACCTTCATTCTATGAAATCTGTTGCGCCATTAAAAATACTCAAAGCTTCGGCCGGTTCGGGAAAAACCTTTAGCTTAACTTTACACTATCTCACACTCCTACTATCCAACGAGAATAGCTATAAGGAGATTTTGGCGGTGACATTTACCAATAAAGCAACCGCTGAGATGAAGGAACGTATCCTTTCGGTACTCCATGGCTTGGCAACAGGCGATCGTAGCCCTAAAATTGAAGATTTCAGAAAGCTTCTTCTCGAGCAACAGCCAGATTGGAACCCGCATCTAATACAAGAGAAAGCTTACCGTGTCTACCGTCGTATCCTACATGACTATAGTCATTTTACCATAAGTACAATTGATGGTTTTTCCCAAAAAGTCATTCGTGCATTTACTTATGAACTCAATCTTGATGCAGCTTATAAGATTGAAATGAATGTCAATAAAGTGAAAAATGACTTAACAGTCATGCTTAATCAATTGCTGGATGAACGCCCCGACTTACTTGACTGGATTATAGCGTATGCGGAAAAGAAAATAGCAAAAAATGAAAATTGGAACTACCGCCAACAATTAATGAGTTTGGCAAGCCTTATTTTCTCTGAAAACTTCCAGGAATTTGACGGCTATATCAACTCTGCTAATCCCAAGGAGGTTTTTAATCTCCTGAATCAGGAGGTTGAACAGAAGATAAACTCCTTTACCGAAGCGCTCTCCATGACGATTGAAGCGTTTAGTGAAACGTTCAAAAATTTTAACATCTCCGAAAATGACCTGAAAGGCAAATCGCGCAACAAAATAATCTCCGCTAGCAAAACCAACAAAAAAACGGAAAAACTGAGCGCTTCTGAAATCGCCAAAGTATTGGAAAAGTACCTGCAGTTGATCGACAATGAAGATGCGTTTACAGATAGTGACAAAAATATACGTTATGATCTTATCGCCGCACTCAGCCCCATCCTGGCATCTTTCCAGAAGCTACATGATAATCTATCCGCCTACATCGCTTATCAAGCGGTACAAAATAATCTCTATTATCTACGCCTGCTCAAGGAAATGAGCGACTTACTGACGCAATGGCGACGGGACAATGGCGCTCAATTAATCTCTGACTCACAAATTCTATTAAACAAACTCGGATTGGATGAAAATAGCGATCCAACATTTATCTGGGAGAAGATAGGCAATCGTTTTAATTACTTTTTGTTTGACGAATTTCAGGACACTTCGCGTATCCAATGGAAAAACTATAGTCCGCTTTTGATTAATGCATTGGCCGATGCCAAGGGCACAGTGAGCGAACACCTCATTGTTGGGGATGTCAAACAAAGTATCTATCGCTGGCGAAATGGTGATTGGCGAATTTTACTCCAACAGGTAGAACAACAGATTGGTCATACCTTTCACCTGGACGAGGATAGCAAAACAACCTTTATCGAAAACGGAAGCCTTGACACCAATTTTAGAAGTCTTCCAAATATCATTCATTTAAACAACTACCTCTTTAGCAGTATCCCCCAACATCTGCAGCAGGTACTGAATGAAAAAGTATCCGAAAGCCTCGATGAAGAAGGTAAACAGTGGTGGATTTCTGCCGGCAATGACAACATGTTGGTCAAAGCTTATGAAAACAGTCAACAAGAGGTCCCTGAGCATAAAAAAGGAAAACTCGACCAATTAGGATCTATTGAAATCTCCTACATTCCTGTCACTGATGGACGCTATCGAAGAAATCAGGTTGTTGAAGAATCGCTCCTACAGCTATGTCAAAAAATAGGCGACTGGATCGGCAGCGGTCGTTATCAGGCGCAGCAGATCGGTATCCTGGTACGGAGTAATGCGCAGGCTAAATTGGTGATCCAAAAGCTCATGGATTTCAAAAAAGAGCAACAGCTTACATTTGAAGTGATATCAGGCGATGCATTATCCCTAGCGAGCAATGATGCTGTAGGATTATTGATCGAAACGTTGAAGGCTTTAGTCTATAATTCGGACAAACATACCATCCATAAAGCAAAGATGGTCTATCTCTACCAGCATATTCAAAATAAGACAATCGATCAGAATGCATGGTTAAAATTTGCTAGCAATGACATCCGTACCCTGAAAGATTATCTCCCTGAGGCGCTGATTGACTCCTGGGAAATGGCACAGAAGCAGCCTTTAGTCCATTTAATTGAGAAACTTATTGAAATCTACGGTTTCACAACCAAAGACAATATCCACCTCCCCTACCTCCTAGCTTTCAAGGATATGATCTCAGCTTTCTCCACCAATGGCGAACGTGGCATTATACAGTTCCTGGAATTTTGGGAAGAGGATGGCAATCGGGCTGTGCTCCCTTCCAACGGAGAAATTGATGCGATCGAGGTAACGACAATCCACAAATCAAAAGGCCTGGCTTATGATGTTGTGATGATTCCATTCTGTTCGTGGGATCTTGACGGAATGATTAATGGCGATTTTTGGATCGAGACATCAGATACCCCTTTTGCCCAATTGGGAAAAATTCCAATAAAATATACTTCCACGGTCGGCAAATCAGTATTTTTCAAGCAATATTTTGAAGAGATGCTGTTCAACTACATGGATGCCCTCAATACATTGTATGTAGCAACAACACGTGCTGTTGAACACCTCTATATTACGGCACCTTCCTTCAAAGAATCTGTTGACAAGAAGACGGGCGAAATTACTGGTTATGATATCAAAGATGAATATATCAGCGATGTACTCTATCAGGTCTTAGAGACTTCAACATCCCCGTTTACACTGGAAGAAAGAGGCATATATATCGATCAGATAATCGAACGAAAAAAAAATCAGGCTCAAAAAAACAATATTATTTCCCTTCACCATTATCCCATTTCCAAAGAATTGGAAATGGCCTTAGAAAAATCCAGTACGCGCAACATCAACGATATTATGATGCTGGAGAAAGCCGCACAGTACGGCATATTGGCCCACGATATTATGGCCCAAATTTCAAAGGAAGAAGATATCCACAAACTGGTACGCCAGCTGATTCAGGAAGGGATCCTCTCCAAGGAAGAAGAGCCTTTTCTCATGCAGGAAATCAATCAGATCTGGCAGCACCCCATGATCAATAAATGGCTCACAGGAAACTATAAAATCTGGAACGAAGCAAGCATCATTACCGCCAAAGGAGAGACCATTCGTCCTGATAAAGTCTTCACTTCCAAAGAGGAAACAATTGTACTTGATTTTAAATTCACACAAACAGATTATATCGGACACAAATATCAAGTCGACAATTATAAAAAGAATTTGGAGAACCTGGGCTACAGCAACGTTAAAGCCTATCTCTACTATGCGAAATCAAATCAATTAACTGAAGTAAAATAATAGCACGATGCAAACAGCCTTTCTAAAATTAGTAGCAGCAGACATTCAAAAGCGTTTTGGAAACGACCTGAGTGAAATAGCCATCGTGTTTAATAATAAACGGCCAATTACCTATCTCAAAAAACATCTTTCTGAAGTGTACGGACAGGCCATTTGGTCGCCACAGTTCTTTACGATCCAAGAGTTTCTTAGGCTTTCGACCGATGATACCGAAGCCAGTCCTTTAACCCAATTTTTCCACTTGTTTAATATTCATAATGAGTTATTGGTCGCTGAAGGCAAACTGCCAGAAACGCTGGAAGAATTTTATCCGATTGCCGAAATTATATTGAGCGACTTCGGCCAACTGGATTACGATCTCGTCCCCATCGAGCAGATTTACTTAGAACTTTATGACAATACCAAAATCGACCTTGCTTTTCAACATCTCACACAAGAGCAGCAAGGGTTTATCCGTCAATTTTGGCAGTCCTTTTCTATTGCGGGACATAGTGGAGTACAAGAGCGTTTTCTTCAACTTTGGAAAAGACTGCCCATATTATATGATCGATTCAAAGAAAAGCTTAAAACAGAAGGCCAAACGAACTATCCGACAGTCTACCGTGATCTGGTTGAAGGTAAGGCCACAAATCAGCAGTTTGCATCTTCCTTCCAGCACATCCTTTTTGTCGGCTTCAATGCACTGAATAAGGCCGAAACAAAATTATTTAGACAATGGCAGGATGAAGGCCGTGCATTATTCTACTTTGATGCCGATGCTTATTACCTCGAAGACACGATGCAAGAGGCCGGCCTTTTTATTCGACGTAATATTTTTCAAACAGGTTTGGTCAACGCTTTAGGCGATAGCCCGAATATTATTGGCAATAGGACCTCAACCGTAAATCTATATGCCAGTACCGGAAAGATCAGCCAAACAAAATTGCTGTATGACATTCTCGAACGCAATAATAAAATGGAACAAACATCCGCCATTCTCCTAGCGGATGAAAACCTACTTGTCCCTTTGCTGCAAAGTCTACCCGAGGTCAAACCCAATATCACAACAGGATATCCCTTGACACAGTCTCCTATTTACGGAATACTAGACCTATGGTTGGAAGTTCATTTGGAGATATCCCAGTTCAAGAAACGGAAGATTCCTTATCAGATAATTGAAACCTTCATCAACCATCCGCTCAGTATGGTTTCTTTAGCCGACAAACTTCAGATTCAGAAAGAGATTGCCGATAAACAGCTCTTTGAGATCGCATTGGAAGAACTTCATATCAAAAGCTCTTTGCCTCAATTTTTTGTACCGATTGAAAATTCAGCCTATTTGATACCCTCGCTCATCCTGCTCGTTGATGATCTGTTGCACAGTATTTCTTCTCAGGAGCGTATCCGCCAAATTGACAACAACCTCCTGATTGAAACAAAGAAAACATTGAATCAGCTGCTATTGGGCTTTGAAACTGTTGCTCCATTAAGTATCAGCTTCCAAATCGGCTTGATTAAAAAAGCCATCGCCCCAATAAATTCGGCCATAGAAGGTGATCCCCTAGAAGGTATTCAGATAATGGGGCTCTTGGAAAGTCGTTGTTTAAATTTTGACAACGTCTATATTCTAGGAGCAAATGAAGGCATTCTACCCAAAACGTCAAATTCACCTACTTTTATACCTAACAGCCTAAGAAGTGCTTATGGGCTTCCTATATTAGAAAATCAGGATGCCTTGTCGGCCTATTTATTTTATCGCCATTTTCAATACAGTGAAGGAATACATATTTTCTACAATGGCTTGGTTGACGAAAGCTCTACTGGCGAAGAAAGTCGCTTTATCAAACAGCTGGAGTTTGAAAGTAAATTTAGATTTGACCGAAAAATTCAGCAACAGACCATTCAATTTGCGGATAAAGCCCAAGAAATTGTTATTGAGAAGCGTGGCGAGGTTTGGGAAAAGATGTACCAGGACTTTATCGTCAACCAGAAACGGATATCTGCAACGGCACTGACGACTTATCTGCAGTCCCCGTTGCAATTTTTTCTAAAACATATTGCCGGCATTAAAGAGCCCCCTTCCATCTCTCAGGAATTTGAGATGAATAAACTGGGAACTGTCATCCACAATGTGATGGAGAAGATATTCCTACCGTTCAAAGGACAACAGGACTTTACGCCCACAAGTGTCTTGCAGAAGCAGTTCGACAAGGTAGAGGCACAGGTGATCCGTGAAATAGGCCTGCAATATCAGATCGAATTAAAGGCAACAAATGATTTAAACAGCTTGCAGCGGATCATGCTGAAAATTGCCTCCGAGTATGTCAAGATGTATCTCGAATATGACATCAACAACTACAAAGCATTTCGGATTATTGAACTCGAGAATGACAACGATTATGTACTGCCCTTTCCTATTCAGATCAATGGAGAAGAACAACAGGTCACACTTTACGGTATTATTGACCGGGTAGACGAGGTCGTAACACACGACGATCGTATTATCAGTAGAATTGTCGATTACAAAACAGGTGGTGATTCGATCATATTTAAAGGGATTGATCAGGTATTTGCGCCAAACACCGAAAATAAGGCGATGGTCCAAACCCTATTCTATGCCTATGTATTCGAACAGAAGACAGGAAGAAAACAACTTGAACCCCATCTATATGTTGCGCGTAAAATGCGGGAAGAGGGAACATTATTCAGTGGTAAAGAAGGGGTATTGACCGATGAATTCCTTGCTTTCCAGAAAGAGAGTTTTGTCGAATTCTTGCGGGATACTCTTCAGGAAATCTTTAATCCGGCTATTCCATTTCGACATAATCCGGACACGGTAGTTTATCCAAGCGACCCTTATACACTATTCTACCGGGAAGCGAGTAAATGGGCTGATGCAGAAGAATAAGTACAACAAAGGCTTTAATTAGGGAGAGATCAAACTAAATGCGGTACATCAGTGGTACATAAAGTGTATTTAAAAACAAAAGGGGAATTTTACATTCCCCTTTCTATATTAACGTTTGTTTCTTTTAATTGCATTATTGGCTCGACGTTTCGCCGTTTTGATTTTGTAATGGAACCAATGGTCTTTGAAGATCTTTCGCATGGTATTGTCAAAATGTCTCGTGATAAACAGATTACGCGCCCCCTTCAACTTTTCACTGATCGAATTTGCTAATGCCCTAACAGAAATCGAATAGCCCTCGGTCTCATATTGAATGTAATGCCACCAGCCTGCTGGCATATATAAGGTTTCGCCAGGATGAATGACCGCTTCATAACCCTCTAGGTACTTAATCCCGGGATATTCCTCTTCACTACTATATTTTGGGTTGGCAATACTATGAAAATTGTAGGGCAATTTGTACATCAAATCAGATTGATCATTCGGAAAAAGCCAAATACGTTTTAATCCTTGAAATTGAGAGATAAATACGTGTGACATATCAATATCGAAATGATTACGGGTACTTGACCCCTCTCCACCAAAGAACATAAATGGCAACCATTGCAAGACCTTACCTCCTGTGACATCATTATAAATAACATCGTTTTTCAGTTCAGGACGTATTTTGAGCAGATTGAACAAAAACAACCGTAACTCAGTAGGTTCTTTTGTGATCAGATCCAAATACTCTGCAAATGTCATATGGCCAACAGGAGCACTGGCAGCACGGTCCATTGATTCCTCCTCTTTTCCATAGACATCTATTTTTATATCTCCTGCGATTTCCTTAAAGTAATCATAACTCCATTTCTTCCATGCTGGACTTTCTGCACTGATAAAATCTGATATAATTACAGGAAAACCTGGTTTCAGATAATTCTTTAAGAAGTCCTCTGATTGAATGCCCGAAATTTTATCAACTTGCTTTAACTTCACGACTGACTAATTTTGCTTAATTACAAACATAAAAAAAATATTTCTATCAAATTTTAAAAATATTGCCTATGCTTTATTTTTAATTGGAACAAATTACTCCTAGCAATTTAATAGAAATATATTTAAAATCTCCATGACCTTCGTCACTTTTATTACATTTTAACATCATCGATTCGACTCGCAACCATTTCTACACCCCTACAGATAAACATACTATTCATCTATCTTTTACAAGAGGAACATACCACACCTATTGACCATCTGCCGATACGTAAAATTGTCGTCGTACCGACATCGATTCGGAATGATAAAACGCCCTTCCCCATAGAAGTCTTTAGCGATCTTGTGGTACTTAAAATTGCATAAATAACAAAAAAAGGGTCTTAAGAACCCTTTTTTTGTTATTTACCTTATGTTAGGCTACTACTTATTTACTTTTTTGATATATTCTTCGACAGCCATCGTCATACTTGGCGCTTTTGGTGTTGGAGCAGGGATATCTAAAATTAATCCGTGATCTAAAAGAGCCTGTTGCGTAGAAGCGCCAAAGGCTGCAATCCTTGTATTATTCTGCTTAAAATCAGGGAAGTTATCATATAAGGACTGTACACTTGAAGGACTAAAGAACACGATAACATCGTAGAAAACATCTTTCAAATCCGTCAAATCGCTTACCACAGTTCTAAAAAGCACAGCTGGTGTAAATTTATAGCCGTTTTGTAGTAACCAATTACTTGTTTCCTCATTAGCAACATCCGAACAAGGGAACAAAAAATTCTCCCCTTTGTGTTTTTTCAATACCTCTTCAAGGTCTTTCGCGGTCTGTTTACCAAAGAAAATCTTCCGTTTTCTATATTGAATATACTTCTGAAGATAAAGGGCAATCGTCTCTGAAATACAGAAATATTTCATTTCTGCAGACACTTCAAACCGCATCTCTTCGCAAATTCTAAAATAATGATCTACAGCATTTCTACTCGTAAATATTACGGCAGAATAATCTGCTAGATTAACCTTATCCCTACGCACATCTTTGGCAGGAACTCCTTCTACGTGTATAAAACCTCGAAAATCTAATTTTAACCCGTATTTCTTTGCTAAATCATAATAAGGGGACTTATCGTTTTCAGGTTTTGGTAAAGTCACCAGTACACTTTTTACCTTCTTTGCTCTTTCTACGTCTGAAGTTTGCATATTAACCAGTTTTAGCTCAATAATCTTAACAGTATTAATATTGGTGCTATTTCTAGGCAACAAAGGTACAAAATTAAATAGGAAATTGAAAATTTATACATGGACATAATATGAGTCGCTGTCTTCAGAAATCGATAGAAAAAGAGTAAGGCCGCTCCAACGATGGCCAAATGCAGCACCACACCCACCGATGTCAAAGGCACAAGACTCAAAATTAATAATACAGGAAGCATTAAAAAAAGTGTATTGAAATAAATCAGATACAGCACGGTCACATATTCTTTTACCAACTTTCTGATTTGAAACACAAAGGATAAGAACCGAATAAACCCGATTTTTAGTGCAAACAAAGCGCCAACCATTCCCACAGTCTTCATATAATTGGGAAAAGTAATAAAATCAAATCTATTTAATTCATACGCATAAAATAGACTTACAAATAAGCCTATTGCCCCAGAGAATAATATAAACAGAAAAATAAATGGCCAAGATGTCAGGATCGTATCCTCCTTACTTACTGATAGTAAGACCCGATCGTCCCAATAGCCCTGAAAAACCAATTTGATATCTGACGGGAAGAATACCCGAATCATCCCAACACCAAAAATTAATGCGAGAACTGTAAATAAAATCCAATTTTCACGATGAGCCTTGAGCGTGCCATATTGCCGATCCAAATTGCTACTTCTTAATTCACCCTGAAAATACTGCTGTACATCAAAATTATAAATGTTATGAACCTTCAGCCCTTCCCCGTTCACGGTTACGATCCGATATTGATTCTGTAACGCAGGGTTCAAAGATGCCAAGACTTTCTGGTTTGGCGATTCAACAGAATCTTTTACTACATTTAGACTATCGGCCTTAACTGTGCTGCTGTTTTGTACAACCGCCCGAAAAGTCCGCCGCTGCGCATTCAATCCCGTAATTGAAAATAGCAGAAGCACTACAAATAGAAGATGATATTTGAAGATAGTTACGCTCATTAAAATGAATTGTCTCTTAACGGCAATGAAATACTCATGAACCGTCTCTATTCGAAACTCTTTAATTTTGGTCGTAAAGTTAGGATAAAAAGTTATATTGCATTCAAAAAATCTTCAGAGAACATGTACAAAGAAATCATACGTTGTCAATGGTGCGGGTCTGATCCGCAATATGTAGACTATCACGATAAAGAATGGGGGCGACAAGTCCGCGATGACAAAACTTTATTTGAATTTTTGATCCTGGAGTCTGCACAAGCTGGCTTAAGCTGGATTACAATTCTTCGTCGAAGAGCAGCATACCAAGAAGCTTTTGCCAACTTTGATGTTGATCAAGTCGCGGCCTATACCAACGAACATGTTGCGAGGCTTTTGAGCGATTCGGGAATCATCAAACACAGAAATAAAATTGAATCCACCATTACCAATGCGCAACATTTCAAGAAAATCCAAGCAGAATATGGTAGCTTCTATGACTACTTATACAGCTTTTTACCTGAAAAACAACCGATTGTAAACCACTGGAGCAGTTTGCAACAGGTACCTGCAACGACAGTTATTTCTGATAAGATAGCAAAAGATATGAAGAAAAGAGGGTTCAAATTTTTCGGCTCTACCATTTGTTATGCGTACATGCAGGCCGTTGGAATGGTGAACGACCATATCGAAACCTGTTCGTTTAAATAGACTAGCCAGTAAAATGCGCATCGATTTCGCAAATCAATTTGAAAGAATTCAAAACAAGTGTTCTACCCCATAAAAAACGAACCTTTCAGAACAGAAATGCCAGCTATGAATCAAATCGACCTAACACAAAACCAATTGGTATTGAAAGAAAAAAAGGGGCCGCTAATTGCCAGAATATTCATCTATTTACTGACCATAATGACGATAATTCTCCCATTAGGCGGCTTCATTGCCAATGTTCTCAATGACGGGGTAACACTTCAAAAAAACAAATTTAATTACGCAGCTAACTACCAATGGTTTAAAGGAAGTCTAAAAGAATTTGATTTTGAAAAGATAGACTTTACAATACAAAAAGCGGGCTATGAAGAAGATCATAAAGGTGTCTTGGTCATTAAATTTGATGAAAAGGAAATGTTTGAAACTGTCTCTAAATTCCCCTTGTCTGATCTGGAAATTTTGCTCATCAATCTGAAAGCATTATACAGCGATCAAACGCTTGAATAGAGCGAAATTCTACCATTAAAATCTAACGATCACTTGATAGCACATTAGATTGCTACGTTTTTATAAATATCGGGGAGATTCCGACAAAGACCATTAAAGTCCATACCGTACCCAACTACAAATTCCTTACTTATTTCAAAGCCAACATAAGTTAATTCCTCGAAATGATACTGCAGTGCCTCAGGTTTCACCAGAAGTGCACAGGCAATCACACTGGCTGGATTTAATTTTTTTACTGCATCCAAGGTGTATTTAAGTGAATGCCCGGAGTCGACAATATCTTCTACAATAATCACATCACGGCCTTCAAGGTCGATACCAAGGCCTAAAAGCTCGTTTAATTCAGATTGTCCCGTTCCAATATAAGATGCCAACTTAATAAAGGACATCTCACAAGGAACATCAATTTGCTTAAGCAAATCTGCCATAAACATAAAACATCCATTCAAGACGCCTATAAAAACAGGCAGTTTGTGTTCATAACGCCGGCTTATATCAATCCCCATTAGGCGCACTCGCTTCTGAATTTGTTCTTCTTCAAATAAAGGTTCGAAAAGCAATCCGTCAATTTCTATCTTTTTCATGTTAATATCCTTCTTTCGTCACAGACACTATTTGTGTGCGTCGTTTTGTTTTTCTTCTTTTTTACGTCCCAATATCTTGTCAAATAGCGATCGTTTTGGTTTCTCTGGTTCAGTCGCCTCCTCATCTTTCTTTTCCGTTAGATCCATTTGTTTTAGCTTCTTTGGAACAGATACACTTTCAAGATTATCGGCAGGAGAGCTACTTTCGAGACGATCGAACAACAATGGATCATCTCCCATATCAAATACATCAACCGAATCTACCACAGCTGGTCGAGCTGCCCGCAGATGCGGTTGCAGAACAACTTCATAAAAACCATAATTTGAAGTTGTTGAATCCACACTAATCTGCCCTGTTTTGGTCATAATATGACCATAGGTATTAAAATAGCGCAACATATTCCCTTTCAGGTGCCCTGTCCAATCAAAAAAGTTGAGTCCTTTTTTAGGTCGTGGAACGATACTGGACAAAAATATACTCTCTCCAAGCCCCAACTGTGCTGGTGTTTTTCCAAAATAATAACGCGCAGCTTCGGTGATACCATATACATTATTCCCCCATTCGATGACATTCAGGTAAACCTCGTACATGCGTTGTTTGCTGACTTGCTGTGAACGCTCCATCAGCCATACCAGCAAAATTTCTTCCAGCTTCCGCACAACGGTCTTATTCCGATTTAGAAAAACATTTTTTACCAGTTGCATAGATATCGTACTCGCCCCGCGCTTAAACCCTTTTTCCTTGATATTTGTAGCAATGGAGAGCTTAAAAGCCTTCTCCTCAAAGCCCTTGTGTTTAAAGAAAAAGGGGTCTTCTGTATTGATCAAACTAATCTGCATATAACGGGATATTTGATCTAGCGGTGTAAAATTAGGGTTTTGAGGCCCCACCACAATCTCCCGCATCGGCTTACCATCTTCGTAAGCTGTATACGTGAAAGGTGTATTTAGCATCGCAATATCAGCCTCTCCCCATTTAACGACTTTTAAATCCCTATCATCCATTTTGGAAGAGAAAAGAAGCTTTTCGGGCTTTTTTATTTCGAGCGCAAAGTTTAGATCGTATTGAATGTGCCCCTCCACCTGAATACCGTCTAAACCTGGAAATAATCCAACTGGCATGGCATCAAAAAAGTGCTGAGCCTCGATCTTATCTGTGTGAATAGCGAAGAAGAGCTCTTTCTCCGGCTTGTGCACATATTTGACATAAGGTGAAAACACAAAATCTTTGACCTGTACGGTACTTTCTTTACTCACTTCAATCGATGATGCTCCAATATTCAATGCCCCCTGCATGATGGCTTCAGGAAAGATGACATCTTTACTAGAAATACGCCAGTGATTTACTTTCAAATTTTTAAAGCCCCATTGCCCATGCAATTCCAGCAATTCCTTATTCCTCCTGTGCGCCTTGTCCAGTCGGAAGGATATTTCATCAAAACTTACTGCAAGACCAAATTTGCGTTGCAACAACGGAAGATTTACCTCCTTTTTATCAGAAAAAAGGCGAAGGTCACATTCTTGATTATCCGAATCTATTGTTCCAGTCAGATTCCAGGCCGCTTCATGGTCGTTTAGCAGGAACTTCGTTTCCATATCTCCACCGTCGATCACCGCAGAGGGAATGACAATGCGCTGTGAAGTGCTGTCATCGCGATAGGAAAGCTCAAGATTCTTGAGATCAAGATCATTTGGAACCTTAAAAAACACATTTTTCAACAATCGATCTGCTAAAGCTGCCAGATTCTGTTTTGGGTTATCATTTTCTACGGTATCTTTTTTCTGTTTCTTGAATAAGAAATCGTAGTTACTGACCGAGTCTTTTTTAACAAGAGAAACGGTCCCATTATCCAAAATAACCTGCCCCAATTTTACATCTCCGAATAGCAAAGGCCACAATTTTACAGATACCGTCAGATCATTGATTTGTGCCAATTGATCGCGATGTCTGGGCAACAATTGTATATTCTTAAACTGTACTGCACTAATTCCCTGGAAGGCATAATATTGGATCTTCAATTCCATATCATACTTTTCAAGCAACTTTGCTTTCGCTTTGTTGATTGCTCCCATGAGCATGGCATCTCTTTTCTGATAAGCATAGGTACCAACTGCAATAGCCAAAACCAGCATAGCAGCTAGCGCAATATAAAGCCATCGCCACTTGCGGGACTTAAAAGATGTTATAAATCGATTGGACATAATTATTACTTAATGCAAATTCGTGCATATCAACAGTCAAACTTAGATAAATTAGCTTTTATATGCAATTTAATTGCGTAGCATATATACGTAATTTATCGATCTCTCCTCTGCCTATTGAGGAATTTATTTATTGAGGAAATATACATGAAGTTTTTCTAAGCACACATAGACGGATAAAAATGATAAAAACCATTCCGACCAATGGCATGACAACTTCCAATAAGCTTATTTTCTAGCAGGAATTTACAACTTATTTTATAGGGATTTAAAACGGGTTTTATAGGGATTCATCCGAATGAGGTCCCTATCAGGTCCCTATTAGGTCCGTTTAAAGAATAGAAATATTCACTTCATGTTTTGAACCTGAACTATGGAAGATTAATGTCCCATCCCTTTTGGTGTAATACAGCTTTCTAGATCCCATTAAAAACAAAGAAATGACATGAAATTGATCTGCAATGAGTAGTTTTGTAATCCGT
Source organism: Sphingobacterium sp. Ag1 (assembly GCF_000988325.1). NCBI lineage: Bacteria > Pseudomonadati > Bacteroidota > Sphingobacteriia > Sphingobacteriales > Sphingobacteriaceae > Sphingobacterium > Sphingobacterium sp. Ag1. The sequence goes on along the minus strand of NZ_LBGU01000036.1, from coordinate 19,428 downwards.
GATTACAAATGAATAACAGATGGTTACCAAAGAACAAGTATTAAATGCATTATCCTATGTTGAAGAGCCTGATTTGAAAAAGGATCTTGTAACATTGAATATGATTCAAAATATCGAAATCGAAGGCCAAAAAATTTCTTTCGATGTCATTTTAACTACGCCAGCTTGCCCGCTTAAAGACCATATTGAGCATGCTTGTCGAAACGCTATAGCCCATTTCATCGACAAAAATCTCGAAGTTCAGATCAATATGACTTCCAATGTGATTGGGAAGCAAGGTGCACAAGTGTCGGGTATTAAAAATATCATTTTGGTATCTTCAGGCAAAGGTGGAGTTGGTAAATCTACGGTTGCCGCCAATCTAGCTCTTGCTCTCCATGCCAAAGGTGCTAAAACAGGACTTTTAGATGCCGATATCTATGGACCATCGCTTCCGATTATGTTTGGATTGGAAGGCGCTAAGCCAGGTTCGGTAGAAATGCCAGACGGACAGGTTAAAATTGAACCGCTTGAAAAATTTGGGCTGAAATTACTTTCAATAGGATTTTTCACCGATCCAAACCAACCTATTCCATGGCGTGGTCCAATGACCACCTCCGCAATCAAGCAGCTTTTTAACGATGCGCATTGGGGCGAACTGGATTACTTGGTCGTTGATATGCCTCCAGGCACTGGTGACATCCATATCACCGTATCGCAGACATTCCCTATTGCCGGAGCTGTGATTGTCACTACGCCGCAGCACGTTGCCCTGGCCGACGCCGTCAAAGGAATCGGAATGTTCTTAATGGATAGCATCAATATTCCATTATTGGGTGTCGTAGAAAATATGGCCTATTTTACCCCGGCTGAGCTGCCAGAGAATAAATACTATATTTTTGGTAAAGACGGTGGAAAACGTTTAGCAGAAGAATATAAAGTTCCTTTCCTTGGTGAAATCCCTTTATTAAAAGGCATTTCTGATGCTGGAGATAATGGTTTCCCAGTTGCCATAGATACGGAAGACCCTGTAACGAAATCATTTTTAACGATCGCAGAGAAAGTTGCCCAGCAACTTTCCATTATCCATAGCCAGGGGAAATAATTAGTTAATAAATGTCCCTCGTGCTTCACAAAAAAAAGGCTTTCATGCATTATGAAAGCCTTTTTTTGTGAGATGCCATCTAATTAGACGGCAAGCTCCAACAATACCGGGCAATGATCGGAATGGACAGCATCTGGCATTATGCTTGAAGATTTGATTTTCTCTGCCAGAGGCTTTGAAACCATATTATAATCAATACGCCAACCTAGGTTTTTCGCACGTGCTCCAGCACGGTAACTCCACCAACTGTAATGGTGCGGATCCGGATTTAAATGGCGAAAAGAGTCGATATAGCCCGAATTAATAAAATTCTCCATCCATTCGCGCTCCTCTGGAAGAAATCCCGAAGAATTTGCATTTGATTTTGGATTGTGAATATCAATAGCACGGTGACAAATATTATAATCACCACAAACGACCAAATTCGGTTTTTCGATCAAAAGCTTGTCGCTATATAACTGAAAATCCGCCAGAAAACGGTATTTAAAATCCTGTCGCACGTCTCCTGTTGTACCTGATGGAAAATAGGTACTCATCACGGAAACCTGATCAAAATCAGCACGGATAATACGTCCTTCAAAATCATAATCTTCATGGCCGCAACCATACTCAATATGCTTAGGTGTGATACGCGTAAACAAGGCGACTCCGCTATAGCCTTTTTTTTGAGCGGGATACCAGTAATGCTCATAGCCCATCTGTTCCAACAAAGCAATTTCAGGAATTTGATCCGGTGTAGCTTTAATCTCCTGAAGACAGATGACATCTGCATTTACAGTTTTCAACCAGCCTAACCAATCTTTCTTCAAGGCTGCACGTAAACCATTCACATTATAGGTTACTATTTTCATTTTTTGAATATTGAGATGCTAAATAATAAGGGAAAAAGCTCTTCAACCCCTGATTTGCGAATCATAACGACATTAATAATCCTTGGAAGAGAACAGATCACCAATTTTAGAAAAGATACCCGTCTGAGGTTTTAGACCTTTTAGTTCTCGCTCCAGGTTTAACGCTTCTCGTCTTGTGAGCACGTGCATGCTCATTTTTTGGTCGACTTCTGGCCTATCGTGCTTATCGGTTTTCACAGCTGCAATCTGATCGATGACATCCACGCCTTTGACCAGCTCACCAAATACGGTATAATTCCAATCCAAATGCGGAGCTCCACCAATAGTCGTATACGCCTGACGTTGCACTTCCGAAAATTTCTTACCGTTCATTCGTGTTTGCTCCAAACGATCGAGGTCTTCAGGGGTGAATACCTTTCCCTGAACGAGATAAAATTGAGAACCTGAAGAAGCCTTTGCGGGATTATTATCTCGAGCCGCTCCGATAGTACCTTTTTTATGGAATAAACCATCCTGAATCTCTGCAGGAATTGTATACCCTGGTCCTCCATTACCCAATTGAGCGCCGCCAACGGCATTTCTTGAATCAGGATCACCACCCTGAATCATAAAATTCTGGATGACACGATGGAACAAAGTCCCGTCGTAATATTTACTTTTTGCCAATTTGACAAAGTTATCCCGATGTTTAGGTGTCTCATTATACAACCGCAGCACACAGGTCCCCTTGTCAGTAACGATCTGTACATATTTAAACTCGGGTTTAGCCGCAAATGCCAAAACCTGCAGAAAGCAGAATACTGCTATTAAACTAGCCTTTAAAAATTTCATCTGTTAATAATTATATGCTCCCAATTAGAACTTCCAATTTTTTCAATTGTGCTATCTTCTAGATAACGTTTAATTCCTCAAAATAATTTATGATCAAGGACTTCATAATCAGTTCTTGTTCCAAAAGCGTATAGTTAGGAATAGGTTTTACCAATTCCCAATGTGGCCACCCCTCTTCATCCAGACCTTTCAGATTATAAAATCCCATTGCACTGAAAAGACGGCAAGTTGCAATATGCATCAATTCTTCTTTTTCCCGTTTTGAGAACTTTTGAGCACCTTTACCCAATTCCTGAACACCAATGAGGAATAAACAGACTTTGATGTCCGGCTTTTCCATATCGAATAGTGAAGCAATTTCATCCTGTAGAATGCTCCACTTCTTATTTACTTCTGCTGCCTTCATTTTTTTGTTTTAAACAAACTAAGATAAATAAATACACTTATGCCGTTAGATTCCCTCCTTTTGCAATAACCTCTGCACAGCGCTGATCAATCATCTGAAAAACTGGATCGAACAAATTATCGTCAAAATACGGATCGGGAACAACATCATCTCCTAAAAACAATTTCACTTTGTTCAGGTCTTCCTTATCAATCACCTGAGCGCATACATCTTCATAATTTTGTCTATCCATCACAAATATAAGATCATATTCGGCAAAAAAATTCGGCTTGAAATGTCGGGCCCGCTGACCGGAAATATCGACACCATACTTCTTTGCAATGGCTATCGCCCTACGGTCGGGTGCTTCACCAATGTGCCAGTCACCTGTACCCGCCGACTCAACGACCCAATTTAATTGATTATCCGCAACTTTTTGTTTTAATATACCATGTGCAAGGGGCGAACGACAGATATTGCCCAAACAAACCATTAAAATTTTCATCTCTATAATTAAAAAAAACTATCAAACAAGAGTAATACCGTTCTGCGATCCAACGAAACAAAGTAAAGAACTTTATTAGCTCACACAATCAGGTTCTCACATTTGCCAATAGCAAAATATCTAATAAATCACCAGGCCAAACCGGCTCAGCATAAAAATACTGGAGCTGTTTTGGTACTTCATTCCGCAAAATAGCTAAACTAAAATTATTAAGGAAACAACCAGCTTAAAATTGACCTACATGTTACCAAGTGACATAGCATTTCCACCAAATTTTCCTGATTTCGCATACAAAAACAGCGGAAAAACCCGCCTAAAAATCATTCTGACCAATAACTGAGTTCATTAAAGCCAATGAAATTAAATAATGCTTAGTAAACCAAGCATAGCGAGTTCATTACTCCCTTAATGAAAAAACGTGATCATAATACAAAGGATAAAACCTTCATGACTTCGCAGCCACCAACAGCAATGAAAGCAAACTGAAGGTTTTTTCTGGCCAATAAGATCAGACACTTTCAGAAAAAAAAAGGTGGCCTAACCTTACGGCTAGAACCACCTAAACTATATTAATCAACCAATTCTTAATTCAACGCTTAATATTCTACTGGGAAGCTCAATTGAACAGCACCACCTTGAGGAGATACCCCTTTCAATCGCACAATATTACGTTGTGTTGCGCCAAGCGCAGTTTCAACATCGTCTACTGTATTTACAGCTTTTCCATTAACCTCAGTAATGACCAATCCACGCTCTACACCGAAGTAATCAAAGATGCCACCACGATTCACTTGGGTCACAACAACTCCAGAGTTGACACCTAGCTCTTTTTTCTTCTGAGCTGAAGCAGGAATAAAGCTTGCACCCAATTTATTGTAAATCTCCGTTGCACTTTTAGAAGCTTTACCGCCGGTATTTGCGGTCTTCAAGGATTCTTCCCCTTTCAATGTCATGGTTACTTGTTTTTCCTTACCATCACGTTTGTAGGTGACATTGACCTTATCTCCAGGACGCGCACGACCTATAGTTTCACTTAAGACAGGTGAACCTGTGATCACTTTTCCATTAATCTTGGTCAGGATATCTCCTTTTTTAACACCTGCAGCCTCTGCGGCACCACCAGCTACAACGTCTTGAACATACAAGCCATCAACATCTGTAAAACCTTTCTCTTTAGCAAGTTCAGGTGTTATTTCGGTATAGGTAACACCGATATAACCACGTTTTACATTACCGTATTCGACAAAGTCATCGACAATCTTTTTCACCAAATTGACCGGAATCGCAAAACCATAACCCGCATAGGTTCCTGTCGGAGAAGCGATAGCAGAGTTAATACCAATCAATTCTCCCGAAGCATTCGTCAACGCACCACCACTATTTCCTTTATTGATAACAGCATCTGTTTGAATAAAGGACTCTATCGCTGAACTCACCGGGATTTGATCCTGTCCACCACCAAATGGATTACCACGTTGTTGCTGACCTTCACTCAGAATACCGATCTGACGACCCTTTGCACTAATGATACCTGCGGTAACTGTAGATTGAAGCCCTAGCGGGTATCCAAAAGCCAACACCCATTCACCGACATTGACATTATCTGAGTTACCTAACTTGACCACAGGAAGCCCCTTGCCTGACACTTTCAACAAGGCTAAATCTGTATTCGGATCACGTCCGATCAATTTGGCTTCAAACGTACGTTTGTCTGTTAATACGACTTCAATTTTATCTGCATCTTCTACGACGTGGTTATTCGTTACAATATAACCATCATCCGAGATAATTACACCTGATCCGGATGCCTGCACAGGTTGCGCCTGCATTTGACGACGTCCACCACCTTGTGGCATGCCAAAAAACTCTTCAAACATATCGAACGGAGAACCTTGCGATTGCTGTGATCCTTTACGGCTATAGGTTGTCTTAATATGCACTACACCTGGCGACACTATTGCGGCAGCCTGGGTGAAATCAGGATTGCCTGTTGAAGACATAACTCCTGTAGGATTGTTTGCAAAATAAACTTTTTGTTTGTCTTCGAAAGACATACCATCCAACTTCTTATTCTCAATAAGCTTGTAACCACCTAATGCTACCGCTCCACCGAAAACAGCCGTTAATAGCGTTAAACCGACCTTATTCATAAACTTATTTCTATTTTAAAATGTCCTAATATATGCTGATAACTTTTGCTCCTAAAATTACCGATTTTATTCGGATATGTTCAAATGTAATACCATTTCAAGGCCTTCGGAAAATCCGACACGTTAAAAAATGTTAATTGCTAGACAAATGCAATCATTTTAACAAATCTTAACTTTTACCCGGTTTTTTGTAACAAAAAAACGTATTTTTGTTACTACAAATCAACGTAATGGCATCAAAAGTAAGATTTTCAAAATATCAGGGCGCAGGAAATGACTTCATTTTAGTAGACAACCGCGACAGTGCATTTGACCGCGCAGATGAAGCATTGGTAGAAAAGCTCTGTAACCGTCGGTTTGGCATTGGTGCCGATGGCTTAATGCTGCTTCAAAACAAGGAAAATTACGATTTTGAGATGATTTATTATAATGCCGACGGCAGAGAAGGCAGCATGTGTGGTAACGGGGGCCGTTGTATCGTCGCTTTTGCACGCGACTTAGGCATCATTACTGACAAAACTGTCTTTTTGGCAGTAGACGGCATACACCATGCCTCGCTAGCAGCAGACCTTGTCAATCTGCAAATGATCGATGTACAAGATTATACACGTGATGGTGAAGCTTATGTATTACAAACGGGGTCTCCACATTATGTTGAGTTTGTAAAAAATCTGCAGGATAAAAATGTCTTCCAAGATGGCTACGCTATTCGCAACAATGCTACTTATGAAAAAGAAGGCATCAATGTAAATTTCATTGAAGCGGAAGGAGATGGTTATTTCCTCCGTACTTTTGAGCGCGGTGTTGAAGATGAAACCTATGCCTGCGGCACTGGAGCAACTGCAGCAGCGATGGCTGTTGCCCTGCAGCAAAATTTAGAAGGTGATATCACTATTCCTATCCGCGTATTAGGAGGGCAGCTTTATATTTCATTCCATAAGAAGGACTCCCATTTCTCAGAGGTATTCTTAAAAGGTCCAGCACAATTTGTCTTTGAAGGAAACTATTAGATTTTTACTCCTATAGCGAGTCAAGCTAATTACAACCCAAATTTTCAATTCAGGTAAATCAAGCCGTGAAGGACGACCTGTTATCTTTGGTATTTAACGATACCTGTGAACAACTTCATAATGAAGGTTAGTACAGCATCTTAACGAGGCTATCCCTTGGAATCGATTTTTTAAAATTTCAACGTGCAAATTGCGATTTATGGTATATTTTATTGTATATTAGAAACCTTTATTTATAAGGTCCGCTATTTTTAATGCAACAGTCAAAGTCATTTCCAGTATATAAAATCGTTTATTCTATATGTGAGCACCCCTATCTTGGCTATCTTATTGAGCCACACATGGTCAAACTCAATCCCAACGGGACTTACTCACTGCGCTATCAACGCATATTTAGCAATACTGTCGATGCTTACGCCGCGGAATTGGATGAAGTAGATTACAAACTAATTCGATTGCTTGATGAAATCGAACAAACGCACCTTATTAAAAAATACTACAAAAAAGCAATTAGACCTGTCGATTTCTTTTCCAAAGTTTTTGATAAAAAGTTGTATGAACTTCTTCGGCCTAAAATAGATGAAAAAATGATCCAATTTTTTGAAGCTGTTGGAGACAAACCACTTTTCATGATGAGCAAGGATGGTTATCCAGCAGATCAAGAAATTAAATTGGCAACCTCTGCGGCATCGATTCTATTTCATTTTCGACGAAACGAAGAAGAAACACGTTATTTCCCGACAATCAAATACGAAAATCAGCGTCTGGAGTTTATGTTCAAAAATGCCATTGTCTTGACCAATGTACAAGCATGGTTACTTTTAAACAATACCCTATATTATTTCGATCAGGCCCTTGAGGGCAAGAAGCTCAGCCCTTTCCTGAATAAACGTTACATTTCTGTCGGTAGAAGCACTGAAAAAAAATATTTCGAAACCTTTGTATGTGGACTGATTGAACGTTATCATGTCTATGCCGAAGGATTTGAAATTCAGACCCACCAGCATCAAGCAATTCCACTCCTCCATTTGATTTATGTCGAGGATGGAGCCTCGCAATTACAACTGCAATTCAAGTACGGACCGCATACCTTTACCGCGGGAGCCGAGAATAAAGTTACTGTTCGTATGGAATATAATGTGCAAGATGATCAATATATATTCCACCGTGTCAAACGATCGTTGCAATGGGAAGAACAACAACATGAAAGCTTAAAAAAATTGGGACTACAGGATGTTGATCTCCAACTCGGCTTATTAACGCCAGCAAACCATACTGGAAAACGGCTTTCAGTATTTGACTGGATGAACAACCATCAAGAACAACTGGAGGCTCTTGGATTCCACATTATACAAAATAGTGAAGAAAAACGCTTCTTCATAGGACACACCTCCTTAGATATCTCCATTGATGAAGACAATGATTGGTTTGATATAAGTGCTATCGCAAAATTTGGGCCCTATGAGATTCCATTTATTCAGCTGCGCAACCATATCCTTAATAATATTAAGGAATTCACCTTACCAAATGGAGAAATTGCCATGATTCCGGAAGAATGGTTTGCAAAATACAACCATCTCTTCCAATTTTCTGCAGACCGACATGAGCTCAAACTAAATAAGGTACATATTGGTCTACTCTTTGAAATTAGTGAGCATACAAAACTGGTATTTACACGAAAACTACAGAATCTAGCCAACTTTGAAGAGATTGCTGATATTCCCGAACCAAAACATTTCAAGGGAAACCTTCGCCCATACCAAAAAGCAGGATACAATTGGTTTAATTTTTTGAAGCAGTATAAATTTGGCGGCTGTCTGGCGGATGATATGGGTTTAGGTAAAACCATACAGACTTTAGCTTTATTGCAACAGCAAAAAGAACAACTCCAAGACGAACAGGATGTCCGTACCTCACTTTTGGTCTTGCCAACATCATTGGTATACAACTGGCAAAAAGAAGCACAGCAATTTGCGCCCCAACTTAATATTCACCTTCATACCGGAAACAACCGCATTAAAGATGCCTCGCTTTTCGCCAAATATGATTTGATAATTACCACGTACGGGATTGCCCGTATTGACGAAGAAACCTTGAGTGGCTTTTATTTTAATTACATTATCCTTGATGAGAGCCAGAATATTAAAAACCCAACTTCCAAATCGTTTAAAGCTATCAAGAGCCTAAAAAGCAAAAACAAATTGGCCTTGAGTGGAACTCCAGTGGAAAATTCCGTTTCGGATCTTTGGGCACAGATGCACTTCACCAATCCAGGATTACTAGGAAGCTATACCTATTTTCAGAAGGAATTTGTGCAGCCCATAGAAAAGAAAAAAGATGAAGAAAAGGCGCAGCGTCTTCAAGCGATTGTCAAACCTTTTATATTAAGACGTACAAAAGATCAGGTGGCAACAGAATTACCGCCAAAAACTGAACAGGTACTTTATTGTGAAATGACGGAAAAACAATCCGAGTTGTACGAAAAAGTCAAATCTGAATATCGCAATGCCATTCTTGACGGACAATTGGACAGCAAGCCAAAATCTACCCAAATTGCGCTGTTGCAGGGCTTGACAAAGCTCCGACAATTAGCCAATCATCCCCGAATGGTGGATGAGAAGTTCTCGGGTGCTTCCGGCAAGTTCGACGCTGTCATTGAAACGCTTGAAATGGTCATGCAAAGGGGCAACAAAGTACTGATTTTCTCCCAGTTCGTAAAACAGCTCAATATCTTCCGTCAGTATTTCGATAATAAAGGAATAAATTATGCCTACCTGGATGGCGGCACAAAGAATCGGGATGAAGCCGTTAGCCAATTCCGTAAAAACAACGATACTAAGTTATTCCTTATATCGATAAAAGCAGGTGGGGTGGGACTCAATCTGATTGAAGCGGACTATGTTTTTATTCTGGATCCGTGGTGGAACCCAGCTGTGGAACAACAGGCCGTAGACCGTTCACACCGCATCGGTCAAACGCGCAATGTATTTATCTATAAATTTATCAGTAAAGATACCGTCGAAGAAAAGATACTGGCTTTACAGAATAAAAAGAAATCGATTGCACAAAGCCTGATCACGACAGAAGAAAGCTTTATCAAGTCACTATCTCAGGAAGATCTGCAGGAACTTTTGGCCTAAATAAAATATTACTGTTTATATTCATTAATCTTCGCCATATATATCGATGGACGGATACCCGTTACACGCGTAAAAATATTACTAAAAGAAGACAGCTCGTTGTATCCCACGCGCATAGCTATTTCTAGAATGGAATAGCTATTCTCGGACATCAGCTCCAAAGCTTTTGCAATTCGTATGGCTCTTAAAAACCGAATATAACTGATGCCCATATCGTCTTTGAAAAGTCTGGACAACGAGCGGCTACTCATTCCAAAGCGAGCCGCAATCTGTTCTATGGTAAAGGCCTGATCAATGTTGCTGTTCAGATATCTAGCCACACTCCTGAGTTTCTCACTTTTAGGATAGGGATGCTGCATCGGGAAAGCATCTATTGGTGAACTTGTATCCGGAATGATAGCCATCATCGCGCGCAAGAGACAGTATTTTGAATAATCGGCCGTTTTACTGACCCCTCCGCTCCAATCCTGAGCAAATAAAAACATTTCACGCACCAGATCATTGCTAAGAAATATATTCGGTACTGAAAGTACGGACGGCATCTGCTGCCGCTCCTTGAAATAAAAACTATATAGGGGGATACGGGAGCTTGTGCTTTCCAGATGATAGGTTGTATTTGCCGGAATCCACATGTAAAATCTTGCCGGTAAGTACCAGTGCTTCGTTTCCGTAAACACATGAACAATTCCACCCTCGGCATAGAGCAACCGTGCCTTTTTATGTTTATACTCACGAGAATCGATACGATCGACATACATGTGGTCTATATAAAAATCATATTGATCAGCATCAATAGCTGCCAGTTTTTCCTCTTCCATAACTTAAAATTACACTTTTCCTACAACATGGCGCAAATGAACAGATATTCGTCCGACTATACAAAACAAAACATTTCTATCTCACAGTATCTTTGTACAGCCATAGGCTCATGTGCTCAGAGGAAATTTGCTCGTATTCCGAGTACTCCTGTTTAAGTCAAATACAAAACCAGAAAGATTGCTACTCCGAGTACAGCATAGCTGAACTGGAAGAATGGCTCCGAGACTTTTTAGCTGGAAGCTTTGATGATTTTAAGGTAAATGGATACGTCAAGCACGTACAAAGTAATAAGCACAGACAAAGCACACAATTGAAAAACGCGCAATTAAACAACAATGAATAAAGAAGATAAAAAAGACAAAACAAAGGGATTTAATAAAGTGCTCGTCATATTTGCCAGCCTATTATTATTGACCGGTATTGGCGTCTTAGTCAGACACCTCATTTTTACTAATCAGTATGTCACGACAAATGACGCTCAAATTGATCAATATGTAACACCCATTGCCAGTAGAATCGCTGGTTTTGTTAAAGAGGTACGATTTGAGGAAAATCAATATGTTCATCAAGGCGACACGCTGCTTATTATAGACGCGAGCGAGTATCAAACCAAGGTGGATATGGCGAATGCCGAACTCCAAAGTAGTGAGAGAAATGCCGAGGTTCTCAGCAAAACAGCCGATGCGGCAGCTAATAGTATTTCGGTTCAAAAGGCAAGATTAGAGGCTGCAAAAGTAAGTGTATGGCAGACCCAACAGGATTACAATCGGTTCAAGAATTTATTTGAAGCTGAGGCTGCCACCAAACAGCAGTACGATAATGCCAAAGCAGCATACGATATCGCATTGGCGCAATTGCACGCCATTACGGAAGAATATAATTCAGCTCAACTGAACAGCAGCAAAGAAAAAGCAAACGAATTGCCGGCAAGAGCTAATATCAATATCAAAAAGGCTGCGAAAACAAATGCACAGCTTTTTCTCTCCTATACCGTAGTAACCGCTCCCTACGATGGCTTTGTTGGCAAACGAACGATCCAACCAGGACAATTTGTAAAGGAAGGCCAGACACTAGCCAACGTCATTAGCGAGGAAAAATGGATCAACGCTAATTTTAGAGAGACTCAACTCGAAAACCTTTCAGAAGGTACTGTAGTCACGATACAGGTTGATGCCTTTCCCAAACTTAGTTTTAAAGGAAAAATTCATTCTTTTTCCCCAGCATCAGGTTCCAAATTTTCCGTGATACCTCAAGACAATGCAACCGGAAATTTCGTAAAGATTGAACAACGGATTCCTATTAAAATTGTATTTGATCCAAAACAGGATCTTAAGAAATTGCGTGCCGGTATGAATGTGGTTATCCATGCTACCCATCAATCCTAATTATCATGCGTATGAATAAATCTTTATACTATAGCTGGGTGCCCGAATGGATAAAACTTCCGCTAATGATATTAGCGATGTTCCCACACCTGATGTTAATGTCGCTCTTCCATTCCAATACAGCATTTACCGCTTCGGCACTGGATATCGAAGCCGAGGATATTCAGTATTTTCTGTCCTTGATGTATGGTGCCATAGTCGTTGCTTTACTTCTATTTCAGCGGCTATTTTCCTTCTTCAGAGTTAGAACATATATTCTTTTGACCTGCAGTCTTTCCATTTTGATCCTACTAGGTATTTCGCTGACAAGAGATCCATTTCTTATTGGCATTCTACGCGTGGTCGAAGGTATTTTCTGTGTATTGGAAGGAGCTTGCTTTCTTCCCTTGCTTATGATGCAGATTAGGCATGCCAAAAGCCGTACGATTGCTTATTTTTTCCTGTACACCTTTATGCTTACGGGATCAACTTTAACGACCTCCTTACTCAAAGAAAGTATTATGGATTATGGATGGCAAGATATGATCCACGTCGTGCTCTATTGGCATTTGATTGTGATTGCAATAGCTTTGCTGTTACTTAACAATAATCGCTTGGGTAAAAAATTCCCCCTCTATCAATTAGATCTGGCAAGTTGCTTGTTTTTATTGATATCATTGAGCTGTGGAGCTTATGTCTTAATTTATGGTCGCAAATACTATTGGTTTGAACACGCCAATATCACCATAAACTTCGCCCTTTCCCTTATTTTCGGCGCACTCTTTATGATTAAACAAAAGACGGTCAAAAGACCCCTTTTTCATTTTGAGATCTTGAGATACAAAAATGTGATCTTTGGTGTTACCCTGTTTTTTCTGTTTTATATTATTCGTAGCTGCCTCAATAATGTTTATACTGTAATGGCTACAGTTTGGAAGTGGCCCTGGCATTATATTATTGATGTACAGTACATCAACGTGTTTGGCACAATACTGGGTGTCGGTAGTTCAGGTTTTTTACTCCTGCGCGATGTATCTCCTAAATATATCTTTGGTTTCGGCTTTTTGATTTTGGCGACCTCATGTTTTCTATTTGTACCCACATTTTACCCTGACACCACAATTTGGGCAATCGGTCTTCCTTTGTTTATTCAAGGAATAGGTCAGGGATGGCTCTTTACACCGCTTGTTATCTATATCTTGACTGGTGTCGAATCCCATCACGTTGGCAATGCAGGTCTTATGGGCACAACAGCTCGGTTCTGGAGTACGAATGTCGGATTTGCTCTTATCCAAAACGTCAGTTATGTACTAAATCAAAAACATTATATTCAACTCGAACAAACATTGAATACAAGCAATACCTTAACAATAAACTATTGGGATACATTAATGGAGAAATATGCCGGAATATATGGCGATCAGATAGCAAGCCGTATTGCCAGCAAAAGTATTTCGGGAACCCTAAGTCAGCAAGCAACGTTAATCAGTAACATGGAGATATTTACTTATCTAGGGATACTAGGAATACTAATAACGGGGCTTATATTTTTATTCGGCCCAGCCAAAACACTTTTCATGCGCCTAAGGATACCATACTTGTAAATGAGGCCGCTCCCCCCTATAGACAAGCTCCATGATTTCGCGAGCAACAACAGTTAAGAACCCGAACGGAAGATTCTTTTTGGCTAATCAACCGCGTATCGCGCGCGCATTGATGACTTAATCGCGCATTGATGACTTGATAAAAACAACAGGAATCAATAAAACAGCCTCGTTCAGAAAAAAGGGGCTATTTGCATAGCAATGCAGACAACCCCTTTTCGGTATCTTGTACTTAATTTATTTAAGCATCGAATTCTTTAAGTGCTTTTTTCACACGCGCTATGACCTCTTGTTGACCAAGTAATTCAACAATCTGAAATACATCTGGTCCAAACTTACCCCCTACCAGCATAATCCGGAATGGCATCATAAGCTCGCCCATCTTCATTCCCGATGCCTGAATCGCATCTTTGAAGAAAGGTTCCAATTCAGCAGCCTTCCAGGTATTAAACCCTTCGAAAGATTGGTTAATATGTTCAAAAAATGCTGTTTTCTCAGCAGACCATTTAGGTTTCACGGCGCTCAAATCATATTCCGCAGGTTGCGAGAAGAAGAAGGACGCCTGGCTCCAAAAGTCTTCAACAAAGGTTAGACGTTCTTTCACGGCATCCAATACTCGGCTCACATAAGCGGCATCGGCTTCTACTTGATGATGCTCCAAAACTGTATTGATCTGTGGCAACAGAGATTCTGTCGATGTGCGTTTAATCCATTCATGGTTGAACCATTTTGCTTTTTCAAAATCAAATTTTGCCCCAGCTTTACTGATACGGTCAACACCAAATTTCTGGATCAATTCATCTAAGGAGAAAATCTCCTGTTCAGTTCCATCATTCCAGCCCAACACCCCAAGCATATTGACAAAAGCTTCTGGCAAGAAGCCCATCTCACGGAATCCTTTTGTTGTATCACCAGATTTCGCATCAGTCCAGTTCATTGCATAAACAGGGAAGCCCAAGCGATCGCCATCACGCTTACTTAATTTACCATTTCCATCTGGTTTCAGAATTAATGGAAGGTGTGCCCAACCTGGCATGCTATCACCCCAGCCGAGGTATTCCCACAATAAAATATGGATAGGCGCCGAAGGCAGCCACTCCTCACCACGGAATACATGTGATATTTCCATAGCTTTATCATCTACAACAACTGCCAGATGATAAGTCGGCATGCCATCTGCTTTAAGCAACACCTTGTCATCGACAAGATTGGTATCAAAAGCAACCTTTCCACGGATCATATCCGTGAATGTTACCGTTTCATCGGTAGGAATTTTTATACGAATGGTGTGCGGAGTCCCCGCATCCAATAATTGTTGAGTTTCAGTCTCAGACAGACTCAATGAATTACGCAATTGAAGTCTATTTTCGTGGCTATAGCGAAAATTAGGCTGCAACTTACGTTGCTCATCCAATTCCTCTGCAGTATCAAATGCATAATAAGCATAACCATTCTCGATCAACTGCTCAGCATATTTCCGGTAAGATGGTTTTCGCTCACTTTGACGGTAAGGTCCGTACTCGCCCCCTTTTAACGGGCTTTCATCTGGAGAAAGACCACACCATGCTAAACATTCGTTGATATACTCCTCAGCACCTGGGACAAAACGAGTTTGGTCCGTATCCTCGACACGTAAAATAAAATCTCCCTGATGCTGACGCGCATAGAGAAAATTAAACAAAGCTGTACGTACCCCACCAAGGTGAAGACCACCTGTCGGGCTCGGTGCAAAACGCACTCTTACTTTTCTTTCTGAACTCATGCCGCAAAATTACCACAAAATTTTTGATTTGGATGGTACGTTAACTTCTTCAATGAAATAAAAGTGCAGAAAACAGACATTTATTCAGTAATTTGCAAATGAAGGACACGAATACGTAATCATGAAACCCTATCAGATTAGCCAGCAACGCTGGAAATTTATCTTGCTTATCTTTGCAGCAGTCATTGCTGTCGCCTCTTTGGTTTATACCAATTACCTCGTTCGAAATCTTGCGCATGCCGAACGTTCAAAGGCTGAGGTATGGGCCATGAGTACCAAAAATATCATGACCATGCCCGACGTTGATGATGAATTCATTACGTTTATTTACGCCGTAAGAGACAGTCTCAATTTACCAGCAATTATTACTGACGATAAGGAAGACATTATCTTCTGGCGTAACCTCGACTCCACAAAGACAAATATTAAACCCGGACACAACGACAGTGTTACAAAACATCTCGATTATGATCCGGCATATTTTCAAAAGCAGCTTGCGTTTATGAAGAAGAGCCATCCTCCGATTACATTGGAATTGGAAAATGGACAAAAATGGCATGTTTATTATAAGGATTCGTGGTTTTTGCAACAGTTGAGAGTGTTTCCTTATGTACAATTATCATTGATTGCCCTCTTTCTCATTATTGCCTATACGGTTTTCAACTCCATCCGAAAATCCGAACAAAATCTTGTTTGGGTCGGACTAACCAAAGAAGCGGCACATCAGTTGGGCACCCCTATTTCGTCACTGATGGGCTGGTTAGAATTGATTCGCATAAAATTTGATGCCGAAGACGATGACACGCTAAATGAAATGGAAAATGACATTAAACGACTTGAAATCGTCGCTGACCGCTTCTCCAAAATAGGATCTACTCCCGTACTGACCAACCATAACCTCTATGATGTCATCAAAAATTATATGGATTATTTTCGCATACGAACCAGTAATAAAATTACTTTCGAATTAAAAGGCGACAGGCATCTTGAAGCACAGCTCAATATTCCACTCTTTGATTGGATTATCGAAAATTTATTGAAAAACGGAGTAAACGCCATTGGCACAGAAGGAAAGATAACTGTTAATATTTCAGAAAATATTGCGAAAGAAGAAATTTTTATAGACATTAGTGATACGGGCAAAGGAATTCCGAGATCTAATTTTGAATCTGTTTTCCAGCCGGGGTTCACAACACGAAAAAGAGGTTGGGGGCTTGGCCTTAGTCTGACAAAAAGAATGGTGCGGTATCACCAAGGACAAATTTTTGTAAAAGAATCTGAAGTAGGTAAAGGAACAACATTTCGAATAATCTTAAAAAGCAATTTAAAATATGAAGCCACTCAAATCTGACGAATATCCAGCAGTTTACGCGCCTTATATTGAAACTGTCGTCGATAACGTGTTTGATGCACTAGAAGAACAAACGCTCTCCTTTCCAGCATTTCTGGACACGATTCCTGAGGAAAGAGGTAATTTTAAATACGCCGAGGATAAGTGGACCATCAAAGAAGTTGTTGGCCACGTCATCGATAATGAACGTATCATGGCTTACCGGGCATTGCGTTTTTCACGTAATGATCTTAAAGAGCTTGCCGGATATGACCAAGACTATCTCATTCAATATTCCCGTTACAACGACCGTACATTAGAAAGCCTAAGCAAAGAATTCACCTTTCTTCGCAAAGCTAACATGATGCTTTTCAACAGTTTTAATGACGTGGAATTAGAACGTAAGGGGATGGCATCTGAACGCCTAACAAGTGTAAAAGCGCTTTTGTATGTCATTGCGGGCCATCTCAATCATCACCGCATTATTATCCAGGAACGTTATTTAAACTCAGACGATGTCAAAAATTTGGTTTCAGCATTACAGCATTGAGGAAATTAACGTATTCTTCAATAAATATCTGTCGGGTCTGCTCGAGATTCAAGCAACAGAAATAGACGACAACTCCATTACAGCAACCATGCCCGTAACAGATAAAGTCAAACAGCCACACGGTATTTTACACGGTGGAGCATCTGTCGTTCTGGCGGAGTCTTTGGGAAGTATCGCATCCAATCTCGTGGTTGACCCTGAAAAATACCGCGGTGTGGGACTTGAAGTAAATGCCAATCACATACGCCCGGTCAGTAGCGGCGTAATAACAGCAAAATGTAGCCCAATACACATTGGTCGATCCACACATATTTGGGAAATAAAGATGTACGATCGCTTCAACAAATTAAATTGTATCTCGAGACTTACAGTAGCTATCGTTCCAAAATAACGATAATTATACGGCTCTTGCTAACTCGATTTATCACCTCGTTCCAATTACAATTCGACAACGTTTATAAGCAAGGGGGGACAAATTTCACAATTTATCCCCCTTTTTTTTGTCAATTAATTATCAAAATCCCTCAAAAATATGCCTTTATTTATTTCCAATATTCAAGAAATTTAAGTAGTCTTGTAGGATGGATACTTTAAAAATCAGTAATTATGAAGCGCAATCGTTTGTTCATTCCTTATTCCTACTGATTTACCAATCCTCGAACGATAACTTAACTACTCGAACGATAACTTAACTAAATATAATAAAACAAAACATGACCACTAATCCTAACGTTGGTAAAACAGCTTTTCGCCCTATGGCCATCTGCTGTGGTTTATTTTTTATCCTCGGTTTTATTACCTGGGCAAACGGAACTTTAATTCCATTCTTAAAAATTGCTTGTAACCTCGAAACAGATTTGCAAGCTTTCTTCGTAACCTTTGCTTCCTATATTGCTTATTTTTTCCTAGCACTTCCAAGCTCAGTCATCATCAAAAAAATTGGTTTCCAAAATGGTTTAGTTGTCAGTCTTATTATATTAGGTTTAGGGTCTTTGATCTTTATTCCTGCGGCAGATAACAGAAGCTATGGCCTATTTTTAACAGGAATCTTTATTCAAGGTTCAGGAATGGCATTATTACAAACAGCAGTTAACCCTTACTTAAGTATTATTGGTCCTATTGATAGCGCAGCACAACGTATTTCAATAGCTGGTTTTTTCAATAAATCGGCTGGTATCATTGTACCTATCCTTTTCGGAACACTCTTTTTAAAAGATGCTCAAAAAGTAACAGCAAAATTAGAAGCAACAACGGATCTGGTCCAAAAGAATGCGATCTTAGATGATCTTCTTCAACGCGTACACACGCCATACATCTCTCTTGCAATTATATTCGTTGCCTTCGCAATATTCTTAAAGTTCACTCACCTGCCTGAGGTCGATATGGATGCAGAAGAAGAAAACAGCGCAGAAAGCGGAACTGTTGCGGCAAAGAAAACATCGATATTTCAATATCCACATTTGTTCTTGGGCGCTTTGGCAATTTTCTTCTGTGTAGCGGTCGAAGTTATGGCGGGAGATATCATTGGCGTCTATGCACGCGAACTGAAAGTTGATCCCTTCTTTACGACCTACGCAACAGCATTTACACTATCTTGCATGTTGATCGGTTATATTATCGGTATTATCTCCATTCCAAGATTTGTATCACAACAAATGGCCCTACGCATTTGCACAATCATTGGTATCACATTCACCGTTATTTCTGTTTTCACAACTGGTACAACATCATTTATATTTGTTGCCTTGTTAGGAATCGCGAACTCCCTCATGTGGCCAGCCATCTTCCCGCTAGGAATTAAAGGTCTGGGAAAATTCACAAAAACAGGATCAGCAATTATGATTATGGGTATTGCTGGTGGAGCGATATGGCCTTTGATCTACGGGCTGTTAAAAGATCATTTACATATTGATTTTCAACATGCATTCCTATATGCAATGGTACCAGGCTATCTATACATTATGTATTTCTCTATAGCAGGTCATAAAGTTGGAAAAACGAATTAACGTAAATCCATCTTATATTTTAAGAAAAAAAGGCATC